>CAJYRQ010000062.1 GCA_913777465.1 uncultured Chryseobacterium sp.
AATAAACTGCCTCCTATTTTTTTCATAATATATGATATTTGTTGAAGAATTAACGGTAATAGATTTCATTCCAGCGAAGGGTGTTCTTAAAATCACGGATTTTCGTGTCTTCATCGATCACCAGCGACTCGATGTTTGCCATTTCTGCAAAGTCTTCCAGCTGGTCCACCGTCAGGTTTTCGCTGTAGCAGGTATGGTGTGCGCCTCCGGCCAGGATCCATGCTTCAGCAGCCGTGTAAAGATCAGGAAGCGGTTTCCAGAGCACCCTTGCTACCGGAAGTTTCGGAAGCTCTTCGGTAATATCCAGGGATTTTGTTTTATTGATCAGCAATCTGAAATGGTTTCCGAAATCCATCAAAGCCGCAACCAGCGAATCGGTATTCCCTCTTGAATTGAAAACCAATCTTACCGGATCTGCCTTTCCTCCGATTCCCAACGGGTGAATTTCACACGAAGGTTTATCGGCTGCCAATACCGGATCCACTTCCAGCATGTGGGAACCTAAAATGGATGGATTGGATGGATTCAGATGGTAGGTATAATCTTCCATGAATGCGTTTCCGCCCTGTAAGCCTTGTCCCATTGTTTTCATAGCTCTTACCAAAGCTGCCGTTTTCCAGTCGCCTTCGCCGGCAAAACCGTATCCTTTTTCCATCAGCCGCTGTACGGCGATTCCCGGAAGCTGTTCCATCCCGTGAAGGTCTTCAAAGGTATCGGAGAAGCCTTTAAAGTTTCCGTCTTTCAGGAATTTTTTCAATCCTAATTCAATTCTTGCAGCCGTTTCCAGAGATTTTCTGTTGGCACCGCCGGAAAGCAGGGATTCTGCCATCCGGTACGATGCTTCATATTCCTCCATCAAAGCTTTCACTTCGCCTTCCCCGACTCCGTTGATCACGCTTACCAAATCCCCGATTCCCCAGGTATTTACGGAAAATCCGAATTTGGTTTCTGCCTCCACTTTATCTCCATCGGTAACGGCTACGTATCTCATGTTATCTCCGAAACGCGCGAACCTGGCACCCTGCCAGTCGTCCCAGCCGGCAGCCACACGGCTCCAGTCGCCGATCTGTTTCTGTACTCTTTCTTCCGCCCAGTGTCCCACCACCACTTTTCTGTTTTTGCGGAGGCGGCTCACCATAAACCCAAATTCACGGTCACCGTGAGCGGCCTGGTTCAGGTTCATGAAATCCATATCCATCGTTGACCATGGAATATCCTGGTTGAACTGGGTATGAAGATGCAGCAAAGGTTTCTGCAAAGCCGTTAGCCCGCGGATCCACATTTTAGCCGGTGAAAAAGTATGCATCCAGGTCACCACCCCGATACAGTCGGCGGTATAATTGGCGGCTACCAGGGTTTCGAAAATTTCTTCCGTGGTTTTAACGGTAGGTTTTAAAACCACTTTTACAGGAATCTGTGACGAAGCATTGAACGCTTCCACGATTTTTGCTGAATGTTCGGCTACCTGAGCCAGTGTTTCAGGGCCGTATAAATGCTGGCTTCCGGTAATGAACCAGATTTCTTTCGTATTGAGAGGTGTTAACATAGTTTATAAATGATGATTGATTGATTTTTCTTGTAAAATGTATTTGTGTACAATGTAAAAAGTACACTATACATTTTTACATTGTACAGAGTACAAAATTATTGTCCGTAATAAGCATCTTTACCGTGCTTTCTTTCGTAATGCTTTTTGATTAAAGAATCCTTTAAACGGAGCGCATTCGGATTGATCTGACGGGTAAGATAGGCCATTTCCGCAATGGTTTCCAACACTTTGCTGTTGTACACCGCCTTTTCTGCATTTTTCCCCCAGGTAAACGGGCCGTGGTTTCCGATCAGGACCATTTCCACTTCCTGCGGTGAGAGGTTTTTCTCTCTGAAACAGTCGAGGATCTGGATGCCGGTGTTATATTCGTAATTGCCCTCGATTAGGCTGTCGTCCATTGGAGGCGCGCACGGAATATCTGACGTCAGGTGATCCGCATGGGTCGTCCCGAAAATCGGAATGTCCATCTGCGCCTGGGCCCACGCTACAGAATAAATGGCGTGGGTATGGGAAATTCCACCGATGTTTTCCCAGTTTTTGTAAAGATACGCATGGGTCTTGGTATCGGAAGACGGTCTCAGTTGGCCTTCAATGACATTCGCATCAAAATCGAGGATCACCATATCTTCAGGTTTCAGATCCGCATACGGAACACCGCTGGGCTTGATGGCGAAAACGCCTTCGTTGCGGTCAACGGCACTTACATTGCCAAAGGTATAAACCACAAGCTTCAATGCATCGAGCTGCATGTTGGCTTCGTAGCATTCCCGTTGGAGTTCTTTGTATTTTTTCATGTTGTTTGTTTTTGGGCATTTAGCGCTGTTAAGGTTTTAACCCTAACAGCACTTTCCGTAAAGTCGGCAAGCTGCTGGTATTCCTGCATCAGTCGGGCATACTCCTGCACCTGTTCCGGCTGCGGATGGTACTCCGCTTCGAAATCGGACCCCATTTTCCGGCTGGCTTCCTGAACATCAGGATAAATGCCTGCGGCAACGGCAGCATAAATGGCTGCACCCAGTGCCGGTGCCTGGTCTGAAGCCGCAACGATGATCGGCATATCCAGCACATTGGCCAATGTCTGCATGATAAACGGTGATTTTCTCGCAACGCCTCCAATCCCGATTACTTTATGAATAGGAACTCCTTCTTCTTCAAAACGGTCTACGATTTTTTTGGCTCCGAAGCAAATGGCATTCACGAGCGCTTTGAAAATATGCGGGGCTTTGGTTCCCAGGGAAAGGTGACTGATGGCCGCTTTCAACTCCTGGTTGGCATCCGGAGTCCTTCTTCCGTTCACCCAATCCAGGGCTACCGGAATGGCTTCACCGGCCGGAATTTTTTCCGCTTCCAGAGTTAAATTTTTAATCAGGTTATTTTCAAATTCTTCTTTAAGCTGTGCTTTCTGCTCCGGGGAAATGATCTCGGAATGTTGCAGCATATTGTTTACCGGCCACATCAGAATGTCGCGGAACCATGCCAGTACGTCTCCGAAAGCAGATTGTCCCGCTTCGAGCCCGGCCATTCCCGGGATCACGGATCCGTCTACCTGGCCGCAGATTCCTTTTACGGTTTTGTCACCAATGATTTCGTTCGGGGCGACCATAATGTCGCAGGTAGAAGTTCCCATGATCCGGATCAGGGTGTTCTCCTCCACTTTGGCACCTACCGCACCTGAATGGGCATCGAACGTTCCGACGGCAATCACGGTAGAAGTCGTTAAACCTAATCGTTTCGCCCATTCTTCATTAAGATGGCCGGCTATTTCGTCAGAAGTATAGGTTTTATCGTATAATTGATCTCTGAGCTGCCCTAAAGACGGGTCAAGCCTGTTGAGGAAATCTTCGGAAGGCAGTCCGCCCCAGCTTTCATGCCACATGGCTTTGTGACCGGCCGCGCAACGGCTCCTCTTGAATGTTTTTAAATCTTTATGATCTGATAACAGGAAGGTGATGTAATCGCAATGTTCCATCCAGCTATGCGCTGCATTTTTCACTTCTTCATCTACCCGGTTGATGTGCAGGATTTTGGCCCAGAACCACTCGGAGGAATAGATACCGCCTTCAAACCGGGTATAATCTTCGCCGCCCCATGTTCTCGCAAGGGTGTTGATTTCTTCGGCCTCACGGATCGAAGTGTGGTCTTTCCAGAGTACCATCATGGCATTCGGATTTTCTTCAAAGCCCGGCGTCAGGGAGAGAGCTATTCCCTCCTGAGTTACAGGCAGCGGAGATGATCCGGTGGTATCGATGCATATGCTGACGATCTCTTCCGGCTGTACACCGCTTTGCTGAACCACTTCGGTGATGGTTTTTTCCAACCCTTCGATGTGGTCTGAAGGATGCTGCCGGAACCTGTTTTTCTCAGGACTGCAGAAACGGCCTTCTTTCCAGCGTTGGTAATAGCTTACGGAGGAAGCCAGCTCCGCTCCGTTTTCGGTATCGATGAGGACTGCCCGAACGGAATCGGTTCCGTAATCTAATCCTATAACATATTTTTTCATTAACGTGAATGCTTGATTTTGATAATCTGTTTTTAAAATTTTGGCTGAATCTTTTTAGTTTAGGATTTAAACCTTGTTCAATGCTTAAATAAAGTCTTGTTAAGGTCTTCATTCGCTGATGTTTTACTATTCTGTTTCCATTTCAGAGATTCAAACAAATATAAGATTCTTTTTAATTAAATGTAATAAATACACTTAATTTTTATTAAATATTGATTAACAGTTATTTAAAATTACTTTACTTTTAGAATTACCAGAGATTGCGCCGGAATTTCCATGATCATTTTCCCTTTTTTGAGACGTATCGTTTCTTCTTTGGGCTGAATGGGTTCATTTTCAAAGCTGTTCTCGGTAGAAAGCTGAGGGGCCGTCAGGGTAATTTTGGTCAGCGTATTTCCAAATTTCAGGTTTGCCGGATTGATGGTTACGGATTTACTTTTAGCATCCGTATTCACCAGTTTGATGATTGTTTCTTTACCATCAGCATCTTTTACCGCCGTAGCATACAACTGATCCTGACCGGTTACGGGCTTGCCATGATCAGTAATTTTCAGGACTTCCGTCCCTTTGTTGTTGGAAAAAAGTTTCTGAACGTAATAATTCGGGGTTGCGTAAGATTTCAGATTATTAAACCAAATCAAATCCGGCGTCCACTGCCATCCTTCTGCGTGGGCAAAAAGCGGTGCATAAGACGTCATGGTTACCACATCCGCATTGCGTTCGAGTCCAGTCATGAAAGCGGCTTCGGAAAGTGCGGTAAGCCAATTGTTCTTATTGTCAGGTTTTACAACGCCAACCGATTGCGCGGCGTATTCCCCTGCGAAAACTTTAGGTCCGGAACGGTCGTATGTATCATATCTTCCGGCATTTTTCATAAACCATTCCGGGGAGTTGTAGTAATGTTCGTCGACGATCTGGGCGTTAAGCTTTTTCAGTTCTTTCCATCCGTAATCAAAGAATTCGCCGTCGGGAGAAGGCCCGCTTCCGGAAACGATCTTAATATCCGGATATCTGGTGTGGATGGCCTTTTCAAAAACTTTATAGCGTTCGATATAATCTGCTCCCCACTGTTCGTTTCCAACCCCGATAAATTTCATCTTAAAAGGCTGCGGATGTCCCATTTCAGCACGGATTTTTCCCCATTTTGTATTGGAATCGCCGTTGGCAAATTCAATCAGATCCAAAGCGTCCTGAACGTACGGATCCAAATCTTCCATCTTTACAAGTTCTGCGGTGTTAAACTGGCAGGCCATTCCACAGCTTAAAATCGGAAGCGGTTCTGCACCCAAATCTTCTGCCAGCTGGAAATATTCAAAAAAGCCAAGACCGAAAGACTGCCAGTAATCAGGGGTGAGACGATGCGCAAATCCGTTGTTCCATTTATTGATCAGGTTTTCCCTGTCTTCCACTTTACCAATTGTTTTTTTCCACTGGTACCTTTCTGCCAATGTCCTTCCCTCTACGATACAGCCTCCCGGAAAACGTAAAAATCCCGGCTGTAAATCGTATAATTTCTGCACCAAATCTTTTCGTAAACCGCCTTTTCTTCCTTTCCAGGTATCCTGGGGAAACAGTGAGATCATATCCATATTCACAATGCCTTTCCCGGTAAATGTGATCTGGAGCTTTGCTTTTTCAATCGTTTTGGAAGGATTAAAAACGGCATTGTATTTTTGCCAGCCCCCACCTTTTATGATGTTGGAAACTGAAGAAACCACCGTTCCTTTTTCGTCGACAAGACTGATATTGACGGCAGAAATGTTTCCTGAAACGTTTTCCAAATTAAAACTTAAGTCATATTTCCCGCCCTGATGCAGCCCGATTCCTCTGAATCCTTCATTTTCCAGCAGATAGTTTTTGTCATTCCAAACCGTAATTCTTGCATAATTTTTATTAGGTTTAGACTTATCGGTTATGATGGTTAAAAACCCGGAATCCAGGTTTGGAGATAGTGTTTTCGTGTTGGGCTGCTTCCATCCTGTCAGCGGTTCGTCGAACTCGAAGCTGCGGTTTTTGATGAGTTCAGCGTACAATCCGCCGTCTGCAGCAAAGTTGATATCTTCAAAGAAAATCCCGTACATAGTAGGCTGGATTTTAATACCGGTAGATGTACCGTTCAGATCAAGCACATAGCTTGACTTTTGAGACTGAGCGGAGAAGAAAGTGGCCGTCAGGAAAAGGGCGGCGGCACAGATTGTATTTTTTGTTTTCATTAATTTTTTTATCAAGCTAAACCTCATAGGTTTTAAAAAACCTATGAGGTTTGATAAGGTTAATCATTATTTTACTTGCAGTGACAGGCTTTTTAATCCCGAATCAGCCGAGGTTCCGCCATAGAGGATCGTATAATCGCCGGGTTTGGATACCAGGTCGTCCGCTTTTTCGTCGTAGAACATAAACGAATCCGGAGACAGGGTCAGCTGAACGGTTTTAGTGGTCTTGGACGGAACGGCTATCCTTTGGAATGCCCTGAGCGTTTTTACAGGAGCCAGCGTATCATTGTTGCGTTTGATGTACACCTCAACGACCTCCTCCCCGTTTCTTCCTGATATATTGGTAACAGGAACGGAAATGGTTACGTTTTCATTCGTACCGATGGCACTTTTGCTGAGTGTCGCATTCCCGTAGGAGAAAGTGGAATAACTTAATCCGTGACCGAATGGATATAACGGTGTTTCTTTCATATACCGGTAGGTCCTTCCCTGCATATCGTAGTTTTCAAATCCCTGATGTTTGCTGGTTGTAGACAACCCGTTATCCAGTTGCTCAATATTTTTGTAGAAGGTAACCGGCAGTTTTCCGGACGGATTGTAATCACCGGACAGGACATCTGCCACCGCTGTTCCGCTGGACTGTCCGCCATACCAGGCGTTGACCAGGGCATCATAATTTTTTTCATCCTGCTCCAATCCGAGGGCGCTTCCGGTACACAACACGAAAACAACGGGCTTTCCGGTTTTTCTTAATTCGGCCAACAGTTCGCGCTGCACTTTCGGAAGCTCGATATTGGTTTTGTCACCACCTTTGAAACCTTCTGCATTGACCATCATTTCCTCTCCTTCCAGGCTTGGGGACAGTCCGCCGGCAAAAATGATAACTTCAGCATCTTTTACTTTTTCCTTTACTGAAGCGAAATTCACAGGATCTTTTCTGTACACATCAAAGGTGATGCTCACATATTTGCCGATCTGCCTATGCTGAAATTCAATTTTATATTCTTTTCCTTTTTCCATTTTCACAGGGAATTCCGAAGGATGCCTTGCATCAGGACCTTTTCGGGTAGCCACTTCTTTGCCATCTACAAAGAGCGTATATACATCTGAAGTAGATGCTGAAAAAATCACATCACCCGTGTAGGTACTTTTAAAAATTCCTGAAATTTTTGCAGAGGTATTTTCCCTGCCGACATTCGGGGCAAGCTGGGTGCCGCCGAAACTGTTGTAGCTGATTCCGGTTTTATTGACGGAAATATTGGCCGGTGACCCTTTGAATTCATTGTTGTTGAAAAACTCTACCTTAAGGCCTTTCTCCCCGTTTTTCTGACTTAAAAAGTTTTGATACAGTGAAGTTCTGGAAGACGGATCGGTCACTTCACTTCCTTTTTCGTAAATGATCTCCGCGTTAGGAAATTTGGTTCTGATCCCTTCCAAAATGGTTACGATTGAGGAAGGCGTTCCATTGTAATTCCCGAGCTGCATTAGTCCGTCATCGGCATTTGGTCCTACGACGGCTATTTTTTTGATGTTTTTGTTTAATGGCAAAACATTCTTATCGTTTTTCATCAGAACGATTGATTTTTGAGCCATTTTTAAAGCCTGTTTTTTATGATCTTCAGAGTCGACCACCGTATACGGGATGCTGTTCCAGCGTACGGCAGATTTCGGGTCGAGCATTCCTAATTCAAACCAGCCTTTCAGGATCCGGCGCATGGACGCATCGATGTCTTTTTCGGTGATGAGGCCGCTGGCCAAAGATTTATTAAGATTGTTGTAGGTGTCCCCGCATTCAAGGTCGGTAGAATGTTTCAACGCATCCGCTGCCGTCGATTTTTCATCCGGATGGGTTCCGTGGTATTTTTTCTGGTAGAAATCGGCCAGTGCCCAACAGTCGGACACCACCATTCCGTCGTATTTCCATTTTCCTCGTAAGATTTCACTCACCAAAAAATCATTGGCGCAACACGGCTGGCCGTCGAATGCATTGTAGGCACACATGACTTCCCTTACATTTCCTTCGATCACCAAAGCCTTAAATGCCGGAAGATAAGTTTCGTAAAGGTCGCGGTGCGAAATTTCAGCATTATAGGAATGGCGGTTCCATTCCGGACCGCTGTGTACGGCGAAATGCTTGGCACAGGCGTGGGTCTTAAAATAGTTAGGATCATTTCCCTGCAATCCTTTTACGGCTGCTACGCCCAGGCTCGCCGTCAGGAACGGGTCTTCCCCGTAAGTTTCCTGGCCTCTTCCCCATCGCGGGTCGCGGAAGATATTGATGTTGGGCGTCCAGAACGTAAGTCCTTCGTAGCGTCCGGTTTTCCCGGCTTCATCGAAAGACCGGTTGTATTTGGCCCGGGCTTCATCGGAAATCATTTCAAAAGTTTTCAGATGTTCAGTTACGTCCCAGCTCGCTGCCAGACCTATCGCCTGCGGAAAAACGGTAGCCGTTCCGGCCCTGGCCACCCCGTGCAGCGCTTCGTTCCACCAGCCGTAAGCCGGAATGCCTAATCGCGGAACGGCTTTGGAATTATCCATCATCATGCCTATTTTTTCATCTACCGTCAGCAGTCCGAGGAGATTTTCAATTCTCTGTTCCACGGGTAGTCTGGTATTTCTGAACGATTCTGTGCCGGCCGTCTGTGCAGATAAGGCCGATGCTGTACCGAGGAGGAGGCCAATGCCTAAAGTGATCTTTTTCATATATGAATATCAATGGTCAAACGTTCTGTAAGCTTTTCATCATTTAAAATTCATCAAGGGTTTGTGGTAATCTTTGTGAGAAGCACAAATATAGGATTCTCTTTTAAATAAATGTGTAATTAACACTTAATTTTTGAGAATAATGCGGATGTTCCCGATTTTAAAAATAATTACTGTGGCAAATTAAAGATGAAAAAGGTTTTACAGGATTTTTTAACGCAAAGATCTATTCTCTTTATGCATATAATTAAGGAAGAACAGATTTGATCAGCAAGCTGATCTGATGAAGCGGCCTTGTTAACCGTGCGCTTATCCGTCGGTTTTGCTGCTGTCTTACTCCTTTTTAAGCTAATGAGGTCCTTATTAACTTTGACAGTTAACTATTCTATTTTATACTTGATGAAATCGCTATTAGATTAGCGGATTACTTAGATTTTAATATGCCATAATTGAAAGTATACTTGATAAAAATTAAAAATAGTTTGTTTAAAAAGTTCATATTTCAACTCCTTTTTTAAACAATAAAAAGATAAATGGTCAAAATTTCACAAAATACAGCTAATTTAAGCCCATGAAATTGTCAGCAATATTCATGAATACCAAAAACCAAATCCAACTATGAAATCCATTACTCTCATCTTATTTTTAATTGCTTCTACCCTATCCGCTCAGTTGAGTACATTTTCTGACCGCGAATTATACCAGATTGGGAAAGTCTGGGGATTGATGAAATATTACCATCCTGCCGTTTCCCAGGAAAAAACAGATTGGGATGCCGTTTTATTAGCAAGTTTTCGCCAAGATTCAAAAACAGGAACCGATGGTCTTATCAAAAATTGCCTGAGCACTGCGGACGAACAGAAGTTTGATAAAATTCCTAAGCAGGAGAGCGAATGTGACAGCATTACCCTCCTGAATTTTGATGCTTCATGGATCGAAAAATTAAAAAAAGTGAGCCCTGAAAATAAAAACCGTCTCCTCCATCTGGTTAATACGCCCGAAAATGTCGGCAGCTTTTATTCCAATACGGCTAAAAGCGGCATCTATTTCAGCAGTGCCAATGAAAAAGTGTACGGTACTTTTTCAAAAGACGTTAAAATGCTGGATTTATTCAGGATCTGGAATGTGGTTGAATACTTTTATCCTTATAAATATCTCCTTGACCATAACTGGGATGATGTCCTGAAAAAATACATTCCTTTATTTAAAAAGATCAACAATGAGAAAGATTACGGATCGGCAGTGATGCAGCTGGCTGCTGAGCTGTAGGATACCCATGTCGGAATTGAAAAGACCTATCAGTATAATGTAGTGGGAAAGCTTTCTTCGCCTTTCATTTTTCAGATGGTTAACAATGCCGTGCTCATTACAGGAAGTAAGGATGACGCCAAAAT
>CAJYRQ010000063.1 GCA_913777465.1 uncultured Chryseobacterium sp.
TTTAGTAATAACCCTTGGTTTTAAACTGCTTTTGGCCGGACTTTTTGAAAGTGTCATGACATCATCAGAAACATAGGCTACAGATTAAATCTCTTTCATCTCTTCCGGGTTTAATCCGGCAGAAAAAATCTCTTTGGCATTAAAAATAATGACCGCCAGAAATATAATGGAATACGCTAAGATCTGTATGAGCTCAAGCTTTTCATGAAATACAGCTGCCGCCAGAATAAAAGCGATGATCGGATTAATGTTTAAAATCATCCCCACTTTAGAGGATGAAATTCCCGACAAAGCATAAAGATTCAGGAGAAGCGGAACAATGGTATACAGAACGGCAATAACCTCAATGAATATATAGAATTTAATTTCGGAAGGAACAGCGCCTGAATAGGCCGGAAAAAACGGCAATAAAATGAGTGATGAAAATACGATATGGACATTTAGGATCAGAAATTTATCAAATTTCTTATTGATGTTCTGGATAACAAGATAAATGGCGTAAGTAAGCCCAACCAAACTGCTGTACAGCATATCAATCAGATTGGCGTATGACAATAGAATACATCCCGCACCGCTTAAGATAACCGCAAGCCACTGCAACCTGGTGAGCTTTTCACGAAGGATAAAGAAAGCAAGGATGGTTGTGAGGATCGGGCAGACCAGATAAGCTACCGAAGTCGCCCTTACACTGATATGGTTCATCACATAAATGAACGAGAACCAATTCGCAGTAAGAAGCATGCTGCTGAGGATATTCAGAACAATTGCTTTTTGCCGGATTTCCTGAGACTGGCTTTTAAAGATGCGTAGATTTTCCTTTATCTTTTTCTTTTTAAAGAAGATGGAAATGAATGACATTATCACTGCGCAGCTGAAAACCCTGTAGAATAGAATATCCAGTGACGAATATTCATGTAACGGTTTTAAAACAAGGCTGAAAGTTCCCCAAACGGCAAATGCAATTATTGCGGCAATATAATATCTTAACTGTTTCAACTGAAATCCTTTTTTTGATGGCTTTATGACAATGCGAAGATAGGAATATCGGATGAAGCTATCAGGATTATATACTTAATCATATCTACAGATACTGGTTTGGTACTGATTTCCGGAATATCTCATCAGCTGTTTCTCAATTTTTTTTTATTGGTTTAAATCTATTCAGGCAAATCCTAGTTATCAATCATTCATTTCTGATTTAAAAATGAGTTTTCTATTTATGTTATGTTTGATTATAAGAAATTAAGTTAATATGACCAATAAAAAGCCACTCAGATTTTCTGAATGGCTTGTCATTAATCGCAATATTGGTTTAGTAATATACTATTTTATTACGCATTGCTTTTTTCTGTGATTAGTTTTCCGGCCAGTTTTGAAACTTTTAAAAGGCCTTTTCCTAATTTTTTAATAGAGGCGCTGTCTTTTGTGTTTTCAGCTTTTTCAGCAGCTTCTACTGTGGCATTACCCAGTTTTTCAAGCAGGCTGCAGATTTTTTTGTTATCCTTTGCAGACATGGCTTCTTTCAGTTTTTCAAGATCATGCATGATGGGTGCAAATCCTCTTCGGTCTTTAAGAATCTTGATCCAGCTGGTAATATTGGGTGCCGCTCCGGTTTTGGATTCTTTTTCAATACCGGTTTCTACCAGTTCGATTGTTTTTTCAACGTGTTCTAATTCAGATTGTTGCTCGCTCATAATTTTGTTTTTTGGTGTGTATTGGATCTCACAATAGATATGCCAAAACCTGTGTAAAAACAAAAAATTAGTATATAAATATTCTTTCATTAGGATTTAAGTCAAATAATTTATTTGCCTAAAGTATTAAATATCAAATACAATACATCCAATTACTCCTATTTTGCTTAAAATAAAAAGCCATAATCCAGAAACAACAGTCTCCTGATTATGGCTTTGAACTTAACCGTATTGGAATTTCAGTGGCTCTTTTATATTTTTTACCAGATAAATTCGCAAGGTTGCTGTCTTTCGGCAATCACTCTTAACGATTTGGTAACGTATAATCTCAGGAAACATCCCGGTTCAACATTATACACATGTTTGCCATGGATCAGAACTGCCATGGGATAGTTCTTCTGATCAAAATTATAAATAACGATCTGCTGTTTCGGATAAATTTCTCTGAAATTAACGGCCATTTTAATCTGTTCCCCAATGACATGGATCAGTCTGTTCCTGTCGTCGATCTCAAGATTACCGGAAGCATCGATCTCATAATGGTGGGGATCCAGCCGGATGGCATATTCTGATTCGTCATTAATGATTTCATCCCGGAGAGAAGCTGTGTTACCGTTAGGAATGAAGATGGTGTCGGCCTGCTCGTCTTTAGACTTAAAGTTCTCCGTCGCTTTAACACAACCCTGCACACTTACCTTATTTTTATCCGCTTCACCGCCAATGCCTATATTCCGTAGCTCCAGATGGTAATTGATTCCTTCGAAGCCTCCATGAATATTACTTCCGTATTTATAATATTCATTAATCTTACCGGCTATAAAATTTTTACGACTCGCATCTACCAATCCGGATTCATTTTCAAAGTAATTGTCTGAAATCATTACTTCATTTCCTGTATAGATGGTGAAATCCTGATTCAATCTTATCCCATTCTGATAGGCATCATTCCATTGCTGAATATTGGTTAAGGTAAAATCCGTTTCCGTCCAGAATTTATACCATGAGGTCGTCCAGTTTCCGTCGATCCCTTTCCTGATTTTAAGCATCGGAACCCCGGAACCGTTAATCCCCGTCTGGTTTGCAAAAGCCAACTGATACGACGAATCTCCTGTAGAAGCTGAAGTGCCGTCCCAGGGCGAATACGTCATAATCCCGGCATAATTTCCGGATGCTCCCAATCCAGCGATGTTGGCTGCCGCAAAATCAAACCTTACCCTTTTCGGGGTTGAATTCGGGGCAATATCATTGGGATTTCTTGAGCCGTCTCTCGACGTCACGAAAAAGTTCGTAAGATTTACCGAGTTGTTTCCGCTGATGGTTAGCTGCTGACCATTTTCTCCCTCATTGACCGTACTTAATTGAATCTGGTTTTTGTTTACCGCATGGGTACCCAGTGTTCCGTTCGGGATAATGGGACTGCTGGTGAAGGTTTTGGTATCACTGATGATTTCAATTCCGGTTTTTCCAACAAAGAGGTTCAAAGATTCCGTTTTTGTATAATAATTTAATAAATCACCACCTGTCAATAACTTATTCCACGGGCCCCATCTACCTGCCGATATGTAATTCTGAAAATACATTGAATTGGCTGTTTGTGCTAATCTGAATGCCGTATTTATATTTCCGGAATTATCAGTATAAGGTACCATCGTGATAGCAGCTGAGTAGGTACCGACATCTGTTCCTGACAGTCCTATTGCTGAACTTGTTTTAAAATCGTATAAAACCCCAGCTCTTATTTCAGTAGATGGTAGCGGGTTGGTATTCCTGGTATCTAAAACCCGTATTGAATTAACATCACCTCCTGAAAGACTCCGTAGCGGATAATTCGACGCGGAAGTTGCAGGCAGATAAGAGTTGCTATCCACACTTCCGTCAGCCTTTAAAAATTGTGCAGCCGTTCCGCCCGCCTTTATAAATGCATTAGCCGTAACGCCGGATGAATTTATTTCAGTATGCTTGGTTGTATTATCAAAAAACTGGAAGGTTGCCCCGTTACTGCCGCTCGATCCTTTTCCTACAGCTTTAATAAATGCCGTCGGGGTCGCAGATACACCATATTTAAAAGCTAGCGGTATAATGTTGCCTTCCGAAGTCCCTGAATCATGTAATGTCAGGACATCCTGCTCCAATACACCACTTCCGTTTGAGGGCTTTATAGTCAATGCTCCTGTAAGTTCTCCGCCGCTCAGAGGCAATGCACCGATTTCCGGCAGGGTCCAGGCCACGTTTCCGGAACCGTTAACCAATTTGGTAGAGTTCCCGATTGTCAGATTTCTTGAGGTTCCCCAGATATCAGTGGTAATATCAGCTGTTGCATTAAATGGAGTACCATTGATATTTCTCGAAGAACCTAATTTCAATGCTGATTCAACAGAAAAATCATTGAATGTAAACGATGTATTCAGTGGTGATGCTTCAGCAGTAATTAAACTGATTTCCGGAGGATTGCTTTTTAACGGCTCTCTGTTAACGTTTATTAATCCACGGATATTTATTTCGGTCCAGTTTCCCCAATTCGTTGTTAAATTGCCAATATAAATATGTCTTTCTGAAGAAAAACCTGTTCCAACCGTTACATATCTTACCGTTAGCCCATTTGAATTTCTTCCCAAAAATGCAACAGAATTATTACCGGCAAAATGTAGAGAGCTGTTATAATAAGTATAAAACTGACAGACAAAAGTGCCGACTAGTGCTCCATAAGTAAAAATATCGATGTAAAAAACACCCATAATATTCATGTTCGGTAGCTTAATGTCAATAATACCGGTGCCATAAACTGTGGCGGACGCCAGATTTAAAATTTCGTTCCCGGCTGTTAATCTGCCTGAGGTCTCGAAGTTTTTCCCATTCAGATTAACATTTTCATTTGCGCCGTTATACGGAATATACTGACCAGTATCGATGCTCCCATCAGCCTTTAAAAATTGAGCCGCTGTACCCCCTACGACTTTAAAGCCCTTCGACGAGGTATAAAGTGCATATTTGATATCGCTCATCTTACAAATCTTTGCTGGTTACGGTTATCGATACGGGATTTGGTAAAGCAGAATCAAATTCAACATCTATTTTATTCGGATCGGTCAGTTTTATTCTGCCGTCGATTTTATAAAATGTTACCGTATCATACATGGCAATATCCAGATTCCTCGTCCCCAAGTTATGAGCCACTGAAGCTGTTCCGGAAATAGAAGTAGTGTATGATCTTACCATATTGTTTCCGGCAGTCACCCTACCCTTGGCGTCAACGGTTACCTGATCATAAGTTCCGGCAGCTACACCTGTTGCAGCCAATGTGATTGCTGAGGCAACGTTGGCCGAACCGTCAAAAGTAACGGCCCAGGTTGCATCGCCGGTAGTGGAAATCGTTCTCGCCGTCGTTAATTTTGCAGCTGATCCGGTGGTATTGATGGCTGCTGTACCGGTAAGTAATGTTGCGGGAACAGCAGTAACAGGAATTGCAACATTTCCTGAACCATCGATAGTCTGTGCTGTAGCCGTTACCCCGGAAAGCGTAATGCTTCGTGCGGCAGTCCATTTTGTTGCAGAAAGAACGCTTTTTGCCGCATCAGCAGTGTTATCAACATTGGCTAGACCGACATGGGATTTATTAAGGACTACTACGCCTGTTAATCCATTTACGGAGTCTACAGCACCGGAAGTAATATAAACAAATGTCGTCCCCGTCCAACGGTACGTTTTATTGGTATCAAGCGATACATAAATTTTACCTGTCTCGCCGTTAATAAGGTTTGTATATGATGCCTCCTTGTAAAACTTTCCGTCTGCAGATTTAT
This sequence comes from uncultured Chryseobacterium sp., assembly GCA_913777465.1. Classification (GTDB taxonomy): domain Bacteria; phylum Bacteroidota; class Bacteroidia; order Flavobacteriales; family Weeksellaceae; genus Chryseobacterium. The sequence continues at coordinate 5,495 of CAJYRQ010000063.1, forward strand.
AATATCCTTCCAGGACGTCATCTACGTAAGACGGCAGCTGAGAAGCAGGTACCAATCCGGAGGAATCCAGTCCGGCTACTCCATTTGCAGCCCCTTTTTGTGACAGTGGAATGTAATTATTGAGATCAGCCGAGGTAGGCATAGAGCCCAGGTTTACGGTAATTCCGTTGGCCGTTTGAACGATCCCTGTTACCACATTCCCGCTGCCGGAAGTGGTAACCGGAAGGGAAAATGTAGTTCCTGATAAAGTAAGACCATTTCCCGCACCATAAGTTGTATCCGTAGAAGATAAGGTAATTGTATTTCCGGTTTGGCTGATCCCCATATTGGCTCCTGCTGCAAGGGTAACATCTCCGGATACCAAAGATCCGGACGTTCCTCCTTTCAGACGGGTAATGGTATCAGGCGTTGTAAAAGAGCGGTTCGCCGACAGATCATAACTTGTCCCGTTGATGGTTAAGGTTCGTGTTTTCGGGACATAATCCAAAGGGTTAAGGTTTCCGTCATGCCAGAATGAATTGATTGCCCTGGTGCCTCCACCGGCCGTTAAAATGTCGTTGTCTGTTTTTCCTTCGATTTTGTATCCGACGGAACTTCTGTAATAAGCATATTTAATGTCCATGTCTATATTTTTTTATGGTTAATTGAATTATGTTAGGTGGTATTGAATCGAACAGAACTTCGATGTTGTTGGTATCTATTCTTCTTACTTTAAGGGGTACGGTAAACAGAGTGACCGTATCGTAAGCATCGATTACAAAGCTTAACGTATCAAGATTATGTTTTATCAATGAATTGCCTCTGACCCTCTCTTCATAGATAATGTTTTCCGAAGCGATTTCCTTTTCGATATTTTTGATTTTGCCAAATACCAGATCATTAAACTGATTCTGATAAGTGGACGCTCCCCATGCTGAATAATTTCCGAGAAGCCGGATTTTATCATCTGAACTTCCGTTGACAAGTATTTCTGTAAGTGATCCGATCTGCTTCCTGTTTTCTTTGATATAGTTAACGATTTCCTGAAGCTGATCAAGATCCATATCATCGGAAGTCAGCAATTCATTGATCTTAACGATATGCTCAAGTATTTCACTATCTTTTGCCTGAAGCTTATCTACAATTTCTCCGGTTTGTTTCTTGGTAAACACATTTCCGGTCTCTTCAGCACCATCAATGGTTGCGGCCAGATTGATTTTTAATTTTTCTTTCCACTGATCCACATGAGCAGGCGTAAGATTGGAGGCATTGAGCTTTGCCAGCACCGCATTATGTGCATTTTGATCTTTTAGATGCTCGGCAAAAGCGGTGTCGGGAAATGTATTTTGTAATGCCTCAGATAATCCTGTTACTTCATCGATCCTGATTTTTTCATCCAAATGGCGGAATGAAGAAAAAGTCTGCCGGAATTGGGATCCGGTAGGGCTATCGCCTTCTTCAAACCAGCTGAAAATTATGTTTAATGGTGTACTCATTTAATTATTAGTTTAATTTGCTCATTGATCATCCGGGAATATTTGCCGTGCATGATTCAATATTTCCGATTGGTATTTTTTCTCTTTTTACAATGCTTTCAATTACCGGATGAATGATATCTCCTTTATTAAAAGGCATTTTTATTTTAAATTTTTAATTGTACAGTCTGGAATACAAATCTTTTATCCGTAATATTTCCGGCTTAGATGTTCATTGACATTTTTGTTAGTCCTAACACTTAAATTTATATTAGGGTTTCAAATTTCATCTTTATTTCGTCATCCTAAAAGTTTTCCTCCTCCTTCATTCCGTAGCTGCATCAAACTGTTTTTTTAATAGGTTAGAGATAATATTATTCAGCCGTTACAGGGTTCAAAATTCACTTTTTTTTAATTCCTATGAAAGTTTTTCACCCCTTGGATTCTGTAGTTGCAGCAGACACATAGTTCTGAAAGTAATATCGGGATGAACAATCAGCTGACTGCCGAGATCTTACATGGAGCAATGGCAAAGGCAAAAAAATGACGGATTGTCCTGGATTGTTCTAAAGAGCATTAATGATCCCGAATCTTCTGAAAATCGTCTTAATTTTTCAATTTGGAAAACAATTTGTTACATCTCTGTTGCCGGTTAAAAATATAATACGGTATGCATGGTAATGTAAATAATCTTAACTTTAATCCATTAAAAAGTTTTCTTTTTAACCAAAACATTGACTGTAACCACAAGAAGATATGACCAATTTCCCTGATAAATATACCTCCGAAAAGCAGAAGGCGGCCGAAACGGAAGCCCGCCTCAAAGCCCTGATCGAAGCAACTTCGGATGTGGTCTATTCGTTGAGTCCCGACTGGAGCGAGATGCGTGAGCTCGACGGCAGGGGATTTCTGAAAGATGCAGATGCTCCCACCACCAACTGGAGAAGGGATAATGTGTATCCGGATGATATCGATCTGGTAAATGCAGCCATTGAAGAGTGTATCCGCGAGAAGAAAATTTTCCAGCTGCAGCACCGGGTCGTGCGCGCAGACGGCAGACCGGGATGGACCTTTTCCAAAGCGATTCCCATTCTGGACGAAGACGGCAATATCATCGAATGGTTCGGAACAGCAAAGGATATTACCCGGCACAAAGAAGATGAGGAAGCCCTTCTTAAAGCCAGGGCAAAATCCGACCAGCAGAAAAGACTATATCAAACCATTGCCTCATCAACACCGGACCTGCTGTATGTCTTCGATCTCGACTACCGGTTTACCTATGCCAATCAGGCATTGCTGGATATGTGGGGCAGAACCTGGGAAGACTCAATCGGAAAAGGATTACTGGAAATCGGTTATGAGCCCTGGCATGCCGAAATGCACGAGCGGGAAATCGATGAAATCATCAAAACAAAACTTCCTATACGGGGAGATGTATCTTTTCCGCATGCTACTTTGGGAACCCGTGTTTACGATTATATTTTCACACCGGTCATTAATGAAAACGGTGAAGTGGAGGCCATTGCCGGGGCAACCCGCGATGTTACGGACCGCAAAAAATGGGAGGAAAGCCTGAAAGAACTTAATACAGAACTTGCCGGTACCAACCGCGAACTTGCCGCTACACTTGAAGAAGTAGCCAAAGTAAATGATGAACTCATTAAAGCCAATGAAAAAATCGAAGAAGGGCAGATTGCTTTCCGTCTGGCAGTGGAAGCGGCAAATTTCGGCACCTGGTTTATTCATTCCGAAACCCGGGAATTTATTACGGATGCCCGTTCAAAAGAATTATTCGGGTGCCATGAAAATGAGTCTTTATCCCTTGAGCAGGCCCTTTCGCAGATTACCGACGAATACCGGCCGTACGTTACGGAGAAACTCGAAAATGCCATTTACAATAGCGGTGATTATGATGTTACTTATCCGGTGATCGGGTTCCATGATCAGCGTCTCCGCTGGCTGCGCGCAATAGGCAACCTGAAAGCAGATTCTTCGGGCACATTTTCCGCCTTCACGGGTGTGGTAATGGATATTACCGATCAGCATCTGGCCGGCGCCGACATCAGGCGTGCGGAAGAAAACCTGAGGATGGCAGTGGATGCTGCCGGTTTGGGAACATTTCAGATCGGTGTCGAAGAACGGGTTTTTATGTACTCGCCAAAACTTAAAGAATTTTTCGGGTTTCACCCGGATGAAATCATGTCTTATGATGATGCAGTCAGCCAGATTCATCCGGATTTCAGGGAACTCCTTATTACCAATGTAGAAAAAGCGTTTACCGAAAAAGCCCGTTTTGATATGGAATACCCTATTATCGGTTACCATGATGAAAAGTTGCGATGGGTGCGTGCCATCGGTGAAATACAGCAGAAGGAAGGCAAAGAATATTTTACGGGTGTGATTCATGAAATCACCGAAAAAAAACTGGATGAAATCCGTAAGAATGATTTTATCGGGATTGTAAGCCATGAGCTGAAAACTCCGCTTACTTCCATCAAAACGTATATCCAGCTGATGCAGGCCAGATCCTTAAAAGCCGAAGATGACGTTCTTTCTAAAATACTGGAAAAAGCCGATCTCCAGATCAATAAAATGACGACCATGATCAACGGGTTCCTGGATATTTCAAGGCTCGAATCCGGAAAAATACATATTAACAGGCAGCTGTTTGATCTTTCGGATCTCCTGAAAGCCGCCGAAGAAGAAACAAAAGCAACCGTCGACAGCCATATCACGGTTTTTGCCCCGATTACCTCCGTTCAGGTGAATGCCGACCGGGACAAGATCGAGCAGGTGATTCATAACCTGATCAGCAATGCCGTAAAGTACTCCCCTGCCGGCACTATTATTCATGTCAGCTGTACTTCAGATGATAAATTCGCTTACGTAAGCGTAAAAGACCAGGGCAAGGGGATTAAACCGGAAGATATTGCCCATATTTTTGACCGGTATTACAGGGTAGAGGGAGAAGAAATGCAGTCGATTTCCGGATTTGGGATCGGGTTGTACCTCTGCGCGGAGATCATTAACCATCATCACGGCTCCGTTTCGGTAAAAAGTGAAGTCGGTATTGGTTCCGATTTTGTTTTCTCGCTTCCACTCGACATCGCTTAATCAATATGAGACCGTTAAATATTCAAACGTACCGAAATCTCATGAATCTATCATCTGAATGGTCAATTCTTTTATAACGTGAGTTCGACCGTATCAACATTATATTCAGTCGGTTATTTAATTCAAAAATAAAATTAAGACTTATTCAGCCGGGATTTTAAATATTACTCATCTTGTTACAACAAATAAATGGTTTACGCTTCTGACAGGATTTTATCCTATCCTGTACTAAGCCGTTCCCTAGGGACTTTAAAACAATATAAATACCTCCCTGATTGAAAAATAACCAAAGCCGGTTATTCAGGATTAAATAAAAGCTCCTCTGATAAAGTGATACCTACTTAGTTGATAATAAGGATCTTTGATCCTATATCTAACAAGAGAAACTTCCGGCATCCTGCTTCCCTCTTCCTGCCTTTATTTAAGGTTTGTATCTCGAATTCACGTTAACCTACTCAGTTTGATGATCAAGACCTTTGTACCTAAGTCTGACAAGAGAAACTTCCGGCATCCTGCTTCCTTATTCCTGCCTCTTAATCCAGGTTCTGTTTCGAGTTCACGTTATTATAAAATTAAAACGACTTCCAAAGAATATTTTGTAGAAATATTTCTACATAAATGACATTTTATTTCTACATTCCTCATTGTTAAAACAAAGTCTTAATCTGTACTTTTGCAGTATACTTAAAAATACGGTGTAGTGCGGAACAAATGTTCTTACAGCACTGTAAAATGAAGCCAGGATTACAAATTTATCGTAGAGAAAGAAACTTTGTCATTTAAGGAATACGAAAATTGAAATTCAGCAGATCCGTTAAACGTTTATCCACTTCTGCCCTGTGGCTGATGTTTGCACAAGGATCATCAGGCTTTATTGGTAAGTATTGAAAACACAATGTAGATATATGACCGACCGGATGTATTGTTGTAAAAGTTCATCACATCAGGTAAGCTGTTAAAGTTACAGAAGCAGGATTGTGATTTCAGAGATCAGTCTTCTGTAACTTTTGTATTTCACTCGTCGGTTAAAGATTCTTCAATTGCTTTCAATAAAACTTGTCATAAGCTTTCTGAAAATGGAAGTAAAGTATGGATCGGGAAATAAATTAATGTATTATTGCAATAAAATTTTATCTTGTCCCACAGGCTGCTGCTTTTTTTCTTTGTGCTGATCTGTCTGCCTTTCCACAGTCAGCAATACAGTGTATCCCATTATAACACAGACAACGGCCTGCCTCAAAACAGTGTAAAAGATCTCATTAAAGACAAATACGGATTCATCTGGCTGACAACAGAGAACGGTGTAGTACGGTATGACGGATCCGCATTCCTGGTTTTTAAAGATTTTCCCATCAACAATCAGCGGTTTACGTTTTTTTACGGAAATATAAAGAACGACAGCATATTTACCAATGCTGGCTACCAGACTATCCGGCTTAATAAAAGAACCGCAACGGTCTTTAAAGATGCCCGCCATTCCGGTAGCCGGTATAAGAACGGCCGGAATCCTGAACGGTCTGCTGCAAAGTACAACAGCCATCCGAATCAGGGAGGATCCTATTATCTTACCCTGAAAGAAGGACGTTATTTCATTACCGATTCTTCCATCACCTATGAGCATCCGGGTTCTTTGAAGCAGACTTCGCTACAGCTGAAAACGGTATTCAAAAAGAGGAATACCCTCTTTACGCTGGATAACAGGTTGTACCACATCAATTATACCACGAAAAAAGTCTGCCGGATCACAAACGGAAGAGTGGATGCTTTGTATGACGTCCCTTTTTTAACGGACAGGAACAGTACTGTTTTATGGAGCCAGATCAACAATTCCGTATTTATCATTAAAGACAAAAAAATATACAGCCTTCACCGCCGGAAAGACGATTTCAGGGTGGATAAGCTTGCTGACCTAAACGATATCGATACCGGGCATTTAACCTGTGCCTATTATGACAAGACTTACGATAAACTCTTTCTGGGAAGCAGTATCGAAGGTCTCACGGTTCTTCGGTTTCATCAGTTTTATTCAACCAAAGAAAAAAATGCAGACCATACGGTATTCTACGCTACCCTGCCATACGACAATACCAGCGTCATTACACCCAAAGGGCGGATCTACAATCGGAACGGAATGCTCGGCAACAAAGCATTTGATACCGACAGCGAGTATTTCATGAGCTATGATCCGGACAAAAACATCATTGTTCAGGATTCGGGGAAGCTTTACACTTATCTGCAATCTTCTTCTTTTTCAACACGGAAATTAATGGCCAGCACCCAAAGTGCATTTGTAGATTTTCTGTATGATGCCCAACACTATTATGCCGTTACCCGGCCATTGGCCAGACAATACAACGGAGGAAGCCTGCTTATCTACAAAGGCCGGTCATTCCATAATATCGAAAAGATCATCCCGCTGGATTCCGAGCCGACCCGGCTTTTCATCGCCAATGGTTTTCTTTGGGTGGGGACCATCGAGGGGCTCGTGAGGATTTCTTTAAAGACCTATCAGAAAAAATATATCGGGCCCGGCAAAGATGTTTACATCCGGGACATCGTCATGAGCAGAGACGGCCACCTATGGATTACAACATTTGGAAAAGGATTTTATCTGCTTAAAGACGATACCCTCATCAAGATGCCTTTGGATGCCGAGAAAAATCTGCTGTCGGCCCACACCCTGCTGGAAGACCAAAACCATTTTTTCTGGATCCCGACCAACAACGGCCTGTATAAAATACGGAGGCAAAACCTTCTGAAATCTGCATCTGATAAAAAAAATGACGCCCATTATTACCGTTATACCAAAAGTGCCGGATTCAACACCAATGAATTCAACGGCGGCAGCAATATTTGCGGCACTGTTTTAAACAACGGAGATTTCGTATTGCCTTCTCTGGAAGGGCTGGTCTTTTTCAATCCGCTGAAAACGAAAAGCCGGTATCCGGAAGATTTCTTTGTGGAAAGGGCTTTGCTCGACGGAAAAGAGATGCGCTTCTCCGAAAGTTTAATGATTGATCAGGAGGTGCAGAAAATAGATATTTTCATTGATGTTCCTTATTTTACCAACCGGAAGAACATGGTCATCCGGCTGAAGCGCGGAACCGATAAAAAATGGGAGAACATCGAACAGGGCACCAGGATTTCCCTTCTTAATCCTTCATACGGCGATTATACCTACACCTTTAAGATGCTGACCTCGGATAACGAAACCTATCTTTATAAAAAGATCCGCATCCGGGTTATTCCCTATTTTTATCAGACCGTCTGGTTTAAAATAGCGGTACTGCTGTTGATTTCGGTTCTTATCGTTCTGATCATCAGGATCCGGACAAGAATTTTAAAAAATAAAAATCTGCTGCTGGAGGAAATTATTGAAGCACGCACGAAAAAACTTTCTGTCGCCGTAGAAAACCTGGAGAAAACTAAAAACCAGCTGAATAATGAAATCGGACAGCAGAAAAAACTGATCGGTACCATCACCCACGACATTACGACACCCATTAAATTTATTGCATTTGCGGCTCAGGATATTCTGGAAAACGATCTTTATGATGAAGAAAAACTCCGCCGCATCCTTACTTCCATTTCAAAATCTTCCGGTCAGCTGTATAATTTTACCCTGGCGCTGAAAGAATATGCGGATATTTACAACCATCACCGGAGCGGTCCGGAAGAAAGTTACCGGCTTTTTGATCTTATTGAAGAGAAAAAAGAACTGTTTGGCCCGATTGCCGGAAACAGCAATACCATAATCACCAACAGCGTAGCCCCGGATATTTATTTAGACATCAATAAAAATACCTTATCCGTTATCATCCACAACCTGCTGGATAATGCGGTAAAATTCACCAGAAACGGGCAGATTGAGGTGGAGTCCGAAAGAATAGACGGTTTTACCATGATTGTGATTAAAGACAATGGCATTGGAATGAGCCCGTCACAGATCGAATATTACACGTCCCTACATAAGAACATTGACGACGAAAAACTCCTCCTGCAGAAATACGGCATGGGACTGCATCTTGTTTTGCAGCTTATTCATATATTGGACGGAAAGATCGAACTGGAGAGCAATGCCCCTTCCGGGATTATTTTCAGAATAACAATAAAAAGTACAGCCGATGAGTAAAAGAATTCTAATTGCTGATGATCATGACATTGTTTTAACCGGTACCAGCATGATCCTGGAGTCGAAGATCAGGAATATTACGATCGATACCGCAGAAAATTATCTGGAGGTGCTGGAAAAAACGGCACAGCAGCCCTTCGACCTCATCATCCTGGATATCAATATGCCGGAAAGCAAAAACAAGAAAATGATTTCGGAGATAAAGGCCATCTGTCGGGATACCAGGATTTTAATCTTTTCGGTTCACGATGAAGCCACAGCACTCCAATACATCCAGGAGGGAGCAGACGGATACCTGAATAAGCTCAGCAAAGTAGAGGAAATTGCAGAAGCCGTAAAGAAAATTCTTGAGGAAGGACACTATTATCCCGCAACCATCATGCAATATCTTCTGAAAACATCAAACGGGCCACAGCTGATGAATCCGCTGGAAAAACTATCGGACCGGGAACACCAGATCCTTCAGCTTATGGCCAAAGGCGAAGGCAACCTGGAAATCTCCAATATCCTGGACATCCGGATGCCGACCATAAGCACTTACAAGAAGAGAATTTATAAAAAACTCGGAACCGGTAACATTGCAGACCTTATCAAAATATATGAGAAATTCTCCGGCGAAAAAACTTAAACCTCCTTTTTTAATTCTTAAAAATTTAAACATAGATACCATCAAATCTCATGAATAGTTATATATTTAAGTTAAATTATAATTAAAAGAATTTTATGCCGGCAGAGTTCCATTCTTTTTTGCACCTTTTATTTATTGGGATCATTGCTCTTTTCCCGGTGGTAAATCCCATCGGTTCTGCGCTGATCATCAGTCCGTATCTGTCTAAGCTTTCGGAAGACCAAAAGAAAAATGCGGTAAGGAAAATTACGGTCTATGCTTTTTGCATCTGCATCGTTTCCTTATTTGCAGGACACTGGATATTGGAACTCTTCGGGATTTCCATACCCGTCATTCAGGTGGCCGGCGGCATCCTGATCTGTAAAATGGGCTGGACTTCTCTTTCTTCCGATCAGCAGCAAAACAGCGATAAGAGAATTGAAGGAGAGAAGGATGCCGCTGCCACCGATATTTCCGGCCAGCTTTTCTACCCGCTTACTTTTCCCATCACCACCGGAGCCGGAACCATTTCCGTACTCTTTACGCTGAGTGCGCACAGTGCCGATAAAAACTGGGAAAATTACCTGATCAATACTTTCGCCATCCTGCTGGCTATTTTACTGATGTGTGCGCTGGTGTTTTTCTTTTACAGCCATACCAAAAAAATCATCGAAAAGCTGGGTGTCAACGGGCAGAATATTGCCAACAGGATCTTCGCTTTCCTGATTTTCTGTGTCGGACTTGAAATTGCCGTTGCCGGAGCAAAAGCCATTTTTCATTAATTTCAATTCTGCAGTAGTTTATTTATTTCAATGCAGATCAGGCTGTACTCAGTTTATTTCGAATTGTTTACCAAAAATTTCAGTTTGATGAATCAGAGCTTTAAACAGATCTTCTATAGATAAGCAGCAAAAGATTTCATTGATAATTTATACCTGTGAAAGCGATATTACAAAATAACTTCCAGCATCCAGCTTTCCTCTTCCAACCTGTTAATCAGATGTCTGTTTTGAATTTAATTGACTTCAGGACCTGTTTTTGTATTGAATAGATTCACCAATGCATTCACAGGCATTCCTTAATCCGGATTGGCAGCAAACTTGTATCTCTATCACACACAGACCGGAATATTCACCATTACATCCGTTTATGCTGAATCGGAATGATCACAGGTTTACTTAAAACATCAAAAAACAATACATAAAATGAAAGTACTATTTGTAGTTACCTCACACGACGAACTTGGAAACACAGGAAAAAAGACGGGATTTTGGGTAGAAGAATTTGCAGCCCCTTACTATTCCCTGAAAGATGCGGGATTTGATATCGTAGTGGCTACCCCGAAAGGCGGACAGGCACCGATTGACCCGAAAAGTGAAGATCCGGATGCACAGACCCCGGCTACGGAAAGGTATTACCAGGATAAGGACGTACAGCAGATGATTGCCGATACACAGAAATTAAGTGAGCAGAAGGCGGAAGATTTTGATGCGGTATTTTATCCGGGAGGACACGGGCCTCTATGGGATCTGGCCAATGATGAAGATTCACAAAGGCTAATCCTCGATTTCTACAACAGCAACAAACCTGTAGCAGCCGTATGCCACGCGCCGGGAGTATTTAAAAACATTAAACTGGAAAACGGAGAACCGTTGGTAAAAGGCAAAAAAGTAACCGGATTTTCCAATACGGAAGAAGAAGCGGTTCAGCTTACCGATGTGGTTCCTTTTCTGGTAGAGGATGAACTGAAAAATGCCGGTGGCGAATATTCCAAAACAGACGACTGGGGCGTACACGTTGTTCAGGACGGCCTGCTGATTACCGGCCAGAACCCTGCTTCCTCGGAAAATGCAGCCGAAAAGCTGATGGCCGCTTTAAAGAAATAAAACAAACAGAAATGGTTTGCCGAGCTGTTTCCATCATTCCTGAGAAAAGTTTTTTTCTGTTTTCTCAAGAATGATGGAAAATTTTTCAACTATTTTTTATAGAGCGTTTTTAGCTGATATCATCCAGATGGCGGATCATCCAGATGGTACAGGAATCGTGTCCGGAATTGCCCAACGGTTTTTCCAGCAATTGGAATCCGGAATTTTCATACATTTTTACGGCTTTTGAAAACTCCGGCAGGCTTTCCAGGTAAACGTTTTTATATCCCATTTCCTTTGCGCTGGCAATGCTTTTCATCATCAGGCTTTTCCCAAGCCCTATCCCTCTTGCTTCCGGACGGAGATAAAATTTTGCCAGTTCCGCGCATCCTTCCGGCAATCCTTCCGTAGGAAAGATCCCGCAACAGCCGGAAATAACACCGTCTACTTCCCCAACCCACAGCACGGAATTTTCTTTTTTAAATAATGAATATAAATCGGATGTCGTAGGATCCGAATAGACCGTTCCTTCCTTCGGGGCATCAAATTCCGTAAAAGTGTCCCTGATCAGTTTTGCAAGTGCTTCATTGTCTGATTTCTCAGCTTTTCTGATATTTATTTTCTCCATATCTCTTGATTTCATTCAGGTTTAGACAGATCCTGCCTAAACAGCATTACCGCAGATAATTTAAATTATATATTCAAATATAACGATTGTTCAGGCATCAGCCCTGCATGAATTGGTAAAAGCTGAGCCATACATGACATGCGGCTTGTTTTGCTTTTTAAATTGATTCAGTGCCGGATCAGCTTTTCCAGATCCGAGCTTTTGTCTTCCCGGTAAAAATGCCCGTGAAATTCATTCAGCTTTTTCAAAAGGTCCAGCAATGCTGTTTTCTCCCCGTCATCAAGCTGTCCCGATAGAAATTTCGAGGTGATGTTTACTTTATTTACGGATTCATGAAACACCTGCTCTCCTTTCCGGGTCAGGTTCAGCCGTTTGCTTCTTTTGTCTTTTTCATCGTTTTTCTCCGCCACCATTCCCGATTCCAGCAGGCGTTTGATAATCTGGGTACCGGTCTGTTTTTCATGGCCGTTCCGCTCGATCAGCTGCATTTTGGTGAGATTCGGCTCATCTTTAAGGCGGTACAGGTAGGTGAATTCTTCATTGGCAAGTTCGGGGAAATCCTTCAGTCCTCTGCGGATGGCCTGTTTGGAATATCGTCCCAGCAAAAGCACCTGCTTGCAGATCTCATTTTCCGTAAACGAAACTTCATGCTCTTCATTTTTAAAGAGTTTGGTCGGGCTTTCTTCCCTGTATTTCCGGTCGTTCAGCCACAGGCGGAAATCCTCAGTGGTAGAATGAGGTTTATAGGCTTCGGAATTTTCAAAATCTTTTACCTGATGAAGCAGATCGATGAAAAAGTCGGTATTCATAATGCAAATTTAATCTAAAATAAAATAAGAATGACCTGTGCTAGAGCTTCACGCTACCCATACCACCGTCTATCCCGAAAATCTGTCCGGTAATCCATGATGCCTGGTCTGAAATCAGGAAAGCCGTCATGGCTGCAATTTCTTCGGGATTTCCAACCCTTTGCAGCGGATGCCTCTTTGCGGAAGCCTCCCGTTTTTCAGGAGTCGACAGAAGCTGGGCGGCAAGGTGGGTATCCGTTAAAGAAGGTGCAATGGCATTAACCCTGATTTTCTGTGCAGAAAATTCTGCGGCAAGGCTCTTCGTAAGCCCTTCCACCGCGTTTTTACTGGCAGAAACAGAGGCGTGGAAAGGCATTCCCAGTTTTGCTGCCACGGAGCTGAAAAGGACTATCGAGGCACCGTCAGATTTTTTAAGGTTGGGCAATAATTTCTGGATAATTTTTACCGCTCCCAGTACATTGATTTCAAAATCATTTTTAAAATCTTCCACCGAAAGCCGGTTGAAAGGTTTCAGATTGATGCTTCCCGGTGCATACACCAGTCCGTCCACCACTTCAGGAAAGTCAATATTGTCCGGATTTCCCGAAAGGATATCCATCCGGTGAAATTCGATATTCGGATGATTCAGTTCCGGATTTTCGGTTTTTGAAATTCCGATAATGCGGTGTTCCCCTAAAAGGATTTTTGCTGTGGCCAGGCCGATGCCTTTTCCGCAGCCGATGATGACGATGTTTTTCATATTTATTTTTTTGATGTTATTTTATTTTTTTTGAACACAAAGCCCGCAAAGGAGCATGAACTACTAACTGTTTTCAAATTTCGCAAAGCCGTTTCACTTATAAAAGCCCGCAGAGAATTTTTATGAATTAATTAATTCTTTATCAACTGAGCCTGATGAATGAAAATCTTGTTTCAAATATATCCGAAGCCTGAGCACAAAGCCCGCAAAAGAGCATGAATTACTAACTGTTTTCAAGTTTCGCAAAGCCGTTTCACTTATAGAAGCCTGCAGAGGATTTTTATGAATTTATTTAATTCTTTATTAACTAAGCCTAACGAAAGACAGTCTTGTTTCAAATATCCAAAGCCTGAACACAAAGCCCGCAAAGGAGCATGAATTACTAACTGTTTTCAAGTTTCGCAAAGCCGTTTTACTTATAGAAGCCCGCAGAGGATTTTTATGAATTTATTTAATTCTTTATTAACTAAGCCTGATTTATCCTGAGCCTGATGAAAGAAAGTCTTGTTTCAAATATATCCGAAGCGTGAACACAGAGCCCGCAAAGCAGATTTTCACTGCTAACCGCTTTTAAGTTTCACTTAGTCATTTCATTTATAAAAAATAAAAGACTATTTTCTGTAACGATCTACATCATTGTCAGGCTGAGCCCGTCGAAGCCCTATTTGTATCTTAACGTCCTTCTAATTATATGGTTTAAAAAGAGATTTTTGACAATCCTAAACTCATTTTTCAAAATTTTAACCTAAGTCTTAGCCTTTGCCTTAACCATAATCTTTACCTCAGCCTAATCCTATCTCTTCGAAATCTTATTATTGCTGATGGACCTCTGCCGGCTGCATTTGAATCGTTGCATTTCTTCACTCCTTTTTTTCAGGTGCTTCCGGCTGATTCCCGAATTGACCCGTTTTCTCCAAAGCTTAAAGCTCGATTCCTTCAGCTCGGAACGCATCAGTTCGATCACCTCCTGTTCGCTGATCCCGAACTGGAATTTAATGGCCTCAAAAGGCGTCCGGTCTTCCCAGGCCATCTCGATGATGCGGTCCGTTTCCTGTATGTTGAAATTTTTATTCATTACTTTTATTTTAACTGAACCTGGAGTTCATGATTTTTTTCTTACTATCTAGTGAACAGGGAGTGTAGGATTTTTTTTTACTATCAACTGTTTTTTCAAGTTTTCACAAAGCTACTTCAGCAGGCTCAGCATAAACTGTTTTACTTATACAAGCATCAATAAGTTATTCTAAGATTCAACCTTACCTTTACCTTGATTATCGCTCAGACTTTTCACCACCTCTTTTGCTGTTTTCAGGTGCTGCTTCCGTTTTTCTTCCGGCATTTTGTCCAGGGTACGGACCATCATCGACAGTCTTGGGTTTTTCAGGAAAAAGTCTTTGTGCTCATGGATAAAGTTCCAGAATAGCGCGTCCCATTTCTCGGTCCATTCGCCGATGGGATAATCGCTCATTTTTTTCAGGTAATTGCTTCCACTGATGTACGGCTTCGTACTCATTTTCCCGCCGTCGGCAAAGCTGCTCATACCATAGACATTCGGAACCATTACCCAATCGTAGGAGTCGATAAACATTTCCATAAACCATTGGTACACTTCATCCGGATCAAACTGGCAGAGATTCATGAAATTGGCAAAGACCATCAGCCTTTCGATATGATGGGCATAACCGGTCTTCAGGATTTTTTTCAGTGAACTGTCAATCGGTTGTATACCGGTTTCTGCCGTATAAAAAGTTTCCGGAAGCTTGTTTTTATGGTTCCAGTAATTTTTGTTTCGCTGATAGGTTCCATCATATACATAAACCCCACGCACAAATTCCCGCCAGCCGACAATCTGCCGGACAAAACCTTCCAGCGAGTTGACCGGGATATCGTCTTCCTTCGCAAAGGCAACCGCTTTTTCCAATACGTTTTCCGCCGTCAGCAGACCGACATTCAGCAATGGAGAAAGGATGCTGTGGTGCAGAAAATGTTCTTTCTCTACGATGCTGTCTTCGTAAGCCCCGAATTCGGCAAAGCGGTTTTCAAAGAACTGGACCAGCCATTTTTCAGCTTCTTCAAACGTGGCAGGATACAGCTGCTCATCCGTCAGGCTTCCGTAGTTACCGGCAAAATGCTTCTCCGTATATTCTTTAGCCTCTTTAAAATAAGCATTGTTTTCAGGGAAATAAATCGATGGTGCTTTCCGGTTTTTGGGATATTTCTTCCGGTTTTCCGTATCAAACGTCCATTTTCTGCCCAGCGGCTTTCCGGTTTTCATCAGGATGTTCCGGGTAATCCGCTGCTGCCTGTAAAAATCGGTCTGATGGTAGGATTTCTTATCTTCGAAATATTCTTTCAGGTCATCTTTGGTGTTGATGAATAAAGGACTGTCCAGGATTTCCAGTTCAAGCTTCGTTTTCTGCAGCCTTTTTTCCAGCCAGTGATCGCAGACGTCGGTTGTTCTGACGGTTTTAAAACCCTCCTTTTCAAGCTTCGGGATGAATTTCCTGATGTCGGAAAATCCGGAGGTGCTTTCAATATATTCTACCTCAAAACCTGCTTTTTTCAGAAAATCTTCATAAAATTTCATCGTTGCGCGATGGAAGGCGATCTTCTGTTTGTGAAAAGCGTACTGCCTGAAAAACAGGAATTCTTCCAGCAGAAAGACGGGCTGGCTTTTATCCAGGTAATCCGTATCTTCAAACAGCTGGTGCGGAAAAATAAGCTGGGCGGTATGTTTCAGTTTTGCAGCCATAATTGTATAAATTCCTGGTTGGGATCGTACATCTCAGCCTGCTTTTCAGGATTGAAAATCCGGTCGCGGTTGTCGTTGCCGACACCGGCCAGGTACATCCAGTTGCCGTAATTGCTGTGCACATCATAATCAATCAGCAGCTCCTCAAAATAAGCCGCCCCGATCCTCCAGTCCTGCTTTAGGACTTTGCAGAAGTAGGAGGCCACATTCTGCCTGCCGCGGTTGCTCATCCATCCGGTATTTTTCAGTTCAAGCATATTGGCATTGATGAAATCCGAATCCGTAGTTCCTTCCTTCCACTGCCGGATCAGTTCATCATCATGTTCCCATACATATTGTTTTTTTCCGATTCCGTTTTTCCGGAAAATCAGGTCTTTGTACTCCATGGAAACATACCTGAAAAAATCCCGCCAAAAGAGTTCAAAAACCAGCCAGTAGGTCGATTCGTTGCTGCCGAATTCCTGCTCATACTTTTTGATTTCGTGATAAACGGAAACGGCAGACAGGCTGCCGTCGGCCAGCCACGCAGAAAATTTAGAGCTGTAATCCGTTCCCGTCAAGCCGTTCCGGGTATCTTTATAGCTGCTGAGATTCCGGGTTTCCGAAAAATACGACTCCAGTCTTTTCAGAGCCTGTGTTTCTCCGCCATTGAAAGGAAATGCCGTTCTCGTATCGGTTTTAAAATTTTCATATCCCAGTGATTCGAGGGTTACTTCATCATTTTGAACTGCAATCCCGGATTTGTCGTACCTCAGATTTTCTGAAGCAAACTCCGGCCGGATCAAGAGATTTTTTTCAATTTTCTGCCTGAAGGTGGTAAACATCATCGGTATTTTATCCATCGTACCGGCAACAAACAGCGGATGCACCAGAAACTGGGAATACGACTTTTCCCATGCTGCCGCCGGCAAAACGTTTCTGACTTCGTCTTCTTTCTCCTTTTCTTCCCGGGTCCATTCCTGCTGGCAGAAGATTTTTACGATGTCGAATGTATCAGACAATTCTTTAAAAACACTTCCGGTATTTCCCTGTTTTATCAGGAAAGGAATATCTTTTCCTTTTAAATTTCCTTTCAGGTCTTGTACGGTTTCCAGCAGGAACCTGGCCCGGTATTTCCCGGTTTTCCTGCTGCCAAACTGTATTCTTCCGAAATCCCGGTCGTCAAAAACATAAACCGCCAGGAAAGGCAAGCTTTCCTGCATGATATTATATAACGATTCCGAGTCCCGGGCTCTCAGGTCTTTGGTGAACCAGAGTATATTGATTTTTTGTTTTTCCGGCATCTTTCGCTGCAATATTTTACTTCGTCCCAGTTTTTCTTCCATTTTTTCCGCCAGTTGAACGGCAATCCGCAGACTTCGCAGATTTTGGAGGGTAATCCGGACGGCATATTAAGGTTTTATGAAATTCCTGAAGTTATTGATCCTGATATCCTTCGCTTTCAGGTCATGCATCATGTTGTATAAACCGAAGAACGTCCGGTTCAGGTAAATAAAATGCCGGGATCCGCGGTTGGTATTCATTCCCTTCATATCGCTGATCTTCGAGTAACGCTGACCGAGGTCCGCAATTTCCTGAAAGAACCCTTCATCAGAAAAATCGAATTTCTCCTGATTGAAAGGCCGGGTAAATAGCTCCAGAAGCTCATAGAACAATGTGGCAAAAAATTCTTTCTCCTTCGGCGTATCTTCTTCACGAAGGATTTCCAAAGCAAACAGTTTCTCCCGGAAAACTTCAGGATTTTTAAGATTCTCTTCCTTGGCAAGCTCAAAGTACGGCACATAGAAATCTTCAGGAATCTCCTTGATACAGCCGAAATCGATTACCACAAGCCGGCCGTCATCCGAAATCAGGAAATTGCCCGGATGCGGATCGGCATGCACCTTTTTCAGGATATGCATCTGGTACATATAGAAATCCCACAGGGTCTGCCCGATCGCGTTCAGCTCATCCTGGGTATTCTCTTTTCTGGTGAACTCCGAAAAGTGGATTCCGGACATCCAGTCCATGGTGATGATCTTTTCGCAGGAATATTCAGGATAATAGTCAGGAAACTTTATATTCGGAAGATGGCTGCAGGCGGCTGCAAACAGCCGGCTCCGTTTCAGCTCCAGGTTATAATCGGTTTCCTCAAACAGTTTATCTTCTACCTCCTGGAAGTAAGATTCCGAACCTTCTTTTTTGATGTTGAACATTTTCATTGCAATGGGCTTCACCATTTTCAGATCGCTCGAAATGCTTTCCCTCACGCCGGGATACTGGATTTTTACCGCCAGGTTTTTATCTCCTTTTTTTGCCTTATGAACCTGTCCGATGCTGGCTGCATTCACGGATTCCTGAGAAAATTCATCGAAAATGGCTTCCGGATTCTTTCCGAAATATTTCCTGAATATTTTTTTTACCAAAGCTCCGGATAACGGCGGAACAGAAAACTGCGACAGTGAAAATTTCTCCACATATTCCACCGGAAGGATGTTCTTTTCCATGCTCAGCATCTGGGCTACCTTCAATGCAGAACCCTTCAGTTCTTTCAGGGAGTCGTAAATATCCGCTGCGTTATCTTCATTCAGGATTTTCCTTGCTTCCTCTTCATCTTTTGTTATTTTGTTCCCGTAGTATTTCAGGTAATTGACACCGACCTTTGCCCCTGCTTTCAGAAGGCTGCCGGTCCGTTCAATTTTCCCGGTCGGGATTTTATTTAATGTTTTCATTTTTAAATTTTATTTGTTTTTTAACACAAAGTCAGTAGTACTTAATAAAAGCCGTAACCAAGAAGCTAAAAGCTATAAGCACTTATCTGAATTTCTCTTTCCACAGGAACTTCCCCAGATCGATTACTTTTCTCAGCGGCTCGTTATCCATCAGTTCGAAACCTGTATCAATGGTCTTTTCAACAAAAATATCGGTCTTCTCAAAATCCGGCGAAGTATCTTTCTTCCAGAAATCGATAGAGGAAACAAAATGCAGCCAAAGGGTTTCCTGCCTGGCTTTTTCATTGAATCTCCGGATGTCCTGCTTGGCTTTTTCGATCATTTCCCACTCATTAAAATCAAGGGTGCCCACAAACCGGCGGTGGGTTTCCCGTAAATTCTGAAGTGCCCTGACCTGCTGTGCTTTTGATGTTCCTAAAATCGACAGTACCAATGATCGGTTCATCGTCAGGTTTTCAAAGAAAATAAAATAGACATTAAGGAGTTTTTCCTTCGTTAATATTTCCGGTGAAGCATTTACTTCTTCTGCGAGCTCAAGAGATTTCCTGAACAGATGGTCCAGCATTTCCTTTTCGATCTGGTCGAATCCGGAGAAAAAATGATAAAATTCCTTTTCATCAAAGCCGTTGTCCTTTGCAAAGAGATAAACGTTTTTCGGACGTTCGCCGTGATTTAGAATATAGTCTCCGTAAAGTTCAAATATTTTTTCCTGTGTAAGAGGGATTTGTTCTTGCATGATAGAATTTATTTATAAACAAATTTAGTAATTAATTTTATCCCGAATAAAAATAAAGTATAAATTTGTACTATATAAACCATTTAATTTTTGAATTATGTTGACGATACAGGCACAATCCAACATTCCTACCGACTTCGGAACATTTAGGGTGTATGCATTTTCAGAACAGGCGGACGACTGGAATCCGCATCTGGTATGGGTGGCAGAGGAAACTGATTTCAGCAAAACCGTAAATGTGCGTTTTCATTCGGAATGCATTACCGGTGAAGTGTTCCATTCGAGAAAATGTGAGTGCGGGCAGCAACTGGATGCTGCGATGAAATACATGTCGGAAAACGGCGGGATGATTATCTATCTCCGGCAGGAAGGCAGGAATATCGGAATCATCAATAAACTGAGAGCCTATGCTTTGCAGGAAAAGGGTTTCGATACGGTAGAGGCCAACCTGAAGCTGGGATTGCCTGCCGACGGTCGGGATTTTGGCGTTGCTGTTGAGATGCTGAATCTTCTGAAAGTAAAAGAGATCAATCTGATGACCAATAATCCGGAAAAGCTGAAAGCCTTGGAAAACAGCGGGATCAGTCTGAACCAAAGAATTCCTCTGGAGATCGAATCCAATGAAACCAACGAGGGCTATCTGAGCAAAAAGAAAGATTATTTCGGGCATCTGCTGGAAAAGGTATAATTTTCTCATTAGCTGAAAAGAAATCCGGATGGTCTTTTTACGACGACTTAAAAAACTGGCTGATCCATAAAGATCCCCGAATTCCGGCCAACCAATCCAAATCTTATGAAAAAAATTCTGCTTACCGGGGCTACCGGCTATATCGGCAAACGGATGATTAACGTTATCGCGGCACAGGGCTACCAGGTCATCTGCTGCTGCAGGGATGCCGGACGTTTTTCGAAAAGCGTGGATATCGACGATGCCCAGATTGAAGTTGTGGAAGTGGATTTCCTGAAACCCGAGACCCTGGAAAATATTCCCAAAGACATTTCCGGAGCGTATTACCTGATGCACTCGATGAGCAACAGCAACGATTATGCGGAGTCGGAAAAACAATGTGCCGTTAATTTTTCAGAATTCATTGAAAAGACAGACTGTGAGCACATTATTTATCTTTCCGGACTTGTGAATGAGAAACAGCTTTCGGAACATTTGAGTTCCCGTTTTGAAGTGGAAAAAATCCTGATGGAATGCAAAGTTCCGGCAACGGTTTTACGGGCGGGAATTATCATCGGATCCGGGAGTGCTTCGTTCGAGATCATCCGTGACCTTGTGGAAAAGCTTCCGGTAATGGTAGCTCCGAAATGGCTTCATACCAAATGCCAGCCGATCGGCATCGCCAATGTGCTGGATTTCCTGATCTTTACTTTATTCAAAAAACAGGCTTACCATAAAAATTTTGATATCGGCTGCGACAACATCCTCACCTATAAAGAAATGCTGCTGGAACTGGCTAGGATCCGCGGATTGAAGAGAACGATTGTCACCTTGCCGGTGATGACTCCGAAACTGTCTTCCTACTGGCTGTATTTCATCACTTCCACTTCCTATAACCTTGCCAAAGCATTGGTCGGAAGCATGAAGATCGAAGTGGTCTGCAGGCCGGAAAGCCTTAAAGAAATAAAAGAAATTACCGGTGTACAGCCCTTTTCTTATGACACCGCGATCCGGAGAACGCTGGCAAAAATTCAGGATAACGAAATCGCATCAAGCTGGAAAGACAGTTTTATCAGCAGCCGAAGCGATTCCAGCCTGAAAGATTACCTTGATGTTCCCAAATACGGCTGTTTTACCGATCTCCGTTCTGCTGAGTACGATGACCGGGAAAAATGCCTAGACCGGGTTTTTGCGCTGGGCGGAGCCAACGGATGGTACGGGCAGAGCCTTTGGAAAATACGCGGATTCCTGGATCTGCTGGTGGGCGGGCCCGGACTCAGGAGAGGCCGTACTAGCGCTACCCAGCTGCATGAAGGTGATGCGCTGGATTTCTGGCGGGTTCTCCATGCCGATAAGAAGGAAGGAAAGCTGATTCTGTTTGCCGAAATGAAGCTTCCGGGTGAAGCATGGCTGATGTTTAAAGTACATAAAGGCAAGCTCTGGCAAAAAGCGGTTTTCCGTCCGCACGGACTCAGCGGAAGGCTTTACTGGTATTCCGTTTTACCATTTCACGGGGTCATTTTCAAAGGAATGGTGCGTAAGCTTGCGAACCCTCAGAAGCATCATTAGATCACTCATTATTTCGCACTACAATTTAAAGCTTCCGCGAAATTTTTAATTTTTCGATATTCATATTCAGTTTTATTCAAATTATTAATATCAAATCATTATATATTCTATAAAATTAACATTCATTTTAAATTGAAGTATTTTCACAGGTTATTTAATCTTTTAAACATTGATTATCAATATTTTAAAACAAAAACAAAAGTTGTTTTTTGCGTAATGACCGGAATAAAACCCTAAAATGGGGCTTTAAATAAAATATTCACTATCAACCATTTAAAATAAATCACTACGCAAAGAATAAATTACATCCGCCGGGTTCCCTTTTTGTAAAAAAAAATTTGTTACATTTGCTTTAAGTAATAAAAAAGCGCATACCCCGTTTTATTTATTCCAGAAATTTGATTGTAAAAACATTAATACCGGCTTATGAAAAAAATAGTTCTACTCCTGACCTGCCTGTTCGGATTTTCAGCTTTTGCGCAGATTAAGGTGCTGAAGAATGAGACTTTAGTGGAAATCGGCAAAGACAATTCCGTGGGTTTATATAAAAAAGACGACCGGTTCACGGTAAATTACCAGGACCTGAATACGGCCAACCTCAATACCTTCAGATCCTTTTCATTCCAGAATCTGAACAAAGATGTTGCCGGGCTGTATGAGCTGATTGCCAACGGATTTATCGACACCCCGGAAAGCAATATCGTTCTTGAGCTTCCGAGCGATATCATTGAACTGCATTTTGAAAAGAATTACGGTACTCCGACGGTACAGTTCATCCAGTACATCAACAAAAACAGAAAGTACGTGGGAAAATCCCAGTTCCTGAACAAAAAACAGGTCGATAAAATCTTCGGAAAAACCAACGGAAAGGCGGCATTGTACGATAAACCGGCGACCATGAACAATATTCATAACAACAATATGAATAATCAGCAGGGTTCCAGCCAGGCTTCTTCAGCAACGCCCGCTTCCAACGGCAACCGGAAGACCCGAAAATAAATCAAACATTTTGAAATATTACTGAACTCATTCATCCGGATGAGTTTTTTTATTTTATTTTTGCAAAAAGATGTTACGAATTATGTCCCTTCAAATAAATAACCTGACCAAAAAATTCGGTGAGCAGACCGCGCTGAACAACATAAATATTTCTATAGAAAACAACGAAATTATCGGCCTTCTGGGTCCGAACGGAGCAGGAAAATCCACACTGATGAAATCGATTGTCGGCGCCCTGAATATCGATGAAGGTGAGATTATTTTTAAAGGACAGAATATTATAGATCATGAAATCGACAGCAAGAAGAAAATCGGCTTCCTTCCGGAAAACAACCCGCTGTATCTGGAAATGTATGTGAAGGAATATCTGCAGTTTGTGGCCAACATCCATAAAATCCCGGAATCTAGGGTAGATGAAGTGATCGAGCTTGTAGGCATCACTCCTGAAAAATCAAAAAAAATCGGCCAGCTCTCCAAAGGGTACAAACAGAGAGTCGGACTTGCCCAGGCGATTATTCACCAGCCGGATCTTTTAATCCTGGATGAACCCACCAACGGCCTCGATCCCAACCAGATTATTGAGATCAGAAACGTGGTAAAAGAAATCGGCCAGCAGAAAACGGTGCTGCTTTCCACCCACATCATGCAGGAAGTGGAAGCTCTGTGCTCCCGCGTGATCCTTATTCATAAAGGCAACATTCTCCAGGACTGCCCGATCAGTGAATTCAAAGGGAAGTTTGAAAGCCTTGAGGAAGCTTTTGCAAGTTATACGGCTTAAAATGATTTTAAGGTTCTCACACTATCTCAATCTATTATTTTCTCTTTTATCTCCAATCTTTATCTATTCTCAGATAAGTAAGCAGGAGATCGTAAAAGAAGTTAATCTTATAGAAGAACAATCGAACCCGAGTAGGGAAATTTTAGAAATATATCAAAAGGGACATTCTACTATTGAAAGTGAAATTTTTACCATAGACAAAAATGTTAATGACTCAATAAATGAAGTTACAGCATTAACTTATTATTATCGTTTTTATCCTGATAACTATTATAAGACGGTTATCTATTTTAAAAAAAATATTCCGATTGCAGTTTTAAAGGAAAAGAAGATAACATTAACATCAACCCATGATGAAGGAGTCAGTAAAACACTAACATCTTCAGTAAAATATTACATCTACAATTGGGAAGAGTGGAAATATGAAAAGGAAATAATAAAAGATGGTGGTCTTCTGTTAGAAAATAGTATTAATAAGGAAGAAATTAAAAATATTATACTTAAAAATAAAGACTGAACTCAGCAATAAGTTCATTCGTCCACAACACGATTATCATATATAAAAACCGCTCTCGAAAATTCCAGGCGGTTTTTTTATTGCGTAGTAGTATATTTGGCCAAATGATTTGTTTTTTAACTGGTAATGTCATATCAGATAATTTTTTTGAAAACCATATGTAGTAAACCTCACAGGCTTCGCAAACCTGTGAGGTTTTAGATTTTCCTACATCAGATACACTTTCACTTAAAAGGCCGGTTTCCGGTGTATTATTTCGGTAGTCTTTATATTTTCAGCTATTTCATTCTTAATTAAAAGTCTGTAAAGATTTGTCAGCTGAAAAATCAGAATAAGATTGATTATCATGATTTCATAATAGCCGGCCGACTTTTTCTTATGAGCTTTATTGCTGATCTGAAGGAAGACGAAAATAAGAAAACAGATCACCAGAATTACAATAAAGAACGGAATGATCTTAAGCATTTTAAAAATATCAATATATAAATTAAGCATTGTTTTCCGCCTTTTCATCGATTACGACAGAAGTTTCCATATTTTTCTTCTGCACCTGTTCCAGAAGCTGAAGTCCCAAAAGCCCGCTGATGCCTCCGTTTGCCGCATCGCCGCTGCCACCGATCAGAACTTCCGGCATAATCCTCACATTCCGGCTGGCAATATTCTCCATAATTTTCAGCTGGGTAAAATTATTTCCGCCCATAGCTTCCACCGACAGTTTATAAGATTCGGCATTGGATTTCCCGATGGCCAGGATTTTTTCTGCCTCTGCATTTCCTGTACGTGAAATCTGTTCGGCACTTGCTTTGGCCAGCAACTCTATCTTCTCGGCTTCCGCTTTGGCCAGCAGCCTGATCTTTTCGGCTTCGCCGGTAGCGAGCAGCTTCAGCCGGTCCCCTTCGGCGGTGGCCTGCAGCCTTACGGAATTGGCATCCCCGGTCGCTTTCTTCACGGAGGCATCGGCAATTCTTTCGGCAATCAGTACGCCCTGGTCTGCTTTTACGATCTCCTTTTGCATATCGGCCACAGCCGTTTCCTTTTCCAGCGCCTGACGGGTTTCCTGGGCAAGCATTTCGGTTTCGTAGGTAATTTTCTGCTCTTCGGCCAGTTTCCGGTCGGTGAGTGTTTTCATCAGGCTTTCAGGGGGAACGATGGCCCCGATCAGGGTATCAACGGCATTTACGTTGTACTGTTCCAATACGCTGCTGATATGGTCTTTGGCAGATTGCTGCCTTTCTTTACGGCTTCCGAGGAAAGCAATGACATCGCTGTCCTGAGCGGAATTCCTGAAGTAGTTTCCGATCGTCGGTTCCAGCACCTGGCTTACTAAGTTGATCATGTTTCCGAAGCGTGCAATAACTTTAGGAGCTTCATAAGTCGGAATATGGATGATCTGCGACACATCCAGATTGAAAGGGAAGCCGTCTTTGCTCCGTACGGTGATGGTTGAAAGGTTTTTATCCAGCTGATGGGATTCGCTTCGTTCATACGCCCAGTTCAGAACGAGGTTGGTGGTGGGAACCAGCTCCACTTTCATGATGTACGGATTAATCGGATATTTTCCCGGCCCGATAGGCTCTGCCCACACGCCTTTATGGCCTTTTTCCACGATATTGCCATGTTTGAAATCCACGCCGCTCAAATCTTTTCCGTCTTCCCCTACATAGCTGATGATAACGCCTACATGCCCGATCGGGATCTCCGTCATTTTCACCATTTCGACTTTGGTAAACCATGGGTTGAGAAAATAAGAACCGGCAAGGATCACCTGCTCCTGAAGACCTTTGTAACCGCCGCTGTTCAAGAAAGTATCCACATCCTGAAATTTATTATGGCCATGGATGATCTTTCCGGCGATCTGCCCCTCTTCCAGGGGACTTCCTTCCATCGTGGTAATAATTCCTACCGCATTATCGGGGATCTGCGTCATTTCCGTCAGTTCGATTTCAAACAACAATGTATTAATCCTGTAAGATCCCGGTGCGATGATCGCGGTCTGTCTTCCTTTCCGGCCGCCATTTTTCAGAAAAGCTTCGGCATCCTGAAAGGAATCACAATCTACTTTTCTTCCCAGGATTCTCCCGGTTTCCAGCTCTACCCCGTCTTTGGCCAGAAGCAGTCCTATCTTGCCGGTCGGGATTACGGTAAAAGGCTGGAAATCGATGGAATACTGCCAGATCCATTTGCCGAAATAAACTCCCGGTGCCAGGGTCTGTGCCTGAAAACCCGCTTCGCCGTTGGTGGCGATGATCCTGCCTTCCGGAAGTTCCTGCTTACCGACAAGTACAAATTTTTTAGTGACTAAGCCGATCCTATCCTGGGGAACAATAACGAGACCGAAGAAAATTCTTAAGATGAATTTGTAGAAAATAACGCACAATAAGGCGATAACGGCCGGAATCATCCAGCCATGAAAACTTAATTCCATAGTTTTTGTTTTGATTAAATTTGAAAACGGAAATGGGGCTCTGCTCCTTCAGAAATGAAAAACAGGGTACGAATTAGTTGATAATTCTTTCGAAAAAATTAGGAAAGTGAAGGTGGAGAAGTATTAAAAATCGTAAAGATGATTTCGGATACTTTTAAAAGAAAAAACTTAAAGTTAATTAGTTTCATTTCGATGATCAAGGAACGAGATCCTTTTGTGGTACAAATGTACGCAAGAAAAATATTCAGTTGCTGAAAAAAGTTTAACTATTTTTCAACAGATATCACAAATTACTGATAATCAATTTTATTATTTTAATCAATCAACAACTTATCTCTTCAAAATTAAGATATTTTAGTAAAAGCCAGGTAAAATCATGAAAGGAAATACGATAATTCTGGCTTTAAATTTGATAAAATTTTAGTCTAACCATTACCATTAAAAAGATGATCAAAAAAATTGCACTCGGCATTTTCTGTGTAGCCCAGTTTTCCCTGATGAATGCCAATACCGTTGCCAGCGAAGTACCGGTTTCAAAAGTAAATTACCAAAAAGAAAGGGTTCCGAAATCGGTTATTATAAAGACCAAAAAGTTCAAAATCAAAATCGACCAGCAGCCGAACGGAAATTATCTGTATCAGTCCTGGGGAGTGAACGGAAAGGTTACCTCCAAACCGAGCATGATTATTTCAAACGGCGAACTGATCCCGGACGGTACCGGCGGAAACTATTATTACGAATTCAGCAATAACGGTTATACGTACCAGATCTGGAGAAATTATTTAACGGATTCAGTCAAAAAAGCACCATATACCCTGATGGTAACGGATCAGAACGGTAAAACGGTTGTCAATCAGAGCGGATATGTTGTAAAAAGTTAACATTAAAATTCTATATGGATTCCCGGCTTTACCGTCGGGAATTTTTTATTGTGAATGGTGAATTTTGCTAAAGCAGGTCAATGGTCAATTTTCAGTATATAATAAATTGAAAGGTAAATGAACCTAACGGGTTTTAAAAACCCGCTAGGTTTTGTCTTGGGTCATTACTATAAAACCTGCAATTTTTAAATGGTTAATTATAAATTTTGCTTCGAAAGTTAATGGTAAATTTCAGCATATAACAAAATTGACAGGCGATGCAATTGGCTATCCCTCATTAACTCGTTGTAGTCAATGGTAAATTTTATTAAAGTAAATCAGTAGTCAATCGTTCAGAAGAAAAGAATTCACAAGCCAAGCGGATTGACCGTTCACCCTGGATCTTTAAACGATGCGTTCCTCTTCTTTTAGTATACTGTAAAACCTACTCTCATCGAAGCTGTTTTTTGCCGCCTGGTATCCGATGTTAAAAATCTGCTCAAGGCGGTCTTTCCGTCTTTCAAAAGTACCGTAGGTAGAGAGTTCCTGGGAGGAAATGAACCAGTCGCAGTGATCGAATTTGATTTTTTCGATGCGGTAGGAAAGCAGGTCGTAGGAACGGGATACAATGGCTTTAATGGATTTCAGGTCACTGATCTTGATATCGTGGGGCGGGGAAACGAAAACGCCGATCAGCTTATCGCAATCCTTCCGGATGATATCTGCCGGAAAATTGTTCAGCACACCGCCGTCGCAGTACATTTCATCATCGATAATATAAGGGGTCGTCACGCCCGGAATAGAACATGAGGCGATGATGGCATCCACAATTTTAAAATTCTCGTCGAAAATCTTTTCAGTGCCACCCACAAGTTCCGTTGCTACGATTTTTACTTCCTTATCCAGATCGCCCAGCTTCATTTCCCCGAAAACAGGATTCAGGTAGTTCCTGAAAATCACCGACGAAACCAGCCCCGGCTGATTGAAAGCAAAATGCTTCCAGTTGAAAAAATAGATCGATTTGAAAAACTCCAGGATTTCTTCCGGCTTTTTACCGATGGCATACAGGCTTCCCACGATGGATCCTGCGCTGCAACAGGACAGCACATCAACAGCAATATTTTTTTCGGCTAAGAATTTCAAAACCCCTGCATGGGCAATGCCCTTGGTTCCGCCTCCGGATAATACCAGTCCTACTTTCTCAGAATTCATGGATTAAATATAAGAAAACAGAATAGAATAATGGGTCACATTTTTCCAGATCCGGTGATTTTGCCTTTTTTTAACACAAATAAAAATTAGATTAATACGGGTCGAAAGGCGGGAAGAAGGATATTGGATGCCGGAAGTTTTTATAACTGAAATAATATGAGATTCCTGTTTAAGCATTAAAAAAGCCCGGAAACTCCGGGCTCAGGTATTTGAAAATATGATTCTAATTATTAAGGTACTTTTCGAAAATCCTCGAGAAATCTTTCTGGTTATATTTATCGAAGCTGGTGGTATTCCAGGCGAAAATATATTCGTTGATGGCTCTTAGTTCCTGGCTTTTCGAAACATTTTCCTGCTTTCCGGAAGCCACTGAAGTAATGGCTTTCTGGATGCTGTCGTTGGAAAAGTTCAGCAGCGAATGGTTGTGGTGAACTTCCTGCTGAATGGCCAGCAATGCCTTGTAAAGGTCTTTCAGTTGGTCAATCTGCCCTTTGGCCACACTGATCATCATCGGAACATTCCCGATATTGAATGAAATCTCCACATCCAGGTCAATGGTTCCCGCTGTCTGCAAAGCGATATTGGAAAACGGAAACTGATAATATTCGTATCTTTTCAGGACTCTTTTTTTATCCAGAGCACTTGCCCCGTCAATATGGATCAGAGCACGGTTGGTAAAACAGTATTCGTCTCTTCTGGATTTGATGAGGAAGAAGATTTTCTCATTGTCTTCAGACAGGATATAATCATCAGAATCTACCTTGTCGTAATCCTGAGAAGAAATGATTTTCCCGATATCTCCCAGTCCCAGTGCTTCGGCCGCCAGTTTTTTAAACATCGATTATGGTATTTAATTATTAGTTTATGTATTTCTTAAATGTGGATCACTTCACCGTAAGCAGCCGCAGCCGCTTCCATAATGGCTTCGGAAACCGTCGGGTGCGGGTGGATGGATTTGATGATTTCGTGACCGGTCGTTTCAAGTTTTCTTGCCACCACCGCTTCAGCCACCATATCGGTAACGCCTTCTCCGATCATGTGGCAACCCAGCCACTCACCGTATTTCGCATCGAAAATTACTTTGATGAAACCGTCGGTATTTCCGTTAGCCGTTGCTTTTCCGCTGGCAGAAAGAGGGAACTTCCCTACTTTGATCTCGTAACCTTTTTCTTTTGCCTGCTTTTCGGTAAGACCTACCGAAGCAACTTCAGGATGACAGTACGTACATCCCGGGATATTGCCGTAATCGATTTTCTCTACGTGCATTCCCTTGATCTTCTCTACACAGGTAATTCCTTCCGCAGAAGCCACGTGTGCCAGAGCCTGAGTCGGGATCAGGTCACCGATCGCATAATAACCAGGAACTGAAGTTTCGTACCATTCGTTTACCAGTACTCTTCCTTTATCCGTCTGGATGCCCACTTCTTCAAGACCGATGTTCTCGATATTGGCAGCGATTCCTACGGCAGAAAGTAAAATATCCGCTTCCAGGGTAATGTTCCCTTTCGCTGTTTTTACCGTAGCTTTTACGCCTTCTCCGCTGGTATCCACGCTTTCTACGGAAGCATTGGTCATGATCTCGATGCCTGTCTTTTTCAGGGACTTTTCAAGGTGCTTGGAGATTTCCTCATCTTCTACCGGCACGATGTTCGGCATGAATTCCACCACGGTTACTTTGGTTCCCATGGTATTGTAGAAATCGGCAAATTCTACCCCGATGGCTCCTGAACCTACAACGATCATTGATTTCGGCTGCTCCGGAAGAGACAGTGCCTGTCGGTACCCGATTACTTTTTTACCATCCTGCGGCAGGTTCGGTAATTCTCTTGAACGTGCTCCGGTGGCAATAATAATATGTGTTCCTGTATATTCGGTTGTTTTTCCTTCCTTATCGGTAACGGAAACTTTTTTACCCTTCTGAACCTTTGCGGTTCCCATGATCACATCGATCTTATTTTTTTTCATCAGGAACTCAATCCCTTTGCTCATTTTGTTGGCTACGCCACGGCTTCTCTGGATTACGTTCGGGAACTCGAAGCTTCCTTCCACTTTATTCAGTCCGTAATCTTCAGCGTGGTTGATATAATGAAAAACCTGCGCAGATTTTAACAAAGCTTTTGTCGGAATACATCCCCAGTTCAGGCAGATCCCTCCTAAGTTTTCTTTCTCGATAATGGCAGTTTTGAAACCCAATTGTGCTGCTCTGATCGCTGTAACATATCCACCAGGACCACTTCCGATGACAATAATATCGTAGTTCATTATAATAAAAATTTTTATGCGAATTTAAGGAAAAATATCGGAAAAGGCGCATTCCTCAAAAATTGGCAGGCGGTGAATTTCCGGGACGGCTTCTGAGAGAATGAAAGTATTTCAATTCACCAAAAAGAAAACATTCAGAGATCTCCGTTCTCAGAAGGAATTGCATATAAAAAGCCCGTTCCAAAGGGTTGAAACGGACTTTTATTTATTAAGTTAAACGGTTGATGTTATCTCGCACTTCTCAGCAGGCGTTTTTCATTGGCATATCTTTCATTCAATGCTCTCAGCTGATCCCGCTTCATTTTCTTCGTTGCCAGAGGATGGTTCAGGATCAGCTTTCGCTCCCGATTGTATCTCTGTGCCAGTTCCTGGGATTTGCTGCTGGTAAGCTGGCCTTTTGAAGGGTGCGGCGGTGCCGGCGGTCGTCTCTGTCCGTAAGCGTTTACCGATAATCCGAGCAAAATGAGGGTGGTGATTAAAAACTTTTTCATGACGTGTACTTTTTCAAATGATTTAAATGTAAATGATTATCCATTACTTTCATTCCGTTACCAATCAATCATCAGCAGATATCATACCATATTTTCAGGATTATTTTATTTCAATATTTTGTTTCAGCGGAAGGTTCTTCGATGAGTTTCCGACGAAAATCCGGTACGTTCCTTTTTCGACAGTCCGGTTCATTTTTTCATCCAGAAACTGTAATTCTTTCACCGGGACTTCAATCGAAATCTGTTTGGATTCCCCGGGTTTTAAATAGACTTTCCGGAAGCCTTTCAGCTCGATGACGGGTCTTGAAACCGTAGCCAGCAGGTCTTTTACGTACAACTGCACCACTTCGCTTCCCGGTTTTGAACCGGTATTCTTTACATTGACTTTAGCGATAATCGTATCATTCTCAGAAAAAACCGACTGGTTTAATTCCAGCCCCGAAAATTCAAAAGTGGTGTAGCTTAACCCGAAGCCGAACGGGTACAGCGGCTCACCGCTCAGGTCATAATAATCGTTTCCTCTTCCGGTCGGATGGTGGTTGTAGGATAAAGGCAGCTGCCCCTCTTCCACCGGGAAAGTCACCGGCAGTTTCCCGGACGGATTTTCTGCTCCGAATAGTATTTTGGCCACGGCATTTCCGCCTTCTTCCCCCGGATACCAGACATCGAGAATGGCCCCAACCTCATCTTTCCAGTCCGTTATTTTGATCGCAGACCCCCCGACCAATACCACGGCAACCGGTTTGTTTAATGCCGAAACTTCATGAATAAAAGCTTCCTGGTTTCCCGGCAGGCTCAGCGAAGACCGGTCCTGGAATTCCCCTTCATGTATCCCGGCGGTTACGATAATGTAATCTGCATTTCCGGCCTGTCTTACGGCCTCGTCGTAATCCTTCCTATAATCGTTCAGCCCGTAATTCCAGATCAGCTCGATGTTGGCTTCTCCCCGGTCTTCATGGAATTCCACGGTAAGGTCATATTGCTGGTTTTTAATGAAATCGAAATCAACAGTTTTCGTGGAATAACTCAGTTTTTCCCAGTTGTCAATCAGCAATTTTCCGTTGAGATACAATCGGAAACCATCGTTTCCACGAAGCCCCAATTGGTATTTCCCCGACTCCGGTGCCTGCAGCTTTCCAGTCCATCTTACGCTGTAGTTATCGGGCTGCAGCTTTTCCGGATTGGGGGAATAGAGGGTCCATTTGAAATTCAGCTGCCCGTCCTGTTTTTCAAAAGCAGGAACTCCCGTTAGGTCCGGATTGGCAAAATATTTTCCCTGCAGCCCTTTTCCGTTTCCGGATGATAAAAATTCCGCGGGAACGGTAACAAACTTTTTCAGGTTCCAGTCGATTCCTTTTGAATAGGTAATTTCAACATTTTTATTTTTAACGAAATTCCGGATTCCCTCCAGAATGCTCACTTTCTTGTTTCCCGGACCGGAATAGCCGCCCAGCCTTGCATCGGCCGCGTCGGTTCCTACAACAAGAATCTTTTTCACATGTTCAGGAACCGGAAGCGTTTTATCGTTATTCTGAAGCAGGACAAAGGATTCAATGGCTGTTCTTTCCGCCAAGGGCTTGTGGTTGATTTTTTTTAGATCCTGAACATCTTTATCGGAAACATAAGGGTTTTCAAACAATCCGAGTTCAAATTTCGCCCTCAATACCCTGGCCACCGCATCGTCGATTCTTTCTTTTGAAATCCTTCCGTCCAGGAACGGTGGGATAAAAAGCTGGTAATGTTTGTATTCGGTCTGGAAAATGACATCCAGCCCGGCGTTGATGGCCTGTGCAGAGGCATCATCGTAATCCTTCGCCGTAAAATGCAGTACATTGGCTCCACCGACGGCACTGGCATCGCTAATCACGAAGCCTTTAAAATTCCAGTCTTTTTTTAATTTTTCCGTCAGCAGCCAATAATTGGCTGTCGAAGGCCTGCCGTCCAGCAGATTGTAGGAAGTCATTACCGAAAGGCTTTTCCCCTGATGAAAGGCTTTTTCAAAAGGAACCAAGTGCGTTTCCTCCAGGTATCTTTTGCTCCAGTGGATCGGATATGAATCGCGGCCGCCTTCGCCGACGTTTGCCAAAAAGTGTTTCGGCGTGGTGATGATTCCCATATTCTCAAAGGAGCTGACAAAACTAACGCCCATAACCGAAGTCAGAAAAGGATCTTCGCCATACGTCTCCTCGGTTCTTCCCCAACGGACATCGCTCGCTAGATTCACCACCGGGGTTAAAATCTGCCGGACCCCTCTCAATTTTGATTCTCTGGCAATGGCTGTTGAAACCTGTTTCATCAATTCAGGATTGAAAGTAGCAGCAAGGCCGATAGCCTGTGGGAAAGCCGTTGCTCCTTCCCGCACCAGTCCGTGCAGCGCTTCATCAAACGGAATGATGGGAATACCCAACCTTGATTCTTCGACAAAATATTTCTGGATGGCATTAATTTTTTTGGTCAGCTTTTCCGCATCCTCATTGGCATTGTACGTGAGCATCTGTCCGGCGGCGCCGCCACCTTGGTTTCCGGCACTTACCTGAAGCCCGAAAATCCCATGAGCATACTGGCCTTTCGGAACATTATCGAGATCACCGGGAATCATGAAACACTGCCAGAACTTTTCTTCAGGCGTCATTCTTTTCAAAAGATCCTGCACCCTTACTTCTACAGGCTGTTTCGGATCTTTATACAACGGTTTCTGAGCGGATATAAAAACGGAACCCAATAATGTAATTCCAATGAATGTAAAATTTAATTTCATTATTGAACGATTTGGATAACGGTTGCATATTTTAATCCGGCCCTTTGTTCCGGTAATTTAACATCAATGAAATTTCCGGTTTTCTTCCACTGAATTTTTCCTGGCAGTCCCAATACTTTCAATGATTTTGGCTTATAATTTTCAGGAATGGTGAAGTGTAAGGTTGAAGGAGATTTATATTCCGTTTGTTCATCCAAGTGGAAAACATTCACCGTTTTTCCGTCTTTACTTTTTGTATAATAAAAGTTTCCGTCATGATAAGGAGCGATGCTGCGCGTTGCAAAGACCGCCGATTGATTTTTATCCATCCATCCGGAAATTTCCTTTAATCTTTCATACACCACACCATCATAATCCCCATTGGGACCGGGAGCGATGTTCATCAGGTAATTTCCACCCCTGGAAATGATTTTCACCAGCGTTTCGATGATCTTCTGGGAAGATTTGTAATTGTCGTTCGGCACATAGGAGAAGGAATCGCCCATCGTAATACAGCTTTCCCACGGAATATCCAAAGCCTTTTCGGGAACCGCCTGCTCCGGCGTGACGTAATTTTCCCATTTTCCGGGAACGGTGCGGTCCACCACAATAATCCCGGGCTGGTTTTTCCGGGCCATGGTCCCGATCTTATCCATGTCGATGTCCTGTTCTACCTTTATAGTCCTCTGCCATTCCACCTTCGGATCGATGGTATGGAACGGGCGTACCCAGCCTCCGTCCAGCCAGAGGATATCGATCTTTCCATAGCCGGAAGTGATTTCGTTTAACTGGTTAAACGTAAATTTCTTAAAATTTTCCCAGCGTTCCGGGTATTTCTTCGGATCGTAATTCACGTTCCGGTCTTTCGGCGGAAAATAGGACCACCAATAATCATCGGAATGCCAGTCGGGTTTTGAAAAATAGGCGCCGATTTTAAAACCTTCATTTCTGAAGGTGTTGAAAATTTCCTTGGCGACATTTGCCTTCGGGTTCTTCGAAAAAGGCGTTTTGGCAGAGGTTATTTTGTAATCGGATTCTTTGGTGTCGAACATGGCAAAGCCATCGTGGTGCTTGGTGGTAAAAACCACATATTTCATGCCTGCCTTTTTTGCCGCATCCGCCCATTTCTGAGGGTTGAACTGCGTCGGATTGAAGGTGGTCTGAAGGTTTTCGTAGTTTTTCAGATATTCATAATATGATTTCCCGTGCTCCGGCTTTCGCTGGGTCCAGGATTCATCTTCCGGGCAGAGGCTCCAGCTTTCCACAATTCCCCACTGGCTGTAGGTTCCCCAATGCATGAACAATCCGAATTTCAGATCCTGCCAGTTTTCAAGATTCTGAGCTACCAAGGGATCGGCAGGTTTCTGATAGCCCTCGGAAACGTTGTGGGCCTGGGAAAAAAGAGCGGATGAAAGGAATAAAGAAGAGAACAGCAAAGTCTTCGTTTTGGGTAAGATGAACATTAAGTTTAGTTTTGGCTAATTTAATGATCATTTAAGGAATGGACAAACGATTTTTTATAGATAGGGTTTTAACTGCATGAGGTACATGAGATATAGACCAGCGGCTTTGAAAACACTTTTACGGATAATGATCTGCGGTTTACATTTAACCGCAAAAGGTTCAAAAGACTTACCTGCTGTTTAATAAAGCTGAATTACAGGACGCCGGATAAGTTCACAAAAGCTTCAAAAATCGAAGATTTTATATTCCATGTTTAAAGCAATATTAATCATGGGTGACTGAGGTTACTCTAAGCTGTCATCAGTGAAATCTGCGTTATCTGCAAAATCTGCGTGAGATAAAAACAAAAAATAAAACGATTTCCGCAAGAATTCAGAGGTGAGTCTTTCCATACTCTTCGCTAATACTATGTTTAGATCTCTACAGGATGACAAACGGGACGTAAAATTTTTAAAATAAACGCAAACATCTGTGAAAATCTGTGCGAATCTGTGGTTGCATCCAGCTGCAAAAATTTTTAACCGCAAAAGGTTCAAAAGACTTACTTGCTGTTTAATAAAGTTGAATTACAGGACGCCGGATAAGTTCACAAAAGCTTCAAAAATCGGAGATTTTATATTCCATGTTTAAAGCAATATTAATCATGGGTGACTGAAATTACTCTAAGCTGTCATCAGTGAAATCTGCATTATTTGCAAAATCTGCGTGAGATAAAAACAAAAAATAAAACGATTTCCGCAAGAATTCAGAGGTGAGTCTTTCCATACTCTTCGCTAATACTATGTTTAGATCCCTACCGGGATGACAAATAGGACGTAAAATTTTAAAATAAACGCAAACATCTGTGAAAATCTGTGCGAATCTGTGGTTCAAATCTAACTCCGAACATTTAAAATCTTTGATTTTAATCTGATGTGTTCCAAAATATCCACAAACCATCAAAATTCTTTTTGTGACTTATGTGTTAAAATCCTACACAATCATCTGTGAAAATCCGTGCCATTTGTGGGAGATTTTTTACCGCAAAGAAATAGCCATCCTGTGGCTGAGCGGAGCAGAAGCCATATACATTTTTAATTTTTATGGATTAAATCTTTGAATGCCCTTTCAATAGTGGGATAAATAAAGCGGAAGCCGCTTTTCACCAATTTTTCAGGATATACATTTCGGCTTTTGAGCAGCAATTCGGTTTCGGTTCTTAAAAATACGGAGGCGATCTCCAACTGCCATACCGCAGCATTCAAACCGACAGGGATTTTCATTTCCTGCCTTAATTTTTTCATGAAAGCCTCATTGGATAAAGGATTGGGTGCCGTGATGTTGATTGCTCCGGAAATACTTTCATCATTAATACTATATTCAACCGCCCGGCAGAAATCTTCGATATGGATCCAGCTCACCTTCTGGTTTCCCAAGCCCTGCTTTCCGCCCAGGCCGAATTTCGTCAGCATTTTCATTTTCGGAAAAGCTCCGCCGTTTTTTCCCAGCACAATGGAGGTCCGCAAAGCTACTTTTCTTACATTGCCCGTATTTGTACTGAAAAATTCCTGCTCCCAGCTTTTGCAGATGTTCATGGAAAAATCGTCGCCGATGATTCCGTTTTCTTCGGTGTTGAGCTGGGTTTCCGAATGGATGTATATGGTTGCCGAACCGGCATTCAGCCAGACTTTCGGTTTGGACTTGCATTGGTCAACGGCCTGTTGAAGAATATTCGTACTTTTTATCCGGGAATCATAGATTTCCTGCTTATTTTTTGGTGTGTACCGGCAATCCACAGATTTTCCGGCTAGATTAATCAGCACATCTGCATTTTCGAGCAGGTTTTTCCATTCGCCCAAGGTCCTGGCGTCCCAGTGGAATTCGTTTCTTCGTTTTGGGTTGCGGGTCAGGATATAAACCTGATGGCCTTTATCCGTAAAGTATTGTTCGAGGTTTTTTCCGAGGAAGCCGGTTCCGGCAGCGATGATGATTTTCATGAGAGGAAGGTTTAAAGTTTAAGGTTCAAGGTTTAAAGTTTACGGTCAGTCAAAACCGGTTTATCTTTCAGACGCAAAGTTTTCTTTTCATTAAGCAGCCTATTAAGCAGGCTCAAAGCAGGTTTTAGGAACGATCTCTTTTACAAAAACGACTCCTCTTTTCCACTGGTTTCCTTCTTTTTTCTTTACATAAAACCTAAGATTAACCTCTTCGAAGTTCCGGTGGAAAGGTATTGGGATTCCCAAGAATCTTGTGTTTAAGAACATAAATCCAACCAGGCTGATGTAGCATTTTCCCTGATAAAAATCCAGTTCCGTTCCCGCCGGAAGATAAGATAACAAAATACCGGGATTGATTTCGTAATTGATGATGGCCAATTTACGCCATTCCGCTTTTAAAAAGTTCATTGTGTTGGTATTAAAACTAATGAATTCAGACTTAGTATTTGTTCTCAATCTCCTGCTTCTGCCGTGCTTTTAATCAGCCGGTTTCTTTCAAGCAGGAATTTTTTCATGTAATTTTTAAGGAAAACGGCGTTGAATACTTTTCCGATGATTCCCAACGGCGATTCAAACTCGAAAATATCGGTCATGATGGTGTCCCGGCCTTCCTGCCTGAAAAGATGCTGGTGTTTCATGGACCGGAATGCGCCTTTCAGCATAATATCCGTAAAATGATACGGTTTCTGCATGGCGACGATCTGCGTGGTCAAAGTCTGCATGATGCCGAGGTGCCTGGCTTTCCAGGTGACGGTCTCATCCAGCTCAATGAGCCCTGATATTCTTCCGGCAATAGCTTTCTCACCTGTCCGGAAAGTTGATTTCTGATGAAGATCGATGTCCCGGGCCAAATCGAAAACTTTAGAGATGTCGGCTTCGATGCGGGTGTGTAAACGGATCACGGACATGTTATTTATTTTGGGTGATTTTTCTAAACTTTAAAAGGCCTGCTTTTTATCCAGATCCGGGAGGGCCCGGTCAATTCGTTCAGCAAGTTCCGGTAATTTAATGGTAGGAACAGCAGGAAACAGGTGATGCTCCATGTGATAAAACATGCTGAAAGTAAGCTTGTTTTTCCAGAAACCTCTTTGGGTTCTTGCGAAATGAGGATTTTCATGAGTCCCGTGGTGCACCGTCCAGACAGCGAAAAACGCCATTAAAAGTTCACCGGTAAGCATGACCAGCATATGGTAAATAAAAATATTCAGCCGGAAACAGATGACAATTCCTGAAAAAAGAAAAACGGACAACAACTCCAAAAACATATTTTTCCTGTAATTTTTGTTGGCTTTCTTAAAGGTAACCCAGTGAATCAGGAACAAGTGCCGGGGACCATATAAAATGGCTCTGTACCACGTCATGGAAGCGGATTTCCCTTCGTAATCTTCTTCGGACAGACAGTATTTGTGATGTCGGAGGTGATTGAATTTCACGGCATGCACGGAAGTCATCATCAAAATACTGTTCAGGTACATCGAAAGCCAGGTCAGGAATTTCCCCGTACCTAATGCATTGTGGAAACCGTTGTGCACCTGCCGCAGCGCCGTTAAGAAATAAAAGCATGAAAAAGGAAGAGCTACCCAATAAAAGTCGTGCCAGGCAAGGAATAGAGAGATCAAAAGCCATGGCAGGCTGATGTTGTTTTCAATCAGCATTTCTCTAACGGAAAGAGATTTCAGATCTTTCCATTTTATTTCTCTGATCAGTTCGGTATGGTTCATGATTCGTTTTTAAAGGTTAATTACGATGATGACAGCCAGAATGGTCATCCTGAAAAGCGTCCAGGAAAGCGTTGGAAGCAGACTCAATCCTAAAATTTTGCATCTCCTCATATGCTCCAGGAACATGAAGGTGACCACGGTTCCGAAATAGATAAATGCTGCCGCAACGTTCAGGTACATAAACAATCCGGGAACCAGAAGAAGGGTTCCGATGAGGGAAACGGTCATCATATTTCCGAGGTAATCCCAAAGCTTTTCTTTCAGATAGGCTTTCAGAAAGACGGTCTGCCACAAGATCTGTCCGGCGCAGATGCCGGCTTCCCTGAAAAAATTCCGGCTTAATCCTAATTTTTCCGAAAACAGACTTAAAATAAATCCTGAAAAGACGGCAACAAAAACCAGATACGCCAGTCTGTATTTCAGATGAAAATCCGGATTACAGGCATTTGCTCCATGATCTTTTTTGGAAGGAATAATCTGTTTCCGGTTGTACGAAACAAAACAGTACAGCCTTTTAAAAAACCAGTATAAAGGTTGGATACGGGCTGTTTTTTCAAGCATCGGAAAAGAGTTGCCGATGATCAGCAGCAGGCTGTCGAGGCCGTAGGTCACTTTGTTTTCATCGTGGTCCACCAAAGCAATTTCATTTTTTGCCCTGTTAACATCAATCCGGTTTTTAGTTTCAACACTCAATTCCGTAAAAGCTTCCCTTCTTTGCCGATCCAGCATTCCGGCGGCAATGAAGCCTTTGGAATACAGGTTGCACACCGGGCATTCGCTGTCGTAGATCAGGGTATGGTTTTTCAGCGTTTTCATAAGCAGTTGTTTTTTGATTTAAATAAAATTTTAATCCTTAATTTTAAACCGCAAGGTTTTCATTCTTTACCATTTTATCCTTATTCATAGCATGTTTACGGCCTTTCAGGAACAGGAGCAGGTTGAGCAGCATCATAATGCCCAGGTAGATGGAGAATTTCCCGATTTTTTCGCTCATATCCACCACCAGGCTTTCTACCGTAGTGATTTCATAAAATTCGATAATGCAGAGAGCAAAGCCGATATTCAAGAGGTAAAACCCGATCTTGAATAATGAATTGGTAGCCATCGCAATGTCTTCTTTCTGATGGAAAATATCAATCATAAAGGTTTTTGAGTTTTTGAAAAGAAACTGTGTTACAAATACCGTCAGGGTAATGACGATCGGTAAATAAATCATGTACGCTGAAAAATTGTACGTTGCTGCGGTTAAGATGGTTGCTGTCATAATTGTTTATTTTAAGGTTAAATTTTTTCTCAGGAAGTAAAGCGTGAAAATATTGAGGTAGTGCAGAACGCAGAGAATCAGCATGATGTTTCCGATGCGGATGGCTGTAACGGCCAGAACCTGCTCAAAAGAGACGATCTTTTCCCAGCTGGTAAGGCTGATGGCAATGTACCCGAGATTGATCAGGTAATAGCACCCCAGCAGAATCCGGTTGATCGTCAGGCAGAAATCCACATCATGGATGAGGTATTCCAGATAGACCGCCCCTGCCCGGTAACATCTTCTTCCTATATCCACCGTAATGTAAAAACTGATAGAAAGGAAAAGCAGATAAGATAGGATATTAAACATATAGGCTGTATTTTATATTCCGAACACTTTTTGATATGGCTTTCTGCTGTTCTAAAGACCGTTGGCCTTATGTTTTATTTCTTTCCTGTAATCATTTAAACAGATCAGATAATACATGAGGGCAAGAACCGGAGTTCCATACAGGGCAAAACTCATCACGTGCCTGCCATATGCTGTCCAGAACCGGTCTATTATATAAATCTCATCAACTGTTGCCAGTGAAAAAAGGGTAATGATAAAAAGCATACTGATGGTATAATAGATTGTGAAAATGATACT
Organism: uncultured Chryseobacterium sp.; assembly: GCA_913777465.1. Classification (GTDB taxonomy): domain Bacteria; phylum Bacteroidota; class Bacteroidia; order Flavobacteriales; family Weeksellaceae; genus Chryseobacterium. The sequence continues at coordinate 46,614 of CAJYRQ010000063.1, forward strand.
TTTCCGGTATGTTCTTGAAAATATTTTCCGGTTGGCACTGACCAAATGATCAAACGCAATCAGGAAATAAATAGGAATAACCAAATCTCTTGTAAATGAGGGAATACTAAACAAAAGAAGCAGGGAAACCAGCATGGACTGAAAATAAAAATCTTTGATAATAAAAGTTTTCATGGTTATTGTTTTTATTAATTTTTCTGGTGAATCCCGAAATACAAAATCAGGAACAGATGGATGAATAAGTTTTTCATAATTATAAAATTTTCAATAATATTTGAAAGTTTAAATTAAATAAAAAAGGCGCTTGCCTTTGTTTACTTTTATCAAAGTTAAAATCTTTGACAAATTTTTGCTCATACCTGTTATTTCAACAGGTTGGTGATCTTCCCTACCAGCCAGTGGTCGTCGCTTTTTATCGCCAGGTCCATGATGTTGTTGATTTTCCCGGTCACGGTGCTGAAATCGTTCATCAGCTTAATGAATTCTTTAGCACCTTCCGTATCCTTGTCTTCAATGTCCTTCAGCTCTTCCAGAAAGGAAATGACCGGTTCTATTTCTCTTTTCCGGCGTTCTTTAGTAATCTGCTTAAAGAGATACCAGACATCTTTTTCAGCCACGAAATATTCTTTACGGTCTCCTTTCACGAACTCTTTCCTCACAATCCCCCAGTCCATCAATGCCCGGAGGTTCATGTTGGCATTCCCCCTGGAAATTTCCAGCTGCTGCATCACTTCGTCGGTCGAAAGCGGCTTTTCACTCGCGATCAGCAGAGCGTGAACCTGCGCCATCGTCCGGTTAATCCCCCAATTGGTGGCGAACGTTCCCCAGGTCTGAATGTATTTTTCTTTAGCTTCCGATAGGGTCATTGTCTTATTGTTTCAGTTTCTTATGACAAATGTAATAATAATTTTTGAATTTTCAATAATTTTTGAAAATTAATTTTTAAAAAGCAGACATTCCTGGGAATGCCTACTCTTACTATCTTAATTTTTAACAATTTTAAATGTGTCCCACTGTTTACCGTATCTGCATCGCATTAAATAGATGCTCTGAGGATAAGAAGTGATATCAATACTATTTGTACCTTTCGGCAACTTCTCTTTTCTGATTAAAATTTTTCCGCTGAAATCATATACATATAACTCATCAATAACTTTATTGGATTGAATATTGAGTAAACCTTTTGTAGGATTCGGATAGATCTTTATTTTAGGTCTTTCTTCATTTTCAAGTTCAGTTTCGATCTTCTTATTGAGGTATTCATTCTTAGAGTCAGACTGGCAGGATGGCAGGATTGACCGCTGTAGAATAAGCCTTAATAACAGTTCGTTTAATTTTTCCACTTCATAAGAATCTGTAGTCGGCTCCATATGGTTGTTGCCGATCCCGCTGTGATTGGTAAGAAAAGTATAAGTACCGTTTGTAAGCAGGGCAAAAGTTCTCATAATGTATTCCGTTTCTTTATCGGTATCACTGGCTGCCAATGGAATAATAGTAATCCCTTTTTCAGCGGCAAGCTTTATCTTTTCATATATTTTATCGATGTTTTCCTGTGAATAGTGCGGAGGGGCATCCAGGACCAGAAACATAATTTTAGTGGAATTGCCTTTGCTCCAGCTTAGCTTTTCAATGGAAGCGTCCAGAGCTTCGACTACTGCTTCCGGCGTGTCGCCACCACCACCGGCCCCCTGTTTTTTAATAAAATTAATCAGGTTTTCAGCTTTGTCCGTAAAATTGAATTCTCTGGTTACGTATTCATCACCCTGATCCCTGTAAAATACAGAGGAATATCGTACATCTGTGGTATTCTGAAGTTTCTTTTCCACCTTTTTAAGGACATCCAGCAATTCTGCCTGAAGATAAGAAATTTCGTCCCCCATAGATCCTGTTGCATCTATTACGAAGGCCAGATCCAGGTTTCTTTTTGTAAGACACGGCGCATCCAAGGAGATGATGTTTTGGCCGTTTCTGAATAATTTTGCCTTACCGGATAATATTTTCCCTTTATCGTCTGCAAATGAATACTTTCCGGATGAATATTTATGGTCCGTTCGCGGATTGATCCATAATTCAGCATTTCCTTTATTATCAGAAATTGCCTGCCAGACAACTTTCTTTTCCTCGTTCAGAAGTTTTACTTTTTTTCCGATAACAGGTTTTCCGTTTTTATTAACGAGCTGTACAGACACTCTTTTATCCGGAAAAATCTTCCACCGATTTTTATATTCCGATAAAACAGGAACAGCCATGTCTTCCCAATAATTCCATTTTGAAAAATCATTTACTTCTCCGGCGGTCAATTGTCCAGCTTCCGGAAAATCTTCCGTAATTTTAGTTTTTCTGCTTTTGGCTTTTGACCTGGTAATTTTTACGCCTGAAACTTTAGATGCCAGTTTAGCTGAAGATCTTTCTGAAGAAATTTCCATCGCTACTGCTGCTTTCGGTTTCGGGCAGCCGTTGTATTCCGGAAGTCCGGGAACGGTCGGGCAGGCATCATCTTTATCGAGGATTCCGTCGCCATCGGTATCAGGCCACGGGCAGCCGTTGTTTTCAGCAGGTCCTGCTACATCAGGGCACGCATCGTCTTTATCGATAACGCCGTCGCCATCAGTATCGGGCCATGGACAGCCGTTGTTCTCTATAGGTCCGGGAACATCCTTACACTGATCGTCCTTGTCGGGAATCCCGTCTACATCCACATCCGGCCACGGACATCCCTTATTTTCCACCGGCCCCGGAACGTCCGGGCATTTATCACGTCCGTTTTTAATGCCGTCCTGGTCTATATCTTTTTTGAGACTCAGTTTAGGGGAAGCCTGATCCTGTTCCGAAACGGTTTTGGTTTTACAACCCTGTAAAATCATCAGCGACAGTATGGTTATTGCTGTTTTTTTCATGTTTATTATTTTTTGATCAATGTAAATTAAATTCCCTTTAAAGATGATGTAAAAATCTGAAAAGGTTGCAGCAGGATTTAAAAAAAGAAATTTCCGGGGAAATTTCTTTTTTCAGAGGTATGGTGAATGGTATCAGTTTCAGATTTTAGTACATTATTTTTGGGTAGGGTTTTCCTGAAGCAGCTTTTTCAGCCTCCGCTTTTCTTTTGCAGAAATGTCTTTGGTTTCCACTACGATGACGTCGTTGACTGCTTTGTTTCCAAAAAGAGCGGTGGCCTTTTCCCCTTTGAAAACCTGCATGGATTCGATTTTTTTGGGATCGAGCTTAATGAAAATTTCCTGAGTGGTTACTACCCCATCTATGATAAACAAAGGATTTTTACTCAGTTGCGAAGATCTCTGGCAGCTGATGGAAATATCTACCTTTCCGGAACCCGGTGTTTCTGAAATCGAATTGATGTTTACCCCTGAAGCTTTTCCCCGGATCATCATGGAAACTTCCTTGTTGGCAATCCTGCTGGCGGTGAGTTTATTTTTATCACCTGAAGCAGAAGCGGTAAGATTGTTCCGGAACGAACCGCTTTTATTATAGGCTAAAATTTCAGGTTCCTGATTATCGTTTCTGTAAGCCAGGGAACGGTTTGGATAAATGGCTTCCGCGGTATCGACAACGGTATTCAGTCCGGATATTTTCTTTTCCGAAGGAGAAGCGGCCGAAAGCTCCTGAACCATGGAAGCTTTTTCCTTTCTGATGCCCATGGCAATAATTTCCTCGGTATTCCGGCGTTCTGCCTGTTCCATGATCAGTTTATTGTCCGAAGCAGTTGCCAGTGGAGAAGCCGATGATAAAGGCATTACCGAAACCGGAGCAGCTGGATCAGGAACGTTTATTTCCCGAACTTTCCGGTAGGCTATTTTTGAAGCCGGGGATTTCCGGATCTCTTCCAAAATATTTGTCTTTACAATACTGTCTGTTTTCCGGATCCGCACAGGTATTTCTGCCGGCTGATTCTTTTGGGAAACAGTCTGCTGTGCGATGGTCTGCTGAGGAGACACGGTATTTTCCTTTTTATTGCTGAAATAAAATATACCGGAAGCAATCAGAAGGCTGGCGGCAATGCCGTAAGGAATCCAGAGACCGGTGGCTTTTCTTTTTTTCTCTTCCTTTTTATCCAACTTCTCCTCCACTTTGCCCCACACTTTATCAAACCCCGGGAAAGTCGCAGGTTCTTCCAGGGTTTTGGAAGCTTCGTTGAATGTTTTATCTATATTGTTGTTTTCCATTGTGTTTTTATTTAAATGTTTTGGTTTACCAGCAGTTCCTGTAGTTTTTTCCTGGCAAAATTGAGCTGGGATTTGGAGGTGCCTTCGCTGATGGAAAGCATGCTTGCAATTTCTTTATGGGGATAGCCTTCGATGGCAAAGAGGTTAAAAATCGCCCGGCACCCTTCGGGAAGGAAGTTGAGGAGGCTTAAAATATCTTTTTCAGACGATCCGTTTTCCAGAGAAGAATCGGTAGAGAAGGTATAATCTTCTTCCAACGAAATATGAAGCTCTCGGGCGGTCCGTAATTTCTGAAGACATTCGTTGACAGCAATTTTCTTTGCCCAGCCTTCAAAAATATCCGGATTCTGCAGCTGGCCGATCTTCGTGAAAATTTTATAGAAGCTGTCTGCCAGCACTTCTTCAATATCTTCATCGTTTTTCAGGTACCGCCTGCATACCGTGTACAGCTTCCCGGCCATCTTTTCATAGACTTTCCGCTGGGCATTGCGGTCGTTCCGCCGGCATAGCAATAATAGCTCTTGTTCCATAATCAGGCTTTATATCTACATAGATGCAGAAAATTTTCAAAAGGTTGGAAACAGGTTTAATTTTTTTTAAAAATAATTCAATTCAGCAAGGCACACAAATCCCGTCTTTTATTTAAAGTAAAGAAAATCAACATCGTAAAATGCTGAAACAATTCATTTAATCATTCATTCATTTTTCAGGATAAAACATCGATGCGATTCCGGCTCAAGGCTTTTCCTGTTTTCGCTTATGGGGTCTTTTCATAAAAAACGTTTCTTAATTTAACTTTTCCTGCTGTAACGAATCTCAGATAGGAACGACTATTCGTATAAATAATCTTTTATAGTAATGAAAAAAGCCAAATTTGTATCATTACTTTTTGTTTTGTCTGCAGGAAGTATGATGTATGCCCAGGATGACCTCATCAACAAATTAAAAAACAACCAGTCCCAGAAAACCAATTTCCAGTTTACCACGCTGAAAGATGTAGGGGCCACTTCGGTAAAGAACCAGGGCTCTTCGGGAACTTGCTGGAGCTATTCGGGAAATTCTTTCCTGGAATCCGAAATGCAGAGGATGGGCAAAAAGCCAGTAGACCTGGCAGAAATTTTTACGGCCAGGAATTCTTACCATGATAAAGCAAAATTATACGTTCTGAACAACGGCGCGATCAGCTGGGGCGACGGCGGAGAACTCCACGATGTCATCAATATGTACAAAAAATACGGTGCGGTTCCCCAGGATGCCTATACCGGGTTGAGACAGGGGCAGACCCTGAACAATTTCTCCGAGATGCAGGGCAAATTAAAGCCTGTGCTCGACAGTCTGGTTCAGGCCGGATCGAAAGGAAAGCTGACGGATAACTGGATGTCTTCCGTAGATGTGATCCTGGATGAATACCTGGGAAAAGTTCCGGCGAATTTTACCTATGAAGGAAAATCCTATACGCCGCAGACATTCGCAAAGGAAGTCGTAGGCATTAACCCTGATGATTATGTAGAACTTTCTTCCTACAAGGATTACCCGTATTACCAGAAATTTGTTGTTCCGATTCCGGATAACTGGAGCCATGATTCCGACTGGAACGTTCCGATGAAGGATCTTACGGCCATTATCGACAATGCGGTAAACAAGGGCTATTCCGTAGGCTGGGCAACGGATGTTACGGAGCCTTATTTTTCATACAAGAACGGTGTGGCCTATGTTCCGGATACCGATCTGGACCAGATTACCAAAGAAAATACGGGAACGCTTTTCACCGAGCCGAAAAAAGATAAAACCATCACCGAAGATATGCGCCAGAAAGCGCTGAACAATCTTTCCACGACCGATGACCATGGGATGCACATCGTAGGCCTGGCCAAAGACCAGTCGGGAAAAGAATATTATATGGTGAAGAATTCATGGGGCGTAACCAACGATTTTGAGGGATATCTTTATGTAACCCGCCCATATGTTGAGTATAAATCGACAGCCATCCTCGTTCATAAGGATGCCCTGCCGAAAAACATCAGAAAAGAGCTGAGACCGACCCAAAGCATCGGTCTGTAAACAGAATCACTATTGTCATGTAAAGTGGCAATTTTAGATATTTAATCTTGTTAAAAGCCGTTTCCATTTTTTGGGGACGGCTTTTTTGATATATTTATGTTGTTTCTAAAGTGCATCCAAATGAAGCAGGATCCCATTTCCTTACTGTACTGTAAATGATTTCCGGTCCCCGGCTTCATCTTTACAGCCCATTTATTAACCTCTTTTTTCCAATACAAAAACAAAACAACTGCTTTTATTGCATTACGCCACAAAATTATTATTAATTATATACTATATCTTCAAAAAATACTTATACATTCGCTTAATTTAACAACTTTTGGAGCAGCGGCAAAAACAGTCTGAAAATCAGATAATTCTGATTTTATCTTCAGGAAAATGTTTATTAAGATGAATAGTAATAACCGTTAATAAGATTACAACTCTATAAAAATACAAATGAGGTATGAAAAATTATAAAAATATCCATCTGGGAAAACTCATCCGGATGCGGGTAAAGGAAAAAGGCATGGAGGTACGAAAAATCTGTAACTCCATGAACCTCACCGAAGAAGAACTTTTTGCCACTTATGAACTGAAGAGTCTGGATTCTGAACAGATTCTCCGCTGGAGCAAACTGCTGAACTATGATTTTTTCAGGATTTACAGCCAACACCTGATCCTCTATTCGCCACCTGTACCCGATAAGCAAAGTGAAAACCTGAAAGAAGAAAAATCATCCCTGCCCCAATTCCGTAAAAATATTTATACCACGGAGATTATCGATTTTATCCTCGAACTGATAAACAAAGGCAAAAAAACAAAGAGAGAAGTTATTGAGGAATACGGTATTCCTAAAACGACTTTGTATAAATGGCTGAGCAATCAAAAATAATCTATTTTATTGTTGGTTAATAAAGCATTATCAAAAACATTATTTGATTCAGAAGGCGATAAATAAGTCTTTCAGGCGTATCATCTTCTTATGGATTAATTTTTTCATTATGCAGAGAAATATTATCTTTGACATTCACCAAAAATAAAGTTTATGAAAAATCTAAAATCTTTAAGAAGATCAGATTTGAAGTGTATTCAAGGAGGAAATCCGCCCGAATGTCCCGTAGACACGGTAGAATGTTATTACCCGCCTAAAAACGGAAAGCCCGGCTATTGGAGATGCGTCTCTGCCGCCACCGGCTGCCCGAATTAAAAAAACCGCTTCAGAAAAATTTCTGGAGCGGTTTCGTTTAAATAATTGATAGGTAAAATATGTGAATGGTGAATGGTCAATCGGCTGCGCTTGTCAATTTATCGACATAAAACAATTGACCATTGATTGCAAGAAGTGAATGGTCAATAGTCAATCGGCTGCGCTTTTCAATTTATCTACATAAAACAATTGACCATTGACTTGCGGCGGCAAAATTCACCATTTACGACCGAAAGTGTCTGCTTAATCTGATCTGCTCCTTAACTTTCCTCTACATAAAACAATTCACCTTTGACTTGCGACGGCAAAATTCACCTTTGACCTTTTAGTACAGGACGGCCATGCTTTCCGGCTTGAAATCCTGAAGGTCTTCCGTTTTTCCTTCCTTGATTTTTTTCACCCACTCCGGATCCTGCAACAGGGCGCGGCCTACGGCTACCAGATCAAAGTCTCCTCTTTCGAGTCTTCTGGTCAGTTCGGATAAATCGGTTTTTCCGGTTCCCTGTCCGGCAAAAGCGGCCATGAAATCGCCTTCCAGTCCTACGGACCCTACCGTAATGGTTGGCTGCCCGGTGATCTTTTTCGCCCAGCCGGCAAAATTAAGATCGGAACCTTCAAATTCGGCCTCCCAGAAACGGCGCTGCGAGCAGTGGAAAATATCAACTCCCGCGTCTTTTAACGGCAGCAGCCACTCTTCCATTTCTTCTGGTGTCTGCGCCAGCTTCGCGGAATAATCCTGCTGTTTCCATTGGGAAAGCCGGATAATGATGGTGAAATCCTCTCCCACGGCAGCCCTGATGGCTTTGACGATGTCTACGGCAAACCGGCTTCTCTCTTTCAGCGTTTTCCCGCCGTATTCGTCGGTTCTGGTATTGGTGACTTCCCAGAAAAACTGGTCGATCAGATACCCGTGTGCCCCGTGAATTTCCAGCACATCAAAACCCAGGTCTTTCGCGGATTTTGCTGAAGCGGCAAACCGGGCAATCGTATCCTGAATATCCTCCAGCGTCATCGTCGAAGCTTTCTCCATCGGAACTTGCGGATAATCGCCCGAACTTCGGGTATCTCCCACATGCCAGATCTGAGGTCCCATTTTGCCACCGTTTTCATGAACGGCACCGATTACGTTTTTCCAGCCGTTCAAAGCTTCCGTTCCGTAAAAATCAGGGATGTTCTGCATGTTTTTTGATGCAGGCCTGTCAATCACCGTTCCTTCGGAGATAATCAGTCCGACTTCCGCTTCGGCTCTCCGGGCGTAATAGTCTGCAATCTGCTGCGTAGGAACCCCATTATCCGATTGGGCCCTCGTCATCGGGGCCATCACGATTCTGTTTTTCAGTTCTAAATTCTTATACTTAAAAGGCTTGAACAATGCGTCTGTGCTCATTTTTTAATATTTATAATTGTTACACAAAGTAACTAATAATAGTTCATATTGGTATCTCATAAGGAAAAAAAGTAGTAACTTCGCGGTAACTGATGTTGGTAACACGGAGGTAACTTAGGGAATCGAAACGAAGGTAAAGGCTTTTCTCCGCCACGCTCAGGATAAACTTGGTTCAGCCCGACAATAAGGTAATGAACGTATAAAAATACGCTGTGAGCTTTTATAAATGAAATGCCTTTGTGAAACTTAAAAACACTTAGTAATTAAAAAATCTTCGTGGGCTCTGTGTTCATAAAGCATATCAGCCAAAAATTATAAACAAACTGTCATGAAAAAGAACGAATTAATGCAATACAGCTGTCCTTTAGGCAAGGCCATGTCTGCCTTAGGGAGCAAATGGAAACCGATTATCGTACTGGTGATTAAAGACCGCAAACTGCGATTTGGCGAGTTGGCCGTGCGTATCAACGTGATTTCCCGGAAAGTCCTTACCGACCAGCTGCGGGAAATGCAGAATGACGGACTGGTGATCCGGGAAGAGTTCAGGGAACTTCCGCCAAAGGTGGAATATTCGCTGACGGAAAAAGGGTTGGCCCTGCTGCCGATCCTGCACCTGCTGGAAGAATGGGAAATGAAATACCATGTGTATGATCCTGAGAAAGTGAAGGATTGTAAGATGATCCTGGAAGGGAGAAAGGTGGAAAAGACTGTTGTTTGACAGTTTTTATTTTTGCAATTTTAAATCTTCAATTTCTTTTTCTAATTTCTCAATATATTTTCTTTGAGTGTCCAATAATTGTTGGATATGCTGAGGAATTGAATATGTATTACCGATACTGCTATAATTTCCTATCGAATAATCCTGAAGAACAGATGAAGGATTATTCTCATCTTCAAAAATATCATCTACAGAAACGTCCAGGGTCTTAGATAACCTATTCCATTCATGTTTGGAAATTCTGGAGATTCCGTTTTTTTTCGGCTATAATTAGATTGTGTCATTCCAAGCATATCAGCCATTTGATCTTGAGAAAATCCTTTTTTAAAACGTGCTTCAAGTAATTTAGTTTTTTTAGCCATCATTTGTAAAATTATAATCCACTAAATGTACTTCTTTTATGAAAATTATCCGCATATTTTTTTCATAGAACTTTCATAATAAAAAAAAATATATTTCAATTGTGTTTGATATATTTGAATATAATTATAGAAAAATTTGTTATCTATTGTGTACAGATAAAATAATAGAAACCTATCGCCAAGGTTTATATGGCAACATAAAATATTAACAAAAAAACAATTAAAAAGTGAAAAATTTAAAAAAACTTTCTAGAACACTATTAAAAAATCTACACGGTGGAAAAGCCGCGTCTGGATCTACTGGTATAGGAAATGGCGGAGAAGAAGCACAACCTTGCTATTGTTCAACTGAACAGGGATCTACATTTTTAGGTTACATGACTTATGACGGGTGCTATTATGCTTGTACAAAAAATTTAGATAATCAGCCTAAATAATAAATCAAATAACTAATAAACCTTACTGTTACATAAATAACTGTAAGGTTTAAGTCTTTAATATGTATAAGATTTTATTTTTATTGCTGATCAACTGTTTTTCAGCACAAAGCTACCGTTTTGTTTACGAATACAAAATGAAGCCGGACATTCATATAAAGGATTCATTAATTACGGATTACATGAATCTTGATACGGATGGCAAAAAATCTTATTTTTATAATGCCACGAAGTTTGAAAGGGATTCAGCGTATGCTGTTGATAAAAACTTCAATGCTTTTATCAGATTCAAAAAATATGACAGAAACTTAAATTATATTATTGAAAAAGATTATCTGGAGAAAACGATCAACTTTTATGATAAATTTAAAAGCATCAATCTGGTAATTCCTGAAAATGAATTCCCCAAGTGGACGGTCGAAAACGAATTTGTAAACATTGACCATATCAACTGTCAAAAAGCGACGACATTCTATAAGGGAAGGGTCTGGGAAGCCTGGTTTACCAGAGACTACCCTTTTAGCGACGGACCCTATAAATTTTCCGGTCTTCCCGGAATCATTGTAAGCTTAAAAGATATAGAAAACAATCACGCATTTAATCTTATTCAAATAAAAAAAATAAACTCAATTATTCCGCTGTTGCCAAAAGGCCCCAAAAAGTTAACTGACAGTGCCTATCAAAATTTATTGAAAAATTCAGTATTTAATTCCGGAGAAGATGTAGAAAGTATCCATGCCAATCCAAAAGCAGGAACTCTTGGCGTTCAGTTAAAAGACGGCTACGTCGGTCATTTTGATTATAATGAATTGAATAAAAACAAAAACATCGGCGAAGAGCTGGCCAAACGTCTCAGAAGAACGAATAACCCGATAGAAAAAGATTAAAAACAAAACCGCTTCCAAAAGAAAGCGGTTTTCAATTTTATTTCAAAATCCCAATTAAAATATCGCCGGATATTTCTGAGGATTGGTTTCATTGAATATGGCGTAGATTTTCTCTACCATATCATCTGCGGACGGCTTGCTGAAATAATCCCCGTCGCTGGCATAGGCCGGACGGTGATCGTTAGCAGCGATCGTCAACGGATCAGAATCCAGGTATCTGAAGGCCTTTTGCTTCTCCAGGATCTGTTGTAAGATGAAAGCAGACGTTCCGCCTTCTACATCTTCGTCGATCACCACCAGGCGGTTGGTTTTCTTCACGCTTTCAGCGATCTCATGCGTTAAATCGAAAGGAATCAAAGACTGAACATCGATTACCTCTGCCGAAACACCGATTTTTTCCAGCGCTTCTGCTGCTTCCATTACGATTCTCCAGGTGGAGCCGTAGGTTACCAGAGTAACATCGCTTCCTTCTTTTGTCACTTCAATTTTCCCGACAGGAACAGTAAATTCTCCCAGGTTATCCGGCTGTTTTTCTTTCAGTCGGTATCCGTTCAGGCATTCAACAATTACGGCAGGATCGTCGCTTTGAAGCATGGTGTTGTAGAATCCGGCCGCTTTGGTAAGGTTTCTCGGAACCAAAACCAGAATTCCCTTAGACAGGTTCAGAATTCCCGCCATCGGAGAACCGGAATGCCATACGCCTTCCAGACGGTGCCCTCTGGTCCTGATGATGACCGGTGCTTTCTGTCCGCCTTTGGTTCTGTACTGTACGGTAGCCAGGTCATCACTCATCCCCTGCAGGCAGTATAAAATGTAATCCAGATACTGGATTTCCGCAATCGGGCGCAGTCCTCTCATCGCCAGACCGATTCCCTGTCCTAAGATGGTTGCCTCACGGATTCCCGTATCGGCTACACGCACATCACCGTATTTTTCCTGCATGCCTTCCAGCCCCTGGTTAACGTCGCCGATATTTCCGGCATCTTCACCAAAGACCAGGGTTTCAGGATATTTTTCAAAAATTTTATCAAAATTGTTTCTTACCACTACCCTGCCGTCTACATCTTCAGAAGCATCGGAGTAAACCGGCTTGATTTCTTTTACATTCTCCGCTTTCCATCGGGATTGTGAATATAAGTGGGAAGAGTAATTGTCTTTTTCCACCTCGAAAATTTCATGGTATTTTTGCATCAGCTGATTTCTTTCGGCAGAGTTTGATCCTCTGGTAGCCAACAAAGACTTTCTTACCAAATGGAAAACATCTTTCTTCGCTTTGGAAACCAGTTTGTTGAACTGGCCGATATACCCTTCGATTTCAGCGTTCCGGCCTTTAAGGTTTTCCACCAACGGCAACACCGCCTGTACCAGATCGGTAATGGTTTTCTGGTAGCTTTCCCAAGCCTTTTTCTGGCCTGCTTTTACCGTTTTTTTCGCTTCATCATCGATGGCATCCAGTTCTTCTGCCGTAGCCAGCACTTCTTCCTTGCCGTCGATTTCGATGGAATAATTCAGAATCCACTCTTTGAATTTCACAAGGCCGTCGAACTGGGATTCCCAAGCCAGGCGTTCTTCATTCTTATATCTTTCGTGGGAACCTGAGGTCGAGTGTCCCTGAGGCTGCGTCACTTCAATGACGTGAACCACCACCGGAATGCTTTCCACCCTGGCGAACTGCTCCGCTCTTGCATAAGCATCCAGCAAAGCAGGATAATCCCACGCTTTTACCTGAATGATCTCGCATCCCTGGAATTCACCTTCTTTTCTCTGAAAACCGCTCAGCATTTCGGCAATATCGGCTTTGGCCCGCTGTTTCATGGTAGGAACCGAAATCCCGTAACCATCATCCCAGATCGATACGATCATCGGCACCTGAAGTGCACAGGCCGCATTCAGCGTTTCCCAGAAATGGCCTTCCGCTGTGGAAGCGTCCCCAATGGTTCCGAAAGCGATCTCGTTACCGCCGTTCGAAAATTTTTCGGACCCGTCGAATGTCACGGATTTATATATTTTGGAAGCCTGGGCCAGCCCGAGTAATCTCGGCATCTGCCCGGCTGTAGGAGAAATATCCGAAGAGATATTCTTTTGTGCCGTCAGGTCTTTCCAGCTTCCGTCTTCATTTAAACTTCTCGTCGCAAAGTGCCCGTTCATCTGCCTTCCTGCGGATGCCGGCTCCCTTTCTACGCTGGTATCGGCATACAGCTGTGCAAAAAAGCTTTCTACCGTAAGGGCATCTGCTGCCAGGGCAAAAGTCTGGTCGCGGTAATACCCTGAACGGAAATCCCCGTTCTTAAAAACTTTAGCCATCGCCAACTGAGGAAGCTCTTTACCATCCCCAAAAATACCGAATTTAGCTTTTCCTGTAAGGACTTCTCTTCTTCCCAAATAGGACATCTCACGGGAAACTCTTCCTAACTTATAATCTTCAAGTATCTGATTTTTAAAATCTTGAAAGGAAATCTGCTGGGTTTCAATATAGGTTGTCTGCATAGCCAGATATTAAATATTTTTAATGTTGAAGTATTTTGCTAATATACACTTTTTAAATTAATTTTAATTTTTAATAATCTTTTTTAAAAATTTGATAATAAAAAAAATTGTGTCTATCTTGGGATAAATTTGTAAGCCATGGAGAAAAAGTCGACCCATATTCTTAATGCTTCAAGCAATCTTCTGGGATTTTCGCTGGTGATCATCACCTCGTTAAAGATCTCGAGAATCAGCCGCAGCACGTATTTGGACGAATTTGCCGGAATGGCGTGCATGTTTTTTGCCTTTAGCTGTTTCTTTTCCTTTCTGGCCATCCGGACGCAGCATGAGAAACGCGCAAACCGGTTTGAAACTATTGCGGATTATTTATTTTTAATCGCTTTATTTTGCATAGTTTCAGCAGTTATCATCGTCACCCTGAAAATAATTTAAACTAGAATTTTCTTTCAATCACGTAATCGAGCATGATATGCAGTGACCTTCTGGCTTCCGAATCCGGAAATTCATTCAGGATGTCTTTGGCTTTCTTCTGGAAATCCTTCATTACCGTCATGGCATAATCCAGTCCGCCGGAGCTTTTTACAAAATTGATCAGTTCTTTTACCCTTTTCTGATCGTTGTTGTACCGTTTGATCGTGTTGAAATAATACTTCCGGTCCTTTTCATCCGCCGTTTTTAAAGTATGAATCAGGGGAAGCGTCATTTTCTGTTCCTTGATGTCGATTCCTACCGGTTTCCCGATAACATTGGACGTCAGGTAGTCGAAAAGGTCGTCTTTGATCTGGAACGCCATTCCGGTATAGGTTCCGAAGTCCATCATTTTTTTTGCCAGGGCTTCATCCGCATTGTTGGACAGGACCCCGATTTCACAGCAGGCCGCAATAAGGGTAGCCGTTTTCTGGCGGATGATCTCGTAATAAACGTCTTCCGTAATATCCAGTTTCCTGGCCTTTTCCAGCTGGAGCAGCTCCCCTTCAGACATTTCGCGGATCGTTCTTGAAATCACCCCCAACAAATCGTAGTCTTTATGATCGGTAGAAAGCAAAACCGATTTGGAAAGCAGGTAATCACCAACCAAAACGGCAATCTTATTCTTCCATAATGCATTGATGGAAAAAAAATTACGGCGTTTAAAGCTTTCATCCACCACATCATCATGCACCAGCGTTGCCGTGTGGATCAGCTCGATCATAGATGCCCCGCGGTAGGTTTTTTCATTGACTTCCCCTACCAGCTTGGCGCAGAGAAATACAAACATCGGACGCATCTGTTTCCCTTTTGTCGTAACGATAAAACGGGTGACTTTATCTAATAAAGGTACTTTACTCTGCATGGATTCATAAAACTTCTGCTCGAAAAGTTTCATTTCCTCATTGATCGGTCGTTTGATTTCTTCTACAGTGTTGGCCACAATCTTCGAATGATGGATAAATTATTAATTACCACAAAGATAATTTTTTTCAGGCAATTTCAAGGGATTTACTCTCCCAGTTTGTCTATCGGAATAAAATAAAGGCTCTGTTTTCCCCCTCCCAGCGGAGAATGGAATTTTTCCCCTGAAATATATACACCGTCCGCATCCACGGCAATGCCTTCAATCTGCCCGATTGCCAGGGCACTTCCGAGGTAGTATCTCCTAGGGTTTTCTTTAAAAAACATCCCGGTTTCAGTTTCATTGAAGACGTCCAGGAATACCTCGGTCTTTTTGGTATAGCCGACCAGATAGAGTTTTTTATCGAAATAGCAAGCGTCTGTCACCATAAAGCCGGTTTTGTAAACTTCCGTTTTCCGGGCTTTCTGCTTTCCGGATATTTCCGGATCAATAAGATAATGGGTTGTTGATTTCGCGCCCCATTCTTTGGTAAAAAGATGGATCTTCCCATTCAGGTACACCATGGCTTCCGCATCAAAATCGGTTTCTGAATATTTCGGGACGAATTCCTGCTGTTCGGGAAATTCAAACGAAATAAGTCGAAGCGAATCTTTTGAGGGATCTTCCAAAGGCACTTTGTAGATCTCCAGGTCTTTCCGGGTTCCGCCGTTATTGCCGAAGTCGCCGATATAGAAATGAGTTCCGTCGTTTGCCAAAGCTTCCCAGTCTCTATTTTTACCGTTAATTTTCAGAGTATTGATAATTTTTCCCGTTTTTTTATCAAGTTCAAAAAGCTCCGGCGTATTGCCGCTGTCGTTGAAGGTATACAGCTTCCCGTTCATCAGATCTAATCCGGAGCTTTCCCTGATTCTTTCATCCAGCACGCTAATTCTGTATGGTTTTATTTTAAGCAGACGGGACTGTTGTGCCAACGACAGCGCAGAGATGGTTACGGTACATATCAGGAATATCTTTTTCATCAGGTAAAAATATTTATTTAAATGTAAATGGGAAGGTAATCATCAAAATTTGTTCCTATATCTCTTCTGACGAGATTAAACCTGTTGGATCTTTAATGGGATGTTGAAAGTCTTACGGGATGCCAAACATTGTCTTGAAAACGTAAGCTCATGCTACCGGTAATTACGATTTTTTGCAGAAACTTTAAACTCAAAAAAAGGAACGGGCAAAAACCTATTCCTTTGATATGTTAACCGGATGAATTATCCTTTTTATATCTGAAAATAAAAACTGAACCTTAAATGATCTAAGCCGATTTCTTTTGCTTCTGCTCCTTCTGCCTGTTTTTTCTTTCGAGATAATCTTTCTGGTACTGCCTTACGGTTTTCCCGGTTCCGTCGTGGCGCCATCCCGGGGAATTGAAAATGTAATTGATGCGGTCTGACAGTTTCAGTCCCGGCTGTCTGATGTCTTTCCAGATTTTCCGCCATTCGTAGAAGAGAATGGTACCCGGTTTATTGTCCGGCATTTTCGGGTAAATCCCGTATTTTACCGGCACGCCAGGATCTTCTTTTTCAAAAGTTCCGAAGATCTTATCCCAGATAATCAGGCACATGCCCATATTCCGGTCCAGATATTTGATATTGCAGGCATGGTGCACACGGTGATGGGAGGGCGTTACGAGAATGTACTCTAGGAATCCCATGCTTTTCACCGTCTGGGTATGCACCCAGGTTCCGTATACCTGACCGATAGCATATACCACCATAATGTGCCACGGATCAAAGCCTAAAAAGGCCAGCGGAGAAAAATAAAGGTAACGGTATAAAGGCTGGAGAACCGGACTTCTGAAACCGGTAGTAAGATTGAAGTATTCCGAATTGTGGTGAGTGATATGGACTGCCCAGAAAGCCCTGGAATGATGATCTACATAATGCAGGACATAATAGGCAAAATCGGTAACCACGAAGCACAGCAGCCAATACCAGATGGTAAAATCCCAGGTAAAAAGCCTCAGGTTGTAGAAGAAAAACATCACGCCCATGGCAAAGGCCTTCATCACCAGGTCGAGCCCGAAATTAAGCGCAGCCAGATAAATGCTGGTTGCCACATCTTTACCATTATAGAGTTTAGCTTCCGAAACATGGCTGTAAATCATTTCAGCCAGGATAATTGCGGCAAGAATCGGAATAGACCAGGCATACACGCTTTCCAATCCGTCTTCACCTAAAAAATAATCCACCATCACTTCAAATTTGTCCTGCAAATTTAAGGTTTTGGGAATTTGTTAAGAAAAATATCTGATTTTTTTAAGGGAAATTTAATCCGCCGTTTTGTTGGCCAGCTGTCCGCAGGCTGCATCGATGTCGCCACCGCGGCTTTTTCTTACCACACAAACGATTCCTGCATTTTCGAGCTGACGGATATAATTTTCTTCCGCCTGCTTGTTGCACTGGTCGTATTTCCCGTCCCCGATCGGGTTGTACTGGATTAAATTTACCTTGGAAGGAACCTGCTTACAGTATTTAATTAAGGCTTTAATGTCCTCATCACCGTCGTTGATGCCTTTCCAGACGCAGTACTCAAAGGTAATGACGGAGCCTGTTTTTTTATACCAGTACTGGAGGGCTTCCATAATCTCGGTTAACGGAAATTTATCGGAAAACGGCATGATTTCGTTTCGCTTGGACTCGATGGCAGAGTGAAGCGACAATGCCAATTTCACCTTCAGCTCTTCATCGGCCAGCATTTTGATCATTTTAGGGATTCCCGAAGTAGAAACGGTAATTCTCCTCGCCGACATTCCCAGACCTTCCGGCTGGGTAATTTTGCGGATGGCTTCCACTACGTTTTTGTAGTTCATCATCGGCTCGCCCATTCCCATAAAAACGATATTGGAAAGCGGCCGGTCGAAATACATTTTACTCTGGCTGTCGATCAGCGCTACTTGGTCCACGATCTCGGCCACTTCAAGGTTTCTCATTCTTTTGAGCCTTGCCGTTGCACAGAATTCGCAGTTCAGCGAGCATCCTACCTGCGAGGAAACACAAGCCGTCGTCCTGGTTTCCGTAGGAATCAGTACCGATTCCACCAATAAGCCGTCATGCAGCTTCACTCCGTTTTTGATGGTTCCGTCCGTGCTCTTCTGCAGGAGGTCCACCGAGACAGGATTGATGGTATATTCTTCGGAAATTCTTTCACGAAGGGTTTTCGAAAGATTCGTCATTTCATCAATCGAATGAAGATTTTTACTCCACAGCCAGTCGTACACCTGTTTCGCACGGAACGGCTTTTCTCCCAGAGAAACAAAGTATTCTTTGAGCTGGTCGAGTGATAAAGTCCGGATATCTTTCATAATATTAAAGAGCCAAGGTAAAAGTATAAAGAATCGAGTTGAAAAGAGACAAAAGGATTCAATTCAGAAGTATAGAGCCAGGTTAAATTAAAAGTTTACAGTTTTGTATGGTTAACAATCGCAGCTAAAACATTTTTCAGTTCCGTACTTTCGTTTAATAGAGCATTAAACTCATCAGAATCATAACCGTCCAATTTCTTTAAAATCCGAAGCTAAAATTGCTTTTCCTCAGATTACTTTTTACTTTTAACCTGGCTTTCTTACTTATTTTTTTATAGAATTAACATTGCGTCTCCGTAAGAGTAGAATTTGTATTTCTCTTTTACCGCTTCTTCGTAAGCATGCATGATGAAATCTTTTCCTGCAAAGGCAGCAATCATCATGATTAAAGTAGATTTCGGCGTGTGGAAGTTGGTGATCATACAGTTCGCTACTCCGAAATCGTGCGGCGGATAAATGAATTTATTCGTCCATCCGTGGAAGGCAGAGATTTTCTTGTTGGAAGAAACGGAAGTTTCCAGTGTTCTCATCGTGGTTGTTCCCACGGCACAGACTCTTTTGTGAGATTCTACCGCATTGTTGATGATCTGGGCATTCTTTTCATCGATAAAGATTTCCTCAGACTCCATTTTGTGCTTGGAAAGATCTTCCACTTCAATCGGGTTGAAGGTTCCCAATCCTACGTGAAGCGTTACCTCAGCAAAGTCGATTCCTTTGATCTCCAGTCTTTTCATCAGGTGTCTTGAAAAGTGAAGACCTGCAGTAGGCGCAGCCACGGCACCTTCTACTTTTGCATAGATGGTCTGGTATCTTTCAGCATCTTCCGGCTCAACGTCTCTTTTGATGTATTTCGGAAGCGGGGTTTCGCCCAGCTCTTTCAATTTGGAACGGAATTCTTCGTAAGAACCGTCGAATAAAAATCTCAAGGTTCTCCCTCTTGACGTGGTATTGTCGATTACCTCAGCTACCAAAGATTCGTCTTCCGTAAAGAACAGTTTATTTCCGATTCTGATTTTTCTTGCAGGATCTACCAAAACGTCCCAAACACGGGTTTCCTTATCGAGCTCCCTTAAAAGGAAAACTTCAATTTTCGCTCCGGTTTTCTCTTTGTTTCCGTACAGACGGGCCGGGAATACTTTGGTATTGTTGAAGATAAAAAGATCTCCTTCATCAAAATAATCCACCACATCTTTGAAAAGCTTGTGCTCGATGGTTTCGGTTTTTCGGTCCAGAACCATCAGTCTTGCTTCGTCTCTGTGTTCGGATGGGTGTTCTGCCAATAATTCTGCAGGAAGATCAAAATTAAAATCTGATGTTTTCATTTTTTAAATTACGGTTTAAAAATTACTGAAATTACAAGGTGTAATTTTCGGACTGCAAATATACGACATCAGGCACCCCTTTGTCAAGTATTATTTATGCGGATGTTAAATTAATTTTAAATACGGAAAGAAACCGTGAATTTACGGAGGCCGGTGAAAACAAAAAAAGCTATTTTTGATCACATCAAAAAAATGACCTTATGAGCAAATATTCAATTGAAGCTTTTGTAAATGAAACCAAAGAAAATCCGCAGGAAAGGGATTATTTTGAACTGGAAAAACCCCAGCTTCTGGAAATCAACCTGAATAACCAATCGGTATGGACCAAAGCAGGAAGCATGGTGGGCTATGTCGGAAACATCAATTTCGAAAGGCAGGGCATGCTCTCCGGAGGCCTGGGCAATTTACTGAAAAAAGCCATCAGCGGCGAAGGTACCAAACTGATGAAGGCAGAAGGTACCGGAAAATTATATGTTGCGGATGCAGGGAAAAAAGTACGCATTCTTTACCTGAATAACGAATCGGTTTGTGTGAACGGAAACGACGTCCTGGCGCATGAGCAAAGCATTAAAAGCGATATCACGATGCTGAAGAGCATTGCCGGAGTGATGTCGGGCGGACTTTTCCAGGTGAAATTATCCGGAACGGGACACATTGCCATCACCACCCACGGCGATCCGCTGACGTTACTGGTAACGCCTGATGCACCGGTTTTCACCGACCCGAATGCCACGGTAGCCTGGTCCGGCAACCTGAGCCCTGAACTGAAAACCAGCGTTTCCCTGAAAAGCCTGATCGGAAGAGGAAGCGGTGAAGAGTTCCAGATGAAGTTTTCCGGGAACGGATGGGTACTGATCCAGCCTTATGAAGAGGTTTATACAATTGAGAAATAAATATCTCACGTGAAGTTTAAGCAGGAATCAGTTTAATTTGCAGGAATACGAAGCCGGAGGCTGGAAGTTTTAACTTCTCATATAAAGATCCGGATCCTGGGCATTAAACTTTTCTATTCTGATTAAAAATTAAAACAGATGGTTTAAATTCACGTTATCAAAAAAAAATGGGAGCAAAATCATGGGTTTTGCTCTTATTCTTCAATATCGGAGCCATAGCTGTACTCTCTTAGGATAAGCTTTCCCGGGATTTTAATGGTTAAGTCTACTTTCCGAATGTCTGTCAGAATGTTATCAAACAGATATCCTGAAGAATACCGGATCTGTTGTCTTTTGATCACATATTTGAAACCCGGATCCAATAATTCTTTCAGTTTTACTTCCATTTCGTGAGTTCTGGTATAATCTGCGTCAATTTGGGTATAGTTCAGATCCGATTTTTCCAGCGTGACCACCAAAGATATTTTTTTATGTCTTAACCTGGAATTTTTAAAAGCCGTAATTCTGTAATTTGCAGAATCTATTTTCTCAGCTTTTATTACGTTTTCCTCATTGGAATCTCCGAAATTCTTTTCATTATCTTTGAATTGATTGGTATGCTTATACACGAAACTCATATAATCTCCTGATCGAAGCACATCAAAAACATGCCTCCTGTTTTGCTCCTTTTGAAAAATAGTACCCGTGATTTTTTTATTTCTAACGTGAAGGACCAGTTTGGCTCTTGTTGCTGAATCATAGAACGAATCGGTAATCCACTGTTGACGTTCCGGCTGTGTTCTTGTGTCATTGTGCTTTACGAAATAATCAAAATGATATTCCTGGGAAAAAATCCGGCTAAAGGATAGAATAAAGAACAGCGGTATCAGTTTTTTCATAAATAGATTTTAATTTTCTTCCATTCTTCCAGTTTCTTCTCAAAGGAAACCGTGTGAAGCGGACTGGTGGAAGGCAGTAAAAATACAGGAATTTTATAGTTCTTCCCCAGCATCTTCTGGAGATTCTTATAAGATTTTCCGCCGTTGCAGAAGATGGCTCTGATATTCGGATGGTCGTCCAGCAATTCTACGATCCTGTTGGCCTCTTCGTTCCTGATTTCGGAATCGAGGCTGCCTTTTCTTTCGCAGGAGTCGATCACATCCCAGAGCGCGATGTGGTGTTTTCTGATTGC
The DNA here is from genome assembly GCA_913777465.1 of uncultured Chryseobacterium sp. Classification (GTDB taxonomy): domain Bacteria; phylum Bacteroidota; class Bacteroidia; order Flavobacteriales; family Weeksellaceae; genus Chryseobacterium. The sequence continues at coordinate 68,397 of CAJYRQ010000063.1, forward strand.
CTTAATTCTTTCGGAATAATCATCGGTGAAATCCTCCCGGATTATTTCAAAAATAATTTTCCAGAACTTGTTCTGCGGATGGGCATAATACTGCTGCTTTTCCAATGATTTCACGCCGGGAACCGATCCCAGGATTAAAATTTCGGAATCGATATCAATAATAGGCGGGAAAGATGAAATGCGGTCGGTCATCTATTAATCTTTATAATCTTTAAACTGCTCTGTTATCATCTGCTGAATACCTTGTGGTAATGCGATTTTTTTCTCTATAGCCTTTATATCGGTTAATTCTTCTGTAAAAACATTACCGTTCCCATAATCAAACCTGATCTTTTTGATTACGTAATTTTCACGCGGCACCTGTCTTTTAAATTCTGATAAAATTTTTGCTTCGGTAAATTCGGAAATATCAGACAAATGAAAATACATCAGATCAGAGCTTGCTTGTTCAAGCTCAACATCAATAATGAAATTTGCCTTTCTGTTTTTATATGCTTTTATAATATAAACATTTTCACCAGTTTTTTTGACTTCAACACGATTTACAAATCTTTTATCTTTTTTGTCATCCTTAATAAACTTTCTTGCATATTGATAATTGTATAAATCGGGCTGGCCTGATTTTTCCAAAACAACAAATCTATAATTCAGGTTAGTATTAAAATCTTTTATCCAACTGATTTTTTGTTTATTAACTATATCTAAATTCATATCATAAGAATGATCTTTAGAATTTATATATACTTTATAATCATCAGGTTTTTTTACTTCCGGCTTCATTCGCTTGGCCTGATAAGTCAGTAAATAATCAAATTCATAATTCTGGCAAAATACTAAGCCAGAAACAAGTAAAAAGGAAAATATAAGTGTTTTCAAAGTAGTCTTTTAACGATTAAATTTAAAATTTCAAAAAAATTGCGATTGAATTTTTTCAATCGCAAGATAAATATTCATTTCTTATTTTACAAAGTTTCCTTCAGCCAGTCAAAAAACTCTCTCTGCCATACCAGTCCGTTCTGCGGATGAAGCACCCAATGGTTCTCGTTCGGGAAATACACCAGCTTGGATTTCAATCCACGGAGCTTTGCCGCCTGAAAAGCTTCCTGTCCCTGCTCATAAGGCACCCGGTAATCGATTCCGCCCTGCACGATCATGATCGGCTTGTTCCATTTATCCACGAAATTGCTCGGATTAAATTCCGTGTAGGCTTTTGGCAACGGTTTTTCCCATGGAGAACCCAGATCCCAGTTGGCAAACCACAATTCCTCGGTGGTCAGGTACCAGGATTTCATATCAAATAATCCGTCGTGTGCGATGAAGGTCTTAAAACGGTTCTGGTGGATTCCGGCCAGCATGAATACACTGTATCCTCCGTAGCTCGCTCCTACTGCCGCCACGCGGTCTCCGTCTACATAAGGCAGGGTCTTGGCATAATCCGTTGCCGCCAGATAATCCCGCATCGGCTGTCCGCCCCAGTCTCTGGAGATTTCCTCGTTCCATTTGGTTCCCCAACCCGGCATTCCTCTTCGGTTCGGTGCCACGACAATATATCCATTAGCCGTCATTAAAGCAAAGTTCCACCTTGTGCTGAAAAATTGGGTAAGAGCCGACTGAGGTCCTCCCTGGCAATAGACTAAGGTTGGATATTTTTTATTCGGATCGAAGTTTGGCGGATAATGGAACCAGACGCCCATCTCTTTGCCGTCGGTGGTTTTTACCATTTTCAGTTCGGATTTCCCTTCGGCCAGTTGAGCATACATCTCCTTATTGGCATCCGTCACCTGCTTCATATCGCCGTTCTTCACATTTACCGAGAAAAGGTCTGTCGCATGGTTAATGTCCGTTCTTCCCACCAAAAGGGAATTTTTCTGATCGGCAAAAATTTCATTCACATCAAAATTACCTTTCGTAATCTGCTGAACCTTCGCATTTTTAGGATCCAAGGCAAAAAGCTGCTTGGTTCCCCTGAAAGCGGCCGTAAAATAAATGGTCTTTGAATCCCCGCTCCAGAATACATCGCCGGAAACGCTGTCGTCCCAGCCGGAAGTAAGGTTCGTTGTTTTCCCGGACTTCCAGTCCATGATTTTGATATCGTTCTTATCGGCTTCATAACCATCTCTGGCCATGCTTTGCCAAACCAGCGATTTCCCGTCGGGACTGAATTTCGGGTTGACATCATATCCTTTGTTGGTTTCCGTCAGGTTTTTTATCGTTCCCGAAGCCAGGTCGTAAGCGAAAATATCAGTATTGGTGCTGGTTGAATATTCTTTTCCGCTCTTCGGTTTGGTCACATACAACAGCTGGGAAGAATCCGGGCTCCAGATAAAATCTTCGGCTCCCCCGAAAGGCCGTTGCGGCGAATCCCACATTTTACCTTCCAGCAGATCTTTAGCAGCCTCCGGTTTTTCAGAAACATTCACTACAAAAACGTGATTGTATTTTCCTTCACTGAAATAATCCCAGTGGCGGTGATTCAGGTCGGTATAAACCTGGGCCGTGGTTTTCGGGGTGTCGGAATATTTGTCCTTCCCCATGACCTTTTCCATCAGCACCTGTTTGCTGAAGGCTATCTTTTTACCGTCCGGAGCAATGACGATGTTGTCAGCTTCCCCGATCGTATAAAACTCCGTCCATGTTTTTCCGCTGTCTTTAGAAAGGAAAATCTTATCGCCTTCCTGCGCATAAATTCCGTTTTTGTCCCACTGGATCAGGGATTTTTTACCCAAATCTATTTTGGTGGACTGGTAATTAAGAACATTAAGAAAATAGTTCTCGTTTTTCGTTTTTTCTGTTTTAAGATCCACCTGCCCTACCTTATAGATCAGGGAAGACTGGTCGGGAGAAACGGCCTGTACGCCCACTTTCTTCAAAGTCCACAGGATTTCAGGCGTCATTACTTGTTGTGCATTCATTAAAAGCGGAGCTGCCAGAGCCAGCAGACTGTACTTAAGTTTCATATGTTGATATTCATTTTTTATGACCGGAACTGTTGTAAGGTCCCCATCTTATTCATTTCAAAGATGGCCAAAGTTAATTATTTAAAATAAAACGGGAAGCGGGAATCAGGATTAATTTATCGGAAGGCTGGAAGAAGGATGCTGGGTGCAGGAAGTTTTATAGTTAATATCAAAAAATAAGTATCCTAAGTCTGAATTGAGTTGTTCTTTATCCAGTCAATATGATTTCTTTCAAGATCGGATTTAAATACCCGAAGCTTTTCACTATACTAACTCACTGAAAATAATATTGAAAGACAAAACCTAACGGGTTTTTGAAAGCCGTCAGGTTTATTTATTCACTCAGTGCCTGTATTTTAAAACGAACCATGTGTTATTGCAATTACTTTGATCCACTTTGCAGAAGCACAGGCAAAAAAAGAACGAACCGAAGTCCGTCCAAGTTGATATATACCTTTGATTGATTGATTTCTTTTTATTAATCGCTATCCGAAAACATCGAATTGGCAAGAGAGGTGACGACGGAGAGCAGGATACTGAAAATCAGGGCCCACAAAAATCCGTTCACTTCCATGCTGTCGATAAAATAGTCGGCGATTAAAATAATAATGGCATTGATGACCAGGGTAAATAAACCTAACGTAATGATTGTAAGCGGCAGCCCCAAAAGTTTAAGGACCGGTCTTACAAATAAGTTCAGCAATCCCAAGACAACTGCGAAAATTACTGCGCCTGTGAATCCTGTAAATTTCACACCTGGTAAAATCCAGGTCAGTAAATAAGCTACAACGGCGGTTACCAGCAGGCGGATGATGAGATTCATACGTTCATTTTATCGGAGGTTTGTATGCAAAATGTATTCCATTTTAAAGGGAAATTTTACAGACGGTGGATTTGTTATGGAATTTGAGATTTGGGTGGTTATCAGGTATCATTTCAATCATGAATTTTAGTCATCGGACTGCATCCGATGATGTTTTAAGCCGTCCCTTTGGGACTTCAAATTGCTGAAGAGAGATTTTTAATGCTCAATAAATATTGTCGGCATGTTGACAAAAAACTTCCGCATCGAGCATCCTTCTTCCGGCCCTACATTAAATCATTTTATTTTCATCATCGTGACCAGGGAAGTTGCAACGTGGCTTTCGGAGCTGCCGTTTTCATCGACGGTATAAATTTCCGTGCGGATGACACTGATTTTGGCACCGCCTTTCACCATATAAGATTTGGAAACCAATGCATCGCCGATGGCCGGCCGCAGGTAATTGACTTTCAGCTCTACTGTAACCACATAACAGTCTTCTTCGTAATGACTGACCGCAGCATAACCCGAAGAAACGTCCACCAATGAAGCGATCATCGCCCCGTTGAACATCCCGGCTTTGCGGGTCATCAGGTCCATCTTCGGGATTTTCATCGAGATGAAGCCGGTTTCCACTTCCAAGAGTTCGGCTTTATAGAATTTTAAGGTTTCGGAACGGTTGAAACTATCCGTGATCAGCTGCTTTTTTTCTGGAGTCATATTTCCGGTTTATTACAAATGTAGTGCAATAGGAAAAATCACGAAAGTTTTTGAACGAAAAAGAAAAATGTTGGAATACGCAATGGCGCAATTTTTTTTTGGAATGCTTTGCGTGGAAAGGGCGCAAGGATTTTATCTTCGATAAAATTGAAGATCGCTTCTTTAAAAGAATAAGATTTAACATGTCAGTATTAACGTCAGTTCGAGTGTTTTTTGCAGCGCAGCGGAGAAAAATGTATCGAGAACGTGTAAAGCAGGATCTTGGTCTGTAGTTCAGCAACTTCTTGATTCGATTCTTTAAAACCTTCAAGTTGGAGTATACAATGGCCGCAAAAGATTTCTTGAATGCTTTGCGTGGAAAGGACGCAAGGATTTTATCTTTAATAAAATTGAAGGCTGCTTATTTATTAGGGGACAGCGTCAAATTCTTTGCGCCTTAAAACAGTTGTTAGTTATAAGTTCTTGCGACCTTTGCGTATTTCAATAACATGCCCGGTTAAAAGATACATAAAGTAAAACGGTGTTACTGTTATTGCTTCTTTATAAATTCAATAACATCTTTAGTAAGTTCTTCCGCCCTTTCGATTGGGACGCCGTGGGATGCACCCTTGTAAATCTTCAATCTGGAGTCTGGAATTTCTTTGGCGATGTATTCGGTATGGGAACGGAGGATCAGATCGTTTTCACCGGCTACCACCAGAACTTTTGCTTTGATGCAGTTGAGCTGCTGTTTGGTGATTTTCGGCTCGTCAATCATAAGTTGGGTAAGTCGGATTTCACTCTGTGGCTTTTGCCGGGCAATTTTTTCAGCAACATCGCGCTTCATGGCTTCCACTTCATTTTCCCCTACGCCGGCCGGAAAAACATTGGCTCCGCTGGTGATGATTCTGTTTGTCCTGTCAGGATATTTAATCGCAAATTCAAGTGCGGTATTGCCACCGTCGCTCCATCCGAGGATATTGATTTTATTTAATTTCAATTCATCCGCCAGGAGCTTCACATCATCGGCAAATTCCCTGTAGGTCAGCGGTTCTTTGGAAGTATCCGTGCTTTTCCCCTGCCCCCTGGTATCCATCGCAATGATTCTGAAATGTTTTGAGAGTTCGGGAATTTCTTTGGCAAAAGCGTCAATGCTGCCTCCGTTTCCATGCAGAAGGAACAACGGTTCTCCTTTTCCATAGACTTCATAATAAATATCGGCATCGTTCAGATGAAGGACTTTTCCGGCTGTTGAATTTTTCCCGAAATGATGGTTTTGTGCGAAACTGACTATACAGATACAAAAGATGACCAGCCCGATGATTTTTTTCATGCTGTGAAAATTTTAGATGAGATTAAAGGTAGGACATTTACGGATATCAAAAGGACGTTTTAAAAGGCTGGAAGCTGGATGAGGAAAGTTTTGTTTTTTCAACAATATAACCAGAACCCATAAATATCATACAATAGAAACCGCGAAGTTCTCATCCATAGACAGGACTCCTTCTGTCAACGTTTCCGGGTGGGTAGTAAAACCTTTTAATTTTGAAGTTTTTCCTTTCACCATAAGATCCATCAGCTGTTTGTCCGACAGTTTTTTGCCGAAGATCTCGAAAGAAACCTTGAAGCCGCAGTTTTTGAAATCGGAACAGCCTACCGCGGTTTTTCCTTTCAATAAATGATGGGCTTTGCATTTCGGACATTGGGTTTCTTCCCAGGACGCCAGTTCTTTTTTTACCGCCGGTTCCCGTTTTTTCTTTTCCTTGACCGCTTCCACTTTTTCTTCCTCCAGGGAAATTACCTTTCCTTTTCTATCCACCACCTTTTTAGTAAGTTCCGTTACCATCTGGATCAGTTCTTCCTTAAACAGGTTGGCTTCATACTGCCCGCTTTCGATCTTCCGGAGTTTGGATTCCCATTCACCGGTGAGTTCGGGACTTTTCAGCAATTCGTCCTCAATGGTATCGATCAGCTGGATTCCGGTCTTGGTCGCGATCAGGTTTTTTCTTTTCTTTTCGATGTATTTCCGCTTAAAAAGCGTTTCGATGATGTTGGCGCGGGTTGAAGGTCTTCCGATACCGTTGTTTTTCAGCATTTCACGGAGTTCTTCATCCTCTACCTGTCTTCCGGCGGTTTCCATTGCTCTCAGAAGAGTCGCTTCGGTATAAGGTTTCGGCGGCGACGTTTTTCCCTGGTGGATCATCGGGTCATGAGGACCGGTTTCTCCCACAATAAATTCAGGAATCGTCTGTTCTTCTTCCTTTTCTTTTTCCTTGTCGGTGGTTTCTTCTTTCGGCTCTTTGGCATACACTGCTCTCCAGCCCGGCTCAAGAACCTGCCGGCCGCTGGTCTTAAACGGAATCGTCCCCACTTTCCCTTCCACCAAAGTGTTTGAAATCTTACATTCCGGATAGAAAACGGCAATAAAACGCTTGGCCACCAGATCGTAGACCAGCTTTTCCTCGCGGCTTAAACTCTGCGAAGGCGGAACTTCCGTCGGGATAATCGCATGGTGATCGGTGACTTTCGTATCATCGAAAACCGCCTTCGATTTCGGGATCGGCGCTTCCAGCAAAGGAGCAATAAGTTCCTGATAGAAATACATTTTCCGGAGAATGCCTTCTATTTTTGGATGCAGACTTTCGGATAGATAGGTCGTATCAACCCTCGGATAAGTGACATGCTTTTTCTCATACAGGCTCTGAATATAGTTGAGCGTATTTTCCGCAGAATAGCCGTATTTTTTATTGGCTTCTACCTGAAGGGCCGTTAAATCAAAAAGTCTCGGATTTTTTTCTTTTCCTTCTTTAATTTCAAAAGAAACAATCTCAAAAGGATTCTGCTTGAGGTATTCGAGGCCTTTTTCGGCACGTTCCAGGGTTTTGAGACGGTCGATGGCCGCATTGAAAATTACTTCGCGGTATTTGGTTTTCAGCTCCCAGTATTCTTCTGTGGTAAAAGCATCGATCTCTTTCTGGCGTTGCACAAGCATGGCCAACGTAGGGGTCTGAACCCTTCCGATGGAAAGAACGGCTTTATTTCCGCCGAATTTCTTTGTAAAAAGCCGGGTAGCATTGATTCCCAGAAGCCAATCGCCGATCGCCCGTGCATTCCCCGCCAAATAGAGATTTTTGTACTCTTCGGCCGGTTTTAAATTCGAAAAACCTTCTTTAATCGCTTCTTCGGTAAGGGACGAAATCCACAGCCGCTGAATAGGCTTATTGCATTTTGCTTTCTGCAATACCCACCGCTGGATCAGCTCTCCCTCCTGCCCGGCATCCCCGCAGTTGATCACCTCATCACATTCTTCCACCAGTCTTTCGATCACTTTAAACTGGTTTTCAACCCCTTTGTTCGGAATCAGTTTAATTCCGAAATTCTGCGGAATAATCGGCAAAAGAAAAAGGTTCCAGGATTTGTACTGCGGACCGTAATCATGCGGCTCCTTAAGGGTGCAGAGGTGCCCGAACGTCCATGTCACGCAATAGCCGTTTCCTTCCATATAGCCCTGCTTGGGCATCGTGGCGCCCAATACTTTGGCAATATCTCTGGCAACACTGGGTTTTTCGGCAATACAAAGTTTCATGAAGTTCTCGGGATTTTGAAGAGGGCAAAAATCGGGATTTTTTTTGGAATTTGCTAATTTGTTAAAACAGATCATTAGCTATCCAAATAAAACTTAAAAGTCATCACGGGATATCGTGTTGATAGAGACGCCCATCAATAGCTGTCCAATTAAAACTTAATTCTTTATATTTCCATCGGCACTTCCATCAAAAGAATCTCCGTATTCTCCGAAGTCACTTTAATTTTTAAATCAGAAATCCCACTGATTCCGAAACCGTCTTTGGCTCCCAAGTGTTCGCCGTCAATATCTGCGCTCCCTTTAATGATAAAGGCATAGACTCCGTTTCCTCCTTTTTTAATCTCGTAACGGGTCTCTATATTATTTTCAAAATGGCCCAGGTGGAACCAGGCGTCCTGATAGATCCAGATTCCTTCGTCTTCAGGATCAGGAGAAAGGATCTGCTGGAAACGGTTTTTGCTTTTGGCCAGGTCGAGCGTCATCTGGTCGTACCTCGGAGTAACATTCCTTTTATTCGGATAGATCCAGATCTGCAGGAATTTCCCGAAACCGCTTCCCTCTTTACCAAATTCACTGTGCATTACCCCTGTTCCCGCGCTCATTACCTGCACGTCGCCGCCTTTTATTTCCGTCCGGTTCCCAAGGTTATCTTCATGAACCAGCGTCCCTTCCAAAGCGATACTGATGATCTCCATATTGTCATGCGGATGAGCGCCGAAACCTTTTCCGGATACGATAGCATCATCATTTAATACCCTTAGGGTCCCGAAATTGATCCGTTCAGGATTATAAAATTCGCTAAAGCTGAATATCTTTTCACCGGAAAGCCAGTCCATTTTCGTTATTCCGCCGGAACCAGCCCGGTGAATGACCCGCTTTTCCGGCTTTTTGTTTTCTGCATAAAGGCCTTCCACTTCACTGCGCAACAGGCCGCTGCCGCCACCGTAATGTTCGATTACCTCTACCTCTTTATCAAGATCCTCACAGAAAGCGATGATATCTTTTTCAAAACGGTTTTCCAGGCCGGAACTCAGCAATACGATATCTACCTCATGGTTTGTGATAAAATCGCGGCTTTGGCTTTCATCACTGAGCGTTTCGGCTTTCCAGCCTTCATTTTTTTCAATTACTCTTTTCAGGGTATCCAGAATTTCCTGATTTTTTCCGATCACTAAGAAGTTCAATGTTTTCATTTTGATTAAAGGTTAAATTGCATAAAACAGGATGGCTGATTGTAATGCAAAGTTTGCTAAGTTTCTTTTTAATGTTAACTTAAGATTCACAAAGGCACTTCGACAAGCTCAGCAAAGACTAAAAGGGTTTTTCCATGACTGCTCCAAATTAATTTAAAAATGATTCAGACAGCCTTTACAGCTGCTCTTTCAGCCATACATCGCTGTATTCATCGGGACGTCTTTTAAACTGTGCATGAACATACGGACACAGCGGAACGATTTTCAGATCATGCTCCCTTGCATAGCCTACCAGTTTTTCAAGGAGAATCTTAGCAAATCCCCTGCCTTCAAATTCTTTACTCACTTCCGTATGATACACGGTAAGCTTATTACCGATAACCGAAATATCCATTTTACCGGCTTTCTGATCGTCGGAGAACAGCTGAACTTCCCCTCTTACGTTTCGTAAAACAACTTCCGTTCTTTCCATAATTCTGATTTTTAATGTTACCGTAAAATTAAGCGGTTCAAAATTTCCCGGTCATGATCTATGGTAATTTTTTATTTTTTTAAGAATTTGCTATTGGAGTTTTAAAATAACGTGAACTCGAAGTAAAAACAGGGATTAAAAGGTTGGAAGAAGGGAAGCTGGATGCTGGAAGTTTCTTCTGTAACCTATCAATAACAGTCTCAGATATCAAATGATTTTGTTTATACTTTGAAGGAAAAACTTGATATAGAATTCTGATTATTTCTATTTTAAATTACTGGAAATAAATTAAATATCATCGAACTCACGTTAAAATACGGTAAATTTAATATAAATCCGAATTAGAGATACTTACAGGATGATGGGTGCAGGATGCCAGATGATTCATAATGTACTGCTCTATTCAAGATTTAATTTGAACATCTTTTTTAAAACTTTAACAATACTAAAATAAAAAACTGATTATCAATATTTTAAATTAGTTATTTAAAATTAATTACAAAAAGTCTACTTTTTTAGTGGACTAAAACAAATTTATGCCTTATCTTTGCCACCATAATCAGGATATAAAATAAAATGAAGTCAGTTTTCAAAACCCAATCTGTAAGAAAGCATACCACCATCCATATGATGATGTATTGCTGTATGCCCGACATACGAAATTGCGTTGGTTGACCTTACTTTTATATGACATATTTTTTAAAGGCTTTACCACGTTGTAGAGCCTTTTTTATTTTAACAAGAACAGATCAAAAAATGATAGAAATTAAAAATATTTCAAAAACCTTTCATCAGAAAAATCAGTCTTTTAAAGCTCTGGATGAGGTAAGCCTGAGCGTTGAGCAAGGCGATATTGTAGGCATCATCGGATTTTCGGGCGCAGGGAAAAGTACCCTGATCCGGACGGTGAACCTGCTGGAAAAGCCCGACCGGGGCCAAATCATCATCAACGGAAAAGATTTTACGAAACTGAACTCGCGGCAGCTGGCCAAAGAGAGGAAAAAGATCGGGATGATTTTCCAGCATTTCAACCTGCTTTCTTCCCGGACGGTTTTTGAAAATATTGCCCTCCCGCTGGAGCTTGATGGCGCTGACAAGGTGAATATCCGTAAAAAGGTTGATGAACTGCTGAAGATCGTAGGCCTTAAAGAAAAAGCCAATGATTATCCCAAAAGCCTTTCGGGCGGACAAAAACAAAGGGTAGCGATCGCAAGGGCCCTGGCGAATGATCCTTACCTTCTGCTCTGTGACGAGGCCACCAGTGCCCTGGACCCGGCGACCACACAGTCGATCCTGCAACTGCTGAGGGACATCAACCAAAGGTTGGGCATTACCATCCTGCTGATTACCCATGAAATGGAAGTCATTAAATCCGTCTGCAACCATGTTGCCGTGATCGACAAAGGAAAACTCTTAATTAAAGGAACCCTGACGGAGATTGTCTCCAATAAGGAACATCCGATTATCAAACAATTTTTAAACTCCGGTGTTATGACCATTCCCCAGGAACTGAATAAAAAAATACAGAAAGAACCGCAGGCAGGCCTGTTCCCGCTTGTTGAAGTGGAACTGAACGAGCATATTTCTATGGAAAAACTGCTTGCCATCGTTTATGAAAAGTATAAAATCCCGTATAAGCTGCTGAAAGCCGATGTAGAATATCTCGGCGATTCAAATTTCGGGAAACTGCTGCTGCAGCTTCAGGGTGAGGAAGAGAAAAACCAGCAGGTGATCTATTATTTTAACCAGAATAAAATTCAAAATACGGTAAGAGGATATGCTTAGTGACACAGTGATTTCCCTCTTGTCGAAGGGAGTTTGGGAGACGGTTTTTATGACCTTCGTATCGGGGTTTTTTGGTTTTGTGCTGGGTCTTCCGGTAGGAATCCTGCTTTTCTTAACGAGAAAGGGGCAGCTGCTGGAACATACGATCTACAACAGGACATTGTCTGTTCTGGTAAATATTTTCCGGTCTATTCCTTTTATTATCCTGATCGTGTGGATGATTCCTTTTACCAGAAGCCTGGTGGGGACTTCGATCGGGATGAATGCCGCACTGGTTCCGCTGAGCATCGGTGCCGCTCCTTTTATCGCCAGACTGGTGGAAAACAGCCTGCTGGAAGTTCCCGACGGACTGATTGAAACCGCAAGGGCTCTGGGAGCCACGCCTTTTCAGATCATCCGGAAAATCCTGCTGCCGGAGGCTTTGCCTTCCCTCATCAATAATGCCACGATTACCCTGATTACCCTGGTCGGATATTCGGCCATGGGAGGTGCCGTGGGAGCGGGTGGCCTTGGGCAGATCGGATATCAATACGGATACATCGGCTATGATGCCGTAATTATGAATCTTGTACTCGGTCTGCTGGTAGCCCTGGTCTTTATTATTCAGTTTTCGGGAGACCGGCTGGCAAAGCGGTTCGACCATCGTTGAGGATTAAGTTGAAGAGTGAGGATTTGCGAGTATCAGAGTCGGAAGGGTTTTATTTATAGAAAATTGATATAATTAGCAAGCGTGTGGGCGCTTTGAAATAAAGTGTGAATGTGAACTCGTGTGGTGGTACGGGGATCCGGCCACCGACCGGCGGAAAAGGAACTCACGAAGGTAAAAGTCCTATTTATTAAAGAACCTTTCCTTTTTCGCCTTTTAAGAATGAAAATAATTAACAATGAAAAAAATAACGATTTTAAGTTTTTTAGCAGTGTTTCTGCTGTTGTTTTCAGCCTGTAATTCGTCAAAGAAAGACGATCCGAATTTTATCCGCGTCGGGATTACTTCCGGACCGGAACAGGAAATTGCCGAGGTTGCTAAAAAAGTAGCCAAGGAAAAGTATAATCTGGAGGTGGAGCTGGTGGCTTTCAACGATTATGTAGTCCCCAATGAAGCGCTGAACAACGGGGATATCGATGCCAACGCCTTTCAGCATGTTCCCTATCTTACGGAGCAGTCGAAACAGAGGGGGTATAAGCTTGCGGTGGTCGGGAATACCTTTGTCTATCCGATTGTTGCCTATTCCAAAAAGATCAGGAACATCAGTGAGCTTCAGAACGGCAGCACGGTGGTGATTCCCAATGATCCTACCAACGGCGGCCGGTCTCTCCTTTTACTGCAGAAAAACGGTTTGCTGAAATTACGCGACGGCATCGGTTTGCTGCCCAAGGTAACCGATATTGCCGACAATCCGAAGCAGCTGAAAATCCTGGAGATTGAAGCGCCCCAACTGCCAAGGGTACTGGACGATAAAGAAGTGGTGATCGCCATCATCAATAATAATTTCGCCGCACAGGCCGGACTGGATGCCGATAAGCAGGGGCTTTTTAAGGAAGATAAAGATTCACCGTATATGAACGTAATTGTTTCCCGAGAGGATAATAAAGCTTCGGAAAAAGTGAAAAATTTCGTAAAGGCTTACGAATCGGATGCCGTTGCCAAAAAAGCAGAAGAGATTTTCAAAGGCGGCGCCGTGAAAGGCTGGTGAAACGGTGAATGGTGAATGGTGAATGGTGAATGGTGAATGGTGAATGGTGAATGGTGAATGGTGAATAACAAAGGTAATTTTTTTAATCCTAAAAAATTTAAATCCTTATTATTCCTATCAAAATCTTTTTTACCTTTTTTTAAAATTATTTATTTTGGGAAATCATGTATGTTTATCCCGTACAGACAGGCTTTCGCCTGTCTGTTTTTGTTTACGGCAGTTTATGTTTTTTAGCTTGCGGGTTGTGTTGATGGTTTTACCCATCCTGTTCTTTTCAGCAGGATTCTCTGCTGTTTTGTTTTTAAAAGACCCCTTTCTGGTCATTAATAACCATTTCTTCAAAATTTTATTTTCTCAATTTGAGACTATAAATATTTTTGCTATTTTTGTTTCCAATCAAAAAAGGATTTTATGTTAAAGAAAACCGCCATTCTAAGTTTGTTTACGCTCATTTCTGCTTCTTATATGGCTCAAAATACGACACTTCCTGTTTATTTGGATGAAACAAAACCTGTGGAACAGCGTGTTCAGGATGCGCTGTCGAGAATGACCCTGGAGGAAAAGGTAGCGATGCTCCATGCTCAGTCGAAATTCAGTTCCCCTGGTGTTCCGAGACTGGGAATCCCGGAATTCTGGACGACTGACGGCCCGCACGGGGTGCGCCCTGAAGTGATGTGGGACGAGTGGGACCAGGCAGGCTGGACCAACGATTCCATCATTGCCTACCCTGCCCTGACGGCCCTTTCCGCAACGTGGAATAAAAAAATGTCCTGGAATTACGGGAAAGCACTTGGCGAGGAAGCCCGATACAGAAAGAAAGATATCCTTCTGGGGCCAGGCGTCAATATTTACCGTACGCCGCTGAACGGAAGAAATTTCGAATACATGGGCGAAGACCCTTATCTGACTTCTAAAATGGTGGTTCCTTATATCAAAGGGGTACAATCGAACGGGGTGGCTACTTCGGTAAAGCATTTTGCCCTGAACAACCAGGAAATGTTCCGTCATACGAGCAACGTAAAAGTGGACGACCGGACGTTATATGAAATTTACCTACCGCCTTTTAAGGCAGCCGTTACCGAAGGTGATTCCTGGACGATCATGGGCGCTTATGACATGTACAAAGGCCAGTATGCCAGCCAGAACCAGTATCTTTTGAATGATATTTTAAAAGGCGAATGGAAATACAAAGGCGTTGTGGTTTCCGACTGGGGTGCGGTAAACAATACCGAACAGGCCATCCGCAACGGGTTGGATCTTGAGTTCGGAAGCTGGACCAACGGGCTTTCGGCCGGAACGAAAAATGCATACGACAATTATTACCTTGCCAAACCTTACCTCGACCTTATTAAGTCTGGGAAAGTGGGAACCAAAGAACTTGATGATAAAGTTTCAAGGCTCCTGAATTTAGCCTATAAAACCACAATGAACCGCGACAAGCCTTTCGGGAATATCGCTTCTGAAGAGCATAAAGCCGTTGCCAAAGAAATCGGGGAAGAGGGAATCGTCCTGCTGAAAAACCAGGGGAACGTACTTCCGATTGATGTGAATAAGGCCAAAAGAATTGCAGTGATCGGAGAAAATGCTATTAAAATCATGACCGTTGGCGGTGGTTCTTCTTCATTAAAGGTAAAATATGAAACCCTGCCTCTGGACGGCATTAAGGCCCGGTTCGGAAAACAGTCGGACGTACAATATGCCCGTGGATATGTAGGCGACATCGGCGGGGAATACAATGGCGTAAAATCCGGCCAGGACCTGAAAGACACCCGCTCTCCACAGGAATTGCTGAATGAAGCGGTGGAACTGGCCAGGAAATCCGATTACGTAATTTTCGTCGGAGGACTGAATAAAGCGGACTTCCAGGACAGCGAAGGAAACGACCGGAAAAGCTACGGCTTGCCGTACAACCAGGATAATGTGATCTCCGCTCTTGCCAAAGCCAATAAAAACCTGGCCGTGGTTCTGGTTTCTGGAAATGCTGTGGCCATGCCGTGGATCAAAGACGTTCCTACAGTAGTTCAGTCCTGGTATCTGGGATCCGAAGCCGGAAACTCCATTGCTTCGGTCCTGGCGGGCGACGAAAATCCTTCAGGCAAGCTGCCGTTTACTTTCCCGGTAAAGCTGGAGGATAATTCGGCCCATCAGCTGGGAGAATATCCGGGAAATAAGGAGGAACTGGCTGCCGATAAGGGCAAAGACCAGAAAAACCCGATCAACATTACTTATAACGAAGGGATTCTCGTAGGTTACCGTTGGCACGACACAAAAAAAATCAAGACGCTGTTCAGTTTCGGACATGGGTTGAGCTATACCACTTTCGAATTCGGAAAAGCCCAGGCCGATAAGAAAACAATGTCCCAGGACGGGACCATCACTCTTACGGTTTCGTTAAAGAATACAGGAACAAGGCCCGGAGCGGAAGTCGCCCAGCTGTACATTTCAGACCTAAAATCCTCGGTCATGAGACCTGCGAAAGAACTGAAAGGTTTTGAAAAAGTGTATTTAAATCCCGGAGAACAGAAAGAAGTTACTTTCACCATCGATAAAACGGCTTTAAGCTTTTTCGACGCCCAGAAACACGACTGGGTAGCGGAGCCGGGCGATTTCGAAGCCCAGATCGGAAATTCTTCGGATGCCATCAAAACCAAGGTGAAGTTTACCCTGAAGTAATTTTTACTTATATATATTTCTAAAACGTGGATGCCCGGGCTTTGGCCCGGGTATTTTGTTTGGCTGCATACAGATAAAGTATTTGGTCCGCAATATATGTAAAGATTCATTACAGCCAGTTTATCAGGTTTTCTGTAAATCACGCAATCCGTTTAAAAAATAGGTGACTGTTTTCCAGCTGTTAATTTCAGCAATACCTGATAATATAACCGAATTTACGGAAAACCGTAAAAATGGTGTTTTTAATGTTTTTACATTTGGATCATGAAATAAAATCGTAAAAATAACCGAAAAAGTTAATTTTTTTCTTTAATCAAAAACTTTATAACCATATTATGAATACGATGATCCAAGATTCCATCACTGACGCGGATGACATTTTACTGAGGGTAAAATCGGAACTCAGAAATGCAAGATCCGAAATTCTTATTGCCATGGCCTGGTTTACCAATCAGGGTTTGTATGATGTCATTCAGGAAAAGCTGCTTCAGAACGTAAAGGTATCACTGGTTCTCTCCGATCAGCCGGATAATGAAAAACTTGATTTCGATGTTTTGGTAAGTCAGGGCTTACAACTGGTACGGATTAAAAGTACCGGCTACGGAATGATGAACCTTAAGTTCTGCGTTATCGACCGTACCGTTGCCATTTCAGGATCCTATAACTGGTCCAACAATACCAGAAATAATCATGTTCAGGTCCTGGTCACCAATTTTCCGAAAACCGTCAGTGAGCTTACGGAAAGTTTTTTCAAAATAAAGACCCGGGCCGAAAAAATAAACAGCGGACTAAGTCCGGAAGAAATCGAGCAGGAAGAAAACGCATTTACTGATTCTTTGCTTACTACCATCCCGATAAAGGCAGAAGCAAAACCGCTTACTTTCCAGGAACAGTCGCTGAAGGATTTCAAAGATGTTTTAGACAATATCATTGCAACGGAAGTCGGCTCTTTCGACAAATCCCTTTTAAAGGAAAATGCCTACCAGCGGGCTTACGAAAACCAAGGCGACCATCAGGTGCTTCCACAGGCTATGGACAGCTTGTACTCCAACTTCATCAATGAGATCGAAGTGATTGCCGAAAAGAAAACCAGGCTGAAAAGCAGAATCGACGAACAGCTGAAAGTGAGCATCAGCAATGTGGAAATGAAAACCCACAATGAAATCGAATCTCTCAATTACACCCTGGACGCCGAAATCCAGAATACGGAAAAAAATATCCATGAGGCGGAAAAGAATATAGAAGATCGAAAGCAAACTATAGAATCAAATACGGAGATCAGGATCCCTTTTATTCAGGACAAAATAGACGTTCTTATAAAAAGAATTAACGAGCTGAAAGTTGATTTCGTAAAACCGCCGGTCAACTGGCCGCTGACCGTTACTCTGGCTTTTATCGGGATGATGCTGCTGTTTTATATCTTTATCTTTTATTCGTCGGTTGCCTACATTTTTATTTTTTCGAAGAATGAAACTACAGCTGCCTTAAACAGGGGAACCATTCCTGAAACACCGGAAGTTTTCAACGCTGATGCGATCTCGCAAATCTGGGATAAAGGCATCGGTGGAATTTTATTCCTTTTTCTTTTCGTTGGTATTCCTTTAGGCCTGGGAATGATGAAACTGATAAGATCCGGTGATGAATCTTCCACCCCGGATACAGAAAATAAACAAACAACGGCAGGCAAATTCTTTGACCAGTACGGCGGACTTCTGCTCATCATCCTCGTCGACTGTTTTATTGCCTATAAAGTGGCCAGAAACATCAACGATATCGAATATCTTACCAACAGGACGAATAAAATCCTGGCTCTTAAAGACATCATTATGACAGAAAATTTCTGGCTCGTCTTTATCTTAGGAACCCTGGGGGTCTATCTTTTCAGTATTGTTACGGAAAAGTTCTATCGTTCTTACCATAAAAGAACCAAAACCCATCATCAGGAAAAAACCGGGTTTATCGTTAAAAATCTGGAGGCAGAAGTTGAAGGACATCAATTAGACATCAATGGGCTGAAAGAGGAAAACAACCGGCTGAACGGTGAAATCGCCGCGCTGGAAAGAAGCAAAGCAACCCTGACGAAGCAGTTGCAGGATCTACCGGTACACATCCACACGAAGATCAACCATCTGAAACAGATGCTGCTGACATTCAAGGAAAAAGTGGAAAATCTCGCTCATATCTACCAGAGCCAGGTGGATAATGACAGGCTGCCGATTTCGAAGCCGGAGATGGAAAACCGGGTGAATATCTTTATGGAAGGCTGGAGCAAGTATTTATATGAAATCTATTCGGTGAATAAAGCTGAATTGAAAACCACGGAAGCCATCAGGGAATGTGAAAACTGGCTTAATATGATTGCTTTTCAGGAAACGTATACCGCCGATTTTGCCCGGAATTAAATCAGAACTTATGAGAATAAAATTTACCACAGGCTTTTTAGCTATACTGCTGTTTTTGTTCAATGGCTGTAAAAAAACGGACTTTCCGCCGGCAGATGTTAAAACCTTTACCAAAATTAACAATTACAATGTCCTGATTGTTCCTGACCTTTCTAACAGGATCGATCCGGCTGTTCACCCCAAGCCCGTACACGATACGATCTTGATTGATCAGATTGCAGACAGCATCGGCAGCCTGCTGAATGTAAATAACAGGCAGATGAACCAGCTGGATGTTTATAAATTTGATTTTATCAATAAAGGTATTTTAAATAATGGGGCAGCAAATCCGGAGAATATGGAAATCAATTTCAATATTTTCGAAAACAAGCTGCGCGATGCTTCCGAGTTTAAAAGAAACGGCCTGCATCATGCGGTTTCCAGGTTTAAGACCGAAACAGCAAAAGTATACCAATACTCTTTTCAGCATCCTGCAGGATCCGATGTCTGGAGCTATTTCAACGAAACCATCAACGGTTCGCTGATTCATGAGCCTGAGAAAATTGATAAAAAAGGCAAGATCATTACAGATAACAAAAATGTGGTGGTCCTTTTTACGGACGGCTATATCGAAAGTGTAAATAACGGGCCGGGATATATTTTTGATCAGCAGTCCGTAGAGAAAATCAGAAAAGACTTCCTGAGCAGCAAATCTGATGATCTTGAAAGATTTATCGGTTCCAAGCCTGAATATTCCATAAAAAAAACAACAAACAATTTAAAGGACATCAATATCCTCATCCTGGAAATGGTCGACCGGTCGCTGGATAAGAACGGGGCGGCTACGATTCAGCCGACGGACTTCGAAATTATGAAGGTGGTGTGGACCAAATGGCTGAAAGATTCAGGCGCTTCAAAAGTAGAAATTTATCCTGCTTTTTCTAAGAAAACTGACGCTTATAATGCCCTGAAAAAGTTTATGACGGAGATAAAGTAATTTTATAGACATTTCCAAATGGGATGTCCGGGCTTTGGCCCGGGCATTTTGTTTAGTAAGGGTACTGGGCTGAATCTGTATTACGAATAAACTAATCCGGAGAATTCCCATTGATGGTAATGGACTGGATAAGGGCAGCCGGGTGCCGGAAGTTTTCCGGTCATCATTACAATCTATCACTTCAAGTATTGAACGATATAGATTTAACAGTAATATTTTAACGTGAATTTAATCTTATTTAAATCATATTCAGCAATTTAAATAATTCAAAATAAATTAAGTCAGGATTTCAGCTGGAATTCCTCTTGGTGAAACGAATAAAAGGTCCACCCTTCTGACAGGATTTTATCCTATCCTGTATTAAACATTCCCTTCGGGACTTTAAAACAATATCAATTCGCCTCTGATTGAAAAATTAAACCAAAGGCTATTTATTCAGGATTAAATTAGAACTTTTTCAGATAGCGAGGCAAAATATTTAGTTTGATCATCAGAACCTTTAATCCTATTTTTCGATAAAAGAAACTTCCGGCCTCCAGCTTCCTTCTTCCAGCCTATTAATTCAAGTTTTTCTTCGAGTTCACGTTATTTAAAGAACACCGGACATCTTAGCCCCGATTGCAACGGCATCCTTTTTTGTTGCGGGTGGAGCGAAGCGGAGGCCGTGATAAAAAAGATACAGTGGAAAGCGGGAAACAGCTCCTGATAAAATTTAAAAAGAGGTATAACAAAAAGGGTAAATCAAATGATAACAAATTTAGTTTGATGGCCAGGACCATTGATCCTATGTCTGAAATGAAAAACTTCCGTCATCCGGCTTCCATCTTCCAGCCTATTGATGAGGTTATTCTTCGAGTTGATGTTAAATTAAACCTCCACCATCAGCTCCTTTTCATAGCCATTATACTTTTCAGTGATATAGCCGTGCGGGTTGCAGATGATTTCCGTCTCTCCTATTCTGTACCTTTTCGGGGTGTGGATGTGGCCATGGATCCAGTACAGCGGCTGGTGTTCCAAAATAAAATCTTCGAGATCGGAAGCATAGGCCGACGTTAGCGGATCTTCCTTAAAATGATCCGGAACCGACTGTAAGCTCGGCGCATGGTGCGTCACCACGATATTTTTCATGCCTTTGGAGCTTTCCAGGCTTTCTTTCAGCCATAATCTTGAAAACCGGTGAATGTTGAAGATGTCGATGGAACGCATTTTAGAATACGAAGGATCGCGGCGGATCTGCTTATAGTCGTTCATTCCGTTCTGGCAGACAAACCCGTAATACCGCGGATTACCGAAGATCGAAAAGTCGGTCCATAAGGTGGTTCCGTGAAAACGGACGCCGCCAACATCCACAAAATCATTTTCCAGTACGGAAATATTGGAGTTTTGGGCAGCTTCCTTTATTTTATTCAGGGTTTTCGGGTAAGAGCCCTTGTAATATTCGTGGTTGCCGAGAACATAAACAACCGGCTTATCCGGAATTTTGGTCTTGATCCATTCGATTCCTTTGGTTCCCAGATTCACATCGCCGGCCAGAACCACGACGTCCGCCCTGTCG
Source organism: uncultured Chryseobacterium sp. (assembly GCA_913777465.1). Taxonomy (GTDB): domain Bacteria; phylum Bacteroidota; class Bacteroidia; order Flavobacteriales; family Weeksellaceae; genus Chryseobacterium. The sequence continues at coordinate 89,191 of CAJYRQ010000063.1, forward strand.
AATGAAAGGTCGGTGGCTCCGAATTCCTGATGAAGGTCGCTGATGATCTGTATTTTCATGAATAAATGACTAAAAAGCAAAAATAATAAAAGACAAATAAACTAACGTGGATTCGAGTTACTAACCCTACTTGAAAGGCTGGAAGAGGGGTGCCGGATGCCGGAAGCACTGTAAATTAAGGATATTGCCCATAATTTTGAATATCAACTAATTTTTTTCACTACGCTAAAGTCCTTAAGATGTTCACTTTTCTTTAAATTCCATTAAATCGCTTAAAAACAAATAATTGCCATCGAATTCACGTTAAACTACCATCTTTTTGAGGCTGTGCGGAAAGTATAACCGTTCAATAAAGTACAAAAAGAAAACTCCTTAAACACATGAGAGATATAAAATTTTTAGTTTCCCGCTGTGCATATTTCAGATCATATAAGGATTTAAAAATCAAATATTTTTATTTAAACAGCCTGATACTCTTTCTGTTTTGCCATCCTGTAAAAACTTCAGCCAGAATCTCCATCCTGTTCCAGAATATGATATTGAGAACAAATGGGTCCTGAAAAATCTTTGATTTTCTCTGATGTGATCTAAAGTATTTCCAGCCCATTGAAAATCTCTTTGTGCCTCATGCGTTTAAAGTAAAAAGAACCGGCACAACGGCCGGTTCCGGATCAATATAATTTAATTAAAGGAAACAATTTATGAAACCGCCATTTCTTTCTGCCGGATCCTGAGGTTCCGGATGATCAGATAGAACAGCATGCCCAAAGCAAAAACGGCGTATCCGATGAGAATGATGATGCTTAAATCTCCGACGGCCATGACGGAAGGAAAAACCTGGCTCATCAGGGTAATGAACGACAAGCCCAACCCTGCTCCCAGGAAATAACTGGTTGAACCCAAACTTGCCGCCACCCCGTAATCCGAAGCGTTAACATCCTGAATCCCCAGGACGGATAAAGCCGTGAAGCAGAAGGTCATCCCGATTCCCGAAATACAGGCCGCTCCTGCCAAAACCAGCGGCAACGGATGTCCCGAATGCACGGAAATCAGCAATACGACAGCTCCTATGAGCATAAATACCCATCCGAAAATCCCCATCTGCGCCGGATCCAGTCTTTTGGACACATGAGGCAGGATAAACTTTGCCACCAAGGCAGACATGATGCTGAACGGTACCAGCATCAGTCCGGCAGAAGCAGCACTGTTACCCATATCTTTCTGGAGCATCAGGGAAATCAGGAATAAAAACCCGATGAAAAATGCCCCTAGTGCAACAAATGCAAAATTGGAAACCGTTAATGAAGCATGCCTGAAAATGCTGACATCAATAAGAGGCTCGGGAGCCGATTTCAGGCGGTAGACAACGAGCATCAGCAGTACTGCTGCCAGGACTAAAGATCCTGCGATGATAAAAGGCTGTTCCCGGATATGGATCAGTTCATGGGCTCCGTAAGTCAGGCCCAACAATCCCGTTACCAGCAATATGCCGGACAGCAGGTCGGTTTTTTGGGCCGCTGCTTTTTCACCTTTCGGAAGAAACCGGTAGGCGAAGACCAAGGTAATGAGCAAAACCGGAACATTGATAAGGAATACCCAGTGCCAGCTGAGGTAGGTGCTGATGATCCCTCCCAGCGACAGTCCGCTTCCCGACCCGATGGCGGCGAATGAGCTGAAAATCCCGATGGCACGGCTCCGTTCACGCTCTTCCCGGAAGGTATGCGTGACAATCGACATGGCTGAAGGCATGATAAAAGCGGCACCCAATCCCTGCAAAGCCCTGAAAACAGCCAGCGTTTCAAAGCTTGCCGATAAACCGGCCCCCAGGGAAGTCAGCATAAAGATCAGGGAACCCCAGAGAAAGATTTTCCGGTGCCCGATCCGGTCGGAAAGTTTTCCGCCGATGATCAGGAATCCGCCGAAGAACAGCACATAGAGCGTCTGCAGCCACTGCACCGTTTCCGCACCGATTCCGAACTGCTCCTGGATCGAAGGGATCGTCAGGTTAATAATGGCAATATCCAGTGCTTCTACAAATGTGCCCGCCGAAGCGATCATCAGGATCAGGTTCTTTCTCTCCATGTCATTCAATTATGCTGCAAAATTAAAATTAACAGGACGTTTGTCAAAATTATATGGTAAATTTGGAACACATTTACATTTCAAGTTCATTTAAAAGAACATATACGCTTTTATCTGTTCTTCAATGCTAAAAAAACAGGACAAATGGCTAATGAACATTACACCCCCGACGAAAAAGACTTTTCTATCCTCCGGATCCTGCAGAAAGATGCCAAGCTGAGCGTCCGTGATATCGCTGCGCGGATCAACCTCAGCCCAACGCCAACGCATGAACGGATCCGGCGCATGGAAAAGCTGGGCATTATTAAAGAATACACGACCGTGGTCGACCGCAAAAAGGTAAACAAAGGCATGATGGTGATCTGCATGATCGCCCTGAATGTCCACAACAAAAAAACAGCCGGTAAGTTCATCGAAGAAGTCGGCCGGCTGAAAGAGGTGGTAGAATTTTACAACATCAGCGGCGATTTTGATTTTATGCTGAAAATCCTCGCTCCGAATATGGATGAATTCCATGAATTCTTCGTCAACAAATTATCCGAAATCGAAGGCATCGGCCAGACCAAAAGCATCTTCGTGATGAACAGCATCAAGGAGAGCTCGCAGATTCTGTGATCAGGTCAAGCAATATCCGGAGGTGAAAGGCTTTTACTAATTTAACGTGAATTCGGATAAAATGGCTGGAAGAGGGATGCCGGATGCCGGAAGTTTCTTCTGTCAAAAACAGGATCAAAGGTACTTATGATCAAGCTGCATCTTTTGTCATCCTGCCAGAAGAAATTTCATTTAAAATCCTGACGGGATTAGCATTAATTTTATTTTTGAATAAATTAAACATTTGAACATAAATTGAATACGGCCGAATTTACTTTAAATAAAATCAGTAAATTGAATGATCTAAAACCATCCCGTTATGCCCTGGAATCCCGAAGTCTACAATCAGTTTAAAAACATCCGCTTTAAACCCTTTTTTGACCTTTCCGACCTGATTGCAGATCAGGGAGAGATGAAAGCCATCGATCTCGGTTGCGGGACCGGCGAACAGACGGCCATTCTTGCTGAAAAATTCCCGCAGGCTGTTTTTACCGGAATCGACTCCTCTCCGGAAATGCTGGCCAAAGCGGAAAGCCTCCGGCATGAGCGTCTTCATTTCAGGCAGATGACAACGGAAGAAATTATGGAAAGCGGTGATTGCTGGGATCTGATCTTCAGCAATGCGGCGCTGCAATGGTCGGATCATCATCAGGAATTGTTCCCGGAATTAATTTCACAACTGAATCCGGGCGGCCAGCTGGCGGTACAGATGCCCTATCAGCCGGGAAACCTTCTGAACCGGATTTTATCCGATCTGGCTTCGGAAGAGCCTTTCATTAGTCAATTGAACGGCTGGAACATCCACTCTCCCGTTTTAACCCTGGATGAATACGTCCAGATTCTTTTTGAAAACGGCTTAAAAGATTTAAATGTATTCGAGAAAGTGTATCCCATCATCGCAGAGGACCATGAAACCTTGTTCAATTTCATCTCCGGATCCGCCCTGATCCCCTATCTGGAAAGGCTGAGTGACGATCAGCAAAAGATTTTCACCACCGAATTCAAACAAAGAATTGCCAAAGCATTCCAGAAACTCCCGGCGATGTATTCTTTTAAAAGGATGCTGATGTATGGGCGGAAAGATTAAATTCAAAGTGTTGGCTTTACTGCTTTACTGCAGCTTGTTTTCTTGCAAAGCTCTTTGTCTTTAGCGGTAGCTTCCAAGCTTTTTAATATCATCACAGATCAGATCCTGAGTTATAAAACATAATTTCTGAAGAAGTAACCATCGAAAATAACCTGATTTTGAGAAGCTCCATCTGATCAATCAGTCCGACGAGGAAGACCGGTCCATGATCTTTAAACCGGTTGATAAAATGCTCACGACCAAAAAATTTGAAGACTTCTTTAATAAAATGTAGCTGCTCTATAATATACGTGACCCACCGCTTTACGGCAGGGTTTATTAACTATAAGCACGAGGAAGGTGAACTTTCTTCTTATGCTAGAGAATTAAGCAGCGCATTGAAGATATCGACAAACTCGATCCTGCAACCAAAGAACACCTGTTCTTTCTGGTAGATAACATCATCCAGAATTTTAAAACGAAACAGGCTTTTTCTAAATAATAAAACCCACCGCAATTGCGGTGGGTTCTTTATTATTGCTCACGGATTACAAATCTGCGAGAGTGGTGATTACTTTTTATCTTCTCCATATATTTTTTTTAATTTTTCTATTTGTTGAACTTTTTGCAAAGAATCTTCCTTCCTTTTCTTTGCTACAATTTCAGGTGCATACGGTCCTATTTGATCTTTTTTGGCTTGTGCAAATAACAAATAAAAAGAAAATAACATATTTCCAATTATGAAAATTATTATACTCCAAACAATAATTCCATATTTCTTATCTTTCTCTTTTGGAAGTTTATCAAATTCTTTAACAATAACCTTCCATTGATCATTATAATGAAAAATAAAATAATTAGGAATTACTATAAATACACAATAAATTATAATACCGAGTACTTTGTTTACTTCCTTATTAGTATTAGTAAAAAGACTGTAATAATTAAATATAGAAAACAAAAAAAATATCCATAATGCATATAAAAACACTGTTGCTGCATAATCATTGGAAAATATGGAACTCTGTGAATGTTTGTATAATCTATAATAAAGATAGTAGTAACATTGCTCAATCTTTTTCATTATTAAAATTTTATTGCTGAATTGCTAAAAAATGAATGCCCTGTCACCTGTTGTTCATATGCTTCAGTTCTTGCTGCCGTTTCAGAAGCACCTACCCAGCCTCCTGGATAAAATGAATCTACCCCAAAATATAAAGTACTAATAACAGCTCCATAGACTCCTCCTTTCAACCCTACATATCCCATTACAGTATTAAAACCTGCTTTTGCTGGATGAACGGCATTAGGTGAATTAGGATTGTTCCTATAATTTAAAACTCCAATTCCATCCATTACCATGCCTGCACCGAAAGACACTCTACTTAATCGCCCTCCCCATTTTGCTAAACCGGAAACTGGTGCGGTTGCATTAGTCATAGCCATATTTCCAAATTGGCTTAGATTTCTACCTGTTAGCATATAATTACCTGACAAGCCTCTTCTAATGCCTTGTGAATACATATTTTCTGATTGTACAACTCCTGCAAAACCACTTAATGTTGCTCCTGTTCCAAAAAACCAATTTCCTCTGCCTCCCCAAGTATACCAATCCTTCATAAAAGAATTAAAATGGTTCTGCATCTGTGCTCCCCATCCTGAGCTGTTTCCTCTCAAAACTACTTCCGGAATATTGATATAACCATCAAGGGTCGTATTTAGACTTTGATAACCTCCGTCATAGCCTAAAGCGATATGACTATCACTTTCAAAGCCTGTTCCTGTGTTTGTCCAGGTTCCTCCTAAACTCAACATCCTCTCCAGGAGTGCTGTGCTGCTTGTGCTACTTCCCCCACCGCCGCTATTGCCCTCACTTGAGCCGTCACCTGTATTTTGGGAAAAGGATTTCGGGCGATAGGCACTACTGAAATTATGGTAATTGTAAAAATCCTCCATCTCGCTGTGCCACTGGCCTCCGGAGTCATACGAACCCATCCCGTCGGGATCCGTAAAGCGGATCGGGTTATCCATTGCATAATGGTACGGGGACCATCGGCGGTAGCTTTCTGCCAGGGGATCAATCACGCCCCAGCGAGCCAAGTCCGGCATATACAGCCTGGCGCCAAAATCGTAAGTTCCGTCTTCCTGAAGCTCTTTTCCGTTGTACTGGTATTTATATGCCGGGTTATCCATCGACAGGAAGTTAAAACTATGTTTCAGCCGAACGAATAATAATCATTCTTCTCAAGAACTTCTTCGCTAAATTCAAAATTCTCTTACAACTTGCACAGCTGTAAATATAGCTACTATTTTAAAATAACCTTATTAACATAAAATAAAAAAGAGGCAACCATTTGATTGCCCTATTTTTTATTATTTTAACTCCATATTTTTAAAAATATTAATCTTTATTTCTTATAGTAAACAGGACCATTTTTATCTATTCTCTTCGGGAAAAAATACTTCAAATCTTCATCTGATATTAATGGATTACATTCCTTAGATTTATCTTCATTAATACTTATATCGGGAACATTACTTAATATATCATCTATATCCTCATAAATCAAATTACCGTTTAAAGTAATATCTTTAAAATTGCAATGGTTTTTGATATACTCTATAGTAATCCATGAAGAATAATCCCCTTCTTTAGGTGGAGGCGGCATCAGATAATGATATTTAATTAAATACTCATAATTAAAGTCTTTGTCTATTATAAGCATTGAAGGAATAAACATGTAATTATCTATAGAACCTGTATCTAATCTAATATTATAAACAGATTTGTTTTTATGAACAATTCCTTGTTTAAAAACAGTAAGAATTCCCTTATTATATTTTTTAGAAAAAAAGATAAGATTTACCGTATCCACAGTTCCTCTTCCTTTGTCAAAATCAAGTCCCCGTCTATCTAAAATATAATATACGCTATAGGAAGTATTATCTAAAATTTTTATTATATTACTTTTTTCCCTCTTTAAATCAATAGAAAATTTCTTATCCTGTATGTCTGCCATTTTCATCTGAGAAAACACATTCATACCAATTGCACAAGCGATTAATACTGTTATTTTATTTAATTTTTTTAACTCCATATTTTGTCATGATTATATTAAAATTTGTTTGAATAGCTGAACCGTCTTTATACCAGATCCAACCATGTTCATAATGTTTTTTAGAAGTCTGATTAAAACCTGTAAAATCTTGAAATTTGATTTTTCCTCCACTGTCAGGCCATAAACTTGAAAAATCACGATTTGCAAAAATATCTCTTGATTTTACTAAAGAAGAAAGACCTGTTCCAAAAAGTTCATCATTTGCAGAAAAACAACTTCCCATAATTAGATTTTTACCATTTTTAACATAATTTGCGATACCTATAAAACTTTCTATACTATTTAGGTTATCAGATGATAATTTACCTTTATCTGAAATATACTGTTGGAGATGAGTTCCTAGAATTTTATCTGTATCTGTATGAAAACCTGTATCCAAAGTCATTTTATATTTGGTGTCTGATTTAGGATCTGGAATTAATTTCCCTTCTTCATCAAGTAAATATCGCTTACTAAAGTAACCGTGTGCATTAATATAAATATTATCGGCTTGGTTATTCCCTAGATATTTAGTTAATTTCGTTAAAGCATCGGCAAGACTTGATGCATCAATAACATGCCATCCATTGGCTTCAAAATCATTGTTCACAAAACTCCCTAGATTCTTTTCATCTCCTCTTAAGAAATTAATGATGATATTTGCCAATGTTGTATCACCACCCCCACCAACTCCTATAGAATCCCTCTCACAACAAAAAGTGAGAAGGATTCATTTTTTCTACAAACACGAGCAGGGGCTATTTTTTTATAAATTTAGAAAGCTCTTTGGGCATCTGAGGCAGTTTGTTTTTATCATTAATGAAAATCCCCTTTTTTTCATTCATAAAAAACATGCCGAGTTCCTGGTAATCTGCGTTGTAAAACCATATTTGATCCTTATCGTCAACGTAAATAGCCCATTTCATGTGATCGCTTATTGAAGCATTAATATTTCTTTGATACAAAAGTTTATTGTAATAATCAAAAATACCGTAGACAATAGTATCATCCTTAAATTCTTTTACCATAATGGTAATGTCTCTGAAGTAATATCTTCCCGGTGAGTTTATAAGTGTATTTTGCTTCACAAATACTGCTCTATCCTTATCATTTCTCGTAAAATTAGAATTCTTATCACAACTAATAAATAGTAGAAATAATATTGTAATTATCGTAATCTTTCCCATTCTTTGTTTTTTATCGTAATTGTTTGAGTCCATTTAATTGTTATCCAATAGTCTGCAGGATGGGCAACAGCTCGTGTGATACCATTGAAAACCTTGTCCATTAAAACATTTTTGTTATGATTTATCTGGTCGGTCCATTTTAGATTAAATTGGAAAATATATGAATCGGTTGATTTATCATATTTTCCACTCATGACGTAGCTGAAATAATTTGTCCCGTGTAGCATGCCATATCCTGTATTATACGTATTATCTATCTCAAACGGAAAATTACCCGATACTTCAAAATATTTGGCTTTTCCTTCTGAATACATAGTATAACTTCGGGCTATCGCTCTTTTGGTAAGTTCATCCTTCATAAATCCATTTTTACTCATATAAGTACTCCAGCCCTTGTCATATTCAAAATTCAAATTTTTACCCGAGCCACCCAACCAATGATTTAATAACTCCTGGCCTTTTTTATCAAAATACCAAAACGCTGGTGGATTATCTTTTTGACTCTTATCTGCTCCATATTGACTAAAATCAAACTTTGAAAAATCCGGAGTACCACTATCTCCTCCTGTTAATGCATCAAGCAGTTCTCCAACTGTTAATACACCGGTACTTCCCCCACCTGCTCCCAAAGCATTAGAAATAAAACTTACAACATCACTTCCCGAAGATCTACCGCTGTAACTGTCATTCGTGTTGCTTCCGAATGAAGAATCCCCCACGTTGTTCATACTCCAGCCCATCAGGCCGCCACTATCATCCCGGTATGCGCCCAGCTACCAGTCATACGTCATCCTGCCGTCCGGATCAATGAAGGATACCGGGTTGTTTACCGCATAATTGTACGGACTCCAGGCCCTGTACTGCTCAGCCATCGGATCCATTACCCCCCATCACGCGATCTCCGGCATATACATCCTGGCCCCGTAATCATACATCCCGTTCTCCTGAACTTCCTTCCCGTTATACTTATAATTATATAGAAAAAATTTCTACTACTTAGTTTTCATATTTTAAACAAATGAATACAGTTTTATTCAATGGTTTTTATTTCCAAGAATATTACTATTTATATTACAGTTTAAAAACCCATCACAAAATGATGGGTTTTATTATTGCTCACAGATTAAAAATCTTTGAGATTGAAAACATTACTTTTTTTTATACAAAATATTTTCATCAGCATTTACTTCGATAGTAACTTCATTACCATTTTCGTAGATAGGAAAAGAACTAATCATTAAAAACTTTTGAGCATCCTTATTTGATAAAAATTCTTCTAATTTATTATCTTCATTATTATAGAATTTTAATAATGTAATTCTATCATTTTCCAAGGTCCATTGATTTTCTCCCTGATACATCAATCGTGAATTTTTATCATAAATTCTGTGTACATAAATGTCTTTTTTAATAATTAGTGTATCAATCACATTTTCTCCTTTGAAATAATAATTTCCTAATAAACTTTTTTTGTTAATATTACAACTTATCATTATTATTGAGCTGAATACACAAAATACTACAATCTTTTTCATTTTATTTTATTTTTATTCATCCATAACAAGTATGTTTGTCTTGTTGTACTTTTAGGAACACCTATACCATTTACTCTAGGAATATTTACCGATTCACTTTTATTAAATGGATTAGGAGAGAAAGATGATCTAGATTTAGAATCAAATGCCATTATAACTAATTTATTTCCAACAGGGTAAAAACTAAAATTAGTTTTACCCATAAATTGACCTTGTATATTCGTATTTTCTAAAAATACACCAAGGGGACCAAACATTCCTGAAAAGGAAACTTTTTCATTCATAGAGGTTTCCTTAAAGTAATCTATAGCAGTCTTGTACATATTTGTTTTCACAAGTTGTTTTACAGCAGCGTTTTCTGTCCCTACAAGTAAGCTATTTTCAGGACCTCCGCCACTTAAAAATTCATCAAATAAATTTGCCCAGTTTGTAGTATCACTTCTACGTGTATAGCCTTTTAAATTTTTTGATGAATTCATCCATTGATCTTCCCCTGTTTCTCTATCCACTATCCTTGTTTTATTATTAAAGCTTGCACCTCCGCCAACATAGTGATAAAAATCTATTTCTTCACCTCCTAAATCACTAACTTGAGTTACTTGACCAGTCTTTACATCAACTACATATTCATTAGGTGGATATCTAAAATCAAACTTTGAAAAATCACTTTGATATTCACTGTCTCCTCCTGTTAATGCATCAAGCAGCTCTCCAACTGTTAAGATAGCACTACTTCCTCCACCATCTACAACACCAACTCAGCTTTTGCCTCACGCGAGGGCTTCATTTTTCTTCCCATGAACTCTTACTTTTTTGAACGCTGCTCTGTTCACACTTGCCAAAAATAGGGATTTAAGCTGAAGAAAAAAATGGGGTTTTCACTATTTTTTATTTCAATTGAAAAAAAAATTCGAGATAATTTCAGAGAATAATTCACTATAAACTTTTTTTTCAACCCTCTTACCTTATCAGGCCCTTTATTTATCAGGTGTTATAACAATATTAGAATTATTAACTCCCAACAGGCTGAATAAATTAAATATCACCTCAATGAGACTTTATTTTTTATGGTGTTTTATTCCTCCGTGTGTATTATCTTTGCTAGAAAGTTGCAAAAAGAAGAGAAAAAAAAAAGAAACATTTATACACTTATATGTGAATAATTTACTTTTAATATGAATGAGTCTATACTTTTTTTAGGAATGCTTTTTCTGATTATTTTAGCAATGATAAGTTTCATTATCGTTTCTAAAAGATCAGAAAAGTAAAAAAGTGATTGCGAATAATAGTACACAATCACTTTCGTTTTAATTTAATTTTCAATAGTCCGCTCTGCCAAGCGGATTATTTTTTTAAGTATACAAATATATGTTTTCTTTTTTAAAAAAATGCTTTTTCACTATTTAGTGTATTATTATGATAAGTAATTTTTCTTGATTTTTAATTACGTAAATTCTTGATTTAATTTATTTCAATTGAAAAAAGAGTTGTCGCTGTTGTAAATGTGGACTTGTGGGAAAAACAGAAGCCGGATAAAGCCCGGATTTTTTCCATAAATCCACATTCTTTTGATTACCAATGTTTCTTGTCGGCGGTACCCAAAAATGTTAAAATGTGGGTAACCCTTCGGCTGGCTCAGGGCAGGAGCAACGGCCAGGCATTGGGTGGTTATCCACATTTTAATATTTCGGTTCTGCTTTTCACCTGGTTTCAGACGGAGGACCTTCAGAGCGCGGGCGCAAAAAGGGCTATGCCCGTTTGCTAGGAAAGCATTTTACATAATCTCAAATTATAGGCAAAGATGCGGCTGGTTTGCTTGTAACCCTTCGTCGGGCTCAGGACAGGCAGGGCGGAGTGGAGAACAACGGTTTGCGCGGGCCGTTTGCGTATAATTTTGATTATGTAATTTGCTGCGGCCATTTCAGGCCCGGTGAAGGTCAGACGGGTGGCTCTTCGACAGGCTCAGCGTGACAATGTATTGCATCAGGATTACCTGGCTCTTATCTGATCGGATGAAAAGTGTTGACGGCGCTTTTAAGGGTTTCCAGTTCGTTCTGCCTGTAACCGGCGGTGGTGGAGGCCCGGTTGTGTCCGGCAAAAGCCTGGACGATTCTTGTATCGTTTTCTTTTCGTAAAAGATGGGCAATCACGCTCTGACGGATTTTTACGGGCCTTAGTCTTTCTTCAGGCTTTCTTTTTTCATTGATGATCCGGTTCAAAGCATTCGGCGTTACCTGCTGCTGCAGTCTTCCCGTGATCAGCCTTGTCGGTCCTGAACCCGATAGAGGATCCGCTTTTAAATATTTAGTCAATCCGGGATAATCTTCTTTTAGGTAATGGTAAAATAAAAGGATCTGACCCGCTCTTAAAGGCAGAGTCCTTGATTTTTTCCGGTGCTCCGAACGGATGTAAATTTCTGCTTTTTCAAGATTGATATCTTCCGTATTTAAATGACAGATTTCCCCAACCGTTAAGGCCTGATACACCAGCAGGCTTACAATGACTTCGTTTCTTCTTTTTAAGGGTCCGTCCGGATCTCTCCGCGTTTTTTCCAGATAACTTTCCAGGGTTTCTTCCGTGTACAGACGATCCACTTTTATCTGCCGGTCGATTTTGTCTTTCAGATAGAGTTCCCGGCACGGATGGTCGTTTCTTTGTCCCGTTTCCAACAGGTAATTATAATACACCTTTACTTCCGATAAATAACGCTTAAGGGATTCCGCACTGAAGTTTTCATGCTTCCGAAGGTAGGCAATGAAGTCCAGGATGTCTTTGTACTGCGCCGTTTCTGCTTTTTTTCCAATGTAATTCAAATATTTACCGATCATGTACCCATGGGCTTTACAGGAAGTTCTGCTGTATTTTTCCTGTAAATACTGTTCAAGTTTCATCCTTTTACCTTGTTATATTTTTCAGTTGATCCGGATGGATATGGGTGTAAATTTCAGTGGTTTCAATATGGTCGTGGCCTAAAAAACAACGGATCTGCTCAAGGCTCATTCCGTTTTCCAGAAGATGCGTAGCAATGGAGTGCCGAAGGGTATGCATCCCGATTTTGCGGAGTTCCATGTTGGTAAATTCCTTTCCGGACTCCGTCTCCAGAAGCATGTTCTTTAAGATCCTCACAAAGCTCCCGGCCTGCATCCTGCGGTTTTCCGTGTTGTAAAAAAGAGCTCGGCTGCTCGTGGGTAACTGCTCATTTTCAATTGAAAAAATAAATGCCTGCAGTTCTTCTTTCACTTTTTCAGTGATTGGGATAAGCCGCCTTTTATTGTTCTTTCCTTTTTCTACAATGACTACATTTTCCTGAAGATTCAGATCCTCCCTGTTGATCCTTACCAGCTCCCCTACCCTCAGGCCGCATCCGTACGCAAGGTGTAAAATAGTTCTTTCCTGTAAATTCCTGCTTACTCCGTAAAGCTCCCTGATTTGCTCCTGGGTAAAGATCACCCGCTCTCTTACCTGGGTTTCAGATGAAAAAATAAAACCGGAAGCCGGATCTTTTATAAGGACATGCGTTTCTATCAGGTAGCTGAAGTATTTCTGGATGATCCGCATTCTCCCCTGTACGTTTTCCCCGGTGAGCGGTGCTCCGGTGACGGCGCTTATTTTCTGCTGCAGGGCTTTGTAATATCCGGCGATATCTTTGGACTCTATTTCTTCCAAAACAAAGATTTTATTTTCTTCCAGGTACTTAAAGAATCCTTTCAGATAAAGGTATTTTTCTTTTACCGTTAAAGGGCTGTAGCCTAAAATTTCCAGGTGGGTTTTGTAGTTTAAGACTTCCTGCTCATAAACTTTGGTGTATAATGTTGCCATCTATGACCGGTTTGCTTACTCAATATTTTTTATTTTGGAACGCTGGAATAGTTCAGCGTTATAAGTTATTAATTATGAGCTATTTATTTTATCGCACTTATGTTTTTAGTGTTCCATTAGCGTTCCTTTGGTGTTCCACCGGCGTTCTTTAACTGCCGTATCTGATCTTGCAAAAACGCCTTGATTTCGGTTCTTAATTTCTGATGATTATCCCAATAGCTGATTTTATATTTTATTCCTTTATTGGCAAAACCTCCGGTCTGCTTGATGTAATCCAATTCCAAAAGGGTTTGTATATGCCGGAACATCTGTGTTTTACTGATATTGAACTCCTGCCTTATGTCTCTTAAAATAAATTCCTGGTTCTCATTTTTCACATACTTTTTAAGCCTTTCGTAGAACTGTCTTAAACTTCCGTCCAGCTCGTCTACTTTCAAAACAATACTTTCAAAAAGTACCTCTGTAGCCTGTTCTATATCTTCAATCTCTGTAATCAAATAACCGTTTTTAACTTCTCTCTGATATTGATTGATAAAGGTAACCTGCTTGATTACCGCCTGGTACATTTCGTTTAATCGCCTTATTTTATGCACTTTTTCAGGAAGATTTAATTTTGTTGCATATGGATTGATAACCTCGTAATGCTTTAGATTTCTGACTATTTTCTGGATAAAACCTATCGCTTTCTGTTGTTCGTCTTTATTAATTGCCCCTGCGGCTACGCAGTTTTGGTAATGGATGATTCTCTGGGTCTGCTCCCTACTTTCATCTACCGCTAATAAAAAACTCCGGCTCATATTATCTTCATACGTTTCGCCTTTGGTTGTGGCACTTAAACTGCTGAACTGCCCTTTTACGATTTTATGAGAAGATTTATTATTTCCTTTCTTGTCCTTAATAGTTACGGAACTTCTTAATACCTGGTTCGAGATAAATTCCCTGAGCGCATACAGGGCATCTTCCTTTAATCCGTCCAGATCCTCAATAATGATGATCTTCCCGAACAGATCGAACTCGCCCCAGTTATACAGGCTCGATTCCGTTATTCTTGTAAACCTTAATACATCTTCCGGGGGCATCATATCGGCAATCCTTGAGATGATATGCGTCTTCCCGCTTCCCGAACTTCCCTGGACAATACCGTGTAACGGATTCTTGTTTAAATAGCTGATCGTTATTAAGAATAAAAGAAGCCTGGACTGCTCCTCGCCAATGATGCCTGCTTTTTCTATTAATTGATTCAGGTTTTTCAACAGATCCTTTTGCTGTAAAAAGTCTGTGACATTTCCCGGGGGTACTTTCGGGGAGATGCTCCTGGTTTCCTTTGGAGGATCGGCAGGGGTTGTGATCTCGACAGGATTCAAACCTGTAACCTTTTGTTTATGAACCGTAGAGTTTGTATTGACCTGCGTGTCGAGGCTCTCGACTTCATCTGAAAAAATAAAATTCCGTTCCTCTAAAAGCTTTACAAAGATTTCTTCATCGTGAAGCTGAAGCGTTTCGTTTACATCCTTACAGGGAAGCTCTACAAAACTAAGCCCGACCGTTAGACTGGCAGTCAAAAGGTCGTCCTGTAAAAGTTTAGCGTATTTCTCTACCGCTTCTTTACCCGCTTTGTCCTGGTCAAAACAAAAGATAATCTCTTCCAGTTCCGCAAGTCCCTTGATCGCACTTAAGATTTCATCATTCAATCCGTTTACTCCAAAACACGACATCACTTCGACAAGCTCAGTCTGACAGCCTTTCTGCACGATCGGCCTTATCTGAAGTAAGCTTGCGCAGTCGATGATGGCTTCCGTTAAAATTAATTTCTTAGTGCCTGATTCCGGATAGCCCGGATAAAGTCCCGAGCGGTTCTTTAAATAGAAGTGCTTTGCTTTAACCTGTGCTGAGCCTTCCGAAGCATCATTATCTAAAATACTTCTCCCATAAATACTTACAATTTCATTCTCTTTGTTTCTTAGAGGAAAGATCAGGCATTTATTCGCAAAGACCTGGTACGCTTTTTCTTTCGTCCGGTTATTGATCAAACCTTTGTCTAATAATAATCCTATCTCTAAAGACTTCTTTAATAACTCCTCTGTTTTCCGTTCCCCGTGGTGGAACTGGCCCGAGTTGTAGCCGATCTCCAAAACACTGTTGTCCAGATTTCTTTTGGCTACATATTCTTTCGCAGGAACCGAGGCGTGCAGCGCGTTCTTAAAATAGGCAAACATCCTTCCTAAGAATTCTGCCTGCCATTTCGCAGTACCTCCCTGTATGTCTTTTTGGGTGTCCTCTAAAAAAAGGGCAGACTTCTCCCCTGAAGGATCTATCTGCCCGGTCTTAGCGGTACCTCTGTCTGCACTATATTGACTTTGTGCTTTATTATTAAGTAGAAAACTTTTTGCTTTATTGATCGCTTCATGTTTCGATATCTTTTCATAATCTTCTATAAACTGTATCACATCTCCGGTTTTTCCACACGCATGACATTTATAAAAGTTCTTTTCCAGGTTCACCTGCAAACTTGCCGTTTTATCATCGTGCATAAAGCACCGGAGCATTTTGTTTTTTGGTGCAAGGCCGTAATGGTCCAGTACTTCGGATAAGCGTAAGCGGTCTTTGATCTCTGTAATCTCCATAAATAAAGACTTTAATTATTTTGTGGTTAATTTAACAACTACAAAAATAAAATAAAGTTTTCTTTTTAACAACTTAAATGTTTTTAATTTTACAACTATTTGTAAATAATTTCCATTTTCAATACTTTTGTCTTATGAGTTTAGCAGATAACATTAAAGATATAAGAGAGCAGAAGAACCTTAAACAAATTGAGGTTGCCAATTATATTGGCGTTGATAAATCTGCGTATTCTAAAATTGAAAAAGGAACTAGAAGTTTAGCCGTAGAAGAACTTCAAAAGATGGCTCAGCTTTTTGATATGTCGATTGACCAGATTATTAATTATGACGGTTCTATTCCTAAAGAAGTAATTTTGGAAGATAAAACGGAACTCGAACAGATCAGATTAATACAACAGCTCGAAGAGGAAGACAAGCAAACCATTTTCAGGCTCGTGGAAAAAATGCTTACCAATAAAAAATTTAAAGATTTTTTTGCCAAAAACGCAGCTACACTATAAAACACAAAACCCACCGCAATTGCGGTGGGTTTATTAATCTTATATTGACATAGATAAAAATTCAATATCTGTTTTTAGGGATAATATTCATAATAATCCATTTATTATTTTTCTTTTCTACATAATAGATAATTCCCTTATCTCCGTCAGAAGTAGCTAAAACTATTGAGGCCAAACTTTCATTTAAATTAAACTTATAAACTTTAAAATAATTATCATTAAGTGGCTTTGTTGTTTCAATTTTTATTTTTTTTAAATCTATTTCAAGAGTTTTGGGTGTATTTACCAGTTCTTTTTTACTATCATAAATAATGATATCTTTTTGAGAATAATAGTCTTTTAAACTATTATAAACTGATTCATTACTAAAAAACTGTGTTATAAATTGTTCTTTTCTCCCATTTTTTTTTAATGAAGCACATGATGTGAAAAAAGATAGTATGAAGAATGTGACTATTGAAAAAATGATTGTTATTCTCATAACTATTTGAATATTGATTGTAATAAATTAAAGTTAGCTCGGACATAATTTTTTATATATCCTGATACACCTGAAGAATATGATCCCATTCTACCGCCAAAAGCTCTAATTTCGAAAAAGTTTCCAACATCTCCATAAGTGCTACTTAAACCTGTATCATTATATTTTACAGTTCTTTTTGTATCATCTCCCAAATGTGCCGTTTCATGAGCAATGACAGCCGTCATATACATTAGGTTGCTTAATCCTTCGATTGATTTAGTATTTAAATCTGCTTTTTCAAACCAATTTAAAAGTGGAGTGTCAATAGCTGCTGTATTTTTAGCCGAAGAATCAGTCATTCCCAAAGGTAAATATTCTGCATCTCCAAATGGTAAATCTAATACTTTTAAATTCATACCTTTTCCATATTGAAAGATTTCTCCAAGCTCTTCTACAGAAAAACCACTTGCTGAACTAAGGGCTTTCATAAAATTACTATCTCCTACCATTTTGGGTAGAACATTTTTTACAAAATCATAAAAAGCGGGATAATTCTTTTGATAATATTCTTCTGTTCCTTTCGGAAATTGAAAAGTAGGTGAACTTCCCCCACCGCCTCCGCCATCACCTGAGCCGCCACCCATACTTTGGGATAACGATTTCGGAAGATAAGCACTGCTCATATTATGGTAGTTGTAAAAATCCTCCATTTCGCTGTGCCACTGGCCTCCGGAGTCATACGAACCCATGCCGTCGGGATCCGTAAAGCGGATCGGGTTATCCATTGCGTAATGGTACGGCGACCACCTCCGGTAGCTTTCCGCCAGGGGATCGATTACCCCCCAGCGGGCAATCTCCGGCATATACATCCTGGCTCCGAAATCATAGCTCCCGTCTTCCTGAAGCTCCTTGCCGTTGTACTTATACTGGTAAGCATTCTGTGTAGTTGCCGTATAATTATGCAATAGGCCGAAAGGGTAATAATCGTTTACTTCCACAATTTCTCCGGGCTTCCAGTAATCAATACAGTTCGGCGGGTTCAAGGGGTTCCTCGGGCCGTCACACACCTGGTATTTATAGCTTCTGGGCTGGATGTTCCCATTTTTATCGGTATCGGTATAACTCAGCCGCACATTCCCCAGATGATCCGTATAATTGTACACATACTGATTCAGTAATGCATCATAATAGCCTTCTGCCGTAGGGATAATCCTTAGTTTCATCTCGGCCGCCTCATTCGGATCATGGATCATTATATCACCGCTTCCCGATCCTGCTTCCGACAATTTTGTGGATTTGTACTGGAACCCGTCCAGATAGTCCGTTTCGATGTCTCCAAAGAGCTTCTTCACTTTTACCCCGTCCGCGCGGTATGTGTAATCTGTCACTTGCGCATTCCGGGTAACCTGCTTCGGTAAATTTAGATAATTATACTGAATTGAGGAAATCCCTTTATCCTGGTGGGAAGTCATATTCCCGTTGGCATCATATCCCAGCGTATTCGGAGCCGCCACGTACGGGTAGCCGGAAGAATTCTGCTGCTCGTCGGTTATGCTGGCAAGGCGGGTTCCCGCATATTCGTACTTCAGGTTATCGATCACCGTGGCTATGCTGTTCCCGGGCTGTATGCCTTCCGAGCGCTTCAGCCTCAGGATGCTGCCGTCTGTATCATAATCGATCTTCTCAAAAAATTCCCCGGCGTTCTCGCTTCCCGCTTTCTGATAAAATCCTGCCGACAGCCTGTTTAAACCGTCGTACACATAGCCGTACCTTTTCATCGGTTCGTTTTCCTGCGTCAGGGTTTTCCAGTATACTTCCGCAATATTCCCGTTATACCTGGCTTTCACCTGGAGGCTGCCGTAATCGATATTGGGAATCGCCGCGCCCTGCACCGTGTTGTAATTGATCCTGTAGCCGAAGAGGTCCGTTCCCAGGTTGTCCGGATCGTTGATGGAAGTCAGCCATCCGCGGATGTTGTAGGTATAATTGATGGTCTGAAGGGGGCTGGCCACCGTATTGCCCACTTTTTTTACCGTCACCTGGCCCAGGTCATTGTACGTATTCTGGGAAATGACTTCCTCCGGATTGCCGTCTACCTGATGTTTCTGCACCAGCAGCCTGTTCTGGCTGTCGTACGCAAATGTCTGGGTAATGATCCTTTCCGTGTCGGAAGCCAGCCTTTTATGATAGGTCCGGCTTTGCTGCACGACACCGGTAAAATCCAGGTCCGATTCGGTTTTGGTGTAGCCTCCCAGGTGGTTGACGGTATGGGTTCCGACGGGTCTTCCCTGCCCGTCGTACCAGATGTGGGAATGCGTCCAGCCGTTATCTTCAATATTCTTTACGGAAGAAGAGGTGGGCATTCCTTTCAGGCTGCGGTAGGTGACCATTCCATTGGCGGCATACTGCACCGGGGCAGCCTGAAGGGTGGCTTTCCCGAAGACGGCCGCCGGCCGCGCCGGAGCATAAGGGGCATAGTCGTCATAATAATTCACGGTAAGCACCGTCATGCTTCCCGTAGGAAAAGCATTCTTCGTATAATAAATATTCAGCCCTCCGGAAACGAAAGGCGCCGAAGACCTTGCTTCGTTGTTCAGGGCGTTGGCAGACATGCTGTTTAAGGCGTTCTGCATGGCCTCCCTTGTGGACGTGTTTGCAAAAAGGCCTGTGTAGACCGCTCTTCCCAGTCGGTCATATTTTGTAAATTTCCACTGCTTCAGGTGCTGATTGGCATCCTGGGAAAGTACCAGGCGATTCTGTTTATCATAGACCATATAATCCCAGAAATCCCGTCCCGGAAGCCTTTTTTCAACCAGCCTTCCTCTATTATCATACTTATATTGGTAGCAGTACTGGTCCAGAATGGCCTGGGTAGCCGTATTGCCGTTCTGGGCAATCTTTTCTCCTGCTTTTGGCGGAATCACGAGCACCAGCTGGCCGTAAAGGTTATGGATGTAGTAGGTATCTACAGGCGTGTTGCCGTCCATTTTCCTGGCCAGGACCGTTTTCCCCTCGGAATCCTTAAAATCGATGCTCTGTTTCCCGTCTTCATCCGTAGAAATATTTTTCATCAGCTGGCCTTCGGGATACCAGGCCATCACGGGCAGGGAAAACGAGGCGGTCCCGCCGGTCCACGATGTGGTGACCGAATATTTTTTCACCTGATCCGCCGCCGTATTCACTTCATAATCCAGTTTGCGCGTATGACCCGAATTTTTCTTCCAGGCGTCTCCTGGTGCTGCTACTTCGAGGGTTCTCCCCAAAGGCGAATTATCGAATATTTTTTCGGAATAGGCATTTGAGACGCCATAGTAGGTATTAACATCTGCCTCGGAAACCGTCTGAATACCCAAATTACCGGTATTCATAGGCAGAGGGAGCATGTCCTTGGGTTTTCTGCCCAGTTCATCATAGTATACAGGTAATACAAGATCTTTGCCCGTTGCCGTGGATTTTACGGAGACCGTCTGCTTTATCCTTCCGAGCCCGTCAAAATACTGTACGGTTTCACTTTTTTTGGAGCCGTCTTCAGAAAGATAGTTTCTAGTATAAATATAATTCTCAGAGGCTGTTGGTGTCTGCCCAAAAATAAATCCTGTGGCAAACCATATGCTGAATAAAAATAAGAGCTTTTTCATAAGTTGATTCATCACGGTTTATTGTTTGTAATTGTACTGGTATTCCTTCAGGGTCTTGCCATTGACATCAATTACCTTCTGAAGTCTCCCGAAGCTGTCATAGATATACCTTTCACGGATCCCGTTCGGAGGGAGCACATTCGTTACCCCGATCATCGGATCATAGGTGTAGGCGGTAATACTGAACGCTGAAAGCGAGCTGTGATTTTTAAAGATTTCCAATTGCGCCAGCAACGCATTTTCTCTGGCCTGTGCATTGGCAGCAATAGCATTTGCATCTTCATCGGAAGCCGTTACAATGGCATCGATCAGGTTCTGGGGAATATCAGAAAGCTTTGCTCCTTCGATCTTCGCAATGGGAACGGTTTTGTTGTATCCCCAGATAACGGTAGTAGAAAAGCCCTGGTCCGTACCTTCCGGAGCACCCGTATATTGGATCAGGTTTCCCCATTCATCGTACTGATCGTAGCGAACAGGCTTATAACCGATAGTAAGATTATCCGGCATATACTGGATCTGGGAAGTCGGCTGCAGGATTTGGGCATTCTCATACAGCATTTCCCGCCTCCCGATAACAATGCCGTCTTTCCTGATCTCCGTTTCCAGGGGAACCGACACGATGTTAGCTGCCATGAGGGCGGCATGACTCTTATCTTTGGGATATTTGTACCGGATTTCGGTAACACCGCCTTCCGCATTGGTGGTCTTCTCCATCTCCACGCTTAGGCTCCCGGTATCAGAAACAGCAGTCTCGGATTTCGTAGCTACCGCCCTTAGTCCGGAATCGAAGACTTTCGAATGAGTGGTATGGTATTTTATAATCGAAGTCAGGGTGTTCTGGTTTTCCGTCTGATAAGGCATGGATCCCATCCATTGTAAGGTATATTCATGATTTTCCGAAGCCTTAAGCATATGCTGTGCACTGTAAATTTCCTTCTTTTCCAGTAATCCGCTCCTGGTGATATTCAGATGGGGCCAGAAATGGCTTCCGGTAGCCCCGATAGTTGTCAGAGGATAATCTGAAGGTGTTTTGTAATAATACCTGGTGTATCCTCCTGTATCTCCGTTGGACACCTGTACGTTTCTGTAAATGGGATTGGTGATCATTTCCCCTTCTCCGCTGTTTACCCAGAATGCTTCTCCTGAAGAGGTATTGGCATCATCGAAACGGTCGTACGTGAAGGTTTCTGTTTTGGCAGGTACAGCAGTATCCTGCGAATCAAAATATCTTATTTTTTCGATCCTGAGGCTTTTATCAACAATTGCATTTTTATACGGTGGTGTCCTCAGGGCCTTTTCATAAATCTCAATGACGCCCCTTCCGCCGGTAGCTGAAACAATCTTTACCGTATGGTTAGCGGCATTGCCTGTACTATGTCTCCGGGTGTATTCCCCGTTTGCATCGTCACTGCAAAGCTGTTCCCCGGGAATTTCCGCCTGGGCAGAAAGCAGTTTATAATCCAGATCCGGATTTGCATTCGGATCAATAAGGACAGGATATGTTTCCAGCTTCCTGAAACGGATATACAGCATCGAATTGGGTGTAGAGGTAAATGCATATTGGAAAGAAGAGCGGGTATCGAAGCTGATGTTGGCGATGGGTTTCAGATATTCAAATTGTGAGCGCACAAAATCTGAATTTACCTGGTTCTGGAGATAATTCTCTAAATTATCCAGCCCTTCCGTTGCATATTCTTTGGTCTCGAACGTATATTCTACCGAACCTCCTGAAGGAAGCTTCATCTTTTTCAGCGTTCCGAATGAAAAATACTTGGGATCATTGATGTGTATGAGCCCGTCGTTACATAAGAAATAATCCAGGAACTGTCCTGTAGGGCTGTACTGTTTCGTACTTCCGTTTCCGTTGTATTCAAATGCAGTAATCTCGGACTGAGAGAGGTTACGGCTGTATTTTCTTATTTCCTTTAAAGCTCTTTTCCCTGGCATGATGCTTCCGCTGAGCTCACTGTAGGTAAAGCCGTATTTATTAATAATATCACCGGCTTTATTCCTTACCGTGATGCTATTGATTTTATAAGGATCGTTGAATGCTTCCGAGACATTTTCTTTGATGTATTCAAAATCTATGGTTCCGTAATCCTTTGAGGTAATTTTCTTCAGTTTGCAGGTCTGGATGCTTGTATCCTGCGGATATAAGAAAGGAGGATTTCTGTTCTCAGTCTGGTATTCCAGGGAGTAGAGTTCCTGCAACCGGCTGTTATACACTTTTGTAAGATAAAAAGCAGATTTATAAACGCCTTTTGTCGCTCCAAATTTATTAGCTACTCTGCCGCTTACATCAAACAGGTAAATGTAGCCCCTTTCGTCAGTAATTTTAAAACTCTGTAACAATAAGGTAGCATTATTATTTTCCCTTACATATTCAACGATGATATTAGATGGCGTCAGCTTTACTATTTCAAAGGTATTGTCAGCTGTATTTCTTATGAATCTGAATTTTCCGGATTGGCTGCCGAAATTGTAATAATAGATATCGTCGAATTCATTCTTCGCATAGCTGCTTATATCCGTCCTGAAAAATCGCTCGTCGGTCCCATTGATAATTTCCCTTGAGATCACCCCGCCTGCTCCAAGCAAGCTCCACCCTAAACCTGCTTCACCTGCACGGTCATCACTGAATACATTTCCAGGGTGATAACTTAAGCCCATATTGATCTCCACCTCTTTACTGTGGGTACCCATCGAGACTAAAGGAATTGAAATATCCGGAATTCCCGTAGCGTATGACACAGGCGTATTTACATACGTGGATAAAGACGCTACCGAAGCTTCGGGTTTGGAAAAGCCGTCTTCAAGCTTTTGCCCTAAATATAAATGATTTATAATTAAAAATAATAATATCGGTATATTTTTCATAGTTCGTTTTTATTTTTTAATCAGTTTCGCACTAGCCGTCTTCCCTTCCTCCGTCTTCACGGATACCAGGTAAGCCCCCTGAACCAGCGGCTGCGTATTAATTTTGGTTACTTTATTTTTTGTTCTGATGCTCTGAAGCTGCCTTCCGCCCATGTCATAGACGGTAATCTCCGCGGAAAAGCCGGACCCTGAGGCTCTCGAAGGGCCGTCATCTATTCCGATTTCTACATACGCGTAATCTGATACGGGGTTCGGATAAATCTTAATATCCTGCTTCTCGATCAGCTGGTCAACCTGTTGATCACCAAGCTTTATGATCTTCCAGTTCTCTTTGCCGAGCTCTTCGGCGCTGGTTCCGGCCAAGATGATCGAACCGTCGCGGTTCAGCTTGATATCCGAAAGCCGTTCTTCCCTTTTGCCCGATTCTCCCTTTACGTGCTTTCGCCACTGCTCATTGCCGTTCTGATCCAGGTACAGCATCCAGAACTTTTCATCATCCGCTTCGATCTTTCCTTCCGCCTGCGTGTAGCCGCCCAGCAGGACTCCTTTGGTCGATTTATCATCCGAAGCATGCACAACGCTCATCCCCATCAAAACGTCCCGGTTTTTAAAGCTGTAGGATTTCTGCCAGATTTCTTCACCCCTGGTGTTTACGGAGATGAGCCAAAGGTCGCTACCTTCTTCGATGCCTACGGTTTTATTGCCCGATCTTTCCGATCTGGATTCTCCGCCGATCAGGTAACCGGTGGAAGTCATCGCCAGGGTTCTCAGGTGGTCATCGCCCGTTCCGCCGTAATTCTTTTCCCATTCTACTTTTCCCTCTTTTGAAAGCTTAACGATCCAAAAATCTGCTTCGCCATAGTTGGGAGTGGTTTTTGGTTGATGGTTAATGGCTTTACTATTTAGAGTTACGGCTCCGCTTCTGGAATAGATGCCAAGCAAAGCTCCGCCATCGATCGTCGGAATCATTTTCTCCACTTCATCCAGTCCTCTTCCGCCTAAAACAAGCTGGGAAATTTCCTTTCCGTTTTTATCAAGTCTTACGACAAGTACATCTTTAGAGCCATAGCCTTTCTCTGCATTCTGAATATTCCCTGCAACTAAGAATCCGAAATCCGTGGTCTGGATCACCGCCCTTGCTTCTTCATCCGCCGCAGTACCAATGGTTTTCTGCCACAATTCATCGCCGAACTCGTTGATTCTAATGATCCATAGGTCTGATCCGCCGCGGGATTCTTCCTTCTTATCCAGCCCTTTTCCGCTGAATGAAGTTCCAGCCAGCATAAAGCCGCCTTCCTGCGTATTGACAGTGGCCGATAAAAAATCGTGGTTTTTCCCGGAGAAATATTTTTCCCAGACTTCTTCTCCCCCGGAATTTAATTTAACCAGGTGATAGTCATATCCTGCGTTTTGTTTTGGGCTGTCTGCTGAAGATGCGCCGGCCCCTGAGGTTCTTGAAGGAGCGGTCCCTGAGCCTGTCGAAGGGGCGCTTCCGACTTTTATAGAACTCCCGGTAACCAGGTATTGCTGATCAATAGTTTGGGTAATCTGACTTAAAAAATCCTGTGTTGAAGATTTGAGGTCCTTCTGCCAGACCACTTCCTGGGCAGAAACGCCCAGCGCTGTGCACAGGAGCCATACACTCATGGAGATTTTTTTCATGCTTATTAAATGTTAAGGTTGTTGTTATTTTGAAACGAAATTAAGAATTGCCCGACTTAAGAAAATAAGGGAATCCGTATCATTAAAGATGTATTGTAATAGATTTCCGTAAAGGACGGAATGCTGCAGTTGGCGGTCATGGTTTTGTTTTTAATTTATTAATTTTTATTTGTTTGCAAAGCTAACCCTCATATGCGACAAAACGCGTCGTATTATAATTAAAGATGCATTTTTTTGCCATAAGGTTGGAAATCAAACAAAAAAAAGCGCGGAGCAAAGGTCTAATGGACAAAGAGGTACTGCGAAGGACCTGACAACCAGAAAGACTCCGCCCGCGCCGTATGGATACACGGGCGTAAGTCTATCAAAATTTTGGTTATCAAAAGAAGATTCGCAGTTTTCTCTGTCCCAATATGATAGCTTACGCTTGTTTTCGTTAAAATCTGCGGCTAAAATAGAAAAAATAATTTACCGCACAAAAAAATATTCCATAAAGATTTGATTACAAGATAATTAATCAAAATAAACTGATGAATAATATTTTATATTTTCCAGTTTTTAATGGTTTTCATTCCGGATTTTTCATTTTATAGGGAATAAAATTCGCCGGGAAAATAAATGGGGTTGATATTATTATTTTAAGCATCAACCGGAAATTCAATGGAGCTAAAGATAAAATGATTTTTAATTCAGGTAATCTTCAAAAAGGAAAAAGCACGGCAATATTTTAACGCAAAGATTTCATTCACTTTACGCACATCTTGAAGGAAGCAAAGAATCATCAGCAGGGCTGATTGATAAAACGGCTGCCTATGCCTACGCTTCATCAGAGGCTTCGCCGCCTTTCTTTACTCCCTTTAATATAGACGCAAAGAATAAAGAACCTCTGCATTTATTGTTCAAATTACTTTTCGATATTTTAACGGTCATATTTAACTTGAATTCAGTTGATTACTAAAAGTCAGCCTACCGATTCAGCACTTAAATAAAGTTTATTTTTAAGAGAGTAGCAAACTATTAATTTGATCATCAGTATCCTTGATTATATTCTGAAAAATGGAACTTCCAGCTTTCCTCTTCCAATCTAGTACCTGATTTGGAGTTTGGGTTCACGCCAGGTCATTTAAAAAAACAGGAAGAACCGGCAGACTGCTTTTTCTGATGCAAGTCTATACAATACTCAGTTAAATCCTTGCCGGAACTCCACCGGCGACTGCTTCGTTTTGCTTTTGAAGAGTTTGCTGAAGGATTGGGAATGCTCGAAGCCGAGCTGGTAGGCGATTTCGCTGATGGAAAGGCTGGTGGTGGAAAGTTTTTCCTTCGCTTTTTCGATGAGCTTTTCGTGGATGTGCTGCTGGGTGCTCTGGCCGGTGAGGACTTTCAGCAGGCCGCTTAAATATTTCGGGGAAACGTTCAGTTCTTCCGCAACGGATTTCACCGACGGAAGCCCTTTGGAGATCAGGTCGTCGCTGTTAAAATAGGCTGAAAGTTGGGCATCCAGGCGGCCCAGGATTTCGTGGCTGGACTTCTCGCGGGTGATGAACTGGCGGTGGTAGAACCGTTCGGAATAATGCAGCAGGGTTTCGATCTGCGAAACAATGATCTGCTTGCTGAATGCGTCGATCAAAGAATGGTACTCCTGCTCAATGGTACGGACGATGGCGTTCAGCGTTTCTTTTTCCTTTTCCGAAAGAAAAAGGGCCTCGTTCACCGAATAATCAAAGAATTCATACCGGCTGATCATGTTCGCCAATGGTGTATTCCACAGGAAATTGGGATGGATCATCAGCATCCAGCCGGAACGTTCGGTATTGGGATTTTTCGCCGCTTCAATCCGGAAAACCTGTTGGGGAGCCATGAAGAACATCACCCCTTCGTCAAAATCATAATCCTGCTGGCCATACCTGAATTTCGTCATCATTCCCCTTTTCATGCTGATCTGGTAAAAATCCAGCACCCAGCTGATTTCGCCGATGTCTTCAGAGTGCACGATCTTCGAGTAATCAACAATGCTGATCAGCGGATGCTCCGGTGGCGGAAATCCGCGCAGCCGATGAAATTCGCTGATGGTTTTTATTCTTTGGATGGGTTGCTGTTCCATGATCCGAAGGTACGGTTTATTGTTTAATGGTTTTAAAACTTTAATATTTCTGTGATTTAGATTGAGCTGAAAAAATTTAACCACAAAAGTTTTGGCACATAAGATTTAATTTTCTGGTGGCTGAGCGCAGTCGAAGTCCGCATATCTTAGAGCACAGAAGAGAAAAATCAAAGATTTTCATGTTCCATCGTTAAAACCGGCGGCAACCGGCAGTGGCTGAGCGGAGCCGAAGCCACATCATCATCATCATCATCATCATCATTACTTTATTTCATGATACACTCCTTTTGTCATTTCGGAGAAATCCAGACGCGAATCTTTCCATATATTTCGCTAATACTATGTTGAGATCCCTAAGGGATGACAAAATGAGATGGTTAAACTTTAAAAATAAGCGCAATCATCTGTAAAAATCTGCGCAAATCCGTGGTTCAAAATCTTTAAAAATCTTTGATTTTTAATCTCATGTGCTCTAAAATACCCTCAAACTTTTAGAATCTTTCTTTGTGACTCATGTGTCAAATAAGCATATTTATCTTCTAAATCTGAAAGAGGTCTTTCCATATATTTCGCTAATACTATTGTGAGATCCGTAAGGGATGACAAAATGAGACGGTTAAACTTTAAAAAAAAGCGCAATCATCTGTGAAAATCTGCGCAAATCCGTGGTTCAAAATCTTTAAAAATCTTTGATTTTTAATCTCATGTGCTCTAAAATACCCGCAAACTTTTAGAATCTTTCTTTGTGACTCATGTGTCAAATAAGCATAGCAATTTGCATTCAACATTTATGATGTAACATAAATATCTTTTGTCGCTTCTGCAGTTAAAATCACACCAGCATATTCAGCACATCTGGGTTGTCATTCAGGTAGGATTCAAAATAGCCCAGCTGCTGCATCCTGGATTTCAGCCCGTCGAAACCGGATGGGTCTGAAAGCTCGATGCCGACTACCGCAAGAGCGGTTTCCCTGGAATTCTTCTTGGTGTATTCGAAATGGGTGATGTCGTCATTGGCACCCAGGACGTTCAGCACAAAATCTTTCAGGGCACCCGGCCGCTGCGGGAACTTGACCATAAAATAATGCTTCAGCCCTTTGTAGAGCAGCGCCCGCTCCTTGATTTCCTCCATGCGCGTAATGTCGTTGTTGCTGCCGCTCACGATGCAGACCACCGTTTTCCCCAAGATCTGATCCCTGTAATGATCGAGTGCCGAAATCGAAAGGGCACCGGCCGGTTCCAATACGATGGCATCTTTATTATACAGCTGGAGGATGGTATCACAGATCCGGCCTTCATCCACGGCGATACAGTCGGCCAGCGCGTGCCTGCAGATCTCGAAATTCAGATCCCCTACCCTTTTTACCGCAGCTCCGTCTACGAAATGATCGACTTCCGGCAGTTCGGTATTCAGATTGTTGCTGATGGATATTTTCATGGAAGGAGCCCCTTTCGGTTCCGTCCCGATCAGCAGGGTATCCGGGGAAAGGGCTTTAAAAACCGTTGCGATTCCGGCAGCCAGGCCGCCGCCGCCGATCGGGATGAATACGAAGTCCACCGGTTCCTCCTGCTGTTCCAGGATTTCCAGTGCCAGGGTAGCCTGCCCTTCGATAATCTGAACATCGTCGAAGGGATGGATAAAGGCCGCTCCGGAAGCGGCGGCAAAATCCAGCGCGGCATTTTTGGCAGCATCAAAGGTATCTCCGGTTAACCGGACATCAATGGTATTTCCGCCGAACATCTCCACCTGCTCCAGCTTCTGCTTGGGCGTCGTTACCGGCATAAAGATCGTTCCTTTGATACCCAGCTGCCGGCAGGAAAAGGCAACGCCCTGGGCATGGTTTCCCGCGCTCGCACAAACGATTCCGTCGCTCGTCTTCCCTTCCTGGAAAAGGCTTTTGATTTTATTGTAGGCACCCCGCAGCTTGTACGACCGCACCGGCTGCAGGTCTTCCCTTTTAAGGAAAACCCGCGCTCCGTATTTCTCCGATAACCGTTGGCTGTATTGCAGCGGTGTATGGTTTACGACATGTTCTATGTTTTTCCGTGCTTTTTTTACGGCTTCCAGAGCAGGCAGCATTACCGTTTCACTCATCTTATTTTTTTAAACGGTTTTGATGGATTTCATGGCGGTCATTGCCTGACGCAGCTTCCGGCCGACCACTTCCACCGGATGGTTTCTTAATATTTCATTCACCTGCACCAGTTGCGTATTGTCTACCGAATGGTCTTTTCCTTCATTAAAGTTTTTTCCGGCAAGATCGGCATCCACTTTTTTCATAAAGTCTGCCAGCAAGGGCTTACATGCCTGATCGAAAAGGTAACAGCCGTATTCTGCCGTGTCGGAAATTACACGATTCATTTCGAACAGTTTTTTCCGTGCAATGGTATTCGCGATCAGCGGCGCTTCATGGAGCGACTCATAATAAGCGGATTCCGGTTTTATTCCGGCTTCCACCATGGTTTCATAAGCCAGTTCCACCCCGGCCCTGATGAACGCCGACATCAGCAGGTAATGGTCGAAATATTCTTGCTCGGAAATTTTCAATTCGCCGGCCGGCGTTTTTTCGAAAGCCGTTTCACCGGTTTCCGCACGCCATTTCAACAGGTTGGCATCGCCGTTGGCCCAGTCTTCCATCATGGTTTTGGAGAATTCGCCGGAGATGATGTCGTCCTGGTGTTTCTGAAACAGGGGACGCATGATCTCTTTCAGTTCTTCCGAAAGTTCGAAAGCTTTTAATTTCGCCGGGTTAGACAACCGGTCGAGCATTCCGCTTACCCCGCCGTGCTTCAGGGCTTCGGTAATTACCTCAACACCGTACTGCACCAGTCTGGAGGCATATCCGGGATCGATTCCTTTCTCTACCATCTTATCGAATGAAAGAATGGAACCGGTCTGCAGCAGTCCGCAAAGGATCGTCTGTTCGCCCATCAGATCAGATTTCACCTCGGCCACGAAAGAGGATTTCAACACCCCGGCTTTATGGCCGCCGGTTGCAGCACAATAGGCTTTGGCTTCGTCCCAGCCTTTTCCCTGAGGATCATTTTCGGGATGTACGGCAATCAGGGTCGGAACCCCGAAGCCTCTCAGGTATTCGGCGCGGACTTCGGAACCGGGACATTTCGGGGCCACCATAATGACGGTAAGGTCTTTACGGATCTGCATTCCTTCTTCCACAATATTGAAGCCATGAGAATACGACAGTGTGGCGCCCTCTTTCATAAGAGGCTGAACGGCATTGATCACGGCAGTATGCTGCTTGTCCGGCGTCAGGTTGATCACCAGGTCTGCGTTGGGAATAAGTTCTTCATAAGTTCCGACCTTGAAATTGTTTTCCGTGGCGTTTTTCCATGAATCCCTTTTCTGATCGATGGCTTCCTGACGTAATGCATAAGAAACGTCCAGCCCGCTGTCCCGTAGGTTCAGGCCCTGGTTCAGGCCCTGGGCACCACAGCCTACGATAACTATTTTTTTTCCTTTTAAAGCAGAAACGCCGTCGGAGAATTCCGAGCTGTCCATAAACTCCGCCTGTCCCAATTGGTGAAGCTGTTCTCTTAGTGATAAGGTATTGAAATAATTTGCCATATTTGATGATGATTGATTAATGATAATTGATGATTGATTTTGATGAACTCCACTTTGTCAAAGTTGAAATCTTTGACAAAGTTTTTTTATTTGCTATATTATGTCCTGAAATAATTCGAAATGCCAGGACAAAGGTTTTTTATTTACATGGTAAAAACGTGGTCCCGCTGATCTAAGTACTCGTTTTCGACAATATGCGGGGAAGGTGCTCGGTTTTCGAACTGTAGGACTTTCTCGTGGATGCCCGCACTGTTTTTGATGATGGCGATTCTTGCCCCGCGCACAAATTCGATCAGCCCGTATTTGTTCAGCTCCTCGGTCAGCCGGTCGATTTCTTCGCGGTGCCCGGCGGTTTCGAAAACGATATAGTCCTGACGGATCACGACCGTGGACGCGCCGTACTGACGGAGCAGCCTTTCCACATAAACTTTCTCCGTCACGACCTCTGCCGGAACTTTGTAAAGTGCCTGCTCCTGCCAAACGATTTCGTCGTCGGTATTAAAGTAAGCCTTCATGACATCGATCTGCTTCTCAAGCTGCCGGCAGAGCTTCCGGACGATTTCCTCATTTTCGGTAATTACCAGAGTGAACCGGTGAATGCCTTCCACTTCCGAAGGCGAGGTGTTGAGGCTTTCGATATTGATCTTCCGGCGGGAAAAGATGCCGGCGATCCTGCCGATAAGCCCGACCGAATTTTCCGTATATAAGGTAATGGTGAATTCTTTTTTTTCCATGAATGAATGATTTAGGTTGAGGTAAAGGCTAAGCTTAAGTTTTAAATATTTCCTGACTGCTCTATGCTGTCTTAACCGTTTGAATTTTTTCGGACGGTTTTATTTTAAACGGATTTCCGAAACGGATGAACCCTGGGTAACCATCGGGAAGACGTTGTTTTCTTTTCCGACCATCACTTCCAGAAGATAGGCCCCATCATGATGAAGCATCGTTTCCACTGCGTTTTTCAGGTCTTTTCTTTCCGAAATCCTCTGCCCTTCGATATAATAGCCTTTGGCGACGGCCACGAAATCGGGACTGGTAATGTTGACGAAAGAATAACGTCTGTCGTGGAAGAGCTGCTGCCACTGCCTTACCATTCCCAGGAATTCATTATTGAGGATCATGATCTTTACTTTCGCTCCGAACTGCATGATGGTCCCCAGCTCCTGTAAAGTCATCTGGAATCCGCCGTCGCCGATGATGGCCACCACCGTTTTTTCAGGAGCGCCGTACCATGCCCCGATCGCCGCCGGCAATCCGAACCCCATCGTCCCAAGACCGCCCGAGGTCACACTGGATCTGGACCGGTTGAACCGCGCATACCGGCAGGAAACCATCTGGTGCTGCCCGACATCGGTGGCGATAATGGCATCGCCGTCCGTCAGGTCATTCAGCATCTTAATTACCTCTCCCATGGTCATCGTATCGGTCACGGGATTCAGTTCGTTCTGAATAACTTCTTTAATTTCCTCTTTTTCCAGCTCACGGAATTCCTGCAGCCAGTCCGAATGGTCGTTTTCCTGAAGGAGTGCCGTGAGCATCGGAAGCGTTTTTTTGCAGTTGCCCCAAACCGGAACGGTTGTTTTTACGTTTTTATCGATTTCAGCGGGGTCAATATCCAGGTGGATGACTTTCGCCTGCTTGGCATACTTGTCGAGACGGCCCGTTACCCGGTCGTCGAAACGCATGCCTACGGCAATCAGCACATCGCATTCGTTGGTCATCACGTTCGGGGCATAATTCCCATGCATGCCCAGCATCCCGACATGCAGTTGATGATCGGTCGGCAAAGCGCTCAGTCCCATCACCGTAGCAGCCGCCGGAAGATTCACCTTTTCGATAAAGGCTTTGAATTCTTCTTCCGCTTTTCCGAGAATAACGCCCTGACCAAATACCACAAAAGGCTTTTTCGCCTGATTAATCAGTTCTGCCGCCCGTTCGATATATTCGTTTCGGATTTCCGGCTCCGGGCGGTAGCTTCGGATGTGGGTGCATTTTTTATAACCCGTATATCCGAACAGCTGCAGCTGCGCATTTTTGGTAATATCGATGAGGACCGGGCCGGGCCGGCCGGTTGCGGCAATGTGAAAGGCTTTGGCCATTGCTTCCTGAATTTCGTTAGCATCGGTTACCTGGTAATTCCATTTGGTGACCGGCGTGGTAATGTTGATGACATCGGTTTCCTGGAAAGCGTCCGTCCCCAAAAGGGAAGCAAATACCTGCCCGGTGATACAGACGATCGGGTTGCTGTCGATCATCGCATCCGCAAGGCCGGTTACGAGGTTGGTCGCTCCCGGACCGCTGGTGGCAAAGACCACCCCTGTTTTCCCGGAAGTCCGGGCAAATCCCTGGGCCGCGTGGATCGCGCCCTGCTCATGGCGGACCAGGATATGTTTCAGCTTTTCGGAATAATCGTACAATGCATCGTAAATTGGCATGATGGCCCCGCCGGGATACCCGAAAACCGTATCAACATTTTCTGCCAGCAAAGCTTCCAGAACGGCTTTGGATCCGGAAATTTCCACTGTTTCCGGCTGTGGGGCTTTATTATTTTCTGTTTTTGATAGGGTCGTATTCATTATTTTGTTTTTTTTAACTATAAATTGTCAGGCCGTCACAAGGCCGTCGAAGAGTGATTGGTTTGGCTGCTAATTTTTAAATGAATCCCAGGCATTTTATTTAATAATGGAAAACAATATTCCGTTGTATTTCCTGAGTTTATTTAAAGAGTACAGTTGATGATGGCAGGAAAAAACTTCAGGCATCCAGCTTCCCGCACGGCCTGTTAACCTGTTTCCAGAAACTTATAAATCCGTAACACAGCCCTGAGAGGCGTCTGCTACCGATTTTGCATATTTATAGAGGATTCCCTTTTTCACTTTATAGTCCGGCTGCTGGAATTCCGCTTTTCTGGCGGCAATTTCGTCATTGGACAACAGGGCGTTGATGGTATTTTTTTCGGCATCCAGCTCGATGACATCACCGTCTTTAATGAGCCCGATCAGTCCGCCGCAGAATGCTTCAGGAGTGATGTGGCCGACGACAAAACCGTGGGTTCCTCCCGAAAAGCGGCCGTCTGTGATGAGGGCTACGTTTTTTCCCAAACCGGTCCCCATCAGTGCGGAGGTAGGCTTCAACATTTCCGGCATCCCGGGTGCGCCTTTCGGGCCTTCGTTTTTAATGACCACCACATTACCCTTCCGGATTTTCCCGTCTTCGATGCCTTTGATGAATTCTTTTTCACCGTTAAAAACAATTGCCGTTCCCCGAAAATAGCTTCCTTCTTTCCCTGTAATTTTGGCCACCGACCCTTTTTCGGCAAGATTTCCGTACATGATCCGGATGTGGCCGGTTTCCTTGATCGGGTTTTTAATATCGCGGATAATGTTCTGCTCCCTGTCGATAACCGACGTTACGTGTTCCAGGTTTTCCACCACCGTTTTACCGGTTACCGTAAGGCATTCGCCGTGAAGCAGTCCGAGATCCAGCAGGTACTTCATCACCGCCGGAATGCCGCCTACTTTGTGCAGGTCTTCCATCAGGTATTTTCCGCTGGGCTTGAGGTCGGCCAGGAAGGGCGTTTCATCGCTGATTCTCTGGAAATCGTCCAAGGTAAGATCATAACCGATGGCTTTGGCAATGGCGATAAAATGGAGAACCGCATTGGTGCTCCCGCCCAAAATCATAATCAGCCGGAGGGCATTTTCAAAAGCTTTCGGGGTCATGATATCCGACGGCTTGATGTCTTTTTCCAGCAGGATTTTTACGTAATGCCCCGCAAAACGGCATTCTTCTTTTTTTTCGCGGCTCAGCGCAGGATAAGACGAAGAATACGGCAGGCTCATTCCTAAAGCTTCAATGGCAGAAGCCATGGTATTGGCCGTGTACATTCCCCCGCACGCACCGGCGCTCGGACAGGAATTCTCGATCACGCCCTGAAAGTCTTCTTCGGAGATCCTGCCGGCAATTTTATTTCCCAAAGCTTCAAAAGCGGAAACGATGTTCAGGTCTTCCCCTTTGTAATGGCCTGGGGCAATGCTGCCGCCGTAGACCATGATGGAAGGACGGTCCAGCCTTGCCATGGCGATGAGGGAGCCCGGCATGTTTTTGTCGCAGCCCGGCACGGTGATCAGCGCGTCGTAATACTGTCCTGCACAAACGGTTTCAATGGAATCGGCAATGATGTCGCGGCTTACCAGTGAATACCGCATCCCGTCCGTCCCGTTCGTCATTCCGTCGCTGATCCCGATGGTATGGAACATCAGCCCAACCAGGTCCTGCTCCTTAACGCCGGTCTTTACCACTTCGGCAAGGCCGTTGAGGTGCATATTGCAGGTATTTCCGTCATAGCCCATACTGGCGATGCCGACCTGCGCTTTATCAAAGTCTTCCTTCTGAAATCCGATCCCGTAGAACATGGCCTGGGTAGCCGGCTGCGTCGGGTCTTTCGTCAGGGTTTTCGAATATCTGTTCAGTTCCGTATTACACATATTGCGGCTGGGTTTTCAGGTAAGCATAATCTTCTTCAAGCACCAGATGCCGGTACGCCTGCTGCACCCTGGACGAAAGGCTGTTCTCCCAACTGAGGTTGAAAGGAACATTGTCCAGAGAGTCCAGGGCTACGATTTCGGCGGCAGTTCCACAGAAAAACCCGGCCTCCGCCCCCTGCATTTCCTCCGGCTTAAAGAATTTTTCCTCGGTTGGAATTCCCAGTTCCTTACAGATTTCAAAAACAGTAGCGCGGGTAATTCCCGGAAGGATATTCCCTTTGGCCGGCGTGAACAATTTTCCATCTTTTTCGTAAAATACGTTAGCTCCTGAACTTTCCGCCACATTTCCGTTTTCATCCAGTACCAAGGCCTCATCGAATCCTTTGTCTTTGGCTTCCTGGCATGCCAGAATGGAGTTTACATAGTGACCGCTTACTTTTGCTTCCACCTTAAACGCTTTGGGATTCGGGCGTTGGAAAGAGGATGTCATGATCCTCATTCTGTTGGCCAGATAACCGTTGTCCCAGTTCCAGACTTCAATGACAAGATAGCTTTTCCGGCCTTTGGAAAGGGCCATATTGGGCGAACAGATGACAATCGGACGGATGTAAGCGTTTTCCAGGTTGTTCATTTCCAAAAGCTTATAGGTTGCGTCTACCATTTCTTCCGTCGAGTAGCTGAAAGGCATCATCATGGCTTCCGCAGATCTCCTGAGGCGGTCGTAATGTTCTTCTGCTTTGAAGATCCTAGCGCCATTCGCGGTTTTATAAGATTTGATGCCTTCGAACACCGCATAGCCATAGTGCAGGGACTGTCCGTATAAATCGGTTTTCGCATCTTTTGCTTTCATATATTCTCCATCGAAGAAGAGCAAGCTGTCATCATTGTAATACATACTGTATTGGTTTTTTATATTAAATTTTAAATTTCAGGCATAAAAAAAACCATTCCCGCGATGAGAATGGTTTGTATTATCTTGTTTTAATAATTATCACGAGCCATTACCCATCACCGGAAATCCGATAATAACAGAAATGACAATAATGATAATCGTGTGGTTCATTTTTGATATTTAATGATACAAATGTATAATTAATTTTGACAAATATTGGATTTTTAACAAAATTTATTCGTTTAAGCTGATGAAATCCTATGCCGAATCCGTTGTATTTACGATATTCATTAATTAATGAACAGATTATAAATCCTTGATTTTCAACCGGTTAAACGGACAAAAATTACGGTGCCTGAAATTTAAATTCCCGGCATTGAAAATTCGGTATGTTCTTTAAACAGGTTGGGATTTATCGGACCGGTGACCGGTCCGGATACGGTAGTCATTTTCACTTCATCCTTTTCTAATAATAAATTTTCGTGTTGTCGATCCTTAAAATATTCAGTTTTTCCATTTTCTTTACTGTGCGGATCAGGGTTTCTACCCGCAATCCGGTAAGGGAAGCAAGCTGGGATCTTGTGAAAGGAACTACGAAGCTGTATTTTTCGTTGTAGCCAAAATATCCTTTCATATAGTCCAGAAGTTTCTGGATTCTGATCTGCGGATCGAGGATCGCAAGGAAGGAAGAAATCACATAGCGGAAATGCAGCCGGTCCGCAGTGTAGCGGCTGACCTTAAAAAAGAGATTAGGCTGCTGGTGGATGAGATTAAGGTATATCTTTTTATCCAGCTTAATAACGGTGCAATCCGTAACTGCTATGGCATTGACGGCGTACTGCTTATCGGTAAGGAGATAGGTTTCTCCGAAGCAGTGGCCTTCAAAGGGAAACCCGTGGACAAATTCTTTTCCGTCTTCAAAAAAGTTATTAATTTTCACCACGCCGGACCTTATCTGGAAGTAATACTGTGCAAAGCCGCCTTCCTTAAAAATAAAATCATCCAGCGCAAAATCCTGCACAATACCTCCATGTTCCAATAAAATTTCTTCAGATATAACCATATAGTGATTATTGTTGTTGTATTTTTAGGTAAAATTAAAAAAAATACCTAATATTTCGTGCATACGCAAGCAAATTAGTTACTATTAAGAATAAAAAATCAATCATAATGATTAAATATTAAATCAAACTAAACGTGTGCAGCAATGGTATTAAAAATTGATATCGACGTAACGATCTGCTTCGGCGACCTGATGACTGAAACCTGCTGATTATATGCCGCATCCGGTAATCTGCTGTTGATGCCGGATAAAATGCGACAGGAAATTTCAACGGCATCTCCAGATCACCTGATGGGCCGGAATATCGGTAGCCGTTCCTTTGATGGTAACCAACATCTGTTCTTTGATGTAGTTTCTCCCGGAATTTCCCTGGCTGTCCCTGTATTCGCCCATCACAAAACCTTCTTTCAGCAGGTCCTGATGGAACCGGTGCACTTCTGCCTCATCCTGGGTAACCAGAGAAAGCGCCATGCAGTTCCGGGCATTTGTAAATACGGTAAGCACTTTAAAATGGCCGGTGTTCCGGTTCGCGTTGGCATACACCCGGTTGCCGGGATCTTCCATATCCGTGTTTCTTTCCAGATCAAAATGTTCTGCCAGCTTGGTATCCAGATTTTGCAGGGAACCCGATGTCAGGTGTCGGAGGTTATTAACGGTCAGCAGCTGAGCCGTCAGGATTTTTCCGCACATGATAAAAAATAACACTAAAGTTTTCATCTTCTATTTTCCCGCAAAAAAAAGGATTTATGGCAAAGCATTTCATGACTGCCGTCACAAACAGGCCTGATGAACAAACGATCCGGTTTATGGCTAACTTCATTTACAAAGGTTAAGGAAACCATTCTACCCACAGTTGTTTTCCAGTGTCTGAATATTTTCCAGCTGCCCTGAAGATAAGTCGATCCTGCAGCCATCGGTCAGCATGCTCATGACCAGGTTATCGATAAATACCGGCTCGCCTTTTTCAGCCGTTCCGCAATTGGTATGCTGAATGTTGCGAGGATTCAGAATTACCACCGTCCCAGATCCTTTGCAGACGGCATGCTTTCCGTTTTCAATAAGCAGTGCGGTATCTTCCCCCAAGCCGATCCCCAGGCAGTCCCGCTGCATGGTTACGGCATGGGCAAGCCTTCCGATCCTGCCCCGGTTCATAAAATGGGTATCCACGATACCGTTTTTCAACAACCCGAGGCCGGAACCCAGGGTAAGATCATTTTCCAGTATGGCTTCCTCATCCAGGGCATCGCAGATGATGTGTTGCGGCATGCACATGGCTCCCGCGCTTGTTCCGGCAATCATAAAACCTTCTTCATGGAGGTATTTCTCGCTGAGCAGGGCTGCAATAGGAGTCTCTTTAATTTCCTTACAGATCCTGTTCTGATCGCCTCCTGTAAAAAATACAGTTCTCGCCTCCGTTATACGCCCGTAATATTTTTCTGCGTTCTCTTTGGACAGATGGATAAAACCAACATTGG
This sequence comes from uncultured Chryseobacterium sp., assembly GCA_913777465.1. Classification (GTDB taxonomy): domain Bacteria; phylum Bacteroidota; class Bacteroidia; order Flavobacteriales; family Weeksellaceae; genus Chryseobacterium. Next base: position 127,940 of record CAJYRQ010000063.1, read on the forward strand.
TAAAGCCCGTCTCTGCAAAGGTCTTCGCATAGCTTTCGCGCATGCTTTCCGGTTCCGAACTGGCTGATGTAATGACTTCGATACGGTCGTCATGATGATCAACAAGAAGTTTAAGAATCTGATAAGGTGAAAAATTTTTATTATCATCTTCAATGGAAACCCGGTTTCCTATTTTATCTTCATTACCGCCGATAATGAGTAATTTTCCTTTTGGATTCATTGTTTTTGCTGTTTGGTAGTCTATTTATCTATTCTCATCCGAAGATAGAGAGAAAGCCAAATAATCTTATTGATCGTAATCAAAACCCGGTGAAATATGGTAGTGATATGGTAGTTTATGATGATTTTTCTTTAAATAATTATATGTTTTAATCTCTCCTTTGCAGCAACAGTAACCCGCAACTTACAAAAGGATTTTGTATCTTTATGGTAGACCAACTGAAGAATTTCTTATTTTAATATGATTTCCCCAAACATTTACCTTGATCATAATGCGACCACGAGGCCTGACGAAAACGTAGTGCAGGCCATGCTTCCTTTTTTTACGGAATATTATTACAATCCGGGCAGCAGCCATCTCGCAGGACTTACCTTGAATGAACTGGTTGATGATGCCCGCTGGCAGATCGCTGATCTTATCGGAAGCAGGCCGGAAGAAATGGTATATACTTCAGGAGCTACAGAATCGGTGAATCTTGCCATACGGGGGATTTCAAACGGTGGAAGGGATCATCTGATCACTTTATGCACCGAACATAAGGCGGTTTTGGACACGGTAAAGGACCATGCCCGGAGAAATAATCTGGCCTGCTCCATCCTTCCCGTTCAAAGCGACGGATTGCTTGATCCGGATGTCCTGGAAAAAACGATCACGGATAAAACCCTTCTGGTAAGCATCATGCTGGTGAATAACGAGACCGGAACTATTCAGGACATCAGAAAAATCAGCGAAATCGTTCACGCAAAAGGGGCTTTCCTGTTGTGCGATGCCACGCAGGCGGTGGGAAAAATCCCGGTGGATGTTCAGGAGCTTGGTATTGATTTAATGGCCTTTTCCGCGCATAAGTTCTACGGACCGAAAGGGGTCGGCGGCCTTTATGTTTCAGGAAGAGTCAAAAAATACCTGGAAGCACAGATTACCGGAGGCGGACAGCAGAAAAACAGGCGGAGCAGCACCCTGAATGTCCCGGGGATTATCGGGATGGCCAAAGCCTGTGAGATCGCAAAAGAAAATATGACCCGTGACATTGCTTATGTAAAGGCCCTTCGCGACAGCCTGGAAAACAGATTGCTGAATATCGAAGGAACTGCCGTGAACGGATCTGTTGAAAACCGGATATTCAATACCTCGAACATCATGTTTAAAAATGTATTTTCAGAACAGCTGATTATAGCTTTGCAGCATATTTCGGTATCCAGCGGATCAGCCTGTTCATCAGTGACCACCGAACCGTCGCATGTCCTGAAAGGCATCGGGTTGAGCGATGAAGATGCATTATGCTCCATCCGTTTCAGCTTAGGAAAAGACAATACGGAAGAGGAAATTGATGTGGTGGTAGAAAGAATTTCGGAATTAGTGGCGCAGTTCAGGAAAGGGTAAGATGTTGTGAATCTTTTATTTAACCGCAAAAGGGTCAAAAGAGATATATGCTATTAAATTAATCTGAATATCAGATGCTTTAATATATAAGTCACATCAGATTTAATTTCCTAGTGACTGGGCGGAGCCGAAGCCGCATTGTTATCTACATCGTGCGCAGCAGACCATTTTACCACAAAAGGCACAAAAGAGATTGACACTGTTTAAAAAAGTTGAATGCTTTACGATGAATAAGCGCACAAAAGCTTTTAAAAATCAAAGATTTTTATGCTTGCATTTTGAAAAGGATGACAAGCATTGGTGGAGGAGATTATTCTAAGCTACTCTAACGTCAACTCGAAGAAGAACCCGCATCAATAGGCTGGAAGATGGAAGCTGGATGCCGGAAGTTTCTCATTTCAGACATAAGTTCAAAGGTCTTTATCATCAAACTGAGTAGGTGTCACTTTCTCAGAGAAGTTTTTATTTAATCCTGAATAACCAGTTTTGGTTATTTTTCAATTAGGGTGCTTTAAAGTTCCGGAGGAACAACTTAGTAAAGGATAGGATGAAATCCTATCAGAAGGGCAAATCATTTATTCATTCTACTGCCAACAGGAATTTTATTGATAAGTCTTAATTTTATTTTTTAAATAATTAAAAGACTGAATATAAGTCCAATATTGCCGAATTTACGTTACTCTATGGTCCGTAAAATCTGTGTAATCGATATAACTCTTTTTTCATTTCGGGAAATCTAAATGCGAATTTCTCCTTTCTATTCGCTTATACGATGTTGAGATTCATTTCGGAATAACAAACGATGGAAAGGAAACTCAGCTTGAAAACTAAACGTCCGGTTATCATTCCATGCGAATCTCTAATACCATATTTAGATTCCCTTCGGGAATGACAATCGAGGTGTTCTAAAACTGTAAAATAATTATTCGGTTTTTAATTAAAATTTCCATATCTTTTGTCATTAACTTCTTTGAATCTTCGATATAATCTAAACGCAAATCTTTCATGTGCTCTAATACCATGTTTAGATTCCTTTCAGAATGAAAAGCGTTGTGTAAAATTTTTGCAGCAGTAAAATGTGCGCAATCATCTGTAAAAGAGTGTAAATCTATGTGTTAAACTGCCATGATTTGCAAAAATCTGTAATGGTGTTTTCAGTTCAGTTATCGTTCAAAAAAAACGGGCTGAAGCCCGTTTCTGTTGATTGTTATTTATATTGAAAGACTACTCCAGCAGATAATCGAAATGGATCGGCAGGTCGTAAATTCTTTTGCCGGTGGCATGATACACCGCATTGGTAATCGCCGGCGGCATTCCTACCCCGCCGATTTCGCCGACTCCTTTTACGCCGAGGTCGTTAACGAATTTATCGTCTTCCTCTATGAACAGGACTTGTAAATCATGAATATCCGCATGAACCGGAATATGGTATTCCGCCAGATCGTCATTCATGTATTTGCCGAGCCTGTGGTCGGTAATGGTTTCTTCGTGGAGCGCTTTGCTGATCCCCCAGATCATCCCTCCCAACAGCTGGCTTTCCGCCGTTTTGGGATTAATGATTTTTCCTGCCGCAACTGCCGTTAAGGCTCTTTTTACTTCAATCACCCCCAGTTCTTCATCCACTTCCACCTCTACAAAAACCGCACTGTGTACCGCCCTTGCTTTTTTTCCGGAGGTCAGCGGATTCGGCATTGCAGAATTTTTGGTGCGGATTTCTTTGCCATCGTTATGCTTTAAGATTTCGTTGTAACCGATTTTTATTTCAGTATTGCTTTTCAGGATGATATGGTGATCTTTAAAGTCGACATCTTTGAATTTAGCTTCCGCAAAAGCGGATCCTTCCATCAGGCTGGCAATTTTCAGCAGCTTTTTATTCAAAGCCTCACAGGCTGCCTTAACTGCCGGCCCAACAGTAGCCGTGGTGAAAGATCCGCCCTGGATCGGGGCAAACGCCATCTTGCTGTCAGCATACGAGAAAGTAACCTCTTCCACCGGTAAGCCGAGCTGATCTGCGGCAATCTGCGTCATGACGGTGAACGTTCCCGTTCCGATATCGGTAACTGCACTCTGAACTTCCACCTTTCCGTCGGCTTTAAGAATGGCTTCCGCTCTGCCCAAAAGCCGGTTGGCATCCCACATTCCGGTCGCCATTCCGTAGCCGACCAGTTTGTTTCCGCGCTTCATGCTCCTGGGAACCGGATTCCGCCGGTCCCAGCCGAATTTTTGGGCACCGCGGAGATAACATTCCTTCAGTTCCTTACTGGAATATTCCTTTTCGCTGCTTTTGTCGATCATCGAATAATTAATGAGCCTCAGCTCTACCGGATCAATATTCAGCTGGTAAGCGATTTCATCCATGGTGACTTCAATGGCATGCATTCCCGTACTTCCACCAGGTGCCCTCATATCCAGAGGACTGTAGACGTCCAAAGGAACGATTTTATGCTTCAGCAATGTATTTTCTGCAGGGTACAGCATGTTGGCCCAGTTGACTACGATTTCCACATAGTCTTCAAACTGGGAAGTTTCACCGATGGCTTCGTGAAAAATCGCATTCACCTTTCCGTTTTCATCTGCCCCGAATTTGGTATGCTGCAACGTCGGCGGGCGGTGTCCGATCATGTACATCTGCGCACGGTCCAGGGTTACCCTGACGTTTCTTTTTAAATGCAGCGAAGCCATCACGGCCATAAACAGCTGATGCTGCGGCCGCAGGCCTGACCCGAAGCCTCCGCCGACAAACGGCGAGATCACCTGTACGTTTTTCATTTTAAGCCCGAAGACATTGGCCACGTACATCTGAGAGTTGATGGTCCCCTGGGTTTTATCGTAAATCTTGAGTTTGCCTTCACCTTCATAGATGACCGTTGATGCATAGAGTTCCATCGGGTTATGGTGCTCGGTCCCATGGCTGAACCGGCTGTCGGTCTTTGCAAAAGATTCCTGATAGGCTTTATCGAAATCGCCTTTCGGTTTTGGCGGCGGCGGTTTCAGCAGAGAAGCTAGGCCTTTTTTAGGATCACGCGCTTCTTCAAGATTGGCAGCCATTTCGGTGGCGAAACCTTTCGTTTCATATTCTATCTTAATTTTGGTAGCGGCATAGCGTGCCATTTCAAAAGTTTCGGCAATTACTAAAGCAATCGGCTGGCCGTTGTATCGGATGACGTTATCTTTCAAAGGTTTGAAAACCGTTCCCGGAGGCGCATCCATATCGGCATACTGGAAATCGAACCAGGCCGTGGAAGGACGGTTTTCGTGCGTTAAGATCTCAACAATACCTTCAAGATCTTTCACTCCGGAAGTATCGATGCTTTTAATTTTCCCTTTGGTAATGGTACTGTTGACTACATAACCGTATAAAAGCCCGTCTACGTTGTAATCACCGGCATATTTTGCGCTGCCCGTCACTTTCAGAGCTCCTTCCAGGCGGTTGTGAGGCTGTCCTATCGATGGTAAATTTTTCATAAATAATTTTTGGGGTTGGTGTTTGGGATAACTACAGAGAAGGTTTTGCACCCGGTCGCTGGGTTTCAGGTTCTAGGGCCATCATGCAGTTCCGGATGATTGCTTTCTTGGCCAGGTCAATTTTAAAGCGGTTGTGCTTAAAGCCCTGGGCCTCTGCCAAAATGAGATCGGCAGCCTGGGCAAAATGCTCCCGGAAAGGCGCTTTTCCTTTGAGGTATTCTTCCGCTTCCTTGTTACGCCACGGCTTATGCGCAACCCCTCCTAAAGCAATCCTCGCTTCGGTGATCTGGTCATTCTCAATTTTAAACGCTGTGGCTACCGAAATCAGCGCGAATGCGTAAGAGCTGCGGTCCCTTAGTTTCAGATAAGAATAATATTGGGTAAAGTCCTCATCGGGCAATTCGATTCCGGTAATGACTTCACCCTGTTTCAGGTTGTTGTCGATCTCCGGCGTCTCTCCGGGCAGCCGGTGAAAATCTTCAAAAGCCACCTGCCTCTCCCCTTCCTGACCGTTCACATGAACTGTAGCATTCAGGGCCGCCAGGGCAACACACATATCGGACGGGAAAACCGCAATACAATCCTGCGAATGTCCCAGAATGGCATGGATGCGGTTGTAGCCCTTAACAGCAGGGCATCCCGATCCGGGTTTCCTCTTGTTGCACGGAACCGAATGATCGTAAAAATAATAGCAGCGTGTTTTCTGCAGCAGGTTCCCGCCATTGGTAGCCATATTCCGGATCTGCCCCGATGCACCTGCCAGAATTGTTTTTGAAAGCAACGGATATTTCTGTTCGATAACGGGATGATAGGCTGTTGAGGCGTTGGTCATTAACGCACCCAGAAGGACACCGCCGTTCTCCGTTTGGGACAATTCATCCATTCCCGAAATCCCGTTGAGATCCACCAGCGTATCGGCTTCCACGACAAAATATTTCATCAGGTCGACGATATTCGTTCCGCCTGCAATGGCTTTATTGCCGACATTGTCTTTCAGCAATACCGACGCATCGGCTATCTCTTTTATTTTGGTATAGGAAAAATTGTTCATTCCGCTTCGTTTTTACCGCCATGATGGCATTGATAATTCCTCTGTTGGCTCCGCAGCGGCAAAGGTTTCCGCTCATCAGGTCCTTTACTTCTTCCCTGGTTTGCGCTTTGCCTTCTTCCAGAAGACCGACCGCACTGCAGATCTGTCCCGGAGTGCAATATCCGCACTGGAAAGCATCATGTTCGATAAACGCTTTCTGTACCGGGTGTAACTGATCGGGGCTCCCGATCCCTTCAATGGTAGTTACTTCAGACCCGTCTTTCATCACCGCCAATGTCAGGCAGCTCAGCACCCTTTTGCCGTCCACCAATACGGTACAGGCGCCGCACTGTCCGTGGTCGCATCCTTTTTTGGTCCCGGTAAGGTCGAGGGTATGTCTGAGGGCGTCCAGAAGGGATACCCAGGGCTTAAGCTCAAGCCGGTGCTGTTGTCCGTTTACCGTTAGGGCAACCGACTGATTGTTCTGATCAAGCATAATTTTGAGATTTGGTATTGGAAGTGTTTATGCAAAAAAAGAACCGCAATCTTATGATTGCGGTAAAGTGAGGTATGTAAAAATTACCGGGTTTTGTATTTACTGATGTTACCGGTTCATCATACCCGAATCTTATGTTTAATAATAATTACAGCAAGAAGATCCCGACTCATATAAACATCAGGTTTTCAGCTGAAAAAAGTATTTTAACTCTAAAAAACAACTATCAAAAAAAACAGACAGGTTATGAATTCTTTTTCGGTATTAAGAATGAATCTAAATTTCTTTAACGCTGTTAATTATAGACTTTATTACTTCGCTTAACCCCGGGTTTTACCCGGGGTTATTATTGTTATGCCCCTTCAGGATATACCTACTGGCTGTTGTTTTTGCTATATTTAGTGTAAAGCCTTTCCACATCTGATCAATTCCTCAATACTCATTGATCAATCATCCTTCCCCATGCCTCTTTCCTTTTTTCACTTCAAAAACATGAAGCACCTGGGGAAACAAGGATTGCATGTATTCGGCAGCGCCTTTTTGAGAGCCCGGGAATGTTAAGACTAACGTTTCTTCGCTGAAGCCGGCAATCCCTCTGGACAGCATGGAGGTTTTGATCCGCTCCTGGCCGTAAGCACGGGCGGTTTCCATGATTCCGGGCAGCGGCCGGTCGATCATCGGCTGCAATGCCTCGGGGGTGACGTCTCTGGGGGAAACACCGGTCCCGCCGGTAAAAATAACGAGATCCGATCCGTGGGTTTTATATCGTGAAAGTGCCTGCTGAATCGCTTCCGCCTCATCAGGGACCACCAGATAATCAATATCCGTAAATCCGTATTCCTCCAGCTTCCGGACAATTATTTTTCCTGAAGTGTCTTCATTCTGTCCCTGATGAACCGTGTCTGAACAGACTACGACCGCGGCTTTCAATTCACCGGATGTATATTTTTTATCGTCAGATTTGCCGCCTTTCTTTTCCAGCAGCCTAATGTTCCGGATTTCTACGTTTTTATCGATGGGCTTCAGCATGTCGTACATCACCAATGCCGCTACCGATGCGCCGTGCATGGCTTCCACTTCTACCCCGGTTTTATAAATGGTATGTACTTCTACCGATATGATGATGGATAAATCTTGAATTTCGTAAGTTACTGCCGTAAATTCCACCGGCAGCGGATGGCAGTCGGGAATGACATCGCTGGTTTTCTTTACGCCGAACAAGGCTGCCGCCCTGGAGAATTCAAAGATATCCCCTTTCGGAACCTTCCGTTGCTGAACGGCATCAATGGTTGCCTGTGATGAAGTTTTTACCGTTGCGGTGGCGATCGCCTTCCGTAATGTCGATGATTTATGGGTAATGTTGACCATTTTGAGAGTTTAAGGTTTTGGGTTCAAAGTTTAAGGTTTAAAGTTCTGGGTTCTGGATTCAAGGTTAAGGTTAAGGTTAAGGTTAAGGTTAAGGTTGATATTCAATGTGTGATGAATAAATGTTGAAGATCAATTCTCCATACAAGCCTTTTTCTACTTGATGCTTTTTGACCCATTGATGTTGACTTAATCTGATATCATTAATAAGTTTTTGGCTAAGCCGGATGATTTTTCTTTTTTAAATGGGCTAAAGCACGTTCCTGTTGATATCCAAGACACGCTTTACCAAATCGATATCAATTCATTCAACCATCTACTGATTGACCTTCCATTGGTGGGAATCGTCCTCAAAGATTTCCCGGCCCCAGATGGGAAGCTCTTTTTTAATGCGTTCGACCAGCTCATTGCAGCTTTCCATTGCGGCAACCCTGTGCTTTGAAGAAGTGAATACGAACAGGCAGATCTCTCCGGCCCTGATGCTCCCTAAACTATGGTAAACATGCAGGCAGGTAAGATCGTATCGGGCAAAGATATCTTCCCGGATCTGATGCATCTTTTCCAGTGCCATTTCTTCATAAGCCGTGTATTCAATTGCTGATACGGATTTTCCGTCTACGACATCTTCCCGGATCTGGCCCAGAAAAATGCCGTGTGCCCCAATGTTTTTTTTAGCGGAATGACCGGCAATGCTTTCCGAAATAAACAGCGGGTCGATGGCGCCTTCCCTGAATATATTTTTAATTTCTTTTTTCATTTTGTTCTTTTATTAATGCCAGGATCCCTCCTTCAAGATGGCCTGGCCTGTATGGTGTTTTCCGATTTTGGATAAAGATTTCCGCGGCTTTAAGGCTGCGGGTTCCGCCCTGGCAGAAAAATGCAATTTCAGATTCAGGAATTTCGTTTAAACTTTCCTCCAGCCGGGACAGTGGGATATGAAGATGGGGAAAACCGGCAGCCGGCAGCTCGCCTTCTTCCCGCACATCAATGGCGGTTATTTTACCTGTTTTTATTTTATTTAAAAAACTTTCAGGATCCAAAGCAGTGATATCAGGATGAGACAATCCGCAAAGGAATTGATAATCGGTTTTTTCAAGTTCTTCCCGGTTCCTTGGCATCCGCTTTTCCGAGTCTTTATTTTTGGACAGCTCCAAGACCATCGTTTCGTAGGTGAGCATATTGAAGGTCAGGAGATGACCGGTCAACACATTTCCAATTCCTGTGATCTGCTTGATGGCTTCATTGGCCTGCATCATCCCGATCATTCCGGGCAATACGCCCAGCACGCCCGCTGTATTGCAGTCCGGGACTTCACCGGGACGCGGAGGTTCCGGGAACAGATCGCGGTAACTGACGTATTGTCCCTGATCATCAGGTCCGAAAACCGCCACCTGGCCTTCATACCGGGATACCGCTCCGAATACCAAGGGCTTATTCAAAAGATAGCAGGTATCGCTTATCAGATAACGGGTGGCAAAATTATCTGTGGCGTCCACCACCAGGTCATATCCTGAAATCAGATCCCAGATATTCGAAGCGGTAACTTCGTCGGTATACGCTGTAATGGTAATTTCCGGATTTAAAGCCCTGAGCTTTTTGGCGGCCGTTACCGATTTCAATTGTCCAATCTCTCCGGTAGCGTAGAGCGTCTGTCTCTGCAGATTGCTCAAAGAAATCCGGTCATGATCAACAATACCGATCGTTCCTATACCCGCTGCAGCCAGATACTGCAAAACGGGACAACCCAATCCGCCGGCACCGATCACGAGAATGCCGGCCTTTAAAAGTTTCTCCTGCCCAGCTTGTCCAAATCCTGAGAGGCTGAAATGCCGGGAATATCTTTCGTTCTGCTTTTCCATATTATCCTCCTGAATAAGGCGGCATCAGGGCCACCGTATCATTATTGCTGAATGTTCTGTTTTCTTCAGTGACTTTTCTATTAACTGCCACTGCAAATTTCATATCGGCAAGCTGCGGAAACTGTACCGCTAACTGCTCTTTTAAAGTATCGGTATCAGATGCCGTAACGGAAAAGTCTTTTCCCGTGATTTCAGCAATCTTTCCGAAAGCTATGATTTTCACTTCCATATCAATCTGCTTTTTTAATAACAATTTCCGAAAGATTTTTAACATATCTTCTTCCTGTTGCCCGGTCTCCCGGCGTTATCATGGTAATTCCTTCTTTCGTTCCTGAAGCGGGCGTGCCGTTTTCATCCGTAATCAGCATGATGCGATCACCAGCTTCCGTATTGAACAGTTCGTTCCATGAATAAACTACCCTATACCCGTCTTCTGCAGTACATACCAAATAATAAGTACTGAGCTCTTTCGGTGTCGGCACATTAAAACTAATCTGGCTTAAAACATCTTTCAGCAGAACGCCTTTCAGATTTTTAAGCGTCTTCTTAAATTCCATTTTATGGTTCAGGATATCGATGCTCTTCACTTCATGTATGGGATATTTTTTCAGATCTTCGTAAGTAAACGTTACCGGTTTCCTGATGTCTCCCCGTACGAAAATTTTCTGCGCCTGCAGGAATACGGCTAAAAATACGAATAAGGTGGTAAAATATTTCATTATTTAAGCTTTGGTAAGTAAAAGTTTATAGGAAGCCATCAGCAGAACCGTGGCCAAGACATATTTTAAAACGTTCTGATTGAATTTTTTAGAACCTAAATAAGCGCCCAGAAGTCCTCCTGTAAAAGCAACGATGACGTACATCAACATATTATCAGTAAATCTGATGCCCTGGGTGAGCATCCCACCCAGTCCGGAAAGGGAATTTACAAATATAAAGGCTGCGCTGATGGCCGCCGTCTGTTTCTGGTTGGTCCATTTTAGCAGAAGCAAAATCGGGGAAAGGATGATTCCGCCACCGATGCCTATCATTCCGGATAATAACCCGACGACACCGCCGGTAACTACCGCTACGGCAATATTCTGCTCTTTCAGCTCATGGTCTTCCGTATTTTTAAAAAAGAAAAACCGTATAACCGGAAACAGCAGGAGTACGCCCAGGATACGTTTGTAAATATTTTCTTCCATCGTCATCATGCCGCCGATAAAAGCCAGCGGAATGGAAGCGGCAGCAATGGGAATAAACAGTTTCTTCAGGAAATATCCGCCCCGGTAATACTGGATGAATGACGTCAGGGAAACAAACAGGTTCAGGACCAAAGCCGTGGGTTTCATTTCTTCGGGAGCAACGCCGTACAACGCCATAAGCGCCAGATAGCCGCTCGCTCCGCCGTGACCTACAGCCGCGTAAAAGAAAGCAACGACAAAAAGGACGGCATAAAATAATTCTATACTCATTAATTCATTTTAAATTTAAATTAGACCGGCAGCAAATGGATTTCCACGGCATCGCCTTCCTTACATCCTGTTGACTCTTCAGGCAATACCAGAAAACAATTGGCCTGGGCAAAAGAATGGAGGCGGTAGGATTCCTGGGCATGAAGCGGCGTTACTTTGCCTTCTCCGTAAGAAGCCTTAAGAAAATGGGTCAGCCCCACAGGCTTCGTATAATCATGGGTTGCCGTTGCATTGATTTTCCGTATTGAATTTTTTAGTCCTGAAAGCTGCTCAACAGCCGGCAGCACATATTGGTAAAAACAGGTCAGTGATGACGAGGGATTTCCCGGCAGTCCGAAAACCAGTTTTTCGCCTTTGGTTCCGAAGAACAAAGGTTTTCCGGGTTTCTGTCTGATTTTGTGGAATTTTTCTTCGATGCCGCAATGTTTTGCTGCCTGAGTTACGAAATCGTAATCTCCCACGCTTACACCTCCGTTGAGCAAAACTATATCGCTGATTTCCAGAGCATGTTCCAGAACCTGCTGAAGGGTTTCCGGATCGTCTTCAGCCCTGAAAATACGGATTTTTTTGACCCCCGTTTTTTCCAGTGCGGCTTTAAGCTGATAGGAATTCGATTCATAGACCTGGCCGAAAGCCAGTTCTTTTCCGGGATCCTGCAGTTCATTGCCCGTCAGGATCACGGCAATTACCGGCAGACGGAAGACCTCCACTTTATCTTTTCCGATTCCAGCCAGAAATCCGATGGCTGCCGGACTCAGTACCGTTCCTGCGGCCATGGCAACAGCGCCCTGCTTCACTTCCGATCCTTTAGGACGCACGTTGAGACCATGGCTCAGATGTTCATCATCAATAAGAAGCCTTTGATTTTCTACCGTTACTTTCTCCTGCATTACGACGGTATCTGCTCCCTCCGGCAAAGGCGCACCCGTAAAAATCCTGGAAGCCTGGCCGTTTTTTATCTCTGAAGCCGCCGTAGTTCCGGCCGCCATTTCACCGCTGATCTCCAAGGGTAAATTTCTATCTTCAAATTTTAGGGCATAGCCATCCATCGACGACTGCGGAAAACCCGGAATATCGGTACCGGCAATCACGTCTGATGAAGTGACCAGGCCGGCAGCTTCGGAAAGCGGTAACACTCCTGTTTTCCTCTCCGGTAAATAATTAAAAATGATCTGTTTTGCTTCTGTAACTGAAATCATAGATCGATTAATTTTTTATAGTCTTCGGGAGTATCGATATCCCAGGAGCCTGCTTCAAAAGATACGGAATCCGTATCGTCTATGTATTGCTGAATAAGCTTCCGCGCCCCCTCCTGACCGTTTAAGTTGAATAATTTTTCTGTATATGTACTGCTGAACAGCACCGGAACGCCCAGCGTATCTGCATAAGCCGAAGCCACAATTCCTTTTGGCGAATTCTTTTTTTTCTCAATTAAAGCTTTGAAAACGGAAGCCGAAATAAAAGGCTGGTCGCAAACCGTGAAGATAAACTGTTCCGTATCAGGGAAAAGCCGGATGGTTTCCTGCAGCCCTACTTTAAGGGAAGAGGCCATGCCTTCCGCCCGGTTTTCATTTTGGATCTTATGAAAACCGGAAATCTGTTCCGTGATGCGCGGATTTTCTTCTCCCGTTACCACCACGATTTGGGATGTTATCTTTGATGCTTCGTCCAGGGTATGGCGCAAAAGGGTTTTTCCTTTATACTCTAAAAGTTGTTTGGGCTCACCCAACCGGGAAGAGCTTCCTGCTGCAAGAATAATGATCGCCGTTTTGTTCTTCATTATCCTCCGATGGTTATCATGCTGCGGTTTTCAATAGCTGTTGCATCAATATCCCGGAACAATCCTTCAAACTGCCCGCCCAGTGCTTTTGCTTTAGCGAAGATGGTCGACTGAATCAGGGGTTTAATATCTTCCCCATTTCTCAGTGCCGAAAGAAGATCGGTTTCCCCCTTCGAGAACAGGCAGTTTTTCAGCTTCCCGTCGGCTGTTAACCGGATCCTGTTGCAGGATGAACAGAAAGGGGCACTCATGGTACTGATGACGGCAAAATTACCGGCAAACCCCGGAATTTTAAATCTTTTAGCCGTATCATGAGCTTCATGAGGCAACGCGATAAGATCGTATCGGGTTTGTACTTCACTGAGAATTTCTTCCAGAGTCACCACCTGGTTGCTGGTCCATCGGTTTCCGCTGAACGGCATAAATTCAATAAACCGCACTTCTATGTTGTGATGCCTGGTCACTTCAACAAAATCATTGATTTCATCATCATTGAGGTCCTTCATCATCACCACGTTAATTTTGACACGGAAATTGTTTTCCAGCAAAAGATAAATAGCTTCTTTCACTTTATCAAAAAGATCCCGTCTTGTAATCTTCTGAAATTTTGCGGCATCCAAAGTATCCAGACTGATGTTGAAAGTTTTCACATTCGCGGCCGTAAGCTGCGGGAGAAGTTCCTTTACCCGTACCCCGTTGGTGGTAATGGCCAGTTCAATGCCAAGCTTTCCCAGTTTCTCCAGAATCAGCGGTGCATCTTTTCTTACCAACGGCTCCCCACCGGTCAGTCTTATTTTTTTTACGCCTGCGGCCACAAAGATTTTAGCCATCATCTCGATCTCATCCGGCTGCATCAGCCTGGAAGCCGGTGCAAAAGCATATTTCTCGTCGGGCATGCAGTAGAAGCAGCGGAGGTTGCAGTTGTCGGTGAGAGAGATCCTGAGGTAGTCGTGGACGCGTCCGAATGTATCCGTTATCATATTATTGGGCATCACCGCTGACGGCGTGATGGATTTTTTCTTTTTTATATCGCAATGAATTTCCTTTTTTCCCCTCGAGTACCGCTTTTATTTCAGCGACCACGGAAAGGGCTATTTCTTCCGAAGTTTCGGCTCCGATGTCGAGTCCGACCGGCCCGTAAACCCTTTGCATCTGCTCGCCGGAAACCTCAACATTTTCTTTTGCGAGATCACCGAGCATGCGGTTGAGCTTGGATTTCGGGCCCAAAACGCCGATGTACCGGTTTTGGCGGCTGAGCATATTTTTTAAAACCGTGAGGTCATACTGGTAATTATGCGTCATCAGAACAACAAAAGTGTGCTCATCCACCACGATTTCGTTTAAAAAATCTTCGGCACCGACGACTTTTACCGTTTTGGCCAGAGGAAATCTCTTTTCCGTAGCATGGCTTACCCGGCCTTCTGCCACCGTAATCTCCCATCCCAGAGCGGATGCGATTTCAACCAGCGGCTTTACATCGTTCCCGGCCCCGGCAATCACCAGGGAAACTGCAGGAGGAATATATTCAATCAGTGCCTCGTAAGCGGTATTTTCATGGGTAATACTCTTCACTTCAGAAGCCCGGTTTTCAAAAGCTTTTTTAATATCCTGAGTTAAATGTTCAAAGTGATGCCGTTCCGGCCAAATGGTGTTACGGCTGTAAAAAAGAACCGTTCCGATCTGCTGCCGGCCTCTTTCGAGTGAAAAAAGACAGGTTAAGACCGAATCGCGTCTTTCTTCTGCGGTCCTGATCAGCAAATCGATTGCGTTGTTTTCAGCAGCATCGATGAATTCAAAGAGAATATGCACGATTCCGTTGCATCCGAGCTGTACTCCGAAATCCGAATCTTCATCATTGCTGGTGTCATAGGTAATCAGTTTGTTCTGTTGCTGATGAATGGCAAGCAATGCTTTTTTCAAGGCATCCCCTTCCAGGCATCCTCCGCTGATCGCCCCCGTAAGTTCACCGTCCTCCGTCACCAGCATGCGGGCTCCGGGCTGCCGGTATGACGAGCCTTCGACTTTCACGACTGTTGCCAGGGCTGTTTTTTTACCTTCGGCTTCCGCTTTTCGGTAAGCTTTTATAATATCATTGATTTCTTTCATAAAGCATTCGGTACTTTGCGGTATCCCAGTATTCCGGTTAAAGGTAAAAGCACCGCTTTTTCCCGGACTACCATAAAGTATCAAAAATTAAGCTAATCACGGTAATTCCAAGAAAAAACCCGAAAATTTAAAGCCGGACCGAAACATCACCTACCACATCATCCCACCATCATTCTGATCTTTAGCCTCTTTTATTAAACTATTTAAAAAACTTTATAACTTTAATTAAAACATAAAGCGGACATTATCAAAAGAACCCATGGTTATGATCCGGTTATTCTGATTCTGTCCGCTTGCTGCTTATTATGGTCTTTACCATCTGCCTGTAAGGCTTAGCGTTGTACCGCTAAACCCCAGCTCTGATTTTTTCATATCTGCGCCAGATCGAAAGGCAGGGTCCTGATTCTTTTCCCGGTAAGATTGAAAATGGCATTGGCCAGCGCGGGGGCAAATGGCGGCAATCCCGGTTCTCCCACTCCTCCGGCATCTTCCCCGTTTTCCATAATGTACACCTCAACCGGCGGAATATCATAAATCCGGGGCAGCGGATAGGTATTGTAATTCATCAGATCGGCTTTTCCGTCGGTAAACGTCTGCTGGTGCATTGTGGCCCCCAATGCCATCACAATGGAACCTTCCACCTGGGCTTGCACAATATCGGGATTCACGTACCAGCCGCAGTCGATGACGGCCCAGACTTTATCGATTTTCACCCCGCCGCCTATCCGTTTTGAAACTTTTACGACCTGTCCGACGGTGCTTTTGAAACACTCGGTAATGGCAATGCCATAGCCTTCCTGCTGAGAGCTGTTTTTCCATCCGCTGACCTGTTTGAGCCGGTCAATCAGCTTCCGCGTCCGGTCATCATCCATATATTGCCTTCTGAACTCCAGCGAATCCATCCCCATGCTGTGGGCTATTTCATCCATGAAGCTTTCGTAGGCAAAACCGTTGGTAGAAGCATACACCGACCGCCACCACAATACCGGCACGGGGGTTTCAAACGGGATGTCTGAGAATTTTATGTTTTTGATGGTCTTAAAATAAGGTTCCATGAAGCCTTCCGTCGTGCTCGGGTTGGCGGTTCCTTTTTTACCGCTCTGCCAGTGGTTGATGTTCTGCCCTACCATCCTGAATTTAAGGTCCGTTAGTTTACCGTTTTCGATAATTCCTTCTCCGCGGTAAGATACGCCCGGCCTGAAAGGGCCCTGCGTTGCATCATCTTCCCTGGACCAAACCACCTGCACCGGCGCATTGATTTTTTTGGAAATGGCTACGGCTTCGTTGGGAAAATCGGTAAAAGCCTTTCTTCCGAAGCCTCCGCCGAGGAAGGTCATATTAACGATCACATTTTTGGCATCCATATCAAATGCTTTGGCAACATCTTTCTGGATCCAGTCCGGTGCCTGGATCGGCCCCCAGATTTCGATTTTGTCTTTCCGGTAATGGGCAATACAGTTGATCGGCTCAAGCGCAACATGCGACTGGTAAGGGGTGATGTACACTGCCTCGACTTTTTTCCTGTTTCCGTTTTCCTTTACATCTACATCTCCCTGCTCTTTGGCAGTAAGGCCTTCCTGGGTTACCAGAAGCTCCTGATGCTTTTTATAAATATCCGGCGTATTCACATGCTCAAAACCGGAATCGTCCCAGGTGACCTTCAGAGCTTTCCGGCCTTCAAGGGCGGCCCAGCTGTTGTCGGCAATCACGGCTACGCCTTCCCGGTCGGTATCCCAGACTTTCATGGTGATCTTGATGACGTCTTTAACACCTTTTATTTTGCGGGCCTGGGAATCGTCAAAGCTTGACACCTTTCCCCGCAGCCGCGGATTCCGTTCTACGGACGCGAAAAGCATCCCCGGCAGCCTTTTATCCAGGCCGAATACGGCAGCTCCGTTTGTTTTTAGATGGGTATCTATTCTTTTGATCGGTTTTCCGATAATTTTATATTCCGAACGTTTCTTGAGCTCCACTTTCTCAGGAGGGGTAAGTTTGGAGGCTTCCGCAACCAGCTCGCCGTAATGGAACTTCCTGGAAGTTTTTTCGTGGATGATATTCCCGCTTCGGGCAACGCATTCCGACAACGGAACATTCCACCGTTTTGCCGCTGCCTGACGCAGCATTTCGCGTGCGGTGGCGCTTAACTTCAAAAGGTTCTTATAGGAAGTCCTGATCGTAGAGCTTCCTCCGGTGATCTGGCTTCCGTATTTCGTACTTCCCTGCGCAAAGATCACGTCCACCTGGCTGAGATCCACTTCGAGTTCTTCTGCAATAATCTGCGGCACGGAATGATAAGACCCCTGCCCCATTTCGGCACGGTGGTCCACCAGCGTTATTTTACCTGATGTATTGATGATGATCCAGGCATTCATTTCTATATTTTCCGCGAGGGTTGCCGCCTCTGAAATAACGGAAGCTTTTGAGATCCCGGGAAAAATCCCCAGGCATAAAGCGGCACCTCCCAAACCTGCCAGCTGCAGGAATTTTCTTCTTGAAAAATCGGTTTCTTTAGACATATTCCTGTATTATTTAGCGGGCGCGTAGGCTCCGGTGGTTAACCAAGTGATCCACGCCTTTTTAAACTGCGCGTGGGTTAAAGGCGGTTTCTTCAGTCCGTCTGCCGGATTGAAACCCGCCAGTACCAGACCGTCATCGGCATGCTTGATGAGATCTTCTATATTTTTGTTTCCGTTTTCTTTTTTATTGAGCAGCTGTATGGCCAGCTCACGGGCCGTTTTTCCTTCGAAAACCATTTTCATATCAGCCGGCGGAAGATGCCATTTGGGATTTCCGGGCGGCATATGAATACCCGGTGTGTTTTCATCCTGGTGGCAATTGGCACATTTCATGGCATAAAGACCCTTACCGTCGGGCCCGCGCTGCGGATACATCTGATGGACATGGCTGTCATCGCCCTGCAACGGGATATCCCCAGCCGGATGGCAGTTGAGGCAGCGCGGGCTCATAAGTACTTTATATACTTCGCCGAATGCTTTTACCGAAGCGATGCTGTCTTTTTTTATAACGGATACCGGAGTATAGGTTTTGTTCACGTTCCGGCTTACCATCCCAAAGGCACTGGCCGAGATAGCCACTACAAAAAAGCCCCGGAATAAATGGCCCGGCTGTAATTTTATTTTTTTGAAAAATGTTGTCATTATCCTTATTCTCTTAAAATTAAACCGTCCCTTTTTTCTGTAAATCCGCAGCCACCTTAATGGCTTTTCGGATGCGGGAATACGTTCCGCAGCGGCATAGGTTTCCGGCCATCGCCAGATCGATATCGTCATCCGTCGGTGAAGGATTCTCCCTCAGGAGCACTGCCGCTGCCATAATCTGCCCGGAATGGCAGTAGCCGCACTGCGGCACATCGATTTCCTGCCAGGCTTTCTGAACCGGATGGTCATTGTTCTGCGACAGGCCTTCAATGGTCACGATTTTCTTTCCCACTGCTCTTTTTACCTTGGTAATGCAGGATCTCACGGCCTCCCCGTCCAGATGCACCATGCAGGCACCGCATTGGGCCACGCCGCACCCGAACTTGGTCCCGGTAAGGCCCACGATGTCTCTGAGTACCCACAGGATCGGCATGTCTTCACTGACATCCAACGCATGGGTCTTTCCGTTAATAGTTAATGATACCATATCAATATGTTAATGATTTTTCTGTGTGCAATTGTTTTCGATTGTTATCAATACTTTCAGGCCTTTTCAGATTAATGCTTAAAAGCGGTTTTTACAATAGAAAATATATTATTTATTTAAATATAACTATTTTTTGAAAAATGATAACTATAAAATATTTTTAATTCAAATCCTTGTAACAAAAACTTATTATTACCCTCAACCGTAAAATATACCATGATCTGCATGATTCTTGACATGCTTTCAGAAATAATATCCATAAATTCGTTTTCCCAGCTAAATTCATATGAAAGATTTTATAAGCATAAAAACCATTCTGGTGGCCACCGATTTCACTACGCGGTCCGACCAGGCTATAAAAGTGGCGGTTCATATGGCAAAACGCCATCATGCCCGGATCATTCTTTTTTATAATTTCAGCAGTTTTTTTATTATCGACCGTACCGGCAGGCAGATGGTAGGTAAAGAAACCGTGGATGAGAATTTCGAGCAGGTGGAAAACAGCCTCCGTCTGATCCGTGATCTGCTGCGGGAGCAATATGATTTTACCGACTGCAAGACGGTGATTGGGAATGACACCCTCATCAACAGCATCAATAAGACCATCCAGGATGAAGCCGTGGATCTTGTTGTTACGGGAGCTTCCGGCAAACAGGGGATTAAAGAGCTGATCCTGGGATCATCTTCCTACCAGATCCTTACCGCTGCCAACTGTTCGGTAATGCTGGTCCCCGAGGATTCCCGCCAGCTGAATTTTAAAAAGATCCTGGTTCCGGTACGGGTGCTGGATAAGCTGCATGAAAAATTCGACCTTTCCAGACTGATTGCCGAGAAAAACAAAGGAACGATCAGCCTTCTGGGAATCTCCCCGGAGCAGCAGTTTGCCGACATCCGGAAAGCCTATATCGGCCTGAGAAAGGAACTCCGGAGAAGCAATATCGAGTACAATGCCTCATTTGTCGTAAGCAATGATAAGGCGCTGGAAATCTCCAGGGTATCCAATACTTCCGAATTCGATCTTATTATCCTGAATTATCAGGATGAAGAAAACTGGAAATCATTTTTTGCCGAAAATTTCCTGAAGCAGATCATCAACCGGACTTCGGTTCCTTTATTATTTTTCAAAGATACCCATACTCCCCCAACAGAAAACGATCCTGAGGAAGGAATGGGTTACGATATTACCCTTCCTTTCCCGGGATAACGATACTTTTATGATTAACCTACAGACCTTTGACTCAATTAAAAACCAGACAGACACAATCAACCAACCCGAAATCGTAAAATTCCTGCACCGTCACCTGGAAGAATACGGAGATCCCGAAGAAGATATTGCCCGGGCGCTCCGCTACTGCCTGGGTGAAGACCGTAAGCCCGGAGGTCTGCTGATTACCGCAAGGCAGGGCACGGAAGAGCTGGCCGGCGTATGCATTATTAATAAAACCGGTATGAGCGGCTATATCCCGGAAAACATTCTCGTTTACATTGCTATCGACTGCAATCTTCGCGGACAGGGGCTTGGTAAAAAAATCATGCAGGAAGCCATCAGCCACACGGAAGGCGATATCGCCCTCCACTGCGAACCGGAAAACCCGGCCCTGCATCTTTACCAGAAAATGGGTTTCAAAAGCAAATACCTTGAAATGCGACTAAAAAAATAAAATGTCCTACATTACTTTTCATACTGATAAATTAAAACACAATTATCTTTTTCTCAATCAGCTTTTTACCGCTCACCATATCGAATGGGCCGTCGTTACGAAACTGCTCTGCGGGCATGAGGCTTTCCTTAAAAGCCTGCTCTCCATCGTTAATAAAGATGCATGTGATTCCCGGCTCAGCAATTTAAAAAAGATTAAAAAAATCTCTCCGGCCACCCGGACGATTTACATCAAACCGCCGGCAAAAAGGCTGGCAGAAAGCATTGTAAAATATGCAGACGTCAGCTTCAACTCAGAGCTTGCCACGATAGAGGCGCTTTCCGGAGAAGCCGTAAAGCAGAACAAGGTCCACCGCATCGTAATCATGATCGAAATGGGCGAGCTGAGAGAAGGCATCCCTGCTGATTCGCTGATGGATTTTTACGGTGAAGCCATACGGTATCCCGGTATTGAAGTTATCGGCATCGGTACCAACCTCAACTGCCTGAACGGAATCCTGCCCGACCGCGGAAAACTTACGGAACTGATCGGCCATAAAAAACGGCCGGAACAGCAGTTTCAGCGCTTTATCCCGTATATTTCCGCAGGCTCCTCCGTTACCATTCCTTTGCTGATGAAGGGTGGCGTCCCTCAAGGGATCAACCATTTCCGGATCGGCGAAAGCCTGTTTTTCGGGACGGATGTTTTCAGCGATTCAATTATTGAAGGCATGCAGCAGGATATCTTCAGGCTGACGGGCGAGGTTATCGAAATCCATGAAAAACCGATGGTTCCCAGCGGGGCGGCCGGCACCAACCTCACCGGTGAAAGCCCTGTGTTTACGGAAAAAGATTCTGAGAAAACGTCTTTCAGGGCGATTGTGGATATCGGCATTCTCGACATCGACGTGAAGCAGATTTTTCCGCTGTCGGACGGCATTGAAATCCTGGGTGCCAGCTCGGACATGATGATTCTGAACATGACCGACGGCCGGAAGCCCTTTAAGGTAGGGGATGAAATAGAATTCGGAATGAATTACCTGGCCGTTTTAAGAGCGATGAATTCCGATTATATTGATAAAGTGCTGAAATAGGTATTTGAGTCATAACCCCGAACAGCTTGTGTTTGCTATCTTTGAAAAACCACAAATCCTGAATATTGCAGCAAAATATCAAAACTTTATATCTCCATCATCTTGAGAGCAGGCATCCTCTGAAAAATGAAGTGCTCATGACAAGCGCCGCGGCCTTCTTTGCCGGCATCGACCTGGCACAACACTTTACCAACCGTTTTTATACAGTCCTGTTTTTCAGCAAAGCCCGGGGTTCGATCACCATTGATGACCAAACCTACCTGATCCAAGCCAACCGGGTCTTTTTTCTGAATTACAATCAGGTTTACCATATACACTATGAAACAGCCGAAGGTTTTGTTCTTATGTTTACAAAATCGTTTTACAACCACATTTACACCGGCAACGACCTCATCAGAAGCGATACGGCACTGAACGATGTCCCGGCATTTACAGACCCGGATACCGAATCTGAAAAAGAACACCGGGAAGAACTTGAAAAAATACAGAATGAATACCTGAAAAACACCGTATTTTCCAAAGAGATCATCTGCCTCCAGCTGAAAATTTATGTGCTGAAATACCTCCGGACCGCCCGGTCCTTGTCTTTGACGAATCCGCTTCCGGATCATAAAAAAGAGGTGGTCCAGCACTTTTCAGAACTGGTCAACCGGCATTATCCGGAATATAAAACCACTGCTCCCTATGCCGAAAAACTGAACCTTACGCCCAATTACCTGAATACGCTCGTGAAAAGCCAGCTCGGCATCAGTGCCGGAACATTCATCAGGAACAGGATTATCCTGGAAGCGGAAAGGCTGCTGCTTCATACCACAATGTCTGTCAGGGAAATAGCCTATGAGCTGGGATTTACTGACAATTCGCATTTCGGGAAATATTTTAAATCCGTGAAAGGGATTTCCCCTAAAAATTACCGGAACCAGAAACATTTTTCAGAAGGCTTTTAAATCTGATATTTTTTTACCTTGAAGAACACCTGAGACTTTTGGTTTAAACCCTGACTCCTATTTAGAAATTAAAAGAACACTTATTGTCCATGCTTATGCCATTGTTCGCTCTTCTACAAACAAAAAACAACTCCCATTCGGAAGCTGTTTACAGATTTATATTAAAAAAATTAAAGAGTATTATTCTGCGGTTTCTTTCTTAAGGATCGAATAGCCGATCGGTTTAAAAGAATAATTGTTGGACATCTCTGCCGAGCAGGCCGTCATGCCGACAATCAGGTCCATGGCCGCTTCGATGATGATGTAATCCCCTTCTTTGCTCTTTGGCGGCAACACGCTGATCTTGCCGGTTTCTCCGTCTACGGCTACATTCATGAACACATTAAAGCAGATCGGGATTGCATCGGGAGCGATGCCGAAAGGTTCCAGCGCTTCACACAAATTCCCGAAGCATCCCCGGTGAGGATTTTCATCCCCGTAAATAATCCGGAAGGTATCGGCACTGCATGGCGTCAATAAAAAATCGTGACGGCCTACGGTGTCTTCGATAATATTGAACATGATATTGCTTCTGTTGGAATAGAAAGGATGGCCTTTGGTCAGAAAAATGGTTTCGGCATAATCGATGGTCCGTCCTGAAGACAGGTATTCTTTGGTATCATCAAGATTAAAGCATGTAAAATCGGAAACCTGTTCGCCTTTAATGTCCGTAATTTTCAGCCGTTCGCCTTTTCTCAGCATAAAGGCTGTTCCGCTGCGCGGGAGGATTGTATTCATTTATTTATGGTTGTATTTGTAAGGGCATTCCCAGTTTTTACCGTATCTCATTCCGCTGTACTGGTACACTTCGGAATCATCTCCGAAATCCTGAAGCATCGGGTTGATGGAACCGCTCAGCGCCACATCACGTTTTCTTACGATATTCTTCATTTTATCATATCTTTTTAAAGACCTAAGTTCTTCAAACTGTGCATGCGGATTGAAAACCAGGGTCGGATGCTGAAACCTTCTGGCCTCCCTGCTGCTTACCGGGGAAAGCCCGATCACAAAAAATGCTTCTTCTTTTAAACTGAAGCTGAAGTTCGGCGATGAAGGATTCGAATCTACCCTGCTGTCATAAGGATATTTAAGCGCGTCGAGGTCGGACAATGCCTGAAGCCGCTGCCAGAGCAGATGGTCGAAAATTTCTTCAGAAATTCCGTACGTTTCGGGAAAGATAACGCAGGCCGTATGGAAATGGTTTTCTGCTTTTCTGTACTGATCGACGAAATCATAGATAAAATCAAGGATTGCACGATCGTCTTTTGGACATGCCAGGTGACCTGCTACAAACAACTGCATCTGATCTTTCGTAAGGGCTGCTTTTGCGGCTACACAGGGAAACATCTTATTGTCTACGAATGACTCAAATGCATGTTTCACCTGCAGCACATCGGCTGTATTTTGTGATTGGTTAAATGGTGTCATGCCTGTTATTACACAAAGTACATGCCACCGGACGGCTTAAAACAACAATATTGCCATAACGTGGTATCATAAAAATTTTCCGTTACAAACAGCAATCTGAATAACGGGGATCCCTATCTCTACAGGAAAAAGAGAAAGCAGATCTCAAGATAAATAAAAACTTTGCGGTCGAAATGACAGCGTGGCTTCGGCTTCGCTCAGCCACCGGGAAGATGCGCGTCCGGATTATTTAACCACAGATCTGGGTAGATTTTCACAGAGGATTGCGCTTTATTTTATAATTCTAACGCTCTATTTTTCATCCCGTAGGGATCTCAACATAGTATTAGCGAACAGTACGGAAAGATTCGTGTTTGGATTCCTATGGAATGACAAAAGGAGTATTTTATAAATTTCAATAATAACGATGTTAGCTCCGACTCCACTCAGCCACCGTGAGTTGCCGTTCTTTACAACAATGAAGTATAAAAATCTCTGATTTTGGAGCTTTTATGCACTTGTTCTTCGTCAAATATTCGACTCTGTAAACAGCATGAATCTCTTAAGTGTTTTTGCGGTAAAAATTTTATTCGGTAGCTGATGATGCCGAAGCTCTTTCAACGATCAGTTGGGCGGCGTCCAGGATTTTGTTCAGATGGAGAAATGGCGTTACGATATCCCCTTCCGGTCCTTTTTGAAAAGTACCGAGCGAGAAACAGGTAATATCTGAAAGGAAGCTGTCGAAATCATGGATGGTGAATTTCCGGAAGGTTTTCTGAAACACCACAAATGGGTTTCGATATTCTTCTTCCGAAAGCGAACCCAGCATCAGCCCTGAGACCGCACGAGGTTCTGCTATAGCATGAAACTTCGGTTTTTTAATTTTATTCTGCATCCAGCCACCAGCACGGACCAGTGACCGGAGCGCAAGGTAAAAATGGAATATCCCGGAAGGATTTTCTTTCCTTAGAACTTTTTCTTTCCCGCTGTAGGCCATCATTTCGGCGAGCAGTTTTTTGGCGGCGGCCAGATCGTAGAACCGGAAGAAGGTTTCCAGCAGGCTGAAAGCGGAAAGGTGGCGGCTGCCCGACCAGCCAACGGATTCGAAATCGAATTTTTTTCTTTTTCATACGGAGGGTTTGTGTTTATTGTTTTTTAGTGTTGTCCGGTTGTTGTGCCGGAACCGGTGATTTTAATGTGGTTATTTCTGTGCCCGGCAAGCTGCAGGCAGACAGCCTTAGAAAAGCCGGGCCTGAAGGGATTTTCATCATTTTTATGGTTTCTTTTGTACATTACTGTCTAGTTTTATTCTGCAAATGTAATAAAAAAGCATAAATCACGGTCGATCGACCGTGATTTTTTAATTATTATATGTTTCTTTTGTTTTTATGACCGATATCAATGATCTTATTTGTTCATACATAACAAAGGAATGGCTGATTCCATGGCTTAAAGAAAATAAGTCACAGACCTCTTTTGCCAAAGATCATGGTGTAGAAGAGAGTACCATCCGAAAAATTAAAGGCAGCGGAAATTACAGAATCCCCGTTGAAACATTATACAAAATCTGTGAGGCAAGAAAAATAAGCCTTTCTGAATTTTTCAAACTGATCAATGAATAATCCTGACGAAAGTTGGGATTTTTGTTTACGGAAACCCGTAATTTTTATATTAAATAGTTTCCTATTTTTGAAAAATAAATATAATTAAAAGCATATGGGACCATTTGATATTGTAATTAGAGATAATAAAAACAAACTTTGTCAATTTTTCTTAGGAATTTCTGGACAATATGAAAATGAAATTACAATGAACATCGCAGATATTCAAAAAAAAGTAAGAGATATTAATATGCATACTATCGATACATCGCAGGATTACATAAAGTATTTTCAAGATTTAGGTTTTACTATTGATAATGATTTATACAAAAACTTACTCGATAGAATCTAAAATTATAATAAGAATAATTATAGCCTTTTTTAGAAATATATAAAAACTAAATTGACCTTATTTGTATATATTATTAACAATATCTCATGAAAACTAAAAATCCAGAATTAGCAAAAATTTTTACAGATTGTGCGAAACAAGCCAAAGAGCAAACAAATATTTGTATGTATCCAGGTTGTACTGCAAAGGCTATAAATTCTCACATTATGCAAAAGAATGGAATCTTATCATCATTAGCTGATGATAAGCATTTATGGGAATCTGCCGTAGATCATTTTAAGGCTGAATATATTGGATTTAAAAGAAAGGGTATTAATAAAATATATACATTTTTAGGCTTTTGTAATACTCATGATACATCTATATTTCAGAAGATAGAATCAAAGGATGAAATTGATTTCACTGATTATCATTCATGCTTGCTATTTGCTTTAAGAACAGCATGCAATGAATACCGGATCAAAGAAGTTCTAATCAAACAGCAAAAATGTATATTAGATAATCCTAATACAATTTCGAATGGAATGTTAGAAGTTTCAATCGAACAAAGTAAAATTGGTATTCAAGATTTGTCATTCCTAATTGATTCTATGTGGAATGATTTGCAGAATAATACTGAGTCATTCGTTTTTGAATACAAAGAAATAGAACTATTTGAACTTTGCTTAAATTCTATCTATACATATGATACATCACAAGAAATTGAAGATCATCTCATAAAATTTGGTAGAGATATGGAAAGAACATCAGAAATTTTTATTTCACTATTTCCCTACAGAGAAAAATCAATTTTAATGATGGGTTATCATAAAGATGATAAATTAAAAGTTAAATCATTTGTAAATTTATTTTTCAAGGAAAACGAAAAAAGACTTAAGCGCAGATTATCAAGTCTTATTACTTTTAACTGTGAAACTTGGGTTTGTTCCAATAATTTGTACAAAAATAAATTTGAAGGTTTAGATTCTGAATTTTTTAAAACAATGTTATTTTCCAGTAAAAATGGGAATGAGCGTAAAACTTTTAATGTTAATATATTTTCAAATAATTTTAAAAACGAATTTAGATATTTTGTAAAAAGAAATATAACCTAAATTTATCGATATATTGATATAAAAACCTCCGGATATCAGAACATCCGGAGGTTTTATTTTGCTGTTGCTAAACATTAGTCGTTGAAATGCTCCTTTACTTTTTCCAGGACTTGCTCCTCGCTCATTTGCTGGGCGGTATACAGCTGGATTTTCAGGTTTTTGAACTGTGGGGTTTCTTCCAGGTAATGTTTGAATTCTTCCTGTACGGTTCCCGGCCCGATGATCAATACTTCCTGTGAGTTGATCAGCAGGTGTTCGATTTCCTTGAAGTATTTCACGCGGTTGGTCTGTTCGGCGTTGTTGCCGGCATTTTCGCTGGAGTTTCCGTGTTGGATCTCGGCTTTCACCGGACTGCAAAGGAAAAACTTAAACGCATTCTGCGCATCATGATTTTTAACGACGATGGCTTTCTCTTTGTCCATCCAGATCCCGGCTAATTTTTTTTCTGACATAATTAATATTTTAGTGATGGGTCTGTTCTTACAAGAATGGTGCAAACTTAGGTTAAAAGCTGTTAAAAAATGTGGGATGTCCGGATGATCGTGTTTTGTTTTGATCGCGGTGAGATTTTAACCACGGATTTTCACAAATGAAGACGCTTTATTTTAACACATAAGTCACAAAGAAAGATTTAAAATTTTACGCGTATTTTTAGAACACATGAGATTAAAAATCAAAGATTTTTAAAACTTTAGCGGACGAAAATCTCCCACAGATCTGCACGGATTTTCACGGATGTTTGCGTTGGTTTTAGCACATAAGTCACATCAGATTTAATTTCCTGGTAGCTGAGTGCAATTGAAATCCCGACATCGTATCGGCAGATAATACCGAAAGATTCGCGTCTGGATTTTAGAAGAAATTGCAGATTGAGGTAGTCAAGTGATTAAAGGGACTTATTTGAAGGAGCTTTTTAAACCACCCCGTCAAAAATTCCTCTGGAATTTTCGCCACCCCTCCGAAGGAATGGAATTTTTGTTTGCGGGAATCTTTGGATTGAAGTCATTTAGTCAGGTTTCAGGCGTCATTCCTGATCCGGATGATCCTCAGTTTATGGAGCATCCGCATGGTCTGGAAACCCATGTCCCACTCGAACCAGCGGGAGGCGTTGTTCGGTCTTTGGGGATGTTTGTGATGGTTGTTGTGATAGGCTTCGCCCCAGAACAAAAAGTCGACCGGAAGGATGTTTTTGGAAGTATTGGCCATGCTGTAGTTTTCGTAACCGAATTTGTGGGCCCACCAGTTGACGGCCATTCCCTGAAGGGATCCCATGATAATGGTTGCCGGCAGAAAGAGCCACTGCCACCACGCCGTTGCCAGCAGGGCATAAATGGCGATGTACACGCCGATCCAGATAATCCGGGTGATGTAGTTGTGGGCAAAACGGTCGAAGCTTTCCCAGTCCGGAAGGTTCTTTTTGTACTTTTCAGGCGCATCGGTTTTACCGATGTAGAGGTGGAAATAGTTGGTCCGGGTGGTCCACATCATGAGGAAAGGATTCGGGTCGTTGTGGGGCGAATGGGGATCTTCCGGCTGATCGGTATGAGCATGATGCAGGCGGTGCATCAGTCCGTACGTATAAGCGCTGATGTATGATGAACCCTGAGTAAAGAAGCAGCCCAGGTAAAAGACCCGCTCCCAGAATTTCGACATGGTAAACATGTTATGGGCCGCATACCGGTGATGGAAAACCGACTGGAAAAAAAGTGACGCATACCAATGGATGATGATGAAAATGAACAGTGCCATAAGAATAGGGATTAAAAAATTGAACAATGGGTTTCTGAAACAGCCCTGAAGAAAGTGAGGAATATGATTGAGCTGCTTACCTGTATATACGACTAATCAGGGTCCACAGTTTTCCCGCTCCGGTTTCCAGGCACGGATATCGTGCTAAGTTCCTTCAAACCGACCGGTGGAATGCCCATATTTTTTTTATCTTTGATGACCTTACCGATGGAATTCCGGAAATTAAAAGCGGCTGCTGTTACGGTGAATTTTAAGGTAATGGCAAAAGATATGCATGGTTAAGAAAAGTAAATGAAACCCGACCCAATGATTCCCTTCAACTCCCCTACTCCATCCTCAGTCAACGGCCTTGTCCTGGCCGGCGGCAAAAGCTCCCGGATGGGAACAGCCAAGGAAAAGATCCGCTGGCATGGAAAGGAACAGCAGTATGCTATGGCCGATCTGCTGGGCAGCTTCTGCGGTGAAGTGTTCATTTCCTGTCGCCCGGATCAACTGGAGCATGTTGATGCAGGCTACCCCGCTCTTCCCGATGTATTTGCAGAAATGGGACCGGTTGGCGGTATTCTTTCAGCATTCCATTACCGGAAAGATACCGCGTGGCTGGTGGTGGCCTGTGATCTGCCGCTGCTCGACGAGAAAGCAGTGGAATTATTAATCCGTTCCCGGAATCCTGAAAAGATGGCGACCGTTTATGAAAGTCCGGTAGACGGCGGACCGGAACCGCTGGTCGCTCTTTGGGAACCCCAAAGTTTTCCGTTGCTGGTGGATTTTCTGGAGACCGGAAGCCGTTCGCCCCGGAAGTTGATGATGAACAGTGATATTTGTCTGGTTAAGCCGGGACACCCGCAGGTGTTAAGGAATGTGAATACACCGGAAGAATTGGCGGAGGTTCAGTGGATGATTAGGAATTTCCGATGAATTTTGTGTTATCGCGCGCGGATTTTGCAGATGACGCAGATTTTTTAACGCAAAGTTTTATTTTAGTTGCGGATAGGATCAGTGAGCAAAGGACGATCAGCAGGCTGATCTGATGAAACGAATATTTTACCCGTTAGCAATATCTATTTGCTTTAAAAAATTCAATGCACGGAAATCATCCGAACATTGAATTTTTATTTTATTGCTGGGCCGTTCCTGCGGCGGCGGCGATATGTTCATCAATTTTCTGATAAATTTCCGGATCGTGCTTCCGGATTTTGATGCGGACGTATTTGGAGGCGGGCATGTTGGCACCGTCTACGACATTGTTGATGGAGACCAGGACATTGGTTTCCGGAAAGTAGGTCATCGTACTTTTCTGCGGGATGGCATATTTTACGACAACGAACAGAGGCGCAATGCGCTCAATACCGTCATCATAGTTGAACAGGTCTACCTTCTCCCCTTCTTTCAGACCTGCTTTTTCGATGTCTTTTTCGTTCATCATAACGATTCTTCTTTCATTAAAAATTCCCCGGTAGCGGTCGTCCAGTCCGTAAACCACGGTATTGAACTGGTCGTGGGTACGGGTGGTTGCCATCAGGTATTCGTCGTCTGCCAGCGAATTGTCGGGAATCGGAGTGATGTTGAATGCCGCCTTTCCCGGAACATGTTCACTGCTGAATTTTCCGTCGCGGGGATTATTCGGAAGATAGAATCCACCTTTTTGTACGACCCTTTCGTTATAATTTTCAAATCCGGGAATACATTGGGAAACATCATCGCGGATGGCATCGTAGCTGTTCATGAACCGGTCCCAATCGATAACCGAACGCTCTCCCAACACGGCCTTTGCCATCCTGCAGGCGACATGGATTTCGTTAATCAGGTTTTCCGAAACAGGTTCCAGAACCCCTCTCGACCATTCCACCACCCCCATTGAGTTTTCGGTGCTGATGTGCTGCAGTTCCCCGTTGACGATATCTTTTTCGCTCCGGGAAATCACCGGTAAGATCAGGGCTTCTTTCCCATGGATCAGGTGGCCGCGGTTGAGCTTGGTGGAAACCATCACAGACATTTCAAGCTGGCGCATGGCATCTGCCGTGTAGGTGGTATCGGGTGCAGCCGACAAAAGGTTGCCGCCCATGCAGAACATGAATTTCACTTTTCCGTCATGCATGGCTTTGATGGCTTTCACGACATCGTATCCGCCCTGTCTGGGCGGTTTGAAGCCATAAAATTTTTCTAATGCATCCAATTGTTCCTCGGTAGGTTTATGATTGACCAACAATGTCCGGTTTCCCTGTACATTGCTGTGCCCGCGGACCGGACAGACGCCGCCGCCTTTGATGCCGATGCTTCCTTTCATCAGCAACAGGTTCACAATGTTATAGATCATATCGACGCCGTTGTGCTGCTGCGTGATGCCCATTCCCCAACAGATGATAATGCGTTTTACGGCAGCGATCATCTGTGCGGCTTCTTTCAGTTGTTCCACCGAGATTCCGCATTCTTCCGCCAGGAATTGGAGGTCATACCGTTTAAGTTCTTCGGTTAAAGCTTCAAAGCCGGCTGTTTTTTCTGCAATGAACTTATGATCGAGAACTTTCCTCGGATTTTTTTCTTCCTCTTCCAGAAGCAGGAGCTGCAAGGCTTTTAGTAAAGCCATATCGCCATTGATTTTAACGGGCAGGTAAAGATCGGACAATTCAAAAGGTTTACTGATCAGTGCCAAAGGTTTCTGAGGATCCCTGAACCCCATGAGTCCGGCTTCCGGAAGCGGGTTGATCGCCATGATCTTAGCGCCGTTTTTTTTCCCCTTGGTAAGGGCGGAAAGCATTCTCGGAGAATTGGTACCCGGGTTCTGGCCCATGATGATGATGAGATCGGATTCATAAAAGTCTTCCAGCTTAACCGAACCCTTTCCGAAACCGATGCACCGGGTCAAGGCATACCCGGAAGTTTCATGGCACATATTGGAACAGTCCGGGAAATTATTGGTCCCGAATTCCCGTCCGAAGAGCTGGTACACCCACGTAGCCTCATTGCTGGTCCTTCCTGAAGTATAAAACATCGCTTCATCCGGAGAAGCCAGGCCGTTGAGCTTTTCAGCGATTTTGGCAAAGGCGCCGTCCCAGCTGATCGGCTGATAATGCATTCCCCCTTCCGGAAGATACATGGGTTCCGAAATCCTGCCCAGCTGGCTGATCTGGTAGTCCGTCATTTTCGACAGGTCATACACCGAATTTTCCCTGAAGAAATCCACACCGATTTTTTTGGAAGTGGCTTCTTCGGCCAGGGCTTTGGCCCCGCTCTCACAGTATTCCGCTATCGGTGACCGGTCGTGATCGGGATCCGGCCAGGCACAGCTGGGGCAGTCGAATCCATCAAACTGGTTCATGCTGAAGAGCGCCCTTCCGCCCCTTAGTGTTGAAGCGTCCCGTACGAGTTGCTGTATGGAGTGCATTACAGCCGGTGCTCCGGCAGCCCAGTTTTCAGGAGCCTCAAGTTTCAGTTCTCCCAGGCGGTAAGGTGGCTGGGCGGCTGGAGATGGTCCGGAATCCCCTTTCTGTTTATTTAAATGATTATTTTCCATATTGTTGTGATTAGAAGTGGATCAGCATTTGGCATTCGGGTTCGGATAATTGTCGCTCTGGTCTTCCAGGGTATTGTCCAGGCAGACAAAGTCCTTTTCGACTAATATTTTCAATTTACCGGCCTGTCCTTCGAAACCGATCCTGTCGGTGGCGGTCCATTCTTCTACCATCTGAGCCGGCATCCTCATTATCATTCTGCTGCCGTCAAATGCTGCGGAAAGCGTCTGGTCTTCCGTTCTTTCAATAGCATACGTAAAAGTCTGGCCAGGAAATTCCGTATGGCCGGAAATCGTTCCGGTTGAACCGAGTTCCGCTACTTCAGATTGGGTAAGACGGAAACGGATGCTGTTGTCTTTTATTCTTATTTTCATTAAATTTTATATTTCAGTTGTTTTCTCTGCTTTAAATTTTTAACGCAAAGTTTATCTTATCATCCTTTATATTTTAAGAGAGCAAAGAAGTGATCAGCAAGCTGATCTGATGAAGCAAACGTTTTCATCCTTATTCCTATTTCTAAATGCAGAATGTTTATTTTTACAATTAAGCTTTTATCATCTGACACTATTCCATTATAATTTCAATTTGGCTGCTTTTATGATATATATTGAACCGGTTGTCCCGGAGGAATCCCAGTAAGGTCATGTCGAACTCTTTTGCGAGATCTACCGCTAAGCTTGAAGGTGCCCCGATGGCAGCTACGATTGAAATGCCTGCCATCGCCACTTTCTGGATCAGCTCGAAACTGGCTCTTCCGCTCAGAACCAGAATACGGTCCTGCAATGGTAATTGTCCGGTCATCAAAGCATTACCGATGAGTTTATCCAACGCGTTATGCCTTCCTACATCTTCCCGCAAAGCCAGCAGATTCCCCTTATCATCAAAAATCCCGGAAGCATGGATGCCGCCGGTTGCACTGAAATTATTCTGAAAAACCCGCAGCTTTTCGGCTAACTGACAGATGGTTTCCAAAGAAACCGTTTGGGTCTTTTTCTCCATATTCTGAAAGGGGCTGACGGTTTTAATCGATTCAATAGAACCTTTCCCACAGACGCCGCAGCTGGAGGTGGTATAAAAATTCCGGTCGGCGTTCATCAGCTGAGGAATAAACCCAGCGGACAGTTCAACGGTGATTACATTGCCGCTGTTTACAGAGCAGGCTGCCTGCAAATGGTTTACTTTTTTGATTTGTTGCGGATCTGAAATAATGCCTTCCGTAAACAGAAATCCTGCAGCCAACTCGGCATCGTTTCCCGGCGTACGCATGGTCACGGAAATATTCCGGGTCTGTTTTTCTTCGTCTACATCATACGAAATTCTGATCTCCAGCGGTTCCTCTACCGAAACTTCATCGCTGCAGGGAAAGGCCTGACGGTCTTTTATCCTGATTATTTCTATTTCCTGTACGGACTGATGTTCTCGGATATCGGTTTTCATATTTTTAAAGAATTTTGGAACTTCTTGCTCGTGAGTTCTGTTTTGTTTGTCTGTTGATACTGTTCAGCCGGTTTTAATAAAGATTAATGCTTTTGAAATGAGTGGGATTTTTAACCAATTGCTTTAAAGCTTCTATCCCTTCTGCTTTAAACAGATTATACCCATCAATCTTAATACCACAGAAGTAAATATACGATTTTTATGACTGAAATCATAGGTGGTGAAAATAGGTTTTGATGAAAATGATGCTCCTGAAAGATTTGAATGAGGTCCTTTTTATTTAATGAGACTTTATCCGATTCCAAGTTAAACCGCTCCGTTCTGGCCTGACGGTTAATGTGGTTATTATTTGATAGATTTGACCGTTGGTGATTTATCGGATTATCCCTGATGCTGAATTGCTCCCCTTTTGGGGCTTGGTCATGTTTTTATCCGGATTTATCAGCGGTTTTTAGGGTTAAATTTATACAGCAAATCCTCTTTTATTATCTTTGCAGATAATTTTAAAGCATGACATTCTTTTCTAATCCTACATTTTATGGTAATCCGCAGGTTGGAGTGGTTTCCAGTTTTTCCGGGCTTGTTGAAACGGAATTCCAGGGAGCTGTGAATGCTTTGTGCTGGCAAAGGAATTTGGCAGGGAATTTTGAGGAAATTGTATCTAAAATTCAATTAAAAGAAAATATTACCGAAATCTCCGCCGATGATCTTCTGACTCTGGAACTTTCGGATGAAGGGAATGCTGCGAGAGAAATTATTCTGAATGACCTGAAACGGTTAGCCGATTTCGGTGCGCTGCCATCCCTGAATCTATTAAAATGTTATGAACGGGATGGAGAACTGGATTTCTTTTCTACGGATGTCTATTCGTATCATGTGGACCGTTCCCCCGTCGGGACCGATACGTTTCTGTGTACGTATTTTGGGGCTGCCAGCGATATTATTCCCAATGATCAGGTAACGCAGAAAATTCTGGTTCCGGAAATCCGTGAAAAGCTAAGAGCACTGCATGACGGCCCTGAAACGGAGTTTGAAGATTTTTTAAAAGACTGTTTTTTCGATCTTCATTATCAGCCAAATCCCAAGGCACAGCCTACTAATCTCGGAAACGGGCATCTGTGGCGGCTGGCGGTGGACCATCCCGATCAGCAGGTTTTACCCTGTGTACACCGGGCTCCGATAGAAAATAAGGGACAATACAGGCTGTTGCTGATTTGCTGAAAGTCATTTTTACTTAATTTCCTGGTTGAAAATTTTCGACTGAAATATTTTAATAGACATCTATTAACCGCCATTCACAATTAAATTTTTATAATGAAAAAACGGCATCGATGATGCCGTTCATGTTTAACAGGATTAAATAATCCAATACCTTATTTAACTTGAATCCGAACCTGTTTAATTTATAAAAATCTGATTACCAACAGTTAAAACAGAAATCAAATTTATTAATACTGCTTTAAAAAAGTCTCTCTCACTGATAGAATGACAAAAGATCCAGTTTAATTATCAAGACCTTCGAAACTGTTTTTGACAGGAGAAACTTCCGGCATTCAGCCTTCCTCTTCCAACCTGTTAATCCAATTTTTCTTCGGATTCACATTAATCAATACCTTTGAGTATCACATAAACATAGGAAACTTCCATCATCCCTCTTCCAGCCATTTAATCCGCATTCTACTTCGAATTCAGGTTAATTCATTTTATATAAAGATCTTATCTTCTTTTACATATTCTTTTTTGATGCTTTCGAGCAACATTTCGAGGCCAACTTTATAATCCGGTTCTCCGGAAGCAATGGTTTTTAAGCTGACATCCTGTATGACATTCATGATGTTGGAGCCGGTAAGTTCATATCTTCGGGCAATGTACTCGAGGTTAATCTCTTCCAGCTGCAGCTGCCGCGGTAGATTCTGCTGCCAGATGCGCAGTCGCTCTTCGTGTTTGGGATTGCTGAATTTAATACAACTGTGAAAACGCCTGGTAAAGGCCTGATCCATATTGTTTTTAAAGTTGGAGGCGAGGATAATCAGTCCTGAAAAAGTTTCGATCCGCTGCAGCAGATAAGAGACTTCCTGATTGGCGTATTTATCATGCGCATCCCGAACGTTGGTCCGTTTTCCAAAGATCGCATCCGCCTCGTCAAAGAAGAGGATCCAGTTTTTATTTTCAGCTTTTTCGAATAATTTAGACAGCTGTTTTTCCGTTTCGCCGATGTACTTGGAAACCAGCATCGAAACATCGACCCTGAATACCGGCCGGCCGGTATATTTTCCCAACAGGCTGGCCGCAAGGGTTTTTCCTGTTCCGGGATCCCCGTAAAACAATACGCGGAAGCCTGGCTTCAGCTTTTTCTGCATGTCCCAGTCTTCCATCAGGATCCGGCTGCTGGTGTACCAGGATTCGATGCTTTGAAGTTCATCCAGAGTATCCTGCGGCAGTATAAGATCACTCCAGGACCGGCGGGTATGCAGCTGTTCTGCCGGAAAATCACCGCTCATTTTAGGCAGGAGTTCCCTCCCTAAGATCATGGTGTTAAAAAATTCCTGGTGAACATTGATGAGACCATTGGATAGCAGATGTTCATGACCTGAACCTGAACAAACAACGACCTCTTGTCTGATTAATGTTGAATCCGGATTAAAGTAATCTAAGACATTCAGGCGTTCTGAGATCCGGTCACCTCCGAGAATGTGCTGTACCGCCTGAACGGTCGGATGAAAGAGCCGTCCGTTATCGCTGGGAAAACAGAAATCAAACAGGATATCGTTGGGGAACTCCAGATAGACCTGCTTAAGCAACGCAGGTTCAAGCTTTGGCAAGAGAGCCATCAGCAAAAGCACCACTTCCTGATGGGTAAGTTCAGCCGCTGAAATGTAATTTCCCAACGGAAAGCCTTTATGATCATTTATGCTAAACTTCGGTGCTCCTGCATTAAAATCTTCCGAAGGATTTTTTATCCTCCAGGTTATAATTTCTTCTAAATGGGTAAATAGCTTTTGTAATTGTTCTGAGGCCATGGGGTTTGTTTTTAGGAATATTAGGCATTCTTTGTTATACAATTTATCTTAGGACTCAATCCAATATTTCCCAAATCCTGTTATACAATTATTAAGATTATCATTCCACAAACTTTTGATTAAAGAACATAGGGGTTTAAATGAGTTTATTCCCGTTACATCTGTGTTAAAAGTTTTAGTTTCGTTTCCTGCACGTACAGTAACATTTAATATATTACCCACTTTTGTAAATATGCATGTAGCTGATCCAGAAAGATTAATTCTTTGCTCTGATGGTGTCGAATCTTGAGCAATTGGAATAAAATTAATACTATTATACCACCATCCACTGGAATAAGAAGATATAAAACCATTTAATAGACCGACATTAGAAGTAGCAGAACTTTCTGTAATACCTATCGCGCCGATATTATAATTAGAAAGTAAAGTACCGGCAGATCCACCAATAATGAATACCCAGTTTTTCTTCATCGGAAGAACTAGATTAGGATAAGCACAAGCCATAACTTCTCCAACTCCAAAAGCAGTAATATCATTACATTTCAACGATACTCCCCCATTTGCCGTTAAGGTAGCTGCTGTATTACTTCCTGCATTTACTAAATTCCAATCTTTTACAGTTAGATCTGTAAATTCTAAATTTCCAATATTCATAATAAAATCATTTAATTCCTTTACATTGGTATCCAATGCTGTCGGACTGTTGGTGTACGTGTGAACAATATTTAAAGTTTGTAAGGCAGGGGTAGCGGGATTCGGTAAGGAATCCGGTATTGAGATTACTAAGGCATCCCCTTCTACGACCTGTTTTGTTGTGGGATTAAGCTTAAGCACTTTTGGGTAATCCTTTAAATTATTACCGATATCAGTAAGACCTTTCAGGTAATAAGGATTGCCTGAAGTATCCCAGGTAAAATTGGCATTCTGGGTGAAAGCCCTTGCCTGCGTATTCGTCAGATCGGCTGTCGCGATATTAGCACCTCCCAAAGACTGCCAGGAATTTCCGTTCCATAAATAATATCCTGCAGAAGCGTCAGTCTGATAGACCATCGCCCCAGTCTGTGTTGTATTAAGAGAAATTGCAAGCCGCTGTGCCTGGGTCATTCTCGGTGCAACGAGGACTGCTTTGGTTGTAGAATCAACCGACCATACGATATTGCTATAATTATTGCTTCCGATCCCCCTGCTTGTGCCGTTATCCTGAAGCATGCTGTTGGCCAATGCCGATCCGCTCCATTTTGCAAGAGAGTTTGCGGCCATGGAAGGTTTATCCAGTTTGTTGTTGAAGGTATTCCAGTCTGCACTGCTTATATATCCTGCCGTATTTGTATTGGCCTGGAGGATGCTGAGCGATTTGTCTGCGGATAAATTACCTCCACCCTGCAAAGGATATGCAGTACCTATCGTTGTAGTTTTCTCCACTTTATTATCCAGCAATGCCTGCAGTCCGCCGATATTGGATACGGCAAAGGTAAGACTGGACAATACGGTTCCCCGGCTGTCCTTCAGCTGTAAAGTATTGGAATTTAAGGCTAACTGGGTGCCTACATTCATTACAAAATCACTTACCGGAATGCTGTCCAGCAGCTTGTTGTCGGCATTGTAAAGTTCCAGTGAAGCGGTTTCGGGATTGTATCTTAAATCGGTCCCTTCATCATCCAGGGTCTGTAAGGAAATCTCCGACACCAACGCCCCTTTGGAATCTGCCAGCGAGAGTTTCCGGTCGGTGGGAGACCATTTCAGCGCATAATTTAATGATAAATTCTCGAGGCCCGCAATCTTTTCTTTCGGGATATTGTCCTCTTTATGCCAGTAGGCATCAATAAGGCCTGCAAACTGGCTTTGGGTGGGGTATTTGTCTGTTTCAAAATAGGTTTTCAGCTCCTGTCTTGTGGGTAGTTTGTTGTTTTCCATAATACTTTAATTTTTAACTCCTTGTGTTGGGCATGCTTTGTTCGGGATTCAATCGGTTCATCTATCAAGTTTAAAATCCATCTTTTCTAGTTCTGTAAAATTTTCCGCCAACTTTTTGCGGTAGCTGCAGTATGTTTATTATTAATAATCAGATGATTCCTTACTTAATTTCAGCGTTCAAAAGTCCTGTTTTTTCTGTTCTTACCCAAGCTTTCGGCCTGTAGCGTTCAGTAGCTGCAGTATGTTATGGAAATGAAAGATGCATCGCTAGATTTTTGCTGGATTGGATATGAGTCTTACTTCAGTATATAAGATATGAGCATCAAGTTATATTGTGATGATAAGATTTTCCGGAATAAATAAACTTTCACCGATTTAATTTTTTACTTCACAATAATTTATTTAACCTTGCAAAAAAAATCCATGAAACACTCAAAATTAATTTTGGCTTCGGCTGTTATGCTTTTCCCAGGAACAATCATCAGCGCACAGAAAAAGAAACCAGCGGCGGCTGGCTCCGGACCCATAGAAATGCCGAAAGACACTCAGGTTCACGTTATCCCAGACGAAAAGGGATTTCGTGATATGATTGATCAAATCAATGAAGCCGTCGAGTTAAAGTTTGACGAAAATTATAAAAACGGAGATGTATTTATGACCCTGGGCGGCAAGCCCCAGCTGATGTACAAAGCCAAATGCAACGCCAACAACGTGGACCGGAAACTGAATGCTCGGGTCTATAACTGTAAAGTCTACAGTCTGAATGGCAAGACCCTGCTGTTTACCTACGAAACCGAAACGGCTGCGACCAGCCTGATCAAAATCATTTATAATAGTCCAGAAAAAAAATCCTTCATTTTAGATTTCTCCAAAATTTACGGCAATACCGAATATACGATCGGAAAGTCGGAAACATTTGAAAAATTTCCGATTTTTGACTATTATTCGTTTTTTAATAAGCCGCAAAAATAAATAGACTAATAAAGCCCGGATTTTAAAGTCCGGGATTTTTAACATTCATATAGTTTTATCAAGCTATAAGGTTCTTTTTTGCTTTTTCAATATTATAGATAATTCTATTATCCTGATTTACCAGCCCACTAAAAATATCAATGTATTGATTAAAAGTACTTTTGTCATAATGGACAATTACCGGAAACAATTGACTGGCCAGATAGTACCTGTTATCTTGTACAGCGTTATGTATTGCCTGTTCTATTTCTTTAAGAAGGGGTCTGCAATTTTTCTTTAAAAGAAAATCTTTCAGATTGGATGCAAAAAATTGATTACCGTATATTTCCAGGAAGTGTTTAATAAAAGGATAAAGTTCATGCTCCGGTTTTCTATTGAGTGTGGCAATATATAAGGCATTTGCAATAACATCGTACACATTATCTTCACCGTACATTCTGTGGGGTTCGAAAGTTTCTTTCTCAGCCCATTTTTCTGAGATGAACTCATCAAGCTGTTTAAATCCTTCGGGTTCTGCCCAAGCGAGTAAAATAAGCATTGCCTGATAAGCAATATACCGATCTTCATTGTGAAGCAGTAATTTTAGTTTTTCAGTTCTCTCAGCATCTCTTTCTTCAAGGAGCTGTACTTCGTTGAGATCGTATCCATCCTGCCCTTCTTCGCTGAAGTGGTAGAGAAGCTCGTGTATTTCGTTTTTCATGTGATTAGGTTTTA
This sequence comes from uncultured Chryseobacterium sp., assembly GCA_913777465.1. Classification (GTDB taxonomy): domain Bacteria; phylum Bacteroidota; class Bacteroidia; order Flavobacteriales; family Weeksellaceae; genus Chryseobacterium. The sequence goes on from CAJYRQ010000063.1 coordinate 168,234, forward strand.
AAATAGTATAACATTTAATGTTCTGTTTCTTATAATTACTCCTTAATCCAATTGTCTTTATTTTCGAAAAAAGAAATATGACAGTATTTTATTTGCTTCTTATGGTTTGAGTAAAAATAATCTTACCGTTTTCATCCTTTTTGCGACTGATGCTGTATAGATCACGATCATTTAGGTAAGGTATTATCTTTTCTTTTATAAACACGGGTACTTTCATAAATTTTTCTAAATCTTCCGTACGTGTTTTACTAATAGTTTCATATTCTCTGTATTCTTCCAAGAGATTTAGCTGATGTATATTTTTGGCTTCAAGCTTATAGATTTCATATTCTTCCTCGCTAATAAAAAAGAGCGTACTTTTATCTGTAAACGCAGATTCGGAATCAGATTGAACAATTGCAGTTTTGACTTATGGTCCTATTGTCCTACCTGTTCCTGCGCATTCATTATAAGGTAAAACAATATATGGTGCCCCATAAAGCAAACCTATGCAAATATCTTTTGTTGATTGCATTGCACGATAATCAAAATGAGGAGGCCATGCTTTATGTAGATTTTCAATTTTTGGTAAAAATAAGATTTCCGGAAAATGAAGACCTAAAGTTAATTTATAAATACCTCGCATTTTTTCGGGCCCAAAATCTTCATAATAATGCAAATCATCCTGTTCATTTCTACTATCGGAATAATATAAGATATAATTAAATTCTTTTTTATAATTTTTCATATTGTAAAACTTAATCCTCCATTGGAATTATGTTGCCATTTTCGTCTCTCTTTCTTTTCAAGAATGATAAATCTTTGTCAGATAAATATGGAGAATTAATAATCATATTTTTTAAGAATTTGGGCAACTTATAATCTTTTTCCAAATTTTCTACAGACCCTTGTAATCTTCCCAGCTTTAAGCACACTCAAAAGTAGAGTTTTTGGTTAATAATTTCTTGTTATTGCTGTTAAAACTTTGTTGAAATGTGGGACACTATCCCACAAAGTATGTAAGTTAAAATAATCTCGTTATTATATAACCTTTATTACGCCTGTATTTTCATTATAGATATAGTTGCATGTCTGACCAGATTGAATTTTGAATATAAATTTCTCCTTATTCATTTTATAATTCGACACTACTCTTTGTTTTTTAAATAATTGTTAGTCACATCAAAGAAATTCGTGAATGACTTAATGCAGTTTAATAATTCAGCCTTGCTTGTTTTTAATTCATAAATTTTTGAACCTTCTATTTTATACCAGAACTTAAATTTAATATTATCATTTTCAGTAATATAAAAAATCATTATTTCATCAAAGAAAAAGCTGTTAAATATATTTCCAGTTTTAAAATAATTCCTATCAAATAATTTTACATTTTGAGATTCTTCAGTTGCAATGTCAAGATTTGATTTATATTCTTCCCATTCTTGCCAAAGAGACAAAATTTCCTCATTTTTTTTAAAAAAAAGTGCATTTTCAATATTACCATTATTTTCGATTACTGATTTTAAATATTTACAATCAACATAAAAATAGCTTAAGTTATGATCTTCTTTATTAGTTGCAATATCTTTTTCGTCAATTATAAATTTTAATTTTCCAAATATATTGTCAAAAGAGTTATTACTATTTAATTCTACTTTTAATACTATATTTGCCGATTCGTGAATTTTTTTCATTTCATTTTTTAACCTTTGTAAATTCAATATAATTATGTATCAATTCGTTTTCTAGTTTAGAATTTAGATTCGTTTACTAATCACTCTTTTTGATTATAATCTAGATTTGCTTATAAATCGATCTATTTGTATTGAAATTTCCTAATTTTTTTGCAATCCATACCCTTTCAGCTTGTTTTTTAGTCAATCCAATAAACATGTTGGCTAATTTTGATATTTCATCTTTATCAAAAAACTCTCTTGATAATCCAAACCAATCATCATCATTTAGCAGGTTGATTTTCAATCGAAAATACTTTTCTTTACCTTCTCTTTTTTTTATGTCATCTATTATTCTAGCACACGGAATTATTGTTACCTGTACATAATCTAAGGTTTTCATGTATTTTCGCATAATAGCATCATTTCCCGATTCCGAAATTAAATCTTCTTTTTTTTCACTGTCATTGCTATCAGCAAATATTTCCCATATTTCACCGTTGTCTGAATGATATTCTCTCCATTCTTTTCTCATAATTAATAATTTAACAGTAATTCCGATAGAATTGTTATTAAAATTTGTTACAAATTAGCGTTAAATTTTAAACCTACTTCAATTTTATAACTATATCACTATAATATAGACGTACTTTTTCATTGTTAAATTCGGCTTCAATCCAATTCAGCAGATCATCTGATTCACAATCATCTATTATTCTATATTCGGAATAACCTGTATTTTTGCCAGGCATTTTTAAAATATTTTCTATATTATTTTTAGAAATATCATATTTTTCAGACAAATCAATTAAAAATAGGACTTCAAGTAGTTCTTTTTTTAGTTTTAAGTTTTCGTTTTTATTATCATCTCTTTTTATTAATTCATTTATTCTTTTAATTTCAAGTAAAATCATGTTTTTTGCTAATTCCATAAGCTTTACAATTTATCTAATATATAAAAACCTCATAACTTAGAGAAATGAGGTTATAGCTTTTAACCAAGCTTTCTTAATTTTTATAAAACAATGTTTTAAAATTTATCATGATTATTTAAAGTTTATTGCTTCTTTGATTTTTTTTCTCACTTGCCATATAAATTTCTCCATTTTCAAACATCAGGTATGGCGTTCCCCATTCATCGTAAACGGTTCCGGCGCAATTTCAGAATCCATGTTTTTGATATGCTTATCATCAACCTTATCTTTCTTCTTACCAAACTTTCCAATTCTGACTTTACTTAATAGTTTAGCAGCCTTCCCTTTCACGAAATTCCAGAACTTCACAATGGCATTCCTGATACGCTGACTAATTTTCTGTATTACGCCGACTACTCTATCGGCCAGTCCTGTGAGACCTGCCAGGGAAGCTAAGAATCCGATCACGACAGGGATCGCTCTTTCCAATGCATTTTCGATGGCTTTTGCTACGGCACCTACGTTTCCGCTGGCAATGGCTTTGATACCGTCGGTAAAGGCTTTGACCAGTTTCATGATCTGCGCCGCTTTCTGCACAAAGAATTTCACCAGATCGATAATCATCATCGCTGCTTTTACAAATGCGCCGGCCGGAGTCAGCAGGCTCATGATAAACCTGATCCCCGCCTGGATGACCTGCGACTGGATAATGTCCATGATCGCATCTATCACGGTTGTTTTAAGGTCGGTAAACTGGTCTTTCAGGTATTCCCAAAGTCCGGAGGCTCCGTCTTTACGGACCACCTGCACGACTTCAAAACTTTTTTCAGAAGCGGTCTCCAGAACTTTCATGACCGGTTCACCGATCACCCGGGCTCCGATCGCTCTGATGCCGCCCCACGTGAGGCCAAGTACCTGCGAGGTAATGGAGAATATTCCCTGCAATGAAAATACATCTTCCGGCATGGTTAGAGAAATCCCTTTCATTGATCCGGTTAACCAACCGAAGAAGCCGGTCTTCAGGTGGGTCCAGATGTTACTTTATCATAAATCCTAGTTATTTTAATAAAAAAGCGAAACTCCTGACTAGAAGCTCCGCTTTAAAATTCTTAAAAATTTTATTTATTCTTTATTAGAAAGTCTTACACTCTCAAACTTGGCAATAAAATTTTCCCATGTCCAATCCGGGAATATTTTTGGCATCTCTGTTTTAAATGTTTCTGTTTCTACTGAACCAATACCTTCTCCGTTCATATAATACAATAAAACTCGTTGCCAATGATTGAATATACGCGCTTCAAGTGCCATTTGAGTATAGCCTTCATAGTCCAAATCTAAACTGTTTAGTTCATAATCACTGATACTCATATAATACAATGATTTATAGATTTCATCGGGCATTATAATAAATCCTACATAACTTTCCGGCGTTGGATAATCTAGTGGTCTAAAGTATTTAAGATCTTCATCATCTCCCTCATCATATATGCCATTATCATCTGCAAATAAATACTTGGTTTGGGCAAAATTGAATTTACCTCCTATCCCTTTTTCTTCATTTTCCCACCATTCTATCCCATAGCCATCATTTACTGTTCTATAAAGTTTTTCTATGCCATCATGTATTTTGTTTAAACGAGTTAATTCCGGTAAATCTTTTTTAACAGTACCATCTCCTCCAATTTCAAACACCTTCTTTATCGTTTTAAAATCATCTCTAGCTTCCAGAAGATAATCAAATAAAAAGTCATTAAAATTTTCAAACATTTATCTTATTTTAAAGTTACATTTTTTGCTTTTTTAAGAATTTCCAAATCATCTTTTATTCGTCTACTTGCATTTGGAATTTGCTCTAGTATCTGTTCATATTTATACAAATCAGATACTCTTCTAGCCGCATCAATAATTATTCTTACACTGTTTTCATTTTTTAAAGGTGTATTTTTAGATATTTCCTCGGGAGATGAATGCAATATACTAACTTTTTCTTTTTTAACCTTATTAATTTGATAGCTTTTAATATCAAAATCTACAGGGTTTAATATGGAATTATTAACTACCAATAATTTATCTTTTACATATTTATCACCCTCTTTTTTAAGATAATTAGATCTTAATATTAATCCTTTCGGTACATGTTGCTCTGCCTTTCTGATTTTTCGAACTTTTTCTTTATCTTCATCACTTTCAAAACCAGCTTGCTCTAATTCAGTATCATTTACTTCTGGAATAGACTGACCATATTTTACAAGTAAAGTGTATTCAACAATGGCTCCTCCCAAAACCGCAATTTTTATAGGTTCCTCTGCTACACGCAAATGGTTTTTATTTCCTTGTTGTGACAAAGGCGTTAAGTTTATTAAAATACCTTCACCATGCATATGCTCGTTTAATAAGTGTCCCCTTACATAATAACTTCCATTACCGTACATTCTGTATGATAAATCTTCGTATATCTTATTTGTCTCTTTAGGTCCTGATCCATTTATTCCTTTTTGAGTTAGTATTTTTGCAACCATATAAGATCCTAAAACACCTCCACTTGTAGATTTTGACGAATGTTTTATTTCCGACTCAGGTAATCCACCTTGTTTGTCTATCCCAAATAATATGGCAACAAATTTTGATAAGGCTTTTGTCATACTTGCAATGTCATGCTTTTTCTTTTCTTCTTTATCTTTATCATCATTAGTTCTATCTTTCTTTCTTGCATCTATACCGTTAGCTATTCTTATAGCATTATTTTTTGCTTTTTGAGTTCGCTCGTCTTTATCCTCTATTCTTATATCAGCAATAAAATCACTAAATGTTTTTGGTGTACTCGCTACCATCAATACTGTGTTTCCATCTTTGCTATCAAAATATAAAGTATGTGTGTGTTTATCTTCTCCTTCAAAAGGTACTCGGACATCATCCCAATCCTTCGTATTATCCTTTTCAATGTCTTTTATTTTACCTTTCTTATCACCAAACCCAATTTTCCTCAACAATCCTTTCGCTTTCCCCTTCACGAAATTCCAGAACTTCACAATGGCATTTTTGATACGCTGACGGATTTTCTGTATTACGCCGACTACTTTATCGGCCAGTCCGCCGAGACCTGCCAGAGAGGCTAAGAATCCGATCACGACAGGGATTGTCCTTCCCAGTGCATTTTCGATGGCTTTCGCTACGGCGCCTACGTTACCGCTGGCGATGGCTTTATTTAAAATACAAAAGCGAAATTACCAATTGGTAATTTCGCTTTTCAGTTTTTTGTATATGAAACTATACTGTTCTGCCTAAATTCTCCAAGACAGCTTGATATCTTTTTTGATGGTACGACCAATCTTTATCAGGAAATAATAATGGCAAGGTTTTAACTGCTACTCGCATGTCATCTAATAACTGATCTAAATGCGGAATTTCTTTACCGATATCAATATAAAAATATTGCCAGCCTTTGAAACCATAATTTTCAAATAAAAGCTCCATATATTTATGATAATCAAAGTCCAGTTTTATATACCATCCTCCCCCTGCATGACAAAATGCTATTGGCGGGGGGAAATACCCTTCCTCTTTTATAAAACATCCTCTCATGCTATCGTCAACTCCCATAGGCAAGCGTTCAAACCAGCCTAATTGTTGAGAATAGTCTCCATCATCTTTTATATTGATAAGATTTTTAAAATAATCTGTTGGCAAAGTTAGCGCATCAGTAATACCATTAAATACAAAACCTCCTCGAATCATGACGTCTCCTAATGATAGCAAGCTATCCCAATTAACAAGAATACTAGAAAAATTAAAATATTCTAAATCTTTATCCGCAATTAAATAATTTTCTTCTTCTAATTCATTTTTTGCTCTTTTTAAAGATCTTTCTGAGGGTGTTTCACTATTATAATAATTGGTCTCACTATATTTTCCAATTTCAATATTTGGATTTTCTTGTAGTTCTTTTAAACATTGTAAGTACTTCTCTGTTATCATGGTTTAAGTTCTAAATTAGGTAACCTTAATTTTGTTTTTAAAATATCTACTTGATCATAAAGATTGTCAAATTTATTACTTTCTTTGGAATAACCTTTATTCAAATAATATTTTTCCATTCTTTCTTCGATAGAACGACTACTCGTAAAATTACCATTTTTATTTCTTTCGTCAATTAATTCTTTTGCAAAAGTTTCACTCAATCCAAATTCTTTCATTAGTGTAGGCCTTCCGTGTTCATTTAAATTAAACTTTACATCATCAACATTTTCTGATGGTTCTGGCAAATTATAAAATGGATAATTTTTCACATCCCCCTTTTCTTTATCGGTAATTTTTACATTCACCCATTTAGCAAAATTTTCTATTTCTCCTTTTTTAGGATGGTTTCCCCAAGTTGTTTCATAGATTAATGTTTTACCTGCTATTGTAGCATTTTTTGCAAATTGTTCTGGTCCTTTATCCATGCCAGAGTTAATAGATTGAGAAATAATTGACAGATTATTAATCCCTACACTTCCTTTTCCTCCTAAAGCTTCACTTACCATGTGTCCTTTTCTCCATACGTTATTTTTCTTATTAAGAAGTTGAGCATGCGACCATCCTGGAATATCAATTGTACCATCACCTGAATCTCTATTGTTTGTTAAAGGATTAGCAATAGATTTTCCATAACTATATGTGATAATGGTTTTTTGAAGCTTTTCGCTAACTATCTGCACCTTTTCACCATCTTTTTCGGGATTTACTTTACCATGAATATGTACAGTCTCTTTGCCTTTCTCTATTTTATCGGTAACAATTTTAAGCTCCTGCAAATCATAACGGTCTTCCAAAACTTCAAGACGTTTTTGTATTTCCCTTTTATCAATGCTTTTATCTTTTAATAATTGGGTACCTTCTTTAACACCAGCCTCCAAATCTTTTTCTTTTTCAGCTAAAGTCCGTTGATCTGCTGTTTTTTTCTCCTTCTTATCTTTTTTATTACCAACACCTATCTTCCCAAGCAATCCCTTCACCTTCCCCTTCACGAAATTCCAGAACTTCACAATGGCATTTTTGATACGCTGACGGATTTTCTGTATTACGCCGACTACTTTATCGGCCAGTCCGCCGAGACCTGCCAGGGAGGCTAAGAATCCGATCACCACAGGGATCGCTCTTCCCAGTGCATTTTCGATGGCTTTCGCTACGGCACCTACGTTACCGCTGGCAATGGCTTTGATAGCGTCGGTAAAGGCTTTGACCAGTTCCATGATCTGCGCCGCCTTCTGGACAAAGAATTTCACCAGATCGATAATCATCATGGCTGCTTTTACAAACGCGCCGGCCGGAGTCAGCAGGCTCATGATAAACCTGATCCCCGCCTGGATGGCCTGTGTTTTAATGATGTCCATAATGGTATCCATTACCGTGGCTTTGATATCGGCAAACTGGTCTTTGACATGCTCCCAAAGACCGGCAACCCCTTCTTTGCGGACCACCTGCACGGCTTCCATTCCTTTCTCGGAACCGGTTTCAAGCACTTTCATGACCGGTTCTCCCACCACGGAGGAACCGATGCTTCTGATATCGTTCCACGTCAGGCCAAGGATCTGGGAGCTCATGGA
>CAJYRQ010000064.1 GCA_913777465.1 uncultured Chryseobacterium sp.
ATCAAAAGTATATCTGACAACCTATGACTGCACTTATTCTCTATACGGAAGTCTTCAATATTACCAAAATATTCTTGTATGCTCATACATACAAAGATCTTATTTATTTTTCATGCGTTTGCCCTAAACAACTGTTAGTGTTTTATGAATTATAATATCGTAAAAGCTTAATTTTCTATTCTTTAATCACTTTTTTGGAAATGATATCGTTGCCGGTTTTTACTTCAACAATATACACTCCACTATTATATGAGGATAAATCTACAGAAGTTTCGCTGCTACTGATTTTTCCACTTTGAAGTTTTTTGCCTGAAAAATCATATACGTTAAATGTTGATCTTGATGGAGCTTTCAGAACTTTAACAAAATCCTTTGTAAGAGTAGGGGATATTACGATTTCGCTGGCCGTATTTTTAATATCTGCCGTGCCTAAAACTGAACTGTATCCTGTCGCTATGATCGAATAATTCTGAGGAGTTGTAACCGGAGTAGCCGCATTATTAACTAAGGTTCCTTTATGAGTTACTTCAATTCTATAAGTTCTTCCTGCAATTGGATTGTCAATTACAACCTGTTCAACATTATCTACTGTATTATCACCTTTAACTGCAGTGTTTGGATTTGTAGCATTTAGTTTCCAAGGTAAATAAACTGTTCCGGTTTCATTATCAATTACTCTAAGATCTAAATCGTTAACAAGTCTCGAATTTCTATTGTTATATAAATTCGACCAAAGATTGGAAGTTATTTTAAACTCGGGATCAATCCAGGAAATCGTTACTTTAATCGGTTGGCCACTGGCTGCTACAATCGACTTTTTGTTATTCCCTCCGTTATTAAGCGTTTCATTATTAAAAATAACTGAACCGTTAGATTTTCCAACTAATAATTCAGCCCCTTTTTTAGCATCAATAAAACCCCAACCGAATAATGGGTCAGGACCATCATTTCCTGCTTCAGCAGCAGAGTGGATCATTAAAGTTTTTGCAGAAGCTGCATTCAACTCAGCATTGTTGAATAATTGTTTATTGATTTGCATCCACAGTCCAATAACTCCAGTTACCACAGGAGCGGAATATGAAGTTCCATCTCCAACCGTTATAGATTGACTGCCTGTTGTATTTTCTGCCGTAGAAGCACTTCCAACGCTTGTTCCTACCGCTGTAATATCAGGCTTAATACCTCCATCATCTCTAGGGCCAGCACTGCTGTAATTAGAATGTACAACATCACTTGCGACAGTATATCTTCCGTTATTTGTGGTAATTCTATCGGTTGCTCCTACTACGATAATATTTTTTGCCAAAGAACCAGGACCAATACAATCATATCCGGGACTACAATTTGTTATTGGAAGTGTATCTGTAGGCTCAAATTCAACCAGCGTACCTGAATTATCTTCATAATATTTTGGAAATGTTGAGGTTCCCGGATAGTCAGGACCATAACCAAAATAATTTCCTGATGATTTAACAATAACATATGAAGGATTAGTATATACAATCTGATCGTAATTTTGATCGCTCGTAAAATAAGTTCCTTGTAAATCATAGGATATATTAGGGCTACCATATGCACCGTTCCATACCCATGCGTTTGCTCCATTTACTGTCTCCACATCCCATCCTTGGTTTGAACCGTATGAATGGTTGGATATTTTTGGCTGAGCTATCAAAATCTTTTGAAAAACAGTACTTGGTGTTGAAAGCCCCGGGAGAATAGTTGTTGCAAAAGCATAAGAATCAATCAAAGAATTTTTTGCAATTCCTTGGAAATTAATAAATCTCGTTGTTCCATTACTAAATGAGATATTTTGACTATAAGTTTTTGCTCCGATAAATCCGGAAACAGATGTTGCATGAGCGCTATAGTTCATTGTACTAGCTTCTTTGTTGCTAATTCTGTTTGGAATATTATCAAAAAAAGCATGGCCTGCAAATGCTCTTCCTCCGTCAAAAACAGTGAATTTAATATTTTCGCCATTGAACGATCCTGATAATCCTCCTATAGTGCCGTTTTGTATAAAATCCGAATTTGAATTTTTAATCTGATCCATATCTTCGGTTTTCAGAAAATAGGGCTTACCTTCAGGGTTGAACCCAGCAAGAATAGCCCTTTGTTCTTCAATTTCTTTTAATACTTCTGGAGACTTACTTACTCCGTATTTTTTAGAGATATATGACTCAAATTTCTCATTGTTTTCTACTTTTTGTCTTTCGAACTCTCTCATTAATGCATCATTGTTCTGCGCACTCATTAAAGTGATCGCTAATGTGCTGATAAGAAGTAATTGTTTCTTCATAACAGTTGTAAATTATAGAATAATATGGTAGCAAATATATAAATAAATATTGTTTTGTTCTTGTTTTTATTACAGAAAACAATTAAAACGGCTTTTTATTGTTTAAATAATATGTAAATACATGAATTTTTTAAATATAGAATATATTTGATGTTAATAATTTCCGGTAATTTTTAAAATATTGAGTAAGTGGGGGTTTGGTAAGATACGGATTTGTCTTTTAAAATCAAGAAGAATTAAGATGGGTTTGTCCCATTAATTTGATAGTAATATCCTGTGAATTATGCTTTCAATATAGCATTATCCCTAAACTTTGCCAGAAATAGAAGGCAAAGATAAACAAAAAAATAAAACACTAACAACTGTTAGTGTTTTGTGAATTATAATACTGTAAAAGCTTAATTTTCTACTCTTTAATCACTTTTTTAGAAATGATATCGTTACCGGTTTTTACTTCGACAAGGTATACGCCTTTAACGTAAGAAGACAAATCAATTCTTTCTTCATTTCCTTTTATCGTACCGGCCTGAAGCTTTTTACCGGACAGGTCATAAACGCTAAATGCAGATCGGGCAGGAGCCTTCAATACCTTTACGTAATCTTTGGTAACGGTCGGGGCTATGATCATTCCGTTGTCTTTTACTACATCACCGGTTCCTAAAACCGATTGCTGCGTTAAGCCCGTTACCATAATTGAATAATTCTGAGGCGCAGGGTTTCCTGAGTCATCCACTAGGGTTCCTTTATTGCCGATTTCAATCCGATATACTCTTCCCGCCACTGGAGTATCAAGCACCACCTGCTCTACATTATCTACGGTATTGTCCGCTTTTGTCGCCGGAGTCATCGGGCTTGTCGCATTTAGCTTCCATGGATAGTAGATGGTGTTATTCGTCGTGTCGATGATCCTTACATCCAGATCGTTGATCAGTTTTGAGGTTCTGTTGTTGTAAACATCGGAAACAAACTGGTAATTAGGCGTGTATTGAGGATCAGTCCAGCTTACAGTTACCTTTAAAGGTTCACTTCCGGTAGCGGTGATGATTTTATTGTTTTTAACGCCACTGATAAGCGTGTCATTGCTGTTAAAAAGTACAGTATTATTGGCTTTACCAACTAATAATTCAGCTCCTTTTTTGGCATTGATGAATCCCCATCCGAACCATGGATCGGGACCTACATTTCCTGCTTCGGAAGCCGAATGAACGGTAAGGACTTTAGCAGAAGCGGCATTCAGCAGGGCATTATTGAACAGCTGCTTGTAGATCTGTGTCCAGAGCCCGATAATTCCTGTAACCACCGGTGCTGAGAAGGAGGTTCCGCTTCCCTGTGCCCAGGCATTGCTTCCGGTAGCAGAAGTAGCGGCATACAGGACATCTGTTCCCACTGTAGAAATATCCGGCTTTATCCCGCCGTCATCCCTTGGCCCTGCACTGCTGTACTCTGAATGTACGACATCGGAAGAGGTGGTGTACCGGTAATTGTTGGTACTGATAATATCGGTAGCACCCACCACAATAATGTTTTTTGCCAGTGATCCGGGGCCGATACAGTCGTAGCCGAGTGCACAGTTATTCGCGGGAAGCGTATCGCTGGAGCTGAATGGTGCCTGTCCGCTTGAAGTTTTATAATATTTGGGAACCGTAGAAGCGCTTCCATTAGGACCCATTCCAAAAGAATTTCCGGCAGATTTTACGATGATGAAGGAAGGATTGGTGTAGACCAACGCATCGTAATTGTAGTCATTGGCGTCATAGGTTCCCTGGAAATCGTAGAATGAACCTCCGCTTTTAGAGCCGTTGTAGGTATATGAGGAAATATTTCCGTTCGCATCATAATTTTCATCCCATCCCGCATTAATTCCATAAGAGTGATTGGAAATATTGGGCTGGGCCGTCTGGATTTTCTCGTAAACATTGCTGGTAGAATTGTCTCCCGGCAGAGTAGTGGTACTGAACATATAACTGTCCATCGTAGAATTGACAGCAACCCCTTTGGCATTGCCTAACGAAACGCCGCTGCTGTTGGATAAAGTGACACTTTTGCCCCCAACAAAACTTCCGACTCCCGTGGAATGATCCGAATAACTCTGTGAACTGTCTTCTTTGTTCGTAATCCTTCCCGGTATATTATTAAACGCCGTATGGGATTCGTAGATTCTGCCTCCGTCGAAGATGGTATACTTAATATTCTCTCCGTTGAAGGCGCCTGCAAGTCCTGATACATTGCCCGCTGTATTCAGCTGGTCCGAGTTGGAATTCATTAGCTGGCGGGTATCTTGCTCCTGCAGGAAATAAGGAATATCAAAATGAAAACCACCCAGTCTGGATTTTAATGAGTCTACTTCTTTCTTAGTGGTAATGTCCAGATTTTTGCCGTATACTCTTTCAGTATAAGCATCAAATTTTTTCTCATTTTCTACTTTCTGCTTTTCAAATTCCCTCTTTAGCTGATCATTGCCTTTTTGTGCATACATCGAGAGACAAAGTAAGGTCCCTGCCAGGATTAGATGTTTTTTCATACCGTTAATGATTTTGTAAATATCTGATAGCAAATGTAGGTAAGAATCATAATTACCGCTAATGAACAGGGCTTTTGGTGATGAATCTTAATTAAATTTTAATTATTCTTAATGATTTCTTTATTATTTTAAATATAATTTTATCGTTTTATTTATCCTTAAAATGAAGATTTTGAGACTTCTAAAAACAGTTGAATTTTTGGTTAACATCGAAAAAATGAAGTAACTTTACATTCTCTTTTTAAATAAAAGCTGAAATAGTACATGTATTTAGTTTTTGACACAGAAACCACAGGGTTACCAAAGAATTTCAATGCTCCGCTTTCAGACTCAGACAACTGGCCAAGAATGGTCCAGATTGCATGGCAGTTGCATGATGATGACGGGACATTAATTGAAAACCAGGATTATATTATAAAACCGGAAGGCTACGACATTCCTTTTAACGCCGCAAGAATCCACGGGATTACAACAAAAATCGCCAATGAAGAAGGGCGTGATCTCGAAGAAATCCTGCATGAGTTTTCCAAAGTGCTGGAAAGGGTCAGGGTCGTTTCCGGACATAACGTAGAGTTTGATTACAACATCGTAGGGGCCGAATTTTACAGAAAAAATATAAAAGACAACCTTCAGGAAAAACCCAGGGCCGACACCATGGTTTTGGGAACCGATTTCTGCCAGCTCGGCGGCGGAAGAGGCGGAAGATACAAATCTCCGAAACTGGAGGAACTTTACGAAAAATTATACGGGCATAAGTTTGATGAAGCCCACAACGCAGCAGCCGACGTAAATGCCACTGCACAGGTCTTCTTTGAAATGATGAGAATCGGGATTATTCCTGCCGAAGTACTTAAGGTTTCCGAAGACCAGCTGGCCTACTTCAAAACGCTGCACCCGGATCCGGTTAAGCCTTTCAATATTGTTATCAGAAGGCAGGTTGCGGATTTCAACAGTAAGAAGAAACAGCAGGATTTCGGAAATATTGATGAGATTGATCTTGGAAAATATTTCAATTTCAACAACCATAGCGTTTTTTCTACGCTTACTGCCACGTCAAGCATTAATGATTTAATCAAAAAAGCAACGGAAGACAATTTTCCTGCCGTCGGTATGGTGGATTTGGGAAACATGATGGGAGCCTTCAAATTCGTTTCGGCGGTAGAAGGGGCCAATGGAGACCGTGCTAAGAAACACAAGGAATATTTAGCAAAAAAGCAGGAAGCGGAAGAAAACGGAGCAGAATTCAACGAGCCGGAGCCTGTTTCGGAACCATTGATTCCTGTTGTAGGCTGCGAGTTTTATATTTCAGACCGTTACGAGCAGAAGCAGTTCACCAAAGATGATCCTGACCGCAGGACACAGGTTGTTCTGCTGGCAAAGGATTTTAACGGCTATAAAAATTTAGCCAAGCTTTCCAGTATCGGGTTCCTGAAAGGATTCTATTTTGGCGTGCCGAGGATAAGCCGTGACCTAATCGCGCAATATAAAGAAGGGGTGATTGCCCTGACTTCCGGGATTCATGGAGATATTCCCGATGCGATTTTAAATACCGGTGAGCAGAAAGGGGAGGAACTTTTCAGATGGTGGAAAGATACCTTTGGAGATGATTTCTACGTGCAGCTTCAGAACCATAAGCTTCCCGAGGAGGAGCATTTGAATGATGTACTGCTGCATTTTGCCGATAAATACAACGTGAAAATTTTAGCCCAGAACGAAACATTTTATACCAATAAAGACGACTCCAATATCCAGGATATCGTCAGCTGTATCAAAGATGGTGAAAAGCTGTCGACTCCTGTCGGGAAAGGCTTCGGTAAGAGAAGAGGATTGGCCACGGAAGAATATTATATTAAAAATTCAGATGAGATCAAGGAAGCATTTCTTGCTTATCCCGATGCCTTTGATACATACGAAGAGTTTTTTGCAAAATTTAAGCCTTATACTTTAAAACGTGACGTTCTCCTTCCGAAGTTTGATATTCCGCAGGAATTTATTCATCCCGAAGATGATGCCGACGGCGGAAAACGCGGAGAGATGGCGTATCTTACGTACCTGACCTACGAAGGGGCGAAACGGAGATATGAACCTACCGGAGGGATTACCGATGAAATTAAGGAGCGTCTCGACTTTGAGCTGGAAGTTATTGCTAATACGGGATATCCCGGCTACTTCCTGATCGTTCAGGATTTCTGTAACGAAGCCCGGAATATGGGCGTTTGGGTAGGTCCCGGTCGTGGTTCCGCAGCCGGTTCTGCCGTAGCGTACTGTATCGGAATTACCAATGTGGACCCGATTAAATACGATCTCCTTTTTGAGCGGTTCCTGAATCCGGAAAGGGTTTCCATGCCGGATATCGACATCGATTTCGATGATGAAGGGCGTGATAAGATTATCAAATGGGTAATCGATAAGTACGGGCAGAATCAGGTAGCGCAGATCATTACGTATTCCGTATTGGGAGGTAAATCGGCCATTAAGGATGCCGGAAGGGTACTGGATCTCCCGATTCCCGATACCAATAACATCGCCAAGCTTATTCCTTCCGTTCCCGGGATGAATATTGCAAAAGCTCTGTCCAAATACGATAAATTAAGACCGGAAGACCAGATGCTGGTGGATGAGATGCGGCTCGTGCTGGATAGTTCTTCAGATCCGCGACACAGTGTGCTTGCCAGCGCGAAAAAAATGGAAGGCTGTATCCGGAATACCGGAATCCACGCGTGCGGGGTGATTATTACACCTGAAGATGTAAGTAATCTGGTACCGGTGACCATTGCTGCGAAAGACGCCGATATTTTGGTATCGCAGTTCGACAACTCGGTAGCGGAAAGTGCCGGACTCCTGAAAATGGACTTCCTGGGATTAAGGACCCTTACGATCATTAAAGATGCTTTGAAGCTGGTAAAGGAAAGACATAGCGTAGACATCGATCCGGATGAGATTCCCCTGGATGATACCAAAACCTATCAGCTCTTTAAGGAAGGGAGGACGATCGGGATCTTCCAGTATGAAAGTCCCGGGATGCAAAAATACATGAGGGAGCTGAAGCCTACGGTTTTTGCCGATCTTATTGCCATGAACGCTTTATATCGTCCGGGTCCGATCAAGTACATTCCGAACTTCATCAACAGGAAACACGGTATTGAAGAGATTGTCTACGATTTACCGGAAACCGAAGAATATTTAAAGGAAACCTACGGGATCACGGTATACCAGGAGCAGGTAATGCTTCTTTCCCAAAAGCTGGCCAACTTCACTAAGGGTGAAGCCGATACGCTGAGAAAAGCGATGGGTAAAAAGCAGATCGACGTTCTGAATAAAATGTATCCCAAATTCATAGAAGGCGGTAGAAAGAACAACCTGGATGAAACCAGGCTGGAAAAAATCTGGAACGACTGGAAGGCATTTGCAGAATACGCATTCAACAAATCCCACTCGACCTGTTACGCATTCGTTGCCTACCAGACGGCCTTCCTGAAAGCCAACTATCCGGCAGAATATATGGCCAGCGTGATGAGCAACAACATCAACAATACCGAATCCATCACCATGTTTATGGAAGACTGTAAAAGTATGGGGGTAGATGTATTGGGACCTGATGTGAACGAATCGCAGTATAAATTTTCAGTAAACGAAAAAGGGCAGATCCGTTTTGGGCTCGGAGCTATCAAAGGAATCGGGGAGGGCCCGAGTGAAGCCATCACCAGGGAAAGAAAGAACGGAAGGTTTAAAAATATTTATGACTTCTTTGAGAGGATATTACCATCCCAGATGAACAAAAGGGTAGCAGAAAGTTTAGTGCTCGCCGGAGCTTTTGACGAACTGGATGCTTTCCACCGCGGACAGTATTTTGATATTGACATGGCCGGAAAGACCAACCTGGAGCGTTTGATCCGTTACGGGCAGAGTTTTCAGGAAAGCAAGAACGAAATGGAGTTTTCCCTTTTTGCCGATTTTGCCGAGGAAGTCCAGATCGAACAACCGAAGCTCGCTCCGTGTCCGGAATGGCCGAATATGCACAAGCTGAACAAAGAAAAAGAGACCATCGGCTTCTACCTTTCTGCGCATCCGCTGGACGAATTTAAATTTCAGTTCCAGTTTATGCAGGGGCAGCTTTCCAAAAAAGCAGTCCTGGAAAAAGAGGAAGAAGTAAAGCTGGTAGCAGATGAGGTTCCGGTTCTGGAACAGGAAACGCCCGAAGACATCGCCGACCTGGTGGAGATTGTCTCTGATGAATTGCTCACGGGCGAGGAGGAAATTGTAGAAGAAGTAACCAAGAAAGCTGAGCCGAAAGGGGTTTTCCATTTCCTGAACCTTGATGAGGTGGATGCTTATAAAGAACAGGCTTTTGCCAATAAGCAGGAAGAGCTGTTTGAGGAAAAGAAAAAAGACTGGAAAACCTTACAGAAGGAAAGGGAAAACGGCGGTGGCGGAAAAGAATATACCGTAGCCGGGCTTATTACGGAGTATCGCGTGCAGGACGGTTTCAGAAGTGGGGAAAAAGTAGCTTTCGTTACCCTCGAAGACTATTCCGGATCCTATTCTTTCCGTCTGGGCGACCGTGATTATATGAAGCTGAAAGAAAAGCTGGAAGTTCAGCGGTTTGTAATCTTTAAAATTAAATTTGCCCAGGTAAAGGACGGCCGGGTCTTTGTGAATGTGAATGAAGTCATCGAACTGCAGGAAGCTTTCGAGCGTTTTGCAAAAAGCATTTCGCTGGTGATGGATGTGATGGATTTCCGTCCGGAAGATCTCCAGTTTTTCAGAAAAGTACTGGAAAAAAACCAGGGGAACCAGAAACTGAAATTTTACATCAAAAACTTAGAGGAAGATTCTTCGGCTGAGCATCTCGAAGTGCAGTCGATGAAACACTTGGTCAATCTGAGCGGTGAACTGATCAAGGAAATTCAGTTGCTGAATAAGTATGAATTTTACCTGAATTAGAATTAAGATATACATTTATATTTAAAAGCTGTCTCATTGCTGGGGCAGCTTTTTTAGTTCGTCTGATCATAAAAGCAGTAAGCAGGTAAAATTTTCTTTAATTTTCTCATTTTCCAATATTTTTTTAGGCTAATTTCTGAATTGTATTTAAAAATTCAATAATATTTTTT
>CAJYRQ010000065.1 GCA_913777465.1 uncultured Chryseobacterium sp.
ATAAAAGTAGTTTAAGAAAAAGATCGTGTAGTTATGCGCGGCAAAATAAAAATTTAATAGCAACTCTTCATATTAATACAACAAAACAAATTAGAAATATTGTTCCTGCATGGGGAACTAAAGAACAAAATAAGAATTGTCTTATAGTTTGGAACAAAAAGTAATATTTTATTTCTAATTTGTAGATGAGCTATAATATATTTCTGATTTATCTTTAGATTTATGAATAATAAAATAAAGTGTATAACTAAAACAGATTTAGATTTATTGAATTTCTGAAAAATTGAGATATATTTGCATCTATAAACAAGTCATAGTGATTTAAGTTATAAAACTTAATTTAAAATTGCTAATTATGACACGATGTTTATGTTGCGCTGGTTGGAAACCAGTGTTTGTGAGAGCTTATCAAAGAGTACGCTTCGGGCGACTTGAGAATGTAATCCAACACTGCAGGTCAAGGCCTGGTCAGCACAGAAATTAGGAGCAAAGTGAAAACTTTGCTTCTTTTTTTTAATACTTAATAATATTACTTATTTTCCCCACCATCATGGCAACAAAATTGCTTCTACCAAGTTTTGTTGATTTATGAGTACTGCAGACCGTTCCTTCGAAAACAACTTTAACTCCAACTTACTGATTCAGGCACTGGCCTGCTCTCCTGCACCGACGGCCCTTTATTCGGGCGAAAACATCATCATCCGTTTTGCCAATAAAGGCATGCTTGAACTTTGGGGCAAGGATGCTTCCGTGATCGGGAAACCGCTGATGGAGGCCCTGCCGGAACTGGAAGGGCAGCCGTTTCTGGGTTTGCTGCAGCAGGTCTGGCATTCCGGGGAAACCTATTCGGTATCGGAGGCTCCGGCCAAGCTGATCAAGAACGGTAAGGAAACCCTGGATTATTTCGATTACGAATACCGGGCCCTGCTGGATGAAAACCAAAAAACCTGGTGTATCCTGAATACAGCCCTCAATGTGACTTCACGCCGTGAATTCCTCCAGCAGATCCGCGAAAAGGAAGAACGGGAACAGGCCCTGAATGAAGAGATGGCCACGACCCTCGAAGAACTGACCTACAGCAATGAAGAACTCGGCAATTCCATTCAGCAGCTCGCCCAAAGCCGGGAATACGTGCGTGCCATCATCGAACAGGCTCCCGTTGGAATCGCCATGCTGAAAGGCCCCGACCACGTCATTGAGATTGCCAACCCGGCGATCCTGCAGATCTGGGGGCGCACGGAACACGAAGTACTCGATCAGCCGCATGAAGACGTACGTCCCGAACTGCGCGGCCAGCCGGTGAACGGATGGCTCCGGGAAGTCTATGAGACCGGGATTCCGAAAATCAACAATGAATTCGTCGTTAAATTACATCATAACGGCGGCCTGCGGGAAGCCATCGTGAACTCCATTTACCAGCCCATCTTTTCCGGGGACGGGAAAATTTCCGGGGTGCTGATTATCCTTGAAGAAATTACCCGGCAGGTTCTGGAAAGGCGAAAAAATGAAAACGACCAGCAGATGCTGGCTTTGGCCATCGACGCGGGAGATCTGGCGACCTTTTATTATCAGCCGGCAACCAACCTGTTTTCCGGCAATACCCTGCTAAAGAACTGGTTCGGCCTCTCTTCCAGTGAAAACCTGGACCTCTCGATTGCCCTGGAAGTAATTGTCCCGGAAGACCGCGAACGCGTGGCGGCGGCCATCATTCAGAGCCTGAGGCCGGACTCCGACGGCCATTATTTCATCGAATATAAGATCCAAAATAAAACCGATCATAAAGTACGGCTCCTGCAGGCCCGGGGCCGGGTATTTTACGATACGAAAGGCAACCCTCTGAGCCTCAACGGCACCCTGAGAGACATTACGGAACAAAAGAAAGAGGAAGAACGGAAAGACGATTTTATGGGGATGGTGAGCCACGAGCTGAAAACTCCGATCACTTCCCTGAAAGCTTACCTGCAGGTGCTGCAGCGCATGGCCGTAAAAGAGGAAAACCTCATGCAGCAGAATACCCTGGAAAAATCCCTGAAGCAGGTGGATAACATGGCCGCCATGATCAACGGCTTCCTGAATGTCTCCCGCCTGGATTCCGGACAGATGCATATTGAGAAAAAGCCTTTCGATTTTCAGCTGTTCTTCTCGGAAATCGAGGATGAAGTGCTTTCGGTAATTCATACCCATAAATTTATTTTCAACACTTCCGGCCCCGTCCTGGTTTCGGCGGACCGGGAGAAGATTTCGCAGGTCATCCACAACCTGATCGGGAATGCGGTGAAGTATTCCCCTATCGGAACAGCCGTCATGGCAGAATATTCCGTTACCGGGGACCGCCATTTAAAAATCAGTGTCACGGACCAGGGCCAGGGCATTGCCGAGGAAGACCGGGAAAGGATTTTCGAACGCTATTACCGCGCCAAGGACATCCAGAGCACCTCCATTGCAGGCTTCGGCATCGGGCTTTACCTGTGTAAGGAAATCATCGAGCTTCACCGCGGCCGCATCGAAGTGCAGAGTTCACCGGATCAGGGTTCGGTATTCTCGTTTGTTTTGCCGCTTGACGAGACTTTTAATCTTTAAAAATTAAACAGTCAATCAATCATATAAACTTCTACATTCTGAAGAAATAAAACGCTGTAATTCATATATTTAATTAATCAAAACGGAATTAAGGATAATTCAGTCGGGATATTAAATAGAATAATTTTTGCCATGATGATAAAAGATGGTAATTTGATCATCGGGATATTGATCCTATTTTTTGACAGAAGAAACTTCCGGCATCCCTCTTCCAGCCTTTTTATACGGATTCTACTTCGAATTCACGTTAATTTAACGCAAAGTTTAATGATTCTTTGCGCAATAAAAAAGAGAGCAAAGTAAAGCGGCAAAGCCGCTGATTAAGCGGACGGATCATGCGTATGCTTCATTCATTAGATCAGCTTGCTTATCCTTTCTTTGTTTCCTTATATTATCCATACAGTACAGTAAACTTTGCGTTAAAATAAAACACCGAAGATAAAGTCCGGTGTTTTCGTATATGCTTTTTTAAATCCCAAGGTTTCACCCGGGGCTGTAATTGTAAAGCCCCTCCGGGCAGATTTCCTTACTATTCTTATTCTTTTCTTTGGTTTTTAATTTAACGATCAGTTGATTAGTAATCCTGGAAGAAAAAACTTCATTCTACCACCCAAAATCAGTTTACGCAGTGTATTCCCCTTCCTCTTCCTTGTGCCAGAAGGTCACCCGTTCCGCACTTACTTTCAGCAGGCAGATTCCCGGGGTATCGGTGCCTTCCGGGAACCATTGTTCTAAACCGTCGACCCATTTGTCTTTCAGGGTTTCTTTATCCGTTATGACTTCCGCTTTTCCACAGCAGTCGATGAACAGCATATCGTCGGTCTGATAAATCAGGCTTACGGTATCGTCGTTTTTAATCTGTTTGACTTTGTTGCTGTCCTCATACGTGAAAAACCAGGAATCGCCGTCGTATTCCACCTTTCCGTTGTTGCTCATGGGCCTCGAATGCGGCACCTGCTTTTCGTCTTTTGTAATCATCATGCAGAAGTCCAGATCTTTCATCTTTTCTGCAATGGTTTCCAGTGATGCTTTTTTCATTTTAATTTTTTTTGTGATTGGTTTGATTGATATAAATCGCTTTTACTCTTTCCTTATATTTTTTAATCTAAATAACTGAATAAAAGGATGAAGACAACAGCTGTTTTAGGTATAACCAAAAGATGTACCGATTAGCGGGAAAGCGGTTATGGATCTCTAATAATAAAACCGAATTGAAAGTGGCGAATGGTTGGTTTTGCTCCGCAAGCGAATGGTGAATGGTCGATTTTGCAGGATGGTGTATGTTGGAAAACGCAAAGGCGCAAGAGAATCTTAGAAGTTTTACATGAAAAGGCGCAAGGATTTTATCTTTGATAAAATTGGATATCGCTTATTTTGAAAAAACTGCAATTTCAGTACTTAGTTTGAGCGGTATGGAAATTTGACAGCATCAAATTCTTTGTGACGTTGCGTAATTCAACAGAAACTACTTCCGTTTGGATGATTTCCTGATATGCAGCTGAGGCGTAAGCACTACCTTTTTTTCGATTGAAATTCCCGAACTGTTTTCCTTGATATTTTCCAGGAATACCTGGCCTGCCATTTTCCCCATCATCACCGGCGTCTGATCGACGGAGCTGATCGGCAGTTCCATAAACTGGGTGAAAGGCTCATTGGAAAACCCGATCACCGCTACTTCCTGCGGGATCTTGATTTTTTTCTTCTTCAGTTCCTGGCATGCACCCAGCGCGGCAAAATCGCTGGCTGAAAAGATGGCATCCGGAACCGATTTCCGGTCCCAGAGTTTTTTAATGGCTTCCACTCCCGCTTCAATAGAGCTTCCCGTCGGGATGATGTTTTCTTCTTTCACCTGGAACCCATGGTCGGCCAGAGCCTGCTTATAGCCGTTGAGACGGTTCTGGTAAATCTCAAGGTTAAGGTCTCCGGAAAAATGACAGATGTTTTTACAGCCTTCTTTAATCAGCTGTTCCGTAGCGATATAGCCACCCCGGTAATCGTCGATGGTCACCGTGCTGATTCCGGGAATATCTTTTTTACGGTCGAAAAAGATGATCGGGGTATTGCTGGTCTCCAGAATGTTCCGGATATGTTCCGTATCGGTGGTGGTCCTGGAAACCGACATAAAAATGCCGTCCACCTGGGCATTCATCAAAGTACTCAGGTGCCCTCTTTCGATATTCACCTCCTCATGGCTCTGGCAGATAATCACGTGATAGCCGAAAGGAGAAAGTTCTTCTTCAATTCCCCGGATCACGGAGGAAAAGAAGTTGGTATTCACATAAGGAACAATAATCCCCACGTTTTTCGTTTCCCCGCTTTTTAAAGCCTTGGCCAGGTTGTTCTGCTTGTAGTTCATTTCCTTGGCCGTCTTCGCCACCAGCTCTTTGGTTGCCACACTGATCCGGGGATGGTCGTTCAGTGCTCGTGAAACCGTCGCCACGCTGATGTTAAGTTTCTTCGAAATATCATAGATGGTCGCGTTTTTTTTATTCATACAGGTGGTAATTAGGCCTCTGCGGGAGGAAATAATACAGACGTAAATTTAATCAAATTCTGTCTACGGGAAAGGAAATGCAGACATTTATGATAAATGCCGTTTAAAATTTTTATTTAACCCAACAGCAAGAAAAAAAATTATAGTGATTTTTAAAAGTAGAGGTATCTTTTATCTTTATGACTTACTTAATCTTTTTTTAAATGCATTATACAATTCGCTTTTTAATTCCCTGACAATCTTCTGTAACTGCCATTTATTCATTTCGCACTCTACAAAATACATTTTGAATATTTCCTCTAAATTTCCCGAATACCCTCCACATCCGGGAATTGGTACCGAACCGTCATGGGTTATCCGGATATGCTTTAGATCAGGATCATTTTTAAGTAAATCAAAACACAACTGACCATGATAAACGGAAAGAATAAGATCGACACTTTTATTTAATGACAGGTCTTCAAACCAATCAATCATCTTTATAACATCAGAAATAAATAGGCTTGCAAAAATTTCTATATTACCGATAACCAGGTTAAAGCCGACATCATTATGCTCAAAATCGTCTCCGACTACAAGACCGGTCATAAGTTCATATTCATGCGGATCAAACGGGATTAAGGTAAATTCCAATTTTTGATTGTCGATTCCATCAAATATCATAAGCTAATTTTTATGTAAAACTTTAAATATACAATAATTTCAATCAGATAAAAAAGAAAATGCCCCTCCCGGAAGAGGAAGCATTTTCAACCCTAATATTTATATAATTATAAATTCAAAATTATAAGCTGACCCCTCTTCTCCAGGGAATAAAATCATGCTGTTTCAGGAGACCGGCTTTCGTTTTTACTTCGCCGCTGGCTATTCTGATGATGAACTCCAGGAGTTCTTCTGCCGTTTCGGGGATGGTTTTCTCCCCACTGATAATGGTTCCGGCATTGAAATCGATAATGTCGGGCATTTTTTCCGCCAGGGTGGTATTGGAGGAAATCTTCACCACGGGAGCAATCGGATTTCCCATAGGGGTTCCGAGGCCGGTTGTAAACAGGACCACGGTTGCTCCGGATCCTACCAAAGCGGTGGTGCATTCGGCGTCGTTACCGGGTGTACAGAGCAGGTTCAGTCCGGGTTTCGTTGCGTATTCCGTAAAATCCAGCACGTCGACAATCGGTGCCGATCCTCCTTTTTTGGAAGCCCCTGCCGACTTCATCGCGTCGGTAATCAATCCGTCCTTAATGTTTCCGGGCGACGGGTTCATATCAAAACCCGATCCTGCCGCCACCACGGAATTTTCAAAATCTTTCATCAGTTTCAGGAATTTCACGCCGTCTTCCTCATGTACGCAACGGTTGACCAGCTCCTGCTCCACGCCGCAGAGTTCTGGGAATTCGGCAAGCATGGTTATTCCGCCTATAGCAGCCATAATGTCAGAAACTTCGCCCAGTACAGGGTTCGCGGAAATTCCTGAGAAACCGTCGGATCCGCCGCATTCCAGTCCGATATTTAATTTTGTGATGGAGGCCGGTTTTCTTTCAGTTTCATTGGCTTTTTTAATGCCTTCGTAGGAATCTTTAATAACGCCGGTCAGCATTTTATCGATGGTACCCGATTTCTGCTGTTCGTACACCACGATCGGTTTTTTGTTATTTGGGGCAAGATCGTTAAGGGCATCCATAAAAAGCTGAACCTGAAGGTTCTGGCATCCTAAGCTGAGGACGGTAGCTCCTGCCACATTCGGATTATTGACATAACCGGCAAACAGTCTTCCCAGCGCTTCGGCATCCTGCCGGATCCCTCCGCAACCGCCCTGATGGGTAATGAAACGGACCTCGATATTTTTAAAGATCCGCGTGTCCTTCTCCTCTTCTTCCATGGCAAGGTCAGTTCCCGATCCTCCGTTCAGCAAGGATCTTAGTAACAATTGATGCTTGCCCGCTTTATCGTGCAACAGCTCTTTTTCAAAAATATTCTTTAAAGTCTCTATATTTTTATTTTCACAGAATACGAGCGGGAAAAACAGCCATACATTTTCCGTTCCCACCTGCCCGTCTTCCCGGTGATACCCCATGAACGTACGGTCTTGCCATTTCGTAATATCCGGAGGAGTCCAACCCAAGGTACCGGTTTTTCCCTCTACTTTTGCGCTTTGGTGCTTCACATTTTCGGTGGTAATCACTTCACCTTTTCCGATGAACCGGTCTGCTTTTCCGACAATTACGCCATACATGATGATCTGGTCGCCCTCGTAGAAATCTTCCGCCGCAAATTTATGCTTGGCTTTGGTCTCTCTCAATACCGTATAATCTGCTCCGTCGAGATGAACCGAAGTTCCGGCAGCCAGGTCCACCAATGCGACGATCACATTGTCTTTCGGATTTACTTTCAGTATGTTCTTCTGCATGATGTTTAAGAATAAAATTGGATCAAATTTTTATAAGCTGTCCCCATGTCATGATGATCGATTTCGTACAGTGCTTTTGCAACCGCTCCTTTCAGGCCTTCTACTTGGGTAAGGTCGGTATCCCAGAAGCTTTTTTCACTTAAAGCCAGTTCTGCAACCATGTGGTAATCCTCGTTCGACCAGATCTCCCGGAACCGGTTGATGATTGTCTCTTCATCATTTAAAGGTAAGGATTTATCCCCGAAATTTCCCTGGTAAAACCGGATCAGACAGGCCAGGGAAAATGTAAGATTTAACGGTAATCTGTTATTTATTTCAACATACTGCAACAGGCTTGGCAGCACCCTAACTTTGAATTTGGAAACAAAATACAGAGCAATACTTGCCAGCTGATGTTTGATGAAAGGATTCCTGAAACGGTCGAATACCTCTTCCGCAAAATCTTTCAGTTCAGTCTCATCCAGGCCTAAAGTGGGATTGACTTCATTAAAAATAGCATCGTTTAAAAATGTTCCTGTAAACGGATGATCCATTGCTTCTTTTACGGTTTCCAGTCCAGTTAAAATCGCAGGGGCAAGCATCAGGGTATGGCCGCCGTTCAGGATTCTCACTTTTCTCAGGCGGTACGGCCGGATGTCATCTACCACCAGGATCTGTTCGTTGATTTTATGGAAAGGAATGCGTTCTTTTAAATCTCCCGCTTCCTGAATGACAAACAGCAGGAAAGCTTCGGAAACCACCACCATCGGATCTTCATAACCGAGCCGGTCTTCATAGGACGAAGCGTCATCTTTGGGATATCCCGGAACAATCCGGTCTACCAGTGTATTGTGGAAATAATTGTATTGATTGATCCATTCCGTAAATTCATTTTCCAGATTCCAGAGCCGGGCATATCTGATAATCATCTCTCTCAAAGCAAAAGCATTGTCTTCGATCAGCTCACACGGAATGATCCGTACCCCTTTATCGGCTGCCCCTTTGAAATGCCTGAATCGTTCATGCAGCAGAACGGTCAGTTTCGCAGGAAAATTCCGGTGCGGACCCTGGTAAGAAGTTTCGGTTTCGTCGTAAGCGATTCCTGTTTCCGTGGTATTCGAAAAGATAAATTCCAGTTCTTCTTCTTTCGCCAGTGCCAGAAACTCCTCATAATCCGCATAAGGGTTTACCGACTTCTGAATGGCGGAAACGATCTGTTTTTCATCGATCAGTTCGCCTTTTTTGATCCCTCTGGTAAAAAGCGTATACAGGTTGTCCTGCGCTTCCAGTTTATGAACCGAGCCGTTGGGTGTCGGCTGTACATTGACGATTCCTGCATTGAAACCGGCTTCCTTATTCATCTTATCGATGATATAATCGGTAAATCCGCGCATGAAATTTCCTCCGCCGAACTGTACGATTTTAATGGGTAGTTTGTTATTTTGACCGACTGTTTCACGGTTTAGTTTCTGTTTTGTCTGATTTTCCATCTTTATTGTTTAACGCGAGGTGCGTGAGGATTTTTATTACTAAATGTTTCTTAATTTCATTAAAGCTTCCACTCAAAACTTTTACCCAAACCTTCAAGGTTTTTGAAACCCTGAAGGTTTAATGTTTGTTTATTTAATCTCCTTATACTTCGGCACCAGCGTTTTCATCACGCCCCAGGCGATCAGGTAAGCCACGGCGCCGATGGAGAAAATAATCATGTAGCCTTTGTCGATCCCGTCGACTACCACAGCTCCTGATTTTTTCAAGTCTTCGAAAAGACCGTCCGGAAGCCTTTCATTGATGTACTGCGGGTATTTTTCCAATAGCGGCACTCCGTTGACCGTAGACCAGGCTTTGTGGGCATGGTCGAAGAGTACCCCTGAGGATTTGTTGATGATAAACGAGCCGATCCCGCCGG
>CAJYRQ010000066.1 GCA_913777465.1 uncultured Chryseobacterium sp.
ATTTGAAAATTTTATTATTGTTGTATTATGTATATCATAACAGATCAGCTAAAAAATTTAGGCGTTAGTCTGAACCGGATGGATCAGCTTATTGAAAGAAATAATTTTAACCGGCAGTTCAGTACTCTTGAATACTATTGTATATATATATTTCTTGAAAATATTGATGTTGAAGTAGAAAATATCCCCTATTCCATAAGAGCCGGCCACATTGCTTTTCTGGGCCCTCAGAAGCAGATTGTTTTCGGAAAGGCGAGTGCTTCCAATATCTTATGTATTGCTTTTTCTTCCTGCTTCTATGAAAGATCTTCGAAAGACAGCCTTTTTTTAAATTCCCAGCTGTTTTTTAATTACCATACCGACTTTTTTATTGCTCCTTTTTCAAATCCTGAGCACATGCGGGTGATTTTTATGGAGCGTATGGAAGCTTTCCGGATAAAAGATGAAAATCTGTATGTATCCGCGGCACACAATGCGATCGAAAGACTGATCCTTGATGCCTTTCTGTATATTCCCAATGAAGAAATAAAGAAAGATGTAAAATTCGACTATCTCCATTATGTAAACCGGTTTAAGGTTCTCCTTCAGCGGGATTATAAGAAAGAAAAGAAGGTGGCTCATTATGCCAGTGAGCTGAACATCACTTCCAGAAGACTGACGGAGATGACGGAGTATGTTTTGGGGAAAACAGCAAAGAACCTGATCATTGAAAAAGTTATTACCGAGTTTAAAAAGACCCTGGCTTTCACCAATTCTACCATCTCGGAAATCTCTTTTGATCTGGGTTTCAGCGATGAAGGAAACTTCAGCAATTTTGTTAAGAAACATACCGGAAAAAATCCTTCAGAAATGAAATAAATAAGAAAAAATATTGTACATTTACCTAAGTAACCTTTGAGGGAAAAATAAATTGCTATGGGGGGCAAGTTTTTTTTATTAGGTATTTTGCTGTTTTCTTTTTTAAGAATTTCAGGGCAGATGGACGGTGTTCATCTCAAAATGCAGCTGTATCCTGTACAGATACTTTCTGTCGGTAATGATACAGACCGGGGAAAGGCCGGCGGAGCGGATCAGAAACGGATCACCGTATCCAGCACTTCGGGTTTTGAAGTAAGTATATACCGCAGAACGAACGAATCCGGAAGCCTGAATGTTATTAACAGTAACAAAGGAGCAGTTTATAAGGATTTTGTGATCGATTACAATGCACGTAACAAGACCAGAGAAATGTATGCGGACGCATCCCTAAAATCGTCTGATTTGGTCTTAACTCTAATTTCTCAATGAATTTTTAAGCCGGAAATAAGCTGAATAATTAAGACAAAGATGGAAAAAAAATGATTTTTTCTCTGTTAAATTGAGCTTCATAATTAATTTATCGTTAATGTAAAATTAATATGTTTGTGAAGTTTGTAATTTTTATCAATTATGTAATTCTACTTTTTGCGTTTTTTCGGATTATGCAATAATTTTTTCATTATTTTTACCAAAACCATATTTGCAAATTTTGCGCATCTTTTTACAAATGAGCTTGGTGATGATGTACTTAACTTTGCCATTAGAAATTTAAGTAATCAACTAATAATAAAAAAAACATCATTCCCCCTCATGAAAAAATTCATTTTTACTGCATTATCCCTGGTTGGGTTTAGTGCATTAAGCGCTCAGACCGTTACCTTAAATGTAAGATTAAAGCCGATTCAGACCCTTATTGTAAATACGGCACAAAAAACGGTTAATCTGGACTATACTACAAGAGATGATTATGCAAACGGTGTAACTTCCAACAATGCAGATCATTTAACTATTTACAGCACCGGAGGATTCCAGGTAAAAGTAAAAAGTGCAGGTTCAGCTTTACAGAACGGTACCAAAACCATTCAGGCAAATACCATCCAGGTAAAGGCAAGCGCCGGGACAGATCCCGTAAACGGAGCGCAATATTCCGCTTTGGCGCCATTGTCAGCTACTGAAACAACATTGGTAACTTCTACCGTAGGTGGTGTAGATAAAAAAATCAGTGTAGATTATAAAGGATCAGGCGCAAATACCTATCTCGATAATTACGTTGCAGGTCAGAACCCTTCAATATATACTACCGAACTTACATATACGATTATTTCTCAATAGTTTGGAAAATACTTACTGAAATACTGAATATATAAGGTGTTACAACATAATTTGTAACACTTTTTATGTATTTTAGTATTAAATCTAAGTAATGAAAAAAGTCTGTTTTAGCTTTCTGTATGCATTGGCCTCTTTTTTTTGTCATATAAATGCCCAAACCGGGGTTTCCGTATCTCCGCCGAGGGTGTATTTTGAGTCAGGTCTCGGAAACAGCAGTACCCAGAAAGTAACGGTAACCAACGTAAGCACCAGGAACTCCCTGGATCTTGCCGTAAGCCTTGGAGACTGGGAGTACAATGAAAAGGGCGAAAATATAGTGACGGCGGCCAACAGCCTTCCCGGATCCTGTGCTGCCTGGGTTTCCGTAAAAAAGGAAGACAATTATTTTACCCTTGCCCCGGGGCAGAAAAAAGATATTGATGTTACGCTGAATGTTCCCGGAACCTTGTCAGATAAGCTTTTTACCCATACGGCAGTACTGTATGTAAGCCAGATGAATCCGGTAGATGATATAGACAGCCAGGGCGCCAATATTAAAGTAAGCATCCGCTCGGGAATTAAAATCTTTCATAAGCTTCCTGCAGCCAAAAACAAGAAGCTGGAAATACAGAATTTATCATACGGAAAATCAAAGGAAGTACTGGATCTTACCTTTGATAATCTGGGCGATGTGTGGGCAGACGGTAAAATATCCACAGATCTTGTAAATACCCAAAACGGTAAGAAAACTGCACTGGAAACCATTGTTTTTTATACAATGCCGGGCAATAAGCGTGAACTCAGTATCCCGCTTCCTTCAGGTCTGGAAAAAGGCAAATACACCGCTTCGGTAATTATCGATTACGGTGACCGGGATAATCTGGAATTAGGCGAATTAAACTTCACTTATGAGTAACAAGAAAAAGGTTTTACTGATAATATGGCTGTTGAGCTGGCTTTATGGTCCGGCCCAGGTATCCTACAATTCATGGATCAACGGTTATATGTCGGTAAGCTCTTACGGTGGCAATACCAATCCTGATGCTTATACGGCTAATTTTTCGGGAAACGGCTATCTGAATGTCCCATACTGGAGGCTGTCCGTAAAACTTAAGCAGCCCGTAACTTCTGCAGACGGAAATTATACGCTGCCTGCCAATAAGATTTCCTTCAGTCCCGTATCATCTTCAGGGAATGCCTATCCGTATGCCGTTCCTACGATTTCGCAGATCGGGATGCCGCTGAATGTAATCATGCAGGAAGGGCAGGAGGTATTTCTGGTACCCCAATCCAACGCAGCACTCTATAATTTTCCTTTTTTATTCTTCGGATACTATTATAACCTCCAGTTAAAATACAGCCTGACACTGGCAGGAGGTGCATATCTGGGTAATTACCCGGCATGGACTACCTTTTCGGCGCCGATGCAGTTTACCGCGTACGACCGTTACAATAATGTGATCGGAAGAATGGATCATGTATTCCAGTTCCAGATCGGGACGCTTTCAGGAACGCCTCCGGATACTCCGGAGATGTCTTTGAAGTTTTCAGCAAATGCTACAAACGGATTGCTGGAATTCAACAGCCGAAACGATTATAATAACGGCGTCAGTACTTCTTATCCCAGTGCCCTCACCGTACGCAGCAATACCAACTATCAGATTAAAATCAGGTCACTGCAGAATAACTTTACTTCTGCTGCCGGAAATACGTTACCCCTGGATGCGGTAAAGTTTTCGCTGGCTCCGGTGAACGGAAATAACGCAACGGTCTATCCCATTTCATTGGCTTCGTGGTCGCAGCTTGTGGCAAAAGGATCCTATACCCAGGGTTCCAATGTATATTACGACATGAATTATTCAACCAATGCCAATGACCAGCGGTTCATCAATGCAAAATCAGCAGATTATACCACCACATTGCAGTTTGAGATAACCCCACAGTAACATCCTGATGCCTTACGTTTATCTCAGAAAAATAACGTCTGTATTTTTGATCCTGCTTACCTGCATTACGGTTTATGCACAGCAGATTCCTGCCGTGGAGATGGAGGTCAGGAGTGAGTCCGGTTCCGAAGGACATAACATTATCGATCTGACAGTTGTTCTTAAAAATAGAGAACAGATATCATTTAAAGGGAAAATCAATATCCATACCCCGGAGGGTACCCGTGTTGCTGCAGCCAATGGAATCCCGGTTGAGCTTAATGCCGGTGAAACGGTCTTTTTACCGGTAAAAATTATCGTCGGCAACAATGCGGTGGCAGGAGAAAAAGTTATCGACCTTATTCTTACCGATCTTCAGAACAGTGCTGTATCGGAAAAGTCCACCACCTTTAAGGTTGCCGAAAATACTTCTTTGAGGATTCTTGCAGAAAATCCGGTATTGTATATCAACAATATGAAAGATTCGGTGGAGGTCCGGGCCAGGGTTTCCAACCTTGGGAATACCCGTCAGAAGGTGACGGTGGTATTTAAAATTCCGGAAATCGCCCAGGAAAATATTTTTGTCGAGAAAACAGGAAGTGTGGCCATGCAGAAAGATTCGGTATTTATTTTCAGGTTTATGCCCTCAGGTCCGCTGGCAAGAACCTCGCAGTTCAGTGTAAGCATTGCCGGTTTCAGGGATCCCGAAAAGGAAATTTTCGGTAACGCTTCCGTATCCGTTCAGAATGTTGCTTCCTCGCAGCGCTATCAGGATCCCCAGAATACGGTATTATCCGACTATAAGAAAAACAGCATCACGGCATCATACCGCAGGGTAGGAGAAAATCTTAATATGTATCAGCTGAGAGGGGCAGGGAGTGTTAACCTACCATCTGGATACCTGTTTATGAGAGGAAATATCTATACCCTTAATAGCCAGGGGGAGCCTGTCATCACCAATACGTACGTTACATACCGCAATATGAACAATGAGTACACTTTAGGAAATATCAGTAAAGTTATGGAAATGTCCATGTTCGGAAGAGGTGGGGAATATGCCTGGAATTCTTCGTCGAGGGATAAAAGGGTGGAAGTCGGCTTTGTCGATCAGACCTTCAGTCTCGTGGAAAGACATTCATTTCTGGAGTTCGGCTATGGTTTTTATGCAAGGGGTACCCTGATGAAGGATCCCACCCGGAGCTTTGCGGCAACGTATGTTTTCAGGAACGATCCATTTGAAAAAGCCCGCCATAATCTGGTGGGAACCGATATGCAGTATTCCTTTAACAAAGACTGGAATATGATGGCTAAAGTCTATTCAGGGCTCAGCGTCTATGATCAGATCAATATTACCAAATCTTCTCTGGCCGTAGAATCGCAATATTCCGGAAATGTACGGAAGATCAACCTGAACGGGAATTATTTCTACAGTACGGATTATTATCCGGGAAACCGGCGCGGAATGTTGCAGGTTCAGCAGAATGTTTCTGCCAATATCAGCAAGAATTACAGCGTATACGGAAATATCCTCATTTCCAATTTTTCACCGAAGTTTTATTTTTTTGATAACAATTTAATATCGGATACGTTCAGGCTGGATACCGGAATCGGTTTACCAAGAATTGGAAATGTAGGAATTACGCTTGGCTTCCAGTACCAGGATGAAAAATCCAATGCGTACAACAACTTTTTCAATACTGCACTCAATCAGGAAAAAAAGACACTGACGGCCCAGAGAATTACCGACTATATGACATGGTCGAGCCCTAACGCAAAGCATTCGACGGTGCTTGGGCTGGAGGCAGGCCGGGTAGAATATCCGAACCGCGACAATGCCGGGTTCCAGCTGAAAGCCCTGGGGAATTATACCTATAAATGGTTTAATTTCAACCTGATGTATCAATATGGGAGTTATTTCCTTTCCGAATATGCCTTTTCCAGGGTTTTTGATGCGAACAGTACATATAAAAAATTGTCGGTTTCAGCATTTGTTAATGAAAATTTCTTCAACCAACGTTTAGCAGTTGCTTCCGGGGCCACTTATACCGACGATATTTTTTATGGAAAATCACCTTCGGGATTCGTTAACCTTAAATATTCAGGGAAAATGTACGGGATCTATCTCAATACCTCTTGGTTTTATTATTCCTCAAGAAGCAGCAATAACAGCCTGCTTACCGTGGAAGCCGGTGTCACGCTTAATCTGAAGACCAGCACTCCGGATCCCGGTAAAAAAGGAAATGTAACCGCTTTCGTTTACTACGACAACAATGCCAACGGTATCTATGACGATGGTGATACAGCGGCGGAAGGCTATCTGGTAATGCTGAATACCGTATCTTTCCGGACCGACAGCAAAGGTAACCTGAACTATAAAGCACTTCCGTTCGGAAAATACGCTCTTAAACAGATCATACAGAAGGGATGGTATTATGATGAAACAGAGATCAACCTTGACCGGCACAACTATGTACTGCAGATTCCTTTACATCAGAACGGAACAGTAAAAGGAAGCATCCGTTACGACTTTAACGAGAAAACGGCTATGGAATTCGATCCGAAATCAGGCGGAATCGTATTTAATATTTATAAAAACGACCAACTCCTGCAAAGGATGGTAACAGATGATAACGGTGAATTTGTTTTCTTTCTGGAATCCGGAAAATACAGGATTGAGCTGAATGAAAATTCGCTGCCTGCGAACACCTATGTGGAACGTACCGATGCCGAAGCGGATGTGGAGGCTGGAAAAATACTTACCTTGGATCCGTTTGTAATCAAAGTAAAAGAAAAAAAGATCCGGGTAAAAAAGTTCGGAACCGAATAAACTTTTGGGAATTTTCTGATTACATTACTGAATTGAAATTAATGAGGATAAATCAATAATGATGAGAATGAAAATCCAGCCTTAAAAGAATCATGCAATTCCGGAAAAATTTCCTGCCCGGATAAAAAAAGAAGGACCTCCATGAGGCCCTCCTGCAAATGATCTTTATAAAAAGATTATGATTTTATTTCTTCTAAGTTTTCGAATTTAGCATAAGAAGATTTTAAATGATGCAGATGATCTGAAATGGTTCTTGCACATTCAGGATCCAGTCCTTCGCTATCCAATGCATCCTGGTAAGCGTCGATGGCCGCTTTTTCTCCAAATACCACATTTTCCAATGTAGACTCGCTGTTATCCCCGGAAAATGCATTTTTTACATCAATCCACGCTCTGTGCAACGCTCCCGCAGTACTTGTTGTATTATCTGCATCTCCTCCGTGTTCATTAATCATTCTGATCAGATCTGATTTCATTTGCTGGGACTGCGATACCATTTGATCATAATCGGCTCTCAGGCCTGAATGGTTTTCCCATACTTTTTCTTCTACTTTTGAAAATCCTTCAATTCTGTCGTTCGTAATGTTCAGTAAATCGTTTAACGTTGATACTGTTTTTTCGTTGTTCATATTAAAATTTTTAATTGGTGTCCTAGATATTTTACAATAAGCATGCCTCTTTTCGCCGGCATTGAAAATTTTTTAAATCTTTTTTTTGGCATAAAAAATGATGCTAGGTTTATTTATAAACTAATTTTAGTTTATTTATATATTAAATTCATCATGAATTACAGAGTTACTAAGGAGGTCATTGATCTTCTGGAAGAATTTGGCAAAGAAAATACCAATCATTACTATCCTGATACCGTACAAGGTTTTAGAGCGTGGATCTGTGATAAGGAATCTACTGAATATGCCAAAAACAATGAGCCCTACTGGGAAGGTAAAGAAAACGGAAGAAGTGCAGAAAGTGCGATCAGCACCTTACTTGTTCACCTGAACAGATATGCCCGTACGTATTCAAAATCGGCTATTGCAAATTCGGATTTTACGACTCAGGAAGACTTTATTTATCTTATTAATCTGAGAGCTTTCGGAAGAATGACGAAAATGGAACTCATTAAGAAGAATATTCACGACAAGCCTGTCGGTATGCTGATTATTGCGAGGTTGCTCAAGCAGGGCTGGATCGAACAGACAGAATCCGAGGAAGACCGGAGAAATAAAC
Source organism: uncultured Chryseobacterium sp. (assembly GCA_913777465.1). Classification (GTDB taxonomy): domain Bacteria; phylum Bacteroidota; class Bacteroidia; order Flavobacteriales; family Weeksellaceae; genus Chryseobacterium. Next base: position 8,089 of record CAJYRQ010000066.1, read on the forward strand.
TGATCAGCATTACGGAAGAGGGGGTAAATGCCCTGGAACAGCACATGAACAAAATAAGGGTCGCCACTGAAATTGTTTCAGGAAATCTCAGCCATCATGAAAAAATGGAACTGATTAGAATCCTAAATAAGCTGGACCGGTTTCATTATCCTATTTTCTCCAGAAATATAGACAGCAAAGATTTGATTAAAACAATACACGAAGAATATTCATTTAAAAACTAACCATGAAAAAGAAAATTGCGGTAATAGGATCAGGATTTTCAGGATTGTCTGCGGCAGCTTACGCATCTAAAGCAGGGCATGAGGTACACCTGTTCGAAAAAAACAGCGATATCGGGGGCCGGGCACGGAATTTTAAAACCGATAACGGCTATACCTTCGATATGGGGCCGAGCTGGTATTGGATGCCCGACATTATTGAATCATTTTTTAATGATTTCGGTAAAAAATCATCCGATTTCTATCATCTTGTTCCGCTCGATCCTCAGTTTGAAATGGTTTTTTCCGATGGGAAAATGAACATTCCGCAGAATTATGAAGAGATGAAAGCTCTTTTTGAAAAAACGGAACCCGGAGCAGGGGAAAAGCTTGATGAATTTATGGAAGATGCCCGTTATAAATACGAGGTAGGAATGCAGGATTTCGTAAATAAGCCCTGCCATTCATGGTTTGAATTTGTTTCACCTAAAATAGCAAAAAGTGCGTTGAAACTGGATCTCCTGACCAATTTTCAGCGTTTTGTAAGAAAATATTTTAAGGACCCTAAGTTGATTGTATTGATGGAGTTTCCTGTAATCTTTTTAGGGGCCGCGCCAAAGGACATTCCTGCGTTATACAGTTTAATGAATTACGGAGGATACAAGTTAGGGACCTGGTATCCGATGGGCGGTTTTTCTAAAATTATTGACGCAATGAAAGACATTGCTGAATCGCAGGGAACCCATCTTTATGTCAATTCCGGCGTTGAAAAAATCAATGTACAGGATAAAAAAGTTTCTTCTTTAACGGTAAATAATGAAGATATTGATTTTGACGCAATTATCGCTTCTTCAGACTATCATCATACCGAATCCCGCCTTCTCCCTCAGGAACTGAGGAATTACGATGAGGACTATTGGGAGAAAAGGGTATTTGCTCCTTCATGCCTGATTTTTTATCTTGGATTCCGGGAGCGGATTCCGAATCTGAAACACCACACGTTGTTTTTTGAAAACGATCTGGGCCTTCATACCGAAGAAATTTATAAAGATAAAAAATGGCCGACCAAGCCTTTGTTCTATGCGTGCTGTCCTTCTAAAACAGACCCATCCGTTGCTCCTGAAAATTGCGAAAACGTATTTCTCCTGATGCCGGTTGCCCCGGGGATTGAAGACGCTGAAGAAATCCGTGAGCGGTATTTTATGGAAATGATTCTCAGGCTTGAAAAGCATACCGGAGCCACCGATCTTCTTCTGAAAATAGATTATAAAAGAAGCTATTGCGTAAAAGATTTCAAGGAAGATTACAATGCCTACCAGGGAAATGCTTATGGTCTTGCCAACACCTTATCCCAGACCGCAGTACTGAAACCGTCTCTCAGAAATAAAAAAGTAAAAAACCTGTTTTATACCGGACAGCTTACCGTTCCGGGACCGGGCGTTCCGCCATCCATTATTTCAGGAAAAATTGCAGCCACCGAAGCCACCAAAAATTGATCGATATGAAAAAATTATATGACGAACTTTCTTACAAAGTAAGTAAACAAACCACCCAGCAGTACAGTACAAGCTTTTCATTGGGAATTCTTGCCCTTTCTTCAACGATCAGGAACCCGATATATGCTATTTACGGATATGTGCGCCTTGCTGACGAAATCGTAGACAGCTTCCATGATTACAATAAAGAAAAGCTTCTTTTGAAATTTAAGGAAGAAACTTTTCAGGCCCTTGAAGACGGGATTTCACTGAACCCCGTGATGCAGTCTTTCCAGGAAACCGTTCATAAATACAATATCGACAGGCAGCTGATCATCCAGTTTCTGAAAAGCATGGAAATGGATCTTCAGAAAATCGATTATAATTCGGATCTTTATAAAGAATATATTCTGGGTTCCGCAGAAGTAGTGGGACTGATGTGCCTGCAGATCTTCGTTAATGGAGACAAAAAACAGTATGAAGCGCTGAAGCCTTTTGCTATGATCCTGGGTTCGGCCTTCCAGAAGGTAAATTTCCTGAGAGATATGAAAGACGATTATTATACTCTTGGAAGAAGTTATTTCCCGAATCTGGACATGACTTTATTCGATAACAATGTAAAGCTTTCCATTGAAAAGGAAATAGAAGAGGAATTCAGACAGGCACTGATCGGAATTAAAAAACTTCCCGCTTCATCAAGATTCGGGGTTTATCTTGCCTACAAATACTATGTATCTTTATTTAAAAAAATAAAAAGAAAATCGGCAGAGAAAATCCTCAGCGAAAGAATAAGAATTTCAAACGGCGCGAAGATTTCTTTGATGATGAGCTGCTATGTACAGTATAAAACGTCCTTTTTATAGACCACAAATACTATTTAAATTATTTATATGAATTTTTTAATTCTGGCCGCTACCTTCTTTATTATGGAAGGAATTACCTGGCTTACCCATAAATACGTCATGCACGGCTTTCTCTGGTCGCTGCACAAAGATCATCACGATCACAGCAACGACGGGCCTATGGAAAAAAACGACTATTTCTTTGTTATTTTCGCGCTCCCTACCATTATGCTGATGTATTACGGAACCGTACAAGGCTTTAACCACTGGTTCTATATTGCTTTGGGAATTGCATTGTATGGAATGGCCTATTTTTTTGTGCACGACATTTTTATTCACCAAAGGCTTAAGGTTCTGCGGGATACGGAAAATCCCTATCTGCTAGCCATCCGCAGGGCGCATAAGCAGCATCACAAACATATCGGAAAAGAAGAAGGTGAATGTTTTGGCTTTCTGTGGGTTCCGGTAAAATACTTTAAAATGTACTTTAATAAAAACAAATAAAGGATGCTGCACTATACCTACCTTCTTATCAATTTTTTCACCATTATTATTTGTTTTATCTTTTCCTTTCATCCCAAAATAAAATTCAACAGACATTTTGGAGCTTTCCTCGTAAGCTCTTTTATCGTTGCGGTGATTTTTATTATCTGGGATGCCTGGTTTACCAAAATAGGCGTGTGGTGGTTCAACGACCGCTACCTGATCGGTGTCCGCTTCCTGAAGCTTCCCATCGAAGAGATCCTGTTCTTTTTCTGTATTCCTTTTGCCTGTATTTTTACCTATTTCTGCCTGGATAAGTTTTTCAGGCTGGACTGGAAACCTCTTCGGGAAAAAGCTTTTGTACTGGTCTGTATCCTGCTTGCTCTGATGATCGGAATTTATTTTATCGATAAAATTTATACCAGCATGACCTTTTTTACGACAGCATTAAGCCTTGCAGTTCTGCATTTTGTGCTGAAGGCAGAATGGATAGGGAAGGCTTCGTTTATTTATCTGCTTCTAATGCCGGGATTTTTGATGGTTAACGGTATTTTAACGGGAACCGGACTGGAGTCCCCGATCGTCAACTACAACCCGAAAAATTTCATAGGCATCAGAATCCTGACTATTCCTATAGAAGATACCGTCTATGGCTATGAACTTATTTTATGGAATATCTTCTTTTTCCAGAAATTTAAAAGGAAAGAGCCGGCTGAAAACCTGTAATTGGGAAATTATCCGTTTAATTTTTCATTAAAATGAACAAAAAGATTAAATTTTTTCAGAAAATATAAAAAATGGCCTGTTTTATGTAAAGACAATATTAGCTGTAAAGCACTTAACATCAACACACCAATCACTTAAATATTACCGTATGAAAAATTTTAACGAATGGGAGACTTCATCATCCCTGAACAAAGAAATCGAACGCCAGAAAGCACTGAAAGCCCTTGAAAAAGCAAAGATGATCAAAAGAAAAGTGGTCTATCTTCCAATGGGCGCTACCGGTAACATCAAATACAATAATTTTGTATAAAAATGAATAAGAGAAGCTGTTTCAGGTATGAAAGGGCTTCTTTTATTTTTTATCCGGAATCCTTTATAAACTTAAATCATAATTATAATTTGTGATCCTGGTCATAAACCGGCGGTACTTTTTATCGTTAAGTTTATTCGCATTACACACTAAAAATTTATCAACCATTTATTAATATTATGAAAAAGACAATTTTAGCCCTATTAGCCGTTGGAACAATGGTGGCTTGTAAGAAAAACGAAACTACAACTGCAAACGAATCAGCCGACAGTACGGCTATGTCTGCACCGGCAGATACCGGAATGACAACAACTACCAGTGATTCCGCTTCAACCATGAACCAAAACAATGGTGCAGCCAACACAACATTAAGCGATCAGGACAAAAAATTTGCAGATGCTGCTGCAAAAGGAGGTATGATGGAAGTAATGATGGGTGAACTGGCGAAAACCAATGCTCAGAATGCAACCGTAAAATCATTAGGGGCCATGATGGTAACGGATCACGGTAAGGCTAACGAAGAACTTAAGTCATGGGCTTCTATGGCAAAATACACTTTACCGACAAGCCTTGATGCGGATCAGCAGAAAAAATATGATGACCTGAAAGCTAAAAAAGGAGCGGAATTCGACCGTGCGTATACGGATCTAATGGTAAGCGACCATAAAATGGATATTGCTGAATTCAAGAAAGAAGCTTCAGGAGGTACCGAATCTTCATTAAAAGCTTTCGCCAGCAAAACGCTTCCTACATTGGAACACCATTTAATGGAATCTGAAAAAGCAAAAGCTGCTGTGAAATAAGCTGTATGTTTAAATACAGGCTGCTACGCCAGCTTCATTTAAATCAAAAGTTATTCTGAATTTCAGGATAACTTTATTTTTTTGTGTCGAATTTAATGAAAGCATTCAGATTAAGATTAAATTTTAGTTAATAGGTGTTTTAAATTCCGGAAGAGACAGCTTAGTAAAGGATAGGATTTCGATAAAGTCGAACTAACGTTAAATTAACTACGTATTCATCCTGTTTGTATTGATTTAAATAGAACTTGGTAATAAGCTTTAAAATAAATGGTTGTAGACGGATATTTAAAATTGTTGTTAATCCGTAAGCTCAATCCACACCGGGGCATGGTCGCTGCTTTTTTCCCAGCCACGGACATCTTTGTCTACACCACCGGAATGTAATCTCGGTTTTAGGTACGGGCTTAGCAACAGGTGATCCAGCCGGATTCCCGCATCTCGGGCGTAAGATTTATAAAGATAGTCCCAGAAAGTGTAAATCTTCTCTTCAGGAAATAAAGTACGGATAGAATCGGTCCATCCCTTTTTAATCAGACCGGCAAAAGCTTTACGCACTTCTGTGCGGAACAAGGCATCATCTTCCCAACGTTCGGGCTTGTGGACATCGAATGCAGTAGGAATAATATTGAAATCTCCGATCAGTACAGCCGGAAGATCCATTTTTATCAGCTCGTCGGTACGTTTTCTAAAGCGTTTGAGCCAACTTAACTTATAATCGAATTTAGAACCGGGATAAGGGTTTCCATTGGGTAAATACATACAGCAGATTACCATTTGCTCGATAATGGCTTCAATATAACGGCTCTGGATATCTTCTTCATCGCCCGGCAGCTCCCGTTGGACCTCTGTAATTTCGTATTTCTTTTTAGCCAGAATGGCCACACCGTTCCAGCTATTCTGTCCTTTCCATATCGCATGGTAACCGGCGTCATTAATCTCGGTTTCCGGAAATTTTTCCTGCGGCGCTTTCAGTTCCTGAAGGCCTACAATATCAGGCCCGGCTTCCTGTAACCATCTGAGGAGAACAGGAAGCCGGGCATTTATGCCATTTACATTGTAGGTGGCAATTTTCACAAAGCTTTATTTTATCGGAACTTTGTTCCGGAATTTCTATGGTGGCTTGCAGTTGCAATACCGTGGAAATTGTTGTAAGTGTAATAGAGATCCTTAAAGTAAATTTCAGTCTCCATTTCATTTTTTTCCAGGTAAGGCATTGATCTTTCGGCAGACAAGGATTCGTAGGCATATTTTACTTGTGCAGGAGCCTCTTTCTTCTGGCAGTTGCAGTACCGGTGATCGTCTTTTGCATGCGTTTCGAGGTCGGTAATTACAATCTGTGTATTTTCCATATTCCGTGATTTGTCGAAAGTCTTACAGTCAAGGGTAAACCATGGCTCACCGTGATAAAAGAAATGATCAGTAATATCCGGATGAGTGGCTTGTTTTTGTTCCAAAGGTGCAGCTGAGAAATAACCGTTGCATTCTGTGCAGACGGCGACTTGTATTTTGATCGACATAGTATATTGATATTAATGGTGTACCTCTGCTATATCACAAGTTGTGCCATACCCGGCACGATTTTAAATTTTTGATGAATAAGTTACCTCATGTAATGAAAATGGAGGGTTCGAGAATTTATAGAATATTTTAATTCATTAAAATAAAAAAATCCCCGGCTTGCGACGGGGATTAAAAAACTAATAACCATGAAAACTCAAATTAAACATGAGAAATTCGGTGCAAATATATAAACAAAAAAACAAACCCCTGCACAAAACAGGGGTTAAATTTGAAAAATATATTTAAGTGAAAAAGTGTTACAACTCTTTATTCAAACACTGTGCCGTGAATAATTTATCATAAAGAAATTTTTAATAAAAAATGTAGTGTTTAATTAATTTTTTAAATAAAATATTCAAAAATGGTGTACGAAAAATATTTCCACTTTTTTAGTTATTTTTTTTGATAAATTCGCTGAAATTTTGGATTCTGGTATATCTATTGATGCAGGATACAGAATGACTTTTTTTCAGAATATTTCATATATTTTTAAAACTGATCTAAAAATAATTAATTATTGATTTTACGTTTCTATGATCTTAATTGTTGATGATAACCAGAGCAATCTTTATTCACTGAAAAAACTGCTTGAATCTAAAGATTTTCAGGTAGATACTGCCGATTCCGGGGAAAAAGCCCTTGGAAAAGCCCTCAAAAATGATTATGCCCTGATCATTTTGGATGTGCAGATGCCGGATATGGATGGTTTTGAAGTGGCTGAAACGTTGGCCGGATACAGCAAAACAAAAGAAGTGCCGATTATTTTCCTATCGGCAGTAAACACTGAAAAAAAATTTATCACCAAAGGATATGCATCGGGAGGAAAAGATTATGTGACGAAGCCGGTAGATCCCGAAATTCTTCTTCTTAAGGTGAAGACTTTCTACAACCTTCAGGCGCAAAATATTGCGATGAAGAAAACGCAGCAGAGCCTGGAGCTTGAAGTGAAGGGAAGGCGGGAATCCCAGGTAACCCTGAAGTCGCAGATCGATCATTTCCACCTCATGCTGGAATCGTTACCACAGATTGCCTTTACACTTAATGAAAACGGAATTGTGGACTTTGTTAACGGAAAGTGGTACGAATACTCGGCATCCGATAAACACTTCCCGGAAACCCATCCCGACGATTTCAATATAAAAGAGGAACTCGAACGCTGCATGAAAAAAGGGAAGGCCCTTCAGATGGAAGTCCGGATAAAAAATAAGGAAACCGGAAATTACCGTTACCATCTTCTCCGCATCACACCCGTAAATGAGGAAGACAGCATTAAAAACTGGGTAGGGACATTTACCGATATCGACGATCAGAAAAAAGTAGAAAAGGAAAAAGACGAATTCCTGAGTATTGCCAGCCATGAGCTTAAGACCCCGTTAACGAGCATCAAAGCGTATGTTCAGCTTCTCGAAAGAAAGCTTAAGCTGAATAAAGAAAGTACGGAAGCCGGATTTGTGACCAAGGTTCAGGACCAGATCGAAAAACTCAACACTCTGATTACCGATCTGCTGGATGTTTCCAGGATTGAAAACGGCAAACTGAAAATTACCCGTAAACCGACCAACCTTGCCAATGTCATCAATAATGCGATTGATACAATCCTGCAGACCCATGATGATAACAGGGTAAAAATAAAACGCGACGGAATTCTTCCCGATATTTTAATCCCGATCGATGAAATCCGCATTGAGCAGGTTCTGATCAATTTCCTCACCAATGCCATTAAATATTCTCCGAATAACAATCAGGTTATCGTCACAACCTTTCTCGATAAGGAAGAAGGAGAAGTAAGGGTAAATGTAACCGACTTCGGAATCGGGATTCCCGACTATAAGCAGGAAGCCGTATTTCATAAATTCTACCGGGTCGAAGAATCTTCGCTTCAGTTTCAGGGGATGGGTATCGGCCTTTTCATCTGTTCGGAAATCATCAAGCAGCATCACGGAAACATCGGGGTTTCCAGTATCGTTGATGAAGGTTCGACATTCTATTTCACTTTACCATTAAATTAGTTTTCATGCCGAAAAAAATTATGCGGAATCTCCAGTTCGGAGTCGGGCTTTCGCTGGTGATCCTTATTGCCAGTTCAGTAGCTTCTTATTTCAGTATCCAGAATCAGATGAACCACCGTGAAAGCGTAGGGAAAAGCAGAAGAGCAGTAACGGCGGTCAAAGATGTGATGCTCTCTCTCCTGGATGCCGAAACCGGAAACCGGGGATACCAGCTCACCGGAAAAGAAAGTTTTCTCGAACCTTTCAACCGCAGCGTAACCGAATATATCAAAACCTTCCAATATGCCAGAAGCCTGGACATTACGGATCCTCATCAGAAAAGGCTCCTGGATGAGCTGGAAAAGAACGCACAGCATAATATTGACAGCCTCAAACTTTTTGTGCAAAACCGCAGGAAAGGAATGATGATGACCCAGCAGCAGATTCTGGACAGCAAGGTGTATATGGACCGGAGCCGGCAGATTGTAAGAGAATTCTCACAATATGAAGAAAATCAGCTGGCCATAAAAAACAGGGACCTCAACCGTTCTTCAAATACAACGGTGATGTTCATCATATTTTCTGCCATTGCCGCCATTATTGTAACAACATTCTTCTATTTTAAACTGAGGGCCGACCTGATCCGAAGGGAAAAGCTGGAAAAAATGCTCAGGACGAAAGATCTTGAAATTTCAAGGAGGGTAAGTGCCATCCAGAAAATTGCCAACCGTGTGGCCAATGGCGATTACAGCCAGAAAGTTGTGGACACGGCAGAAGATGATCTGGGAGAACTGGTGGAATCGCTGAACAACATGACGGAATCTTTGAAGTTTTCTTTTGATACCATCAACAGAAGCGACTGGCGTCAGAAAGGCCTCGCTGTACTGAATGAATCCTTGGTAGGAAACAAAACCGTAAAACAGGTGGCTGCCGCTTCATTGCGCCAGCTGATCGAATACGGAAAATGCATCAACGGTTCCATTTATATGTACGATGATGGCTTGCTGAGGCTGACGGCCGCATTCGGACTGGAAAATAATATGAAGAAGGTTTTCGAACCCGGGGAAGGAATGGTTGGCCAGACCTTCATCAGTGAAAAGACACAGGTGTATAACAACCTTCATGAAGATGATTTTGTGGTGACCTTTGCAAGCAGCACCATCCAGATCTACGGCATTATGCTCATCCCTATATTTGCCGACGGTGTTATTATCGGAATCATGGAACTGGGGTCTACTTCCAATTATGAGCAGGACCGCATCGATTATTTTGTGGAATGCAGCCGGAATATCGGGATTGCTCTAAGTGCCGCGAAAGGCCGGGAAAAAGAACAGCAGCTATTGGAAGAAACACAGGCCCAGTCGGAAGAGCTGCAGGTACAGCATTCCGAGCTGGAAAACTTAAATACCGAACTTGAAGCCCAGACCCAGAAGCTCCAGGCTTCCGAAGAAGAGCTGAAAGTACAGCAGGAAGAGCTGATGCAGGCGAATGCCGAACTGGAAGAGCGTTCGAGGCTGCTGGAAGAAAAAAACCACCTGATTGCCGAAAGGAACAACGAGATTCAGAAAAAAGTGGAAGAGCTTGCGCTGAGCACCAAATACAAATCGGAATTCCTGGCCAACATGTCCCACGAATTGCGCACCCCGCTGAATTCCATCCTTCTTCTTTCAAGATTGATGGCTGAAAATCCTGATGAAAACCTGAATGAAGACCAGATCGAATCGGCCAAAGTAATCCAGAGCTCAGGAAGCAGCCTTTTAACTTTAATTGATGAAATCCTGGACCTTGCCAAGATCGAATCCGGAAAAATGACTCTTGAATACCAGAAAGTTGTTATTGAAGATGTGGTAAGGGACCTTAAAAATCTTTTCAATCCCGTATTCCAGGAGAAAAAGCTTCTTTTTAATATCAATATTGAAGCGGATGCATGGAAAAGTATCCAGACCGACCGCCTGAGAGTAGATCAGGTATTAAGAAATCTCTTGTCGAATGCCCTGAAATTTACAACCAAAGGCAGCATCGACTTACATATCAGGAAAGATACTGAAAAGAAAGACTTTATTGTTTTTTCCGTAAAGGATACCGGAATCGGAATCGCGGAAGACAAACAGAAAATAATTTTCGAGGCTTTCCAGCAGGCGGACGGTTCCACCAAAAGAAAATTCGGAGGCACCGGTCTCGGGCTGTCCATCAGCCGTGAAATCGCCAGGTTGCTCGGCGGCGAATTGGTACTGGAGAGCAAAGTGAATGAAGGCAGCGAATTCAGCCTGATCATTCCGATAAAAGAAGCTACGGAGATCAAACCGGCGGAAAACGATCAGAACCTGGTAAAAACAATCCGTGAGGAGGTAGAAGAAATCCAGCATATCCTGGATGAAGGAGAAGAAGAGGTGAAGGAAGAAGTAAATACGTTGACAATTCCCGACAATGTGGACGACGACCGCCACCAGATCGGGAAAGACGATAAAGTGATCCTCATTATTGAAGACGATACGAATTTTGCCAAGGCCCTGCTGAAATATGCCCACCTGCAGAATTACAAGGCGGTGATTGAAGTAAGGGGAGACCGTGGCCTTGCCGCAGCCCTTCAGTTCAGGCCTCATGCAATCCTGCTGGATGTGCAGCTGCCGGTAAAAGACGGATGGCAGGTAATGGACGATTTGAAATCCAATGCCGATACCAAGCATATCCCGGTACACATGATGTCTTCGCTGCACGTGAAGAAAGAAAGCCTGATGAAAGGCGCCATCGATTTTATCAGCAAGCCTGTAGCCCTGGATCAGATGACGGCTGTTTTCAAAACCATTGAAGAAGCCCTGAAAAAAGGACCGCAGAAAGTTTTAATCGTAGAAGAAAATGCGAAACACGCCAGTGCCTTATCTTATTTCCTGAGCAACTTCAATATTTCGTTATCCGTAGAAAACAATGTGGAAGACAGCGTAAAAGCCCTGACTTCCGATCGGGTAGACTGTGTGATCCTGGATATCGGATCTTCAAAAGGAAATGAATACAAGATTGTAGAATCCATTAAAAGCTATGACGGACTGGAAAATCTGCCGATCATTATTTTTACGGAAAGAAACCTTTCCAAATCCGAAGAGTTGAAAATCAAGCAGTATGCAGACTCAATCGTGGTAAAAACGGCCCATTCTTACCAGAGAATTCTGGATGAAGTCGGATTGTTTTTACATCTTGTTGAAGAAAAAAACAACTCTATTGAAACGGTAAGAAACAAGGCTTTAGGATCTCTGACGGAAGTCCTGAGCGGTAAGAAAATCCTGATCACGGATGATGACGTACGGAATATTTTCTCCTTAACGAAAGCCCTGGAAAAATACAAAGTGGAAGCCGTTGTTGCGATGGACGGGAAACATGCATTGCAGCAGATTAAAGAAAATCCGGATATCGATGTCATCCTGATGGACATGATGATGCCGGAAATGGACGGATACGAAACAATAAAGGAGATCAGGAAAATGCCTAAATTTACAAGATTGCCGATTATTGCCATCACGGCGAAATCCATGATCGGCGAACGGGAAAAATGCATCACCGCAGGTGCTTCGGATTATATCTCGAAACCGGTAGATATCGATCAGCTGCTTTCCCTGCTTCGTGTTTGGTTATATGAAAGTTAAACAGCCAGAATTCTGATGAACAAGAAAATTTTAATTGTGGACGATGATCCACGCAACATATTTGCCCTGAAACTCACGCTGAAAGCCCGGGGCTATCAGACTGAAAGCTGTACCATGGCCCGTGAAGCCATATCGGTCCTGGAGGAAGACAACCGGTTTCAGGCGGTGCTGATGGATATGATGATGCCGGAAATGGATGGGTACCAGGCAATAAAAATCATTAAGGAAATGCCATCTCTCAGCAGCATTCCCATTATTGCAGTAACGGCCCAGGCAATGCCTGAAGACCGGCAGAAATGCCTGGATGCAGGGGCGGAGGATTATATCACCAAACCGATCGACGTGGATAAACTGATAACAGCGATTGAAAAACTGACGTAAATGCTGGAACCGAGTATAATAAAAGATGAAGAGGTAGAATATCTGATCAAGGATGTCTACGATATGTACGGTTATGACTTTTCGGAATACAGCCGCGCCTCATTTAAGCGCAGGATCAACCGGATATGCCTCATCGACAGGTTTACCAGTTTTGCGGAATTGAGATATACAATCCTCAACGATCCCGAATACCTGAAACGGTTTATTGAGGAAATCACCGTCAACGTAACCGAAATGTTCAGGGATCCCCAGTTTTTTAAAGCCCTGAGGGAAAAAATCCTGCCGCAGCTGGGGACTTATCCGCTGATCAGGATTTGGGTTGCGGGATGCTCTACAGGGGAAGAAGCCTATTCCATGGCCATCCTGCTGAAGGAAGCCAACCTTTATCAGAAATCGCTGATTTACGGGACCGACCTTAATCCGTCGGTGCTTGAGACGGCAAGGGCCGGCGTTTTTCCGCTGCAGCAGATGAAGCTGTATTCCGAAAACTACATCCAGTCCGGAGGCAAGAAAGATTTCTCGGATTATTACACCGCGAATTATGACAGTGTGAAGTTTGATAAAAGTCTTCAGGAAAAGCTGATTCTTTCAACGCACAATCTGGTCTCCGACAGCTCTTTCAACAGTTTTCAGCTGATTATCTGCCGTAACGTTCTGATTTATTTCGACCGGGGTTTGCAGGAAAGGGTATTCCGGTTATTCGATAACAGCCTGGAAAATCTGGGATTTTTGGCATTGGGTGCGAAAGAAACGATAAGATTTTCTAAATTAGACAGGAATTACCATCAGGTCGATGATCAGAAAATCTGGAAAAAGGTAGACCACCACTAAAACTCATGAAAATGAATGACACCCACACTGAATTAATTGTAATAGGCGGCTCTGCCGGAAGCCTGCAAGTGATTATGGAGATGATCAAGAAGCTGAATGACCCGCTGAGTTTTCCGATTCTTCTGGTGGTGCATCGGAAAGCACAGGCAACCAATATCCTGCAGACCCTGCTTCAGCAGTTTTCTCCGGTGGAAGTGATCGAAATTGAAGATAAGACCGACGTTCAGAAGAACAAAATATATATTGCGCCGGCAGATTATCACCTGCTGTTTGAAGATAAAAAGACCATGTCGCTGGACAGTTCCGAAAAAATGAACTACTCCCGCCCGTCGATTGATGTCACCTTCAGGTCGGCAGCTGAAATTTACGGGGAAAGCGTCATCGGCATCCTGCTCTCCGGAGCCAATGCAGACGGTGTGGAAGGCCTGGCCTACATCAAGAAAAACAGGGGCCGGGTCTGGATCCAGGATCCCGAAACAGCAGAAGTGGACTATATGCCGAAGCAGGCAGTGGAAGAAATTAATTATGATTTGATTATTAATTCCGGTAACTTAGCGGATTACATTAATCAGCTTTAAAAATAAAAGCAAAATCCCTAACTACGTTAAAAATATAAAATTAGTATGAGTAAAAAGAAAATCCTGATTTTCGATGATGATAAGACCATTCTTGAGGTGATTACGATCATTTTTGAAGAAAACGGCTATCATGTGGAAATTTCAGAAACCTCGCACGATATCCTGGAGAAGGTAGCCCAATATCAGCCGGATGTGATCCTGATGGACAACTGGATTCCGAAGATCGGCGGAGTAGAAGCAACAAAACTTCTGAAAAACCACGAGGAGTTTAAAACCATTCCGGTTATTTACGTAACGGCCAACAACGATATTGTAGCTTTGGCCAAACAGGCGCAGGCAGACGATTATGTGGCAAAACCTTTTAATCTGGAAGACCTTGAAGATAAAGTAGCGCAATACCTGCAATAGGATAAAGGTTGTCTGAAAAACAGAAGTCCCTGCAAATAATGCAGGGACTTCTGTTTTTATTTTTGTACTTTTTTAAATAATTCTTCTGAATGAGCTCCATCCTTCACTGGGATAATTCCTGAGCTTCGTTTTCATCGACTGAATGGTGCAGCCACCCGTATTGATTTCCGTGATTAAAGAAGTAAGGAACAGTTTCATTTCAGGATCCGACAGAATTTTATCTGAAAAGGTAGTCGCAATAATCGGTTTCCGTGATACCAGGTTTTCCGTAAATGCATATTCACCCGTAAGGTCGATATCGGTATTAAACTGCTGACGAATAATATAGTGTAAATAATTCTTAATGAGTTCTTTGTTTTCTGATAAGTTTTCCATCTCTTCGAGTGTTTCATGTATTACAATAATATTCATGCCACAATTACCAATTCTCCTGAAAATTACTGTAATTCTATTTGTTCTTGATTATAAGAATCTTCATAAGCCTTTTCTGCAAGAGGACTTCGGAGATTTTAATTTTTTTTTAGAATAAATATAAATTATTATTCTAATGACGGTTTTACAATTCATTCTGTGCAACCGATTGATTATACTTAGCAAAAAGTTGTCCAAAAACCGTTTTCGGCAAAAAAATTGTTACACAAAAACTGAAATTATTACCAAATCACCAAAATTTGATTATATGAAAACAACAACTTACCAAATGCTGTTTGCAGCGTCCATGCTGTTTGCAGGCTGCTCGGAAACAATTGATGAAAACGGAAACAATGGCCCCGTTCTTCCGCCGGTAGAAAACAATGCCGCCAATACCAATTACCAGCCGGCATTCCCCGGACAGACACGCGCCAATGGCGTAAGAACATCCACCGCTTATGTCGGGGAAGTAGTTACCTCATCATTATCTGCACCATGGGGAATTACCAGCCTTCCGGATGGCAGATTGCTGGTTACCGAAAAAGCGGGAACCATGAGAATCGTCAGTATGAACGGTACCGTCAGCAGTGCAATTACAGGACTTCCCGCAGTAAACTCAGGAGGTCAGGGTGGATTGCTGGGGGTTTGCGTAGATCCGCAGTTTTCTTCCAACCGGATGGTCTACTGGGTGTTCTCTGAAAATGTTTCCGGAGGAAACTTAACTGCGGTGGCCAAAGGCAGGCTTTCAAATAATGAAACTACCATTGAAAACCCGGTTGTCATTTACAGGGCGGCTCCCTCAGCCAATGTCGGAAATCTTCACTATGGCGGAAGAATCCTGTTCGACAATACCGGAAACTTATTCATCAGCACCGGAGAACGTTCGGATATTTCAACAAGACCTTTGGCACAATCGGTAACCGCTGCTTTAGGAAAGATTTTAAGAATCACCACCAGCGGGCAGCCGGCATCGGGAAATCCTACCTTTACCCAGTCGGGCGCATTGCCGGAACTATACAGCATCGGGCACAGGAATCCGCAGGGAATTGCCATCCATCCGGTAACCGGGGAATTGTGGCAGAGTGAGCACGGCCCGAGGGGCGGTGATGAGATCAACAGGGTGCAGGCAGGTAAAAATTACGGCTGGCCAACCATCACTTACGGGATCGAATACAGCGGCGCCACCATCGGAAACGGAATCCAGCAGCAATCGGGTATGGAACAGCCGGTATATTACTGGGATCCCGTGATTTCACCGAGCGGAATTACCTTCTATAAAGGAAACACAATCCCTGAATGGCAGAACAACCTCTTTGTTGCGTCACTAAGCGGGATGCATATTGCCCGACTGGTTATTGACAACAATAGAGTAATCGGTGAAGAAAGGCTGCTTGCCGGCGAAAACCAAAGGTTCAGAGATATTACCCAGGGCCTCGACAGCAACCTGTATACGGTAACGGACGGCGGAAAATTATACCGTATCCGTAAGCAGTAATCACGTTAACTTTTACAGCTAATCAATTTTATATATAATTAAAAATTGCAGAACGCGATCCACAGGATGTTGCTTTCTGCAATTTTCATAAATATCTGAATCTTATCAATCTTCTTTATGATTCTGTATTAAGATTTTGAGATTTAATTAAAATATATTTTCGCAAATGATGGCTTTAAACCACAAATCTGCTGAATCCCCTGAATCTGCAGCCTTAATCTTAAATATTCAATTAACGTGAATTCGGCAGTATTTGATTTATATTCAGTTTTTTAATTATTAAAAAATAAAATTAAGACTCATTAATAAAATTCCTGC
>CAJYRQ010000067.1 GCA_913777465.1 uncultured Chryseobacterium sp.
ACGATCACGACGCGCGCTTCCGCCTGGCCGGCGGGCAGATGGCGGCGGGCGACCGCGATGGTGCGGCCGAATCGCTCCTGAAGATCGTCGCCGCTGACCGTGCGTGGAACGACGATGCCGCGCGCCAACAACTGCTGAAGGTCTTCGAGGCGGTTGGCTTGGAGGACCCGTGGGTGTCGCAGCAGCGGCGCAAGCTGTCGGCGATCCTGTTCGGATGAGCGGGCGCGTCTCCGTCTTCCCGCTGGCGGGGGCGCTGCTGTTTCCGAACATGCACCTGCCGCTGCACATCTTCGAGCCGCGCTACCGCTCGATGGTGTCCGATGCGCTGGCGCGGGACCGGCGCATCGGCATGATCCAGCCGCGTCCGGCGGGCGGGGAGAGCGACCGGCCCGCCCTGTTCGACATCGGCTGTATCGGGCAGATCGTCGATGTAGAGGCTCATGCCGATGGCCGCTACGATATCGTGCTGCGTGGGCTGTCGCGCTTTCGCGTGGTGCGCGAGCTGGAGGTCACGACCGCGTTCCGGCAGGTCGAGGCGGAGATTTTGCCGGTCGTCGGCGACACGACGCTCGGGCTGGCCGAACGGGCGTCGCTGGAAATCGAATCGCGGCGTTTCGCCGAACGGCTGGGCTATGCCGTAGACTGGGAATCGGTCGGGCGGCTGGACGACGAAAGCCTGGTCAACGGCATCGCGCAGATCGCGCCGTTCGACGTGGCGGCGAAACAGGCGCTGCTCGAAGTCGATGCATTGTCCGACCGGGCGGAACTGATCGTGCAGCTCATGCAATTCTTCGGCAGGCATGGCGATGACGAAGAGGCGACGCTGCAATGACGGAGACGCAGGACAAGTCGGTCGATCCGTGGCTGTTGTCCATTCTGGTCTGCCCGGTGACGCGTACGCCGCTCAGGCATGACGCAGCGGCGGGCGAACTGATCTCCGAGGCTGCCGGCTTGGCCTTTCCAATCCGCGACGGCGTGCCGGTGATGCTGGTCGAAGCGGCACGCCCGTTGTGAGCCGCGACCTGTCGGGCAAGTGGAGCGGTATCTTCAACTATCCGCACACCAACCCGCCGACCGCGTTCGAGGCGGATATCGCCGATCTGGGCGGATCGATCGTCGGCACGATCCATGAACCGGACCTCTATTCGGTGCCGCCCGGCGCGCTGATCGCCGCCGCGATCGACGGGCATCGCGACGGTGCGAAGGTCCGCTTCAGCAAATTCTACGACGACAGCGGCACGAACGGCTATGGCGACATGGTGGTTTATGCCGGAGTGCTGAGCGACGACGGGTGCGAGATCAGCGGGCGCTGGGACATTCCGGGCGCGTGGTCGGGCAGCTTCCTGATGATCCGCCCCGCCGCCGAACCGGTGGCGGCGGAGGAAGCGGCAGAGGCCACGCGCGACGGGACGACCTGAAGAGGGGCGAGATGGCGCTGGTACACCGGTTAGTGGGCATGGCGGCGCGGATGGTGTGGCGCATCACGCGCCCCCGCACCATCGGCGTGCGCGCCGTGCTGCTCGGCCCCGATGGGCGCGTGGCGCTGGTGCGGCATAGCTATATCGACGTGTGGTACCTCCCGGGCGGCGGGGTGAAGAAGGGCGAGAGCGTCACGCACGCCCTCCACCGCGAACTGGCCGAGGAAGTGGCAGTCACCGACGCTGCGGTCGAGCGGGTGCTGGGCGTCTATCACAACCGGCGCGAGGGCAAGGACGACCATGTCATCGTCTATGTCGCGCGGGCAGCGAATGACGCGCTGCGCAGGGCGGATGTGCTGGAGGTAGCGGAGGCGGGCTGGTTCGCGCCGGACGCGCTGCCCGCGGGGACGTCGCCCGCGACGCTGCGCCGGATCGAGGAGTTCCGTCTTGGGGCGACCGGCGGAGGGTGTTGGTAACGAACCGAACCCTCCATTCAATCGAAATGCCGGTCCCGTCGTCACCCCGGACGTGATACGGGGTCCCGCTTCTCCGTCTTCGACGGGCGCCAAGAAGCGGGACCCCGGGGCAAGCCCGGGGTGACGGATGGGGGGCGGGGGAACCTACGCCACCACCCCCTGCAGCAGCTTGGGCAGTTTGCCCGTCTCGCCCCGCGCTTCCGCCATGAAGGCCGCTTTCAGCGGCGGGATCGAATCGACCGCCGACAGGCCGAATCGCCGCACGGCGCTCGCCGCCTTGCCCGGAATGCCGAACAGGCGCGTCAGCCCATCGGTCGCCAGCGCCACGGCGAAGGTGTCCAGCCCGCGCCACCGCTGATACCGCTCCAGCAGATAGGGATCGCCGAGGTCCAGCCCGGTGCGCTTGCCCTCCACCAGCACCTCGGTCAGCGCGGCCACGTCGCGCAGGCCCAGGTTCAGCCCCTGTCCGGCGATCGGATGGATGCCGTGCGCCGCGTCGCCGACCAGCACCAGCCGGTCTGCGGTGATCGTCGCGGCATGGTGGAAGCCGAGCGGATAGCTGGAGCGCGCCGACAGGTTCGACAGCTGCCCGAGGAACCCGCCCATCTTTAACGCAACAATTTATTACGATATAAGTAAGTAAAATATAAATAATCTTGTAACTAATCTATATAGTTTTGAAAATGATGATTATTTAATTTTTTACAATAGATTAAGATATATTCCAATATTAATGAATATCTTTATAAAATATGTATTAATCATAACAAAAAAGCACCTACAACTGTAAGTGCTTTTCAACGTGGTCCCACTTGGGCTCGAACCAAGGACACTGGGATTATAAATCCCTGTCTCTAACCAACTGAGCTAAATATGTTTACAAAAATATCATCAATATCTACTATTTGTAAGTATGCCTAAAATTATGCCTTTTATGCTCTATTTGAATTACAATAATCCTTCATCTGTAAAACTCATATAGCTTTCCTTTGTAATAATGATACTGTCAAGAAGAGCAATATCTAAGAGTTTACAAGCTGTCTTTAGCTTGTTCATAATTGATAAGTCTGCATTACTTGGATTAAGATTACCACTTGGATGATTATGAACAAAGATAATCCCTGTAGCTAAACATTTCAAAGCTACTGATAAAATCAATCTAATATCAACTAAAGTTCCTGTAAGCCCACCTTTAGATAAACTATAAACTCCAATTACTGTATTTGAAGAATCCATAAATAATATTTTTGTTTCTTCCTGCATTTGTATTGTTTCTTCATTCCAAAACTTTCTTATAATTTGAACAGCATCAAAGCTTGTCGTAATCTTTGAATTTACAATTTTGTTAGGTTTGTAAGATACCTGGATTTCAGAAACTTCTGATATAATATTATTCATTTCTTTAGTTTAAATTGTTTTGTAATAGTATATTCTGATACATCAATACAGAGAATTTCTTATCTTTTCTCAGAATCAACATCATATATTCTGGTAACTCAATATCCTGCATCTCTTCTAATTTCTGTTTTAAAAAATCTAAAATGTCACCTGGATATAGGAACTCTACTCTCATCAATACATCAGCATTAAAATACAGAAGAATGTGTTTTATTCTTAACTCTAAAACTTCATGTATTTGACCAAAATATTCATAGGGTTCTAATGATAATCCATTCTCAATAAATTCATAAGGCGGAATAGAAATTAAATCAAATTCGTATTCTGTATATTCACTGTCAAGTTTAAAAATTAAGTAATCATAAATATTGTTTTTCATTAATGTAAGGGTATAAAAAAACCACCTCTTAGGTGGCTGTTAATCAATTTTAGGAATTGGAATCATAGGTATAGCTATATTCTGCATTTCCTCTTCTATTTCTTTTAGTTTTTCTGGATATATTTTTCTCTCATAAAATAGCATTTTAAATACATCATCAAATTCAATAAGGTTCTTATAATATCTCCTGTCAATACAAACTCCAAACTCTCCAATTGGCGAGTTCCCAAAATGAGGATGAACTACCTCATCATCATTAACACTATAATCCAAATGGTCATAATAGAAAATAGTCAGCTTGTTGTAACCAATATCAAAGTACTTAATCAACCAATCTTTTAGGAGCGCATCATTATTACTACAAGTATTGTATTCTTCAAGTGCAACTTTACAAACTGTATCTAATTCCTGAACTTTAATACCATATTCAACTTCTTCGTAAAAGTTCGTAAAATACCTATATCTCTTAGTACAATACTCAGCTTTTTGTAAACAGTCATAAGGCAAACCATTAGCTTTCCATTGCTGACATTGCTCACAAAGAATCTCAGAATAATTTTTAACTTCCTTGTATAAATCGTTGTATTCATACAGCCAATAAGCAATCTTTTGTAATGTAAAAGGATTGTCGTTAAGCTGTTTTAGATTATTTAGAGAATTTATGATCTTTAGTTTCATTCAGTTACATTTGCTTTTACTGTTTAATAATTCAACTTCATATTCATAACCACTATCAGAAGTAAATGTGGCTGTTCCATCTGAAATATTTGGGGCTTTAAAATGAGATTCATCTAACCATCCACCATTTGACCATTGTAGCTTAACTAATTTGCCACCTTTGACAAAAACTGGTAAAAAATATTTAGATTCAGTCTCGGTTTCTGGATTATAGTAATGAATTTCTGCACAGTAAGTCCCATCTTCGTAATCATTATCCGGGATAAAGCTAATTCCTATAAGTCCTCCAAAAATAAGTACATAGCTGTAAAGATTAATTAATTTTCTTTTGTTTTCACTTACTTCAAGTATTCTCAGCCATATAACAATCAGCGTTATAGTTAAGCCTATTAGCAGTTTTAATAAGATAATCATGAAGCTATATTTTATCTAAAAGTTTTGCACCAAATTCCGTTAAATAGATTTCACTTGAATCTTGTGTAACAACCCTAACTCCAACCACATGTCCATTTTTCTCGTCATAAATAATTGAAAATGCTCCCAACTCTGAATTTGGTCTCTTTTTTAATGTATGTTGTACAGCATCTGTTGTATAAGCAACATTAAACAAATTAGCATTGTCGTAAAAGGTATTCTTAAACGTTATATAGTATTGTTTTTGAATACTTAAATCTTTATCATTCGTGTAGAGAACGCCATTAGAAGGGAAAAATCCAAAATAATAGTTTTCTTTAGCAACGCCCCTATCTGGCTTAATTCTATACTGTGTATCAATCGTAATATCTTGTTGTGAATAACAGAATTGAAATGATAAAATTGAAAATAAGATTAAAAATAGAATGTAAATACGTTTCATAATATGTAGTTATTAAAGTTTTTCAAATATAGCAAATGTATCATTTATGATAACCATATAATTATCATTTATGACCACTTTTGGCTATTAATATTAATAAACAAATAGAGTTAGAGTTTATCACATTTCATTACGGTTTTCCGTAGTTAAAGTGCATTCTAATTATTGTTTAATTCAGCCAAAGTGGATAAAAAAAAGTATCAAGTTGCAATAGGAAAGCGTATAAAACAGCTTAGAGAAAAGAAAAACATTTCTCAAGTTGAATTAGCTGCTTTATGCAACTTTGAAAAGTCTAATATGTCCAGGTTAGAAGCTGGGAATACCAATCCTACTGCATATACATTGCACATTATTGCTCAAAAGTTAGAAGTTGAAACCTTTGAGATTCTAAAGTTCAAAACTTTACCTGAATAAGTTTTAGCTATTTATACATATCCTTGCAGAAACCTGGATAAGGGAAATAGTTGTTATTCTGATAATGTTGAGTAAGAAAGCATATAAACAAATCTTTTATTTCCAGGTAACTTGTAACGGTTTACAAAGATGTGCAAGTCTTTGCATCATACCTGGAACTAAATAGCATCTTATATTTCCAGGTACATTTTAAGGTCTTTAAATCTTCCTGCACATTTTTTCCTTACACAATATTATATAAAAGGAAATTTTGTGCAGCTAAAAATAAAAATGTCCAGATTTTACTTGAACCTATATAAGACTCTACAGTAAAATTTGGACATTTTAGGAAATTTAATCTGCCATTAATAAGTTATCTGGAGCCGAATATACTTTAGAAGTGGTAAGTTCTTCTGCTCTGTAAACATACCTGTGAGATAAAGTAATGATTTCTCCTGTGTCTTGAACAGTATACTCATAAGGCTCACACTCTTCCTTTACAATTGAACCAGGAAATTCTGAGCCAATTAAAGATTTACAGGTTTCTTCATCGAATGTAGATGTAATAGAGGCTTTCTTAGAGGTGGCATAATACATTCCTGTAGTTTTGCTTAATACCATTTCAATACCTCCTGAAACTTCAAGTACAAAGAATTCCTTGTTCTCTGCTACTCTTCTTTTGTAATTGATAATTCTTACCATTGTTTTTGATTTTTGAGTTAGAAATAACACCACAAGAATTGAAATTTATAGGACAGACAAACCCAGCTTTCAACTTGAATTTATAATTGTTACCGTAAAATTTTTGTTTCTTATAAAGGTGGCGGGGAATCTTCTTTTTCCCAAGAGGTGTGGGGGTATTTTATAAGGGAGTTTACTTTCAAATAATTTTTAATCTTTATTTTTTTTAGCAAAAAAAAATTATCTTTAAGAACATAATAACCATAGAACTAAATGTATTTACAAAATATAAAGATTTGGAATTTTAGAAAGTTTGGAACTGATGGAACATATGATCCAGCTAAGCCTAATCTTGACTTAAAATTAACGCAAGGTTTAAATTTATTAATTGGAGAGAATGATTCCGGAAAAACAGCAATCATGGATGCAATTAAGCTTGTACTTAAGACACATTCTTATGAATGGATAAAAGTTGAAATTGAAGATTTTAACAAAAATTCAAATAAATTTAGAATTGAATTACATTTTGAAAACTTGAGCGATGATGAAGCTAAGCACTTTACCGAATGGTTAAGCTGGAAAGGTGAAGGAGCAATGGCAGAACCAACATTAAAAATTATATTTGAAGCTAAAAGAATAGAAAATAAAATAATTTCTTCTGATGTAAAGGCTGGACCTAATGAAGGGAATATGTTAACTCAAGAAGCTAAAGAGTTTTTGAAAATAACATATTTAAAACCTTTGAGGGATGCAAAAAATGAATTAATACCTAAAAAAAATTCGAGATTATCACAAATATTTCAGGAACATGATGCTTTTAAAGGGCAAGGTGACACACATTTATTGGTAGAACTTTTTAAACAATTTAACGTTGATATCAAAAAATACTTTGAGGGAAAGGATAAAACAGATAGGATTTTGCCAGATAATCAACAGAAGGGAAAAAAGTTAAAGTCAGAAATTGATAAATATTTAAAGTCTTTTTATGATAAATCTAAAGAAACAGATATTAAAGTAGTTGAAGCAAATCTTAAAAATATTCTTGAAAAACTTGAACTTCTGGTTAAAGATGAGCATAATATTGGTCTTGGAACACTCAATAGGCTTTTTATGGCTTCTGAGCTTTTACATTTAAACAAGGAAAATTATGACGGTCTGAGATTAGGTTTAATAGAAGAATTAGAAGCTCACTTACATCCTCAAGCTCAAATGCAGGTTATAGAATCATTACAAGAACAAGAAAATATACAACTTATTCTTACCACACACAGTCCTAATCTTGCATCAAAAGTTAAATTAGAAAATATAATTTTATGTAATAACAATAATTCTTTTCCATTAGGAATAAATTATACCAAACTGGATAGAGCAGATTATATTTTTTTAGAGAGATTCTTAGATACAACTAAGTCAAATCTTTTTTTTGCTAAAGGCTTAATACTTGTTGAAGGTTGGTCTGAAGAATTATTAATACCTGCTTTAGCAAAATTCTTAAAAAGAAAAAATATTATAGAAAAGGATTTAACAGAAGCAGGAGTATCAGTGATAAATGTTGGAAATACTGCTCTCCACAATTATTCAAGAATATTTTTAAGAAATGAAGTACCATACATGGACCTTCAAATTTCTGTGATAACTGACACCGATATTAGGTTTTATAAAAAAATTCCCATGCAAAATAGTGACGGTAGTTTAGTTAAAGATTCAAATGGAAAAGTCGTTTACAATTATGAGAAAGAAAACATTAGAGAAGTAGCAGTGAGTGTTAGAGAAAAAATGACAAACATTTCTACCAAGTTTAATGAACAAACAGTCAGGTCATTTCCAGCAAAATATTGGACATTGGAATTCTCCTTGAATAAATCAAATGCCTTAGGAGAAATTTTCAGAGAAATTACAAAAGAAGTTCATAGTGGAAGTGATTGGACTGATTTTGAAAAAGAGTTATCTAAAAAACTTATTAATCGAACATTAGATAAAGTTGAAATATCATATAGATTAGCAGAAAAGTTAGATAATACAAATGATATTAATTTTAATGAGAATGATACTATTAATTACCTAATAAACGCCATCAAGTATGCCTGCAATTGTTGATTTAAATATAACCTCAGATGAAATAGCTGAATCAATAAAAATTTTACTTCCAGAAGGAAAATCATTTGATGTAGAAAGAATAAAGTTTATAAAAAATTTTGAAACAATAGATTTACAGGCAGTTCCTGGCAGTGGTAAAACTACTGCATTACTTGCAAAACTTATAATATTAGAAAAGAGATTACCACTTAATAATAACAGAGGTGTTTTAATACTTTCTCATACAAATACTGCTATTGATGAAATAAAAGATAAGATTGGAAAATATTGCCCTAAATTATTTTCTTACCCAAATTTTGCAGGAACTGTTCAGGCTTTTGTAGATCAATTCCTCGCAATACCTTGCTATAATAATCTTTTTACAGAAAAAATTCAAAGGATTGATAATGAAATATATGAGGAACAATTTGAAAAAAATATTTCATATGGGGCTAAAACTGCACTGAAACTTAAATTTCAAGATAAGTATTCATCATTTATTAAAAGTATTTTTGTGACAAATGAAATAGGACTGGTTGATATTTTTTCATTTGAAGAAAAAATAATTAATAAATTAAGTAAAGAAACACCTACATATAAAGAACTTATTTCAGTAAAAAAGCAGCTTATAAAAAAAGGATTTTTAAACTATAATGATGCTTACGCATTTGGGAAAATATATTTAGAAAAATTTCCAAAAATTAAAGATATTCTGCAGCAAAGATTTCAATATATTTTTGTTGATGAAATGCAAGATTTAGATATTCATCAATATGAATTATTAGAAAAAGTATTTTTTGATTCTGGAAATAGTAAATCTACATTTCAAAGAATTGGTGATAAAAATCAGGCTATTTATAGTAATGAGGTTCACACTGATGAAATATGGAAAGTAAGAGAAGGTAGGGATAAGCTTTTGACAATTAATGGTAGTCAAAGATTAACTCCAATGGTCGCGGAATTAGTTAACTGTTTTGCAATGTATAGAGATGCTGATTTTAAAGTCATCGGTAAAAATGAAGACTGTAATTTAAAACCACATTTAATTGTATACGAAAAATCAAAAATAAAATCTGTAATACCAAAATTTTCGGAAATTATTAATCATTATATTGAAAGCAACCATTTTACAATTACTCCCAAAAGTAAGTTTAAATCAATTGGCTGGTCTAAGCATACAGACGAAGTAAACAAATACAAAATATCTGATTATTGTGAAAATTTTATTGTACAAAAATCTATTACAAAAATTGATTTTGAAAATTTAGATTCGTATTTAATAAAATTTGATATAGAAAAAAAAACATTAGAATCTATTAGAAAGAATATCTTAAATGCTTTTATTAAAACTTTAAGATTCGAAAATTTATATTTCACAAAGAGAGAATTGTTAAATTTTATCAATCAAAATAATGATCAAGAATATCAAATTTTAAAGAAAAATTTATATTTGTGGTCTATAGGTATTATTAGGGAAAATTTTAGTGATGTTTACCAGTCTATTAAAAGTTATATTCCACAATTGTTAAATATTTTTGGAAAAAAAATAAACTTTTCACACAATTTCATTTATAATACTTCACAATTAATTCAAAATCAAACACCACAGATGAATATAAAGGAAAATACTGTAAATATTCATGGGTTTGATATAGAAATAGGAACAATTCATTCAGCAAAGGGAGAAACTCATACAGCCACTTTATACTTGGAAACTTTTTATGGTAATGGCAATAGCAATTATGAATCACAAAGACTTGCTGAACAATATAAATTTATTGATTTTAACAAACATAATAAAAAACAACATATTCAATCAACAAAGATGGCTTATGTTGGATTTTCAAGACCTACTCACCTTTTATGTGTAGCCGTTCAAAAAGACAGATATAAAAGTCATTTATCTGATATAGATACAAATAAATGGGAGATTATACATATAACATAAATAATAAAGGGAATATATGCTAACAGGAAAAATAGATGACAAATTAATTGACGAATATAGGTTATTATTATATCCCATTTTTATCGGAGATAAAAATTCTATTGTACCAAGTCATTTGGAACATCAATATCTGATGTCAACATTTAATATATCTAAAACTATAAAAGAATACTATTGTTCTCCTTGTATAGAAATGATTTCTGAACAAGAATATTTAGATTTTCAAAATCAAAATATTGTAGGTCATAGGAAAACATTTTTAAAACCATATATGTTTAATTATAGAGGAGCATATATCTTCAGAAATCAATTCCATTTTTGGCTTTTTCAAATTACTA
Source organism: uncultured Chryseobacterium sp. (assembly GCA_913777465.1). GTDB lineage: Bacteria > Bacteroidota > Bacteroidia > Flavobacteriales > Weeksellaceae > Chryseobacterium. The sequence continues at coordinate 10,642 of CAJYRQ010000067.1, forward strand.
AAATGATACGAACATATAAGAATAAAAGTATCGAAAATTTCGAAGATTTATTCCCAATCTTAGAAGAATACAAAGTGGGTTTTGAAGAAGGATATAATAATTTTGAAAAGGATTGTGTAGAACGTTTTTTCACTATGTTTCCTGATAAAAATGATTTTATCCAAAAAACCTTTGAATATGTAACTAAAAACATTCCTTTTACTAATAATTGGATTGACGCTTATCCAGGCTTTACAATTAATATTCATCGTGAAATAACGGATGTTAAAAGCTATGGTATAAAACAAGGCTATTTTTACAAAGCGTGGACTATAATATTATCTAATTCTATTTTATATGAAAAACTTTTTGAAAATTTGATTGATACAGAGTTCAAACAATTAACAAATGTTGAAAAAAACAAATTAGATAATGATATTGAAAATATTGAATTGATGATTAGAGAATTAATTTCTGAAAAAATTGATGAAAAGGTATATAAAGAAACTGTTTCGCAAAATTTAAGAGATAAAGTTGTAGAAAGAATCTCATCTTATTTAAAAAAATATCCTGAGTTTGACAAATCTGAATATACAACAGTATCAAAAAAACTTCATTTTTTTGATTTAATGGAATTGTGTGAGTTAATAATTAATAAAAAAAATTGGATTGTATTTGAAGACACTTTTTTTATTAAAGATAATTTGACAGATAAATTTAAAAAATTGGGAGAATTACATAACTGCATTCGTCATTCAAGAGAAATAAATGAAATATTATTTTTAGAAGGTAAAGCTTCAATAATTTGGTTTAATAAAGTTTTAGGAATAAAAAGGTAAAATTGATCTAATTTATTTCTTACACTCTGAAGGAGCTTTTATCGCATCTGAAAGAGTTTTATTTTCTTTTTCAAGGTAGGACAGATTGGCTTTTGCGTTTCCGTATTGTTTCAATAATCCTAATAACCATTTATGTTTTTCTTTCTTATTACTTTGGACTATGTCTTTTAACAAATTAGGCAATGTAATTTTTTTCTCTTTTAGATATTCAACTATTATATCCCAGTTAACAATACTTATTACAAATACATTTTCAAGAGGAAGAGGATTAAAATTCCAATTATTTTTTTCGAGAACAGAATTTACGTCATCTTTTAAAATATCAGAATAATCATCTAATGAAGATAAGTAAAAATCTTTATAGCAAACTATAATACCATATAGAGGCTTATTCAAAGTTTTGTTTAGCTTCGGAATATTGAGCATTTGTTTCACATATGCCTTGAAAATTGAGTCTTTAAAAGCATTATAGACAATCTCATTTTCTGGAATTACAGATGATAAAGGTTTAGGTTCTATTCCTTTACATTCAACCAACACTTGATTATCTACAATATAATCAACAACCTTTTCTCCCTTACCATAAGTTTTTATCAAATCTTTTTCCGTGATGTATTCTGTCTTACATTCCTTTAAACCCAATTCAACATATTTTTCAAATCTTTTTCCAAATTCTTCAGTAAAATTGCTATCGTTACTTTTCAGATAATCATAAATGTAATAATTACAACAATAATTAAAGATTGATCTATGAACTATTTCATACCTATCTCCAGTATTATTGATGAAAGGTAGTTGTGTAAAAAAAGACATCTCAAATGGTTGTAGCACATGATGTTTTATTCCTGTCTTGAAATTATTTATTGATTTCTTAATGTTTGATTTATTTAAGGTAAGTAATAAAAGAAAGTTATTAAACTCATTTTCATAATTAAAAATATCTCTCATCATTTCAAAAATTTCTTCTCCTATATATCCTGTATAAACAACTCCTTTATTCATTCTATTTGCTTGAGTGAAAATCCAAACAATATTCATAAAGAATATAAAATCAAAGAGTTTTAAATTTGACTTTTCGAGGAAAGACTTTTCGATATCATACTTGCTTTTTAAAGATGAACCAAATAATTTTAATTGTCTGGCGAAATCACTCCAATGAACCTCTTGTTGTAGATAAAATTGCTGGTATCCAATAATTTGAAAAAATTTATCCCATTCATGATTTTTAACATACGGATCAAGTGCTTTCTTTTCATATTTTTCAATATACTTTAAAAGTGTAATAAACTTCTCTTTGGAAAAATGCTTTCTTCCATTTTCATTTCCATGTAAAACTGTCAATTTGATTAGTAAAAAATAATGCCATAGAGGATGATTATTTTCTTCTCTTAAATCAAATTGTTTTAATGTATAAAATAAGTTTGTAAGCAAATGCTTCTTATCATAGCTTTTAATCTTTTTAATAATAAAATCTTGGGTAACAAATGGATTCATGGTTTAAAATTTAATAAAATCACCCTAATATTTCTATAAGGGTGATTCTTTTGTTGTACATTTATTATAATCTAAGATTACTCAAAAACTATTTTTTTGACTCCTTTAATTTTTAAGTTATTTGTAGGTCTTATTAAAATATTATGTTCTATTAAAATATCTTCAATTGATTCACCTTTAGGCTTAAAGGACTCACTAAAATCTTCAATCAATTTGGGAAAAGAAACAATACCTGTCACCTGTTTTTTTTCTTCAATAACGCCTCTCTTTCGAAAATAAGCTACTGTCTCCTTTATTTTTTCAATCATAATATAAGGATAATTGTTTTCCTCCCTAAATGCATTTTCATGGCTATGAGAATATTTTGTTTCTATACAAAGAATCCAAGATTTAGGATGACTCTCAGTTGGAAAAGCAATACATTCACACTGTTTACTGCATACTCCTGTTGAAATTTCTAAGCAATTATCATCAAATAAAATAAAACAACTTTCAATATTATTAGGATTATTAATATAAACAGCGTCAACATCCGGTTTGTCACAAAAACATTCAATGTCCCCACCATTAATATTTTTGAAATCAACAACATATATATTCTCACAATCTAATATCCTTGAGGAATATTTAGATATGACTGTCTTAATTTTATCCTTCATAACTAAAAAAACTCAACATATTATAATACTCATCCATAATATCTTTTGTTATTTCATTAAAGTAATGTTTAGTAACTGTTCTGGTCCTATCATCCTTTACCGATATGAGTTTTCCTTCTTTCACTTCATATATTGAAACCTCATCTGGATTAATCCAAGATTTTATATTTTTAAATGATTCTATATCATCTTTTTCAAGTTCATTCTTTATATTATATCCCATTAAACAATTATTTATCGAATATAAAATATATGGGCTATGAGTAGTAATAATTAAAGAGTGTTTTTTACGATTATTTACAATAGTCCTGAAAAGATAATTAACTAAATCTCTTTGTGTTGTGGGGAAAAGATTTTGTTCAGGTTCTTCAATTATAAATTTTGTTTTATGATAGTTAATTATACTGTTGAAATTATTGTTTGAATATTTTAAAAACCGAATAAAATCTTCAGCTTCATTAATTGTATTCTGAGAATTTTCAATATTATCATTTTTTATATGCTTGTAATGTTCAAACAATCTCAAAATATTTTTCTTAGCCGAATCCAATTCTCTAACCGAGGCTGCTTGATTATTTTTATAAATCTCTTTGGATAGATATTCAGCTATTAAAACTAATGGTATTATTGACTGTAAGCCACTTGAGCCTTCTTGTAGTAAAATTTCTTTATTATTAGAGAGCTTTAACACATCTAAATCAGAATCAATATTATTATAATATTTAATTCCTAAATTTAAAATTGATAGAGTGTTTTTATTAGTAAATGCTCTCTTAGACGAGTACCAATCATAAACAAAACTCATTATATTATCATTTGTCTCATTATATCTATTTAAATTAGGTATTGCAGAGACAAAATTTCTTTCGGATGGGATATATATATTTTTTGTTTTTTTATAGACTTTATTTGTTTTTTTGGGAGTAATAGTTTGCTTTAAGTCCTTTCCTGAGTAGGAAATAATTACAAAATCACTACTATATTGAAAAAAAGATTCAGTATTAAAATAACTGTTACCTATCCTATGAAATTCTAATAATTGTTCTTCAGCATTATACTTGTATTCCCCATCAATTAAAAATCTCTTTTCAACCCATTGACAATAGCTAATAATTTTAGCTATTGTACTTTTACCACTGCTTTGCGGTCCCATAAAAACATTAACTCTTGATAGATTAATATCAACAATTTCAATAGGACCAACATTTTTAATAATCAATTTTTCCATTATGTAACTAAGAAATTGTATAGACAGTTCTTAAATTCTTAAACAAAAATAATATTTTAAATTTAGAAATTATTAAACTATCCCATATTTCTATGGGATAGTATCCTAACTCAAAAACCAATGATAATCAGAATTATCATTAAGACTTTGTTGAATACCTTTAGTAAAATCAAAAGCATTCAAATTTCTATCTAAAAATGTATCTATATAACTGCTTTTATTAGCTTGTGTAAAGAGATTGTAGAGATTCCATAAGTTTATATCTCCAGCATTATCTCTACAGAAACTCTCATCTTCATAATAATCTTTAGTAATGGCATTAATATGACCATCAGTAAATTGGAGTAATGGTATCTTTAATTTATCTTTTTTAGGTAAATGCTGATACAGCCTTGTTCTACCCAACAATTGAGCAAATTGATGCTCAGTTAATGAATAATCAGCAAACTGTCTCATTTCGGATAAATGTTTCTCTGCATTATAATTATTAAGTACCTGGAAAATTTTAGATTGTAGTTCTTCATAAGAGCTAACCTTCAAATCATCAACAAATCCATCACTCCAAACACAAAGATTACAGCATACTTTATTCTGAAAACCAACAAAGAATTTAAACTTTTCAAAGGTTTTCTTATTGTACAAATTCTCCTGATTATAGGCTCTAACTCCGCCAATTGTTAATGACAGTTCATTACCGTTAATAATATCTGTAATTGCTGGTATTTTAACAATAAAAGCCATCCTTTCATAATAAATAGTTTTCTCATGCTCTAATAAATCTTTTACATTCTTATGAATAGCACATGGAGTCCTACCTTTAATTTGATGAGAAACCCTTATTTCAGGTTCACTGATAGAATGGTTAGGAAATACATTAGCAATGCATTTTTGAGATATTTCTATGAACTCTTGATGGCTAATAGTTTTTTCGTTGTCTTTGCTGAATACAGGTATGATGCATTCATTATTCAAATGCTGCAAATGAACTTCCTGTGTATTGGCTTCTATAAAAGGTTTGTAAGGATATTCAATTTGAGTTTGTAAAGATTCTGAGGGGATTTGTAAGTTACCTGGAGCTGGAATATATGTATCATCTCCAGGTGACATTTCAATTATTGTATCGTTGACTGGTCTTAAATCAAAAGCCTGCTCTAATGTAGCAGGCTTAATGTGTCTTAGTGTGTCCATTTGTTGAATAATTTTTAGGATTGGATAGTTGTATTAAGAAACTCTTTTTCTCTTCATAATGGGGTTTAAGATTCTCTTGAAAATCAGGATATTGCTTGTACAAAGCCAGTAATTCAGCTATATTATTACAATACTGAATTTGTTGAATTATCTGCTGTTCATTAAGAATATGCCCGTTTCCAGGTGTTCCACTATTACACCAATCTAAAATCAGCTTCCCTGTCAATTCACTTATCTGAAATTCAGGTTTGCCCATGAATAAGCCAGTTCTGTCTTTACTTGATACAGCAAAATGTTTTATATCAATATCAAACACCAAAGTAAATTCGTAATCCAATCCATCTCTTTGAACTGATTTTAGACCTACTTTTTCAGGAATGTATTTACCATCTTTTTGATTGAGTACATAGTCTTGTTTAGTTCTCATAGTGGCAATGACATGAGCATTGGCTTGAAGAATTTTATCTACAAAGGCTTTTTGTCTCGGTGTAACCTTTGCCCAGTTAGTAAAACTGTTTCCTGCTAATTTGGAATGAAAATCTAATAGTTCATCCCATTCATGAGAAATGGAATCAACAATAATAACTTCCATTCCTGCTTTTTCACAAACTTCAATAGCTTTAATATAATTTTCAGGTGTGAATGGTGGTGTCATTATCAGAACATTGTAGTTACCCAAATGAGCATATAAATCAGCACTTCCATTCTCGGTATCAATTACAGCTACTTTTGACAAGTCACCATCACTCAGTCCTTGTGCTATGAGCAAGTAAGAATATGTTTTTCCTGTTCCTGATGCACCTTGCAGAGCCATTTTGATTTTAGCTCTCTTTCTTTCGCTTTGTCTTAATTGCATAATATTTTTTGTTTAATGGTTAATGTTTAATATTTAATTTCTTTAATCATTTGAAGTATATCCTTTTCCAGGTAACATTCAAAAAAGAAAAACCAACCTCAAGGTTTTTGAGATTGGTTTGAAAATTTTTTGCTGCACAAAATTTCCTTAGATATAATATATTATCAGGAAAATATGTGCATAAAATTTTTAAAGAATTGCGTCTGGTATTCTATCATAGAGTAGATTGATTTTGAAATTATTAAGATTTTTTCTCCTAACATTTCTATAAAAGCGAATTCTACTTCCGTCTTCCATAGTTCTTTGAGGTTTGAAATCATCGGTTATAAAAAATGAATTTATGAGTAAACTATAGAAATTTTCAACTTTTTTTTCAACATCTACTCTTGCAAGTGAATCTTTAAAAGGTATAAACTCATCTCTTAAAACACTATCGATTGCAATTAATTCATCTATATTTTCAATCATATTTTCTGCAGTGAACTGATTTCTAAATTCTTCATTTGGCTTTGTATATAAAAATTTCTCATCTTCGAAAATACTTCTTTCAATACTGTCAATGAATATGTTCCATTTTGAGTATAGTTTAATTTTTGTTGAAGTATTGTGAGTGAAATAATATTTATCACCAAAATTTGTCAATGTGTAAAAAGTATCATTTTCAGCATGTAAAGGTATGGTTGATGAAGCTACACAAGACTGAAAATAGAATGAAGTAAGAAATTTTCTTAGTTTTTTTTCATCTTGCATTTCGGAAATCACAACACTTTGTCCTTTAGATATTACAAATAATAAAATCTGCCTGCTGATGTCTCTAATTTGCCTTGCACTTGCTTTTTTTCCACCAATTGTTATTTTTTTATTTGGTATTGTTTCAAGCATTTTTTGTAATATAGAATATTCAGAATAGTAATCTTTGTAATACTCCTCACCACTTAATTCTAAATCTTCTCCTGCCTTATTAATCAGAATAGGTGGCACTTTTTGTAATATATAGTTTCTGTAAATTGAACCAATATCTTCTAATTTAAAATCTTCGTCTAAATTAATACCTGAGTCAGAATAAACATTTTCAATCTTACAATTCAAAAATTGATTTGTAATAGCTGTAAAGAATGTATAGGTTGATAAATCTCCATCAAAAAATTTATGAGTTAAATAATTTTCACCTTTTTCTAAAATGAATCTTTCTTTAGTTAGATATTCTAATGAGTTCATTCCTATTCTTGTAGTTGCTTCAATTTTCTCTTTTGCAATTTTAAAGCGTGAAAGCAAAAGATTATAAGCATTTTCTAAGAGAATTTTGTCCTTATTTATATCACTATAATTTACATTACCTTCAAGTGCATACTTGTTGAAAATAAGATTTATCTGATTTTTTAATTCTTGAGCAAAGGGTAGAGATTTAGCATTAATTTGATATGGAGTTGGCATTATGATATAAATCTTTCCTTTTTTCCTTTGCCTTGCTAATGTTTGAATCACTGCATTTGCACCATTAGTGAAAACACCTCTGTTGTTAATAAATTCTTTGAGAGATCTTTTAGGTAGTATAATAATATAAGTATGGTTTAACTTTTCAATATTAACCCCAGTTGTAAAATTTGTTCCTACATTTATTTTTTCACAATCATAATGTTTATCAACGTCATTTTCAAAGTCAAAAACATCATTATAACATAAGTTTATATCATCTTTTATTTTGGAAAGGTAACTGTCTTTGATTAGTAATTGGATTTGCTTTTTTGAATAACAAATTAAATCAAAACTTTTATTGTTATCAATTAAATCTCTTATTAGCTCATCGAAGTACTTGTTCTTTGATATTGAACCATAATCGTTAAGAATAAAATTCAATTCACTTTGTTTACTTGATATGGGAATTCTTTGAGATTCAATAATTTTGATTGAATGATTAGTGAATTCGGAAAGATACTTTATTACTTCCTTTGATGCTTCGTTAAATGTTGCACTTACAACAAAAAATTTCTTGATGATATTTTGAAATTGCCATAAACCAAAAATGTATTCTTCTTTAAAATTATGTATTGAATCATGTATCTCGTCTATAAAAACAACTAATTTCTTGTTGGACTTCTCACAGTATGTTATTAGCCTTCTAAAATATTTTACTCTTTTCTTAGCCTGAAAAATGATTGTTTCACCAGAGTTACCCAATAATGCATTAATAGTCATTACATGCACTTTGAAATCAGATATTTTTTTCTCATTAATCAAATCTGTATCTTTGACATTAAACATATCTTCCATAGTCATTTCAGACTTATCTTTTAAGAAATCATAGTTATCAATTTCTTGAATATCAAAAACTTTTTCAGCATTTATACCCGTTTTAATACAGTCACTTATATATTGCTTTATCAAATTCTTATATGGTACAGCAATAACTACAATATAATTGGGGTCAGCAGAATATCTTGAAACAATATCAATTAATGCTTTTGATTTTCCCTGTCCCACACCTGCATTTATTACTACAGTATTTGTTGTTTCGTAATCTTCATTTAAAATAGGTAAAAGTTCATTAGAAATATATCCATCTTCATTAGGACTTATTATTTCTTTTTCGACTTGATAAAAGTTTGAATCAAAATCTTCTATATCTACTTTTTTGAATTCAATGGGTAAGTTTTCTACTGGTACTACTTTTTTTCCAATCATAATAATTAACTGTGCTGTAAAATTACTACAACACAGTTAATAAATTATGGATTATTCTAACTTTTGATTTAGCTTTTGAATATGCTCACTCACTTTCTTATTTACAACTTTAGCATAATGTTCCTGAGTAATGGTAATTTTAGAATGCCCTAAAAGTTCACTAACAATTTCCATAGGTACATCATTATATAATAAAACTGTAGTTGCAAAAGTTTTTCTTGCAATGTGATGAGTTAGATTTTTCTTAATTCCTACTATTTCTGCAATTTCCTTTAAATAAGAATTGAATTTCTGGTTACTGATTCCAGGTAATATTTTATTCATATTTCCTATTTTCTGATATTTCTCTATTATGTTAGCACTTTTAGACAGAAGAGGTATAGAGATTTCCTTTTGAGTTTTCACTCTTATCATCTTAATCCAATAGTTTCCATCAAACCCCTTGACAATATGTTTTGCTTCCAGGTTTGACATTTCATTATATGCCAAGCCTGTGTAGCAACAGAAAATAAACATATCAGCTACTTGCTGTAATCTAAATTGTGAAAATTGGTGCTTCTCAAGTGATTCAAGTTCCTCTGTAGTAAGATAAACAACCTCTTTCTTTATTAATTTAACTCTGTAAAGAATAAAGGGGTCTTTATCAATTATTCCTTCTGAAATTGCTATTCTAATCATTCTTCTGAATCTTTGTATTGTTTTGTTAACAGTTGCAAGAGCTAAGTTCTTTTCAGATTTTAGATAAAACTCATAATCTTGAACAAACTTCAAATTCATATCCTTGAACTGATAATCATTCTTATTGTACTGGTGCTTTAGATAGTCTTTCAGTAATTGTTTTGCCTGTTTAAACTTCCAAAGAGTACCTATTGTATAGTCTTTACCAACCAGCTTTTCTAACTTATCATTATGTTCATTAAAAACATGAAGTACTGTTTTGTTCTTTTTGGGAATTTCCCCCTTATATTGCAGAAAGATATCTTCTACATCAAAAGTCTCCTCATTGACCTGTAGAAATAAAAAAGCCTGATTAATTTCATTCTTAATCAGGCTTAATTGGGAATTGATAAAAGTATTTTCATCATTAGGTGGTTTAGCTTTCTGCTGCTTACTATTCCAACAATTAGGATTTATAAACAATCCTGTAGAAAATGCTTTTCTGTCTCCTTGAAAGGTTAATCTACAGATTATAGGTACTAATCCTTGTTTATTAATTCTGGTTGCAGAAATTAAAAACAGGATTTTTAAAATATTTATATTCATTAGCTATCGTAAATAATTAAAAATGTGTGATTTAATATGCAACCCAAAATTTAAAAGTTGCAACCCAATTGTATGCCTTTTAGACATTAAATCAATATGAAAAAGAATGAAGTAATTAGAATTACAGAATCAAATAGAATAGTAAACTGCTGAAAATAGCTTAATAAACAAAAAAAACACCTACAGATTGTAAGTGCTTGATTTAAAAAGTGGTCCCACTTGGGCTCGAACCAAGGACAACCTGATTATGAGTCAGGGACTCTAACCAACTGAGCTATAGGACCTCAAAAATTTGGTTAAATTTTGTGATTGCAAAAATAGCAAAATTTCTGTTCCTACAAAATTATTTAGGGTTTTTCTTGGCACAATTCTACGAGGACGCCGTTGGTGGATTTGGGATGAAGGAAGACAACGAGTTTATTATCAGCACCTTGTTTGGGTTCTTCGGAGATAAATTCGAAGCCTTCTTTTTTCAGTCTTTGCACTTCGGCCGCGATATCATCTACCCCGAATGCCAGATGGTGGATGCCCTCCCCTTTCTTGCCGATGAATTTGGAAACGGGGCTGTCTTCCCGGCTCGCTTCCAGAAGCTCGATTTTGCTCTCGCCGGCGGCATAAAAGGAAGTTGTCACGCCTTCCCGCTCCACCGATTCTTTTTTATAGGATTCCTTTCCCAGCAGCTTCGCAAAAAGTTCGTCGGAAACCCCCAGGGATTGTACGGCAATACCGATATGTTCTAATTTCATAAAAAATAAAATAAATTAAGTCGTAATTTTGAAAGAGCCGCCGGATTTCGGGGCAGCAATTCAAACAAAAGTACTAAATTTGCAGAAATTATGGAAAGTAACAGACAAAGAAAAGTAGCCCAGATCATACAGGAAGATTTCGCAGAACTATTCCGCAAGCAGGCATCAGAAAGCAAGCAGAGCATTCTGGTAACGGTTTCGGATGTAAAGGTGACGCCGGATCTCAGCATTGCCAAGATTTATTTAAGCATTTTCCCGCAGGAACATCGCAAGGCAGTGATGAAAGAGATCGAGGAAAATAAGGCGCAGTACCGGAATTTCATCGGACAGAAAATGGCAAAGCAGGTGCGTGTGATCCCGAATCTCAATTTTTACCTGGATACAACACTGGACGATGTGGAAAAACTGGAGCGCGAACTGAGAGGCGAAGGCGATAACCCGATTCTGTAAACTTTGAAAAACATTGCTTTTTATATTGCTTCCCGTTACCTTTTGTCAAAAAAAGGGAGCACGGCCGTGACCTTTATTACCTGGTTGGCGGTGGGTGCGATGACGGTAGCGGTAACGGCAATGTTTGTCATCATCTCCGTTTTTTCGGGCCTGGAAGATCTCAATAAAGACCTGATCTCCAACCTCCACGCCGACCTTACTATCAAAAGTACGTCCGGCAAAACCCTGAAAGACCTGGACCAGATCACCACGGTTCTGAAAAACAACAAGGAGATCAGTCATTTTTCTAGAGTAATTGAAGAAAAAGTCTATATCAGCTTCAACGGAAAAGGCGACATTGCCTATCTGCGCGGTGTCGATTCTGCCTACACGAAAGTGAATCCTATCGATAAAGAAGTATTCTTCGGTGTTTATCCGGGATTCAAGTACTCCAATGAAGTCCTGATGGAAAATTCGCTGGACATCCGGCTGTCTGTTCCGGTAGCCACGGAGAACGGCTATGCCACGATATTCATGCCGAAGCCGGGAACCGGAATTATTAATAAGGAAGAAGACATCTATAACAAAAAAGACATTCTGGTTACCGGGCTTTTCCCCGGAAAAGACCAGCTCGACAACTACATCATTGCCCCGATCGAACTCACGGAAGAACTGCTCAGCCTGCCGAAACATTCGGCTTACCAGATCGTGATCAAGCTTAAAAATCCTGAAAATGCCGATGCCGTAAAGCAGCAGCTTACCACTTCCCTCGGCGGCAGCCTCAGAGGTGAAAAGACCCCTGCCGGAAAACAGCTCGAAATCAAAACAAAGCAGGAAGAAAATGCTGCGTTCTGGAAGATGATCAATACCGAAAAGCTGTTCATTTATTTAATTTTCGCACTGGTTATTTTCATTACGACTTTCAATCTGGCAGGAGCCATCATTATCCTTCAGCTGGATAAAAAGGAACAGGCAAAATCTTTGGTTTCTTTAGGATTTCCGTTAAGCCATCTGCGCCAGGTCTATTTCTATACCGGGATCCTGATCGTGGTATTGGGAATCATCTCCGGTTTAATCCTGGGCACCGGCCTCTGCTATTTCCAGCAGTACACGGAATTCTTCAAGGCCAATGAAAGCCTTCCTTTCCCGGTAAAGATCGTCGGCAAAAACTACCTGATCGTAGCCCTTACCGCTTCCCTTTTCGGGTTTGGTATTTCATGGGTATTCTCAAAGATCAGCAAGGACTATATTACTAAAAATTAACATTTTCCGTATTCATTTTTTTGTACCTTTACGGCCCCAATTTTAAAAAATGAAACGACATCTATTCCCTTTCTTACTGATTGTTGCGTTTTGTAATGCATTTGCGCAAGCACCTGCCAATTATTACAATGCAGCTACCGGGCTTACCGGAGCCAATCTGAAAACGGCGCTCAGCCAGATTATCACCACCGGCCACATTCCCAAAAGTTACAACAACCTGTACAACGGATATGTGAGCACAGACAGTGACAATTTTTATGAAAATGACGGAAGCGTATTGGACATTTATTCCGAAAACCCTACAGGAACTGACCCATACGTTTACCAGCATACATCATCAAGCCAATGCGGAAATTATTCCGCGGAAGGAGACTGCTACAACAGGGAACACATCGTTCCGCAAAGTCTTTTCGGCAGTGCGATGCCGATGTATTCCGATATCAATTTTATCCGGCCTACTGACGGTAAGGTAAACGGATACCGGTCTAACTTCCCTTTTGGAAAAGTAGCTTCTGTATCTTATAATTCCCAGAACGGATCCAAATTAGGAACTTCCGGCTCTGCCGGATATTCGGGGACGGTTTTCGAGCCGATCGACGCATTTAAAGGTGATGTTGCCCGGATGATCTTTTACTTTGTTACAAGATACGAAAGCCAGCTTTCCGGTTTTAGTTCGGGGAATATGCTGGGCAGTTCGGCTTTCCCAGGATTGCAGACCTGGGAACTAAACCAGCTTTTAGCCTGGCACCTGGCAGATCCGGTTTCACCGATAGAAATCACCAGAAACAACGCATCCTATGTTTACCAGGGAAACCGTAACCCGTTTATTGATCATCCCGAATACGCAGTGCAGATCTGGGGAACACCGGTTGTGGATACCCAGGCGCCGACCGCACCTACCAACCTGGCAACCAACAGCCCGTCTTCAAATTCCATTTCCTTAAGCTGGACGGCTTCTACAGATAATGTGGGTGTGGTGGCATATGATATTTATAAAGACGGAACATTCTATGCAACAGTGACGGGCACCATGGCGACTGTTTCCGGATTGAATCCGTCCACTACTTATAATTTCTATGTTATTGCAAAAGACGCAGCAGGAAACTCGTCTACGGCAAGCAATACCGCACAGGGAACCACCCTCGCAGGCGGACAGCCTGGCGGAAGCTGCGGAACGGAAGACTTTGAGAACATTCCGGCCAGCGCCACGAATTACACGACCCGGACATGGACCAACAATAATATTACCTGGACGGCGACGGATGCAAGAACGGATCAGACGATCAATGGCAAGGCCATTACCATCAGAAACGGAAGCTTAACGAGCTCTACCGTTTCAGGAGGCGTAGGTTCTTTGACAGTGACTACCAAACTTCCATTCTCTTCCGATACGGCAGGAATCCTGACGTTACAGGTTAACGGAAATAACGTAGGGACAATTCCTTTCAGCACAACCGCAAACACTACCACGATCAGCAACATCAATGTTCCTGGTAATGCCGTGATTAAGATCCTTAATCAAAATGACAAACGGATCGCCATTGATGATCTGAGCTGGACGTGCTACAGTGCATTGGGAACGGCGGAGATTTCAAAAGACAAACCGTCTTTCAGCATCTACCCTAACCCGGTAAAAAACAATGAGCTTTTTGTAAAAGGAGAAAACCTGAGCAAAATTTCAAAAGCGCAGATCTTTGATTTCTCAGGAAAACTGATTGAAACCATCGAGAACCCTTTCAAGCATTCCAATAAAATCGATCTTAAAGGCCTGGTAAAAGGAAATTACATCCTAAAAACCGATGCTTTTGCTGCGAAATTCATCGTAGACTAAGATTTAAGAAATATTTCATCCTGAAGACCGGTTTTATCCGGTCTTTTTTTTATTTTTATGGGATGGATTCCAATAAAAAATTAGGGCTGATCGGGAAAAACATTTCCTATTCCTTTTCAAAGAAGTATTTTGAAGATAAATTCCAGAAGCTGATGCTGAAAGGCTATTCTTACAGCATTTTCGATCTCCCGGAACTCCATGAGGTCGAAACCCTTTTGGCCAACCCTGAATTGATGGGATTCAATGTGACGATTCCCTACAAGGAAAAAATCATCGACTACCTGGATGAGCTGAGCGATGAAGCACAGAAAATCGGTGCCGTTAACTGTGTCCGGATAGAAGACGGCAAAAAGACGGGCTATAATACCGATGCCTTCGGGTTTGAAAAAACACTGATGCTTCATAAAAAACCGCATCACCGTTCCGCACTTATCTTAGGGAACGGCGGAGCTGCCAAGGCCGTGAAATATGTTCTGGATAAACAGGGCATCCCCTCGATCACCGTTTCCCGAAATACGGAAATCAATTACGAAAACCTTGATCAGGATACGGTGGCGCAGCATCAGATTATCGTACAGTGCACCCCGGTCGGCACCTTCCCCAATGTGGAAGACTGCCTGGATTTTCCTTTCGACGGACTTACCGCAGACCACCTGATCATCGACTTGATTTACAACCCGAATTATACGAAATTCATCATCAACGCTTCCGAGAAAGGAGCCAAAACCGTAAATGGCTTTTATATGCTCGAACAACAGGCAGAAAAAGCCTGGGAAATTTGGAATTTTCAAAAAAAATAACTTAACTTAGTATTGTATTTGGCTTTTTAGCCATATATTTAGAGGATATTATAATGCCACTCACATAAACGATTTGCTATGATTACAGAAAACAATCTTTCTGAGAACGAGGAAAACAAAAACGATCAGGAAATCCCTCAGGAAGAAACATCAGAAAATGTTGCATCCCAGGATGAAAACACCCCGCATGAAGAGCCGGAGCATGAAGAAGAGCACGAAGAGGTGGAACTCTCCCTGGCTGATGCGCTGAAAGAAATGGAAAAGATCATCAATGCACCCAATGCCGGTGAAGATTTCAAAAAATTCAATCAGCTGAAAGAAAAAGCAAGTCATTACATCCATGATGAAGTGGAAGACAAAAAGCATGAGTACACTGATGCCGGAAATGCGCCTGAAACCTTCAGCTACGAGCACCCTTCCCAGGCAAGGTTCTCCGCTCTGGTAAATATCTTCAGGGAAAAGCATGATGATTTCCAGAAGGGCCAGGAGGAAGAGCAGAAGAAAAACCTGGAACACCGCCAGAGCATTATCGAAAGGCTGAAAAATCTATACACCAATTCTGAACCGGGAACCAATCTTTTCAAATCCATCCGTGAGATCAAAGAAGACTGGTCCAACGCCGGGCAGGTGGCAAAATCTGAATTCAGGATTCTGAATAACAACTATTTCCATCACCTGAATCAGTTTTATCAGATGCTGGATCTGAATAAAGAATTTCTGGAGCAGGAATACAATCATAACCTGGAAAAAAGGCAGCACATCATCGAACGAGCCAAGCAGCTTGAGCATGAGCCGGTGATCCAGAAAGCACTGAATGAGCTTCAGTACCTTCACAAGCTGTGGAAAGAAGAAGCCGAGCCGGTAGCGGAAGAATTCCGTGAGAAGACATGGGAAGAATTCAAGGAAATCTCCAATAAGATCCACGAAAGAAAATCTGAGCTTTCGGCAGCCATCGAAACCGAACAGGCCGGTAATCTTGAAAAGAAAAACCAGATCATCGCTGAAATCAAAAAACTGTCGGAGCCGGCAGAAAATCCGAACCACAATTACTGGCAGAATGCGATCCGGAAGGTAGAAGACCTGCGTACCGAATTCCTGAAAACAGGAAGTGTGCCGAGAAAGCTTTCCAACCAGAACTGGAATGATTTCAAAACCACGCTCAGAAATTTCAATACCACAAAAAATACCTATTATAAATCGTTAAAAGGTTCGCAGCAGGCTAACCTGGAGGAAAAATTAAAGCTCATCCAGACGGCAAAAGACAACCAGAACAACGAAGAATGGGATATTTCCGTTCCTCTGTTTAAAAAGCTTCAGGAAGACTGGAAGAAAATCGGCCATGTTCCAAAAAGCATGACTAACAAAATCTGGGATGAATTCCGTGACGCCTGCAACGCATTCTTTAACAATTACCGAGAGAAGAGCAATGCTTCCACCGATAACTGGAAAGAGAATTACAAGCAGAAAAAGGCGATTCTTGAAGATCTGAAAACCGTCAGCAATGAGGAAGGCAGCATCGAAAGGATTGAAGCCATCAAAACGGCCTGGAACAACATCGGGAAAGTGCCGAGGGATAAAATCTCGATCAATACCGAGTTCAATAAAACCCTGAGGGAAAAACTGAAACTTAACAAGATCAATGAATTCGAACTGAAAGAGGAAGGTCTTTCTGAAAACCAGCTGACCGATAAGGCTAGAAAGATGAAGAGCCAGATCTCCGATCTGGAAGCGGAAATCGTAAAACTGGAAAACAACCTGGCGTTCTTCAAGAACCCATCCAGAGAAAACCCGCTGCTGAAAGATACCTACGATTCGATCGACGAGAAAAAATCGCATCTGGAAAGCCTGAAACAAAATCTCCACAACATTATTGCCGGAGAATAAAAAATTAATCTTAAATCTTAAAAGCGGAGCAAGCCATTTGACTTCGCTTTTTTCATGGACTATGCAGGACGAATTATATATTAAAAGAGGAATTGAATTAGCAAAAAAAGCCTTAGGCCACACCTACCCTAATCCTTTGGTGGGAAGCGTGATCGTACACAACGGTAAAATTATCGGGGAGGGTTACCACCATAAAGCCGGGCAAAACCACGCGGAAATCAACGCCATCGAATCGGTGAAGGACAAATCCCTGATTCCGGAATCGACGATTTATGTAACGCTGGAACCCTGTGCGCATTACGGGAAAACACCGCCGTGTGCCCTGAAAATAAAAGAGCTCGGCTTCCGGAAAGTCGTGATCGGAGCCATGGATTCTCATGACAAGGTAAACGGAAAAGGCAAAAAAATCATTCAGGATGCCGGCATTGAAGTGGTCTCAGGGGTTTTAGAACAGGAATGTATCGAACTCAACAAAAGGTTTTTTACCTATCATGAAAAAAAGCGGCCGTACATCATCCTGAAATGGGCGCAGTCAGCCAACGGCTTCCTCGATAAAGACTTCCAGCCGACAGCTATATCGAATCCGTTGGTCAATCAGTTCGTTCATCAGCTGAGAGCCGACGAGCACGCCATCCTGGTAGGAACCCAAACCGCATTAAATGACAACCCTTCCCTTACGGTAAGAAATGTGGAAGGCATAAATCCGGTAAGAATATTAATTGATTTTGACCTAAAGGTCCCTTCGGATTTCAAAATGTACAACACCGAAGCCAGGACCATTATTATCAATTCCGTGAAGGAAGAAACCCGGGAAAATATTCATTTTGTTAAAATTAAAAAAGAGAATTTCCTGCAGGACCTGATGGACGCTTTGTATAGGGAACAGATCCAGTCGGTAATTATCGAGGGCGGACGTTTTACCCTTCAGCAGTTTATTAACGGAGGTCTCTGGGACGAGGTTGTCATCATTAAAAACGAAACCCTCAAGCTTGAAAATGGGACTAAAGCCCCTGAATTTACAGGAATAAAACCTATACGTACAGAAGACTTCAGAGATAATAGGATTGAATTTTATCAGCTTTAAAATTATAACAGACTCATTATCAAAATTCAGCTTAATAAATACTTGTGATTTTTCACTATTATTTGAAATTAATTCCGTAACTTCATGATCCATTTAAACCAATACATCATGAAACATTTAAAAAAATTATCAAAACAAGAATTAAGATCCGTGAACGGAGGAATCGAAAAATGCTACCTCGACCCGGTGGCCGGCACCTGGATCTGCCCATGCAATCCTCACACGACCTACAACTGCAACGGAAAATGCATTCCACTAAATCAAGCCTGTCCCAATCCGGGAATTGAATTGTAACCTGCCATAGAACGGAAGACTGTAAATAAATGAGAGAACTTTATTAGTTCTCTTTTTTGTTGTCCTTATTTTCAGTCTTTCCCTTAAAAATTTTACCTTTGAAAAAATAATCCTGAAATACCAGGCAGAATCATTTTTTCCAAGTCCCTATGTTCAATTTTAAAACGATAGCATCTCCGGTCGAAAATATATTATTAAAAGAAAAAGGAAGCAAGTTCATCGGCTTCGCTTTTCCGGTAAATAATGAGGAAGAACTTAAAACGGCTCTGGAAAAAATCAGTACTGAACACCCGAAAGCAACGCACCACTGTTATGCTTTCAGAATTGGGCTGAATGGTGAAAACTACCGCGCCAATGACGACGGCGAACCTTCAGGAAGTGCCGGGCTGCCGATCTACAACCAGCTTCTGGCCAATGAAATCACCAATGTGCTGGTAATCTCCGTCCGCTATTACGGCGGGGCCAAACTCGGAGTTTCCGGTCTGGTAAAGGCTTATAAAGAATCGGCAAAAATAACGCTTGAAGAAACCCGGATCATTACCAAGGAACTGGAAACGACTGTGGAGATTCAGTTTAATTTCAATCAGCAGAACCTTATTTTCACATTGATTTCAAAATTTGATGGTAAGATCATCAATTTTGACTCCCGGGAAAAAGCTTTCATTTTAGCGAAAATTAAACTGAAGGATAAAGAATCAATAGCGGAAACACTGGAGAATATGCAATTTGTAGAATTTAAATTTATCTAAACTAAAGCTTAATCATTCGGTAAGATCAGGGGTTATAAAAAATAACCTTTACCTGGTCTTTTCCGTATTTTTGTTTGAGATACTCCGCAATCTTTTTATAATTTTCGGTTTCGGGGATGGGAGCAGATTTTATCTCTTCCAAGGCCCAGTCCTGAAGGTTGATACCTGCCTGTCCTTTACAAAGGCTGTCATTTTTCTCAAAATACGGTTGAAGATTTTTTTCATCTTTTGAAACACAGACATACACCCGGGTTCCTTTTCCGGAATATAAATTGAACGAAAAATATTGGTACCAACGGCCAAAGAAACTGAAGACCGGCATCACAAACCAAAGAACCAACCAGTAAAAATTACGAAAAACGATTGTTTTGGTCAAAACTTCAACAGGCCTTGAATACACAACAACTAAAATAAAAATCATTGCTAAATTCCATGGCCAAATTACAGAATTGTATTTTAAACCGAATGGACCCAGTATTATCAAAATGCTTAAATGCATTGAAATTAATAAATAACTGATTTTTTGTTTCACTTTTGAGGCCAGAAGCAATACGGCTGCACCCACTTCGATCATAGGAATAAATAAGCCTGCGAAAAACAGTTTATACTTTAAGATAACCTCCATGGAAAGACCGAGAAATTTAATCAGGAACATATTCAGCCAGACCACAGACAAAAAATCCCGGGTAAATTTATGCAGACCGCTAAATAAATAAATTGATACTAAAAACAGATGGCTTAGAAATAAAACAGGTTTAGTCTTTTTAAAATTTATAATGAATATCAGTAAAAAGCACATATACATATATTCCCAAGGCTGATCTCTTACGGTATCCAGCGCACAACTCATTAATTCATTACAAAATAGCGCAATCATCACCCCCCTTTTCATTTTAAAGCATAACAGGACCAATAACGCTAAGAGAGAAAATCCGAATAAGAAAAGATGAAAAAAACCGGGAACACTATTTAAAAAATCCATCCAAGGGATTACAGGATACGTTCTTTCTGTAATCCATGTTCTGTAACTCCATATTTTGGTGAGAAGCCAGAAAAAGGCAATGATCCTGATCAGATCCTTGATTTGTTCGCCTGATAAATCTTTTTCTTTCATTAATGATTCACTATGTTTCCTCAAAAATATCAAATTCATCCGGATTTATTTGATCTGCTAACCCAAATAAAAGAAAACATCCCGGAAAAGCTTTCCGGGATGCAGTATGTTTCATTTGAATTTTTCTATCAGTCCCTTCTTCCGCCCATCAGCAGGGAAGCGAAGTACAGGAGCTGAACCAGGGAGCCGATCGCAGCCACCACATAAGTTCTGGCTGCCCATTTCAGGCTGTCTTTTACCCCGACATATTCTTCTGTTGTTACCGTTCCGGTATCCCTCAGCCATTTCATCGCCCGGTTGCTCGCATCATATTCCACCGGAAGCGTCACGAAAGCAAAAAGCGTTGTTAAAGCAAACATAATTACTCCGATTGCCAGGATCAGCTTATTTCCGCTCATGGCCATGACAATGATTCCTCCCATGATCACAAACTGCATCAGGTTTGAGCTGATGCTTACTACCGGTACCAGCTTCGAACGAAGCTGCAACATGGAATAACCTACCTTATGCTGAACGGCATGTCCGCATTCATGAGCTGCAACTGCCGCTGCTGCTGCATTTCGCTGCATATAAACCGCTTCGGAAAGATTTACCGTTTTATTTTCAGGATTATAGTGATCCGTCAATTGCCCGGGAACCGACATCACCTGAACGTCATTGATTCCATTGTCCCTCAACATTTTTTCCGCCACCTCTTTGCCGGACATCCCGTTGCGGAGATGCACCTTGGAGTAATGTTCAAATTTGGATTTCAACCGCCACGAGACAAACCAGCTCACCGCCATTGAAATAATTATAATTAAATAATAACCGCCCATTTAATAACTTTATGATATATTTTTCAACCCAGATGATGTAAAAACTGTGCCAAAGTTTTACATTAATTTAGTTATATTTGTTCCATAATTCCCCTAGAATACCATGTCAGAAATTTCAGTTATTGAAGTAAAAAGTGCTGATCAGCTCAAGCAGTTTGTAAGATTTCCGATGGATCTGTATAAAAACAATCCGTATTATGTCCCTTCTTTTGTGAATGAAGAAATCAACATCTGGAATCCGGCAGAAAATCCGGCACTGCAATACTCGGAGGCCCGGCAGTTTTTAGCTTATAAAGACAGTGAGCTTGCCGGCAGGATTGCCGTAATGATCAACCACAAGGAAGAACGTGAACTAGGGATCAAAAAAGTGCGTTTCGGGTGGATCGATTTTATTGATGACGAAAAAGTCTCCCAGGTACTGATTCAGAAGGCCATCAATTATGCCAGGGAAAAGAACATTGGGAAAATAGAGGGGCCGATGGGCTTTACCAATCTCGACAAAGCCGGAATGCTGACGATGGGCTTCGACAAGCTGGCGACGATGATCGGTATCTACAATCACGCCTACTATCCGCAACATATGGAAAAGCTCGGACTGCAGAAAGAAAAGGAATGGGTGGAATTCGAGCTGCAGTTTCCGGAAGTACTGCCGGAAAAAATACATAAGTTCAACGAACTGATTTCCCAAAAATACAAGCTGAAGGTTTTGGAATTCAAATCGAAAGAAGAAATCATCGAATATGTGGATCCTATGTTTGACCTGCTGGATGAAACCTATAAGCATTTATCTACCTACACTCCGATCTCAGACGAACAGCGTAAAACCTATAAGGAAAAATACTTTAAGCTGATCGACAAAGATTACATCGTGTGTGTGGCCGATGATACCGACCAACTGGTTGCGTTCGCCATCACCATGCCTTCGTATTCCAGAGCACTGCAAAAATCCAAGGGCAAACTGCTGCCTTTCGGGTGGTGGCATTTCCTGAGAGCCGGAAAGAAAAACGACCGTGCGAATTTTTACCTGATCGGCATCCATCCGGATTATCAGCGAAGAGGCGTTACTTCGATCATCTTTAAGGAAATCTGGAAACTCTTCAGAAAAAAAGGGGTGAAATACCTGGAAACCAACCCGGAACTGGAAGAAAACAAAAGCGTCCAGCTCTTATGGCAGGATTATGGCCCGGTGAACCATAAAAGAAGAAGAACGTATGCAATGGAGATAGATAAGTAATAGGTAATGAGTAATGAGTAATGGGTAATGGGTAAACTATAAATTCATATTTCCAATACCTGATATCCTCCAACTCTAACATGTTCAAACCTTCACCCTCTAAAACGCAATAAAAAAATCAATACATGAAACCACAGCTTATCATCTTCGGTGTTTTGGTGGCCGGATATATTTCTTACAATCTCTTTTTCCGGATTGCTGACGAGCGTACCAATACCGTTGTCAACATCCTGTTTGCAAGCATCATCTTTGCTTACATTGCCTTTATGGCTTTTTCACTTCTGAAAAAAATGAAGAAATAAGTGATTTTCTTTTTAAATTCACCATTTTATGAATAATTTCCTATTTTTACGGAAATCTATTCCATGAACAAACCATTAAAGTACCTTTCACTCGGAATTTTACTTTTTTCAATTCAAGCCACCGCTCAGGAGTTTTTCGTTAATACCATTGATTTCGGACCCGGAATTCCGCCTTCCGATAAGGTTTATAGAATGAATATCTCTAATGCTTCTGAATCTGCAGAGAGTTTCTGCCTTCCTACCGTAGTAATAGATGCAGGATATACGGATATCGCTATCGACAAGCTCGGCAACTTTTATTATGTGACCAATACAGGACTTCTCTACCGGTATAATAAACAGGAAGGCGTCTGCGAATTTCTCGGTGATTTTTCTACCGGCCAGATCAATTCACTTGTGGCAGACTCGGAAAATAATTTATATGCCATCGGAGCCGAAGGAATTTTATATAAATATGATATCATTGCGGCCGCATTTTCTGCTATAGGAGATATTAAGGGAGCCACTCCCGGAGGCGATCTTTTCTTTTATGAAAGCAGATTGTTTCTTACCATTACCACAGGAATACTCGAAATCAATATGATAGATCCTTCCCAGAGTTGTCCGTTCATGAATACCGGTTCGCAATATCCCAGCCTGTACGCCGCTTTTTCCATTAACTACGGAACGTATTCCAAAGCATACATCACAAATCTGTCCGGACAAAATTCATTTCTTTATGAGGTGGATATGGTCAATAAGCAGATCGGGGATCCCATCAGAATGTACAACCACCGGATTTACGGCGCTGCTACGGCATACAGCCTGACCTCAGGGAATGCAAGCTGTTCCCCTGTTTTAAACATCGGCGAAACCGGTAGTAGCCACCGCCACTTTGATGTCATCAATCCCGCCGGCAGCACCATTGTTATTAAAACCGATATCAGCATTCATGAAGCAGCGTCTATCCGTCTTTATGATCTTACAGGAAGAATAATCAGGGATTTCCCGCGTCAGAATCATTTGCAGTATCTAGACATCAGCGGTATCTCTTCCGGAAATTATTTGTTGACGCTGACTACAAAAAAAGGAGAAACCTACACTAAAAAGATAATCATCAAAAGCTAATTTTTATTGATTCTAAATTACCGGATTACCGGATTTTAATTCCACTTTTAACCTCATAAATTTCATGCTTTCTTGTTTATTCGCTAAATTTGCAAATTGAGATAATAATGCAAAAATGAATTTACCTGAAAGTTATATTCCAATCCTTTTACAAGCGGGCGTTGCGATAGGTTTCGTAGCGATTTCTCTGCTTGGCGCGCATTTTTTAGGTCCGAAACAGAAAAAAGGAAATTCTGTGAAAAACCAGAGCTGGGAATGCGGAGTCCCGGTAGAAGGAAATGCAAGAACACCGTTTTCCATCAAATATTTTTTGACAGCGGTATTGTTCGTATTATTCGATATTGAAATCGTATTTTTTTATCCATACGCCGTAAACTTCAGAGAGTTCGGAATGGAAGGATTCCTTGCGGTGCTTACCTTTGTTGCTATCTTCTTCATGGCATTTTTTTATGTCTGGAAAAGAGGCGCGCTGGATTGGGATAAGTAAAAAGGAATAGAAATTTTAAATGACTCTTTTAGATGACACAATTGAGGTTTAAAACTAACATTAACACTCATTTGCGATCTAAATTAAAATCTTAAATCAATCAAATGTCAGATAACAAACCAGTAATAAGAACAGATGCACCGGCTCCGGAAGGATTTGAAGGAGAAGGGTTTTTCGCAACGAAACTGAGCAGTGTCATCGGGATGGCCAGAAAATTTTCCCTTTGGCCCCTACCTTTTGCCACTTCCTGCTGCGGGATCGAGTTTATGGCTACCCTGAACCCTACGTATGACGCATCAAGATTCGGGATGGAAAGAAACTCTTTCTCCCCGAGACAGGCAGATTTACTGATGGTCTGCGGAACCATATCCAAAAAATTAGGACCCGTCCTGAAAGAAGTATATACCCAGATGGCTGAGCCGAAATGGGTAGTGGCCGTAGGTGCATGCGCATGCAGCGGTGGTATTTTTGACACGTATTCCGTATTGCAGGGAATCGATAAAATAATTCCGGTAGACGTTTATGTTCCGGGATGCCCTCCGAGACCTGAGCAGATCATCGAAGGGGTAATGCAGGTTCAGGCCCTGGCAGAAAGCGAAAGCATCAGAAGAAGAGATACGCCTGAATACCAGAAATTATTAGATTCTTACAACATTAGCAACTAACGGAAATGACCAACGAATTTGTATTAGAAGCCATCACCAGAGAATTTCCGGAATCCGTTATCGCAAGCTCGGAACCATACGGGATGCTGACCATCGAGGTAAAAAAAGACGATATTAAAAAAATCGTTCATTATCTGAAAGATTCCTCTTTGGAAATCAATTTCCTGACGGATGTATGCGGAATCCATTATCCGGAATTCCCGGATAAGGAAATCGGGGTGGTTTACCACCTGCAGAATATGATGGCCAATTTCAGGTTGCGTCTGAAGATCTTCATGTCCAGAGAAAACATTGAAGTGGATTCTTTGGTAGATCTGTATGCAGGCGCCAACTGGATGGAAAGGGAAACCTATGATTTCTTCGGAATTAAATTTAAAGGACACCCGGACCTCAGGCCTATTCTGAACATGGAAGACCTTGGCTATCACCCGATGCTGAAGGAATACCGGCTGGAAGACGGGACAAGGACCGATAAGAACGATGATATGTTCGGAAGATAAAAAAGCGAATGGCGAATGGCAGCCAGCCAATAGCCGGAAGCAAATAGCTAAAAGCAATCATTATGAAAGATAACTCATTATCTAATATACTCAACCAATACGAAAGTAAGGAACAGATTGACGGGCAACTGTATACCCTCAATTTAGGACCTACCCACCCTGCAACCCACGGGATCTTCCAGAACATCTTAACGATGGACGGAGAGAGAATCCTTCATGCAGAGCAGACTGTGGGCTATATCCACAGAGCATTTGAGAAAATTTCCGAAAGAAGGAACTATTCCCAGATTACCACCCTTACCGACCGTATGAATTACTGTTCTGCGCCGATCAACAATTTAGGATGGCACATGACGGTTGAAAAACTGATCGGGGTTGAAGTTCCGAAGCGCGTGGATTATATGCGTGTTATTTTAATGGAACTTGCCAGAATCGGTGACCACCTGATCTGTAACGGAGTAACCGGGATGGACTCAGGAGCGATTACAGGACTTACCTATATGTTCATCGAAAGAGAGCGTATTTACGATATGTACGAGCAAATCTGCGGAGCAAGGATGACTACCAATATGGGAAGAATCGGCGGTTTTGAAAGAGACTTTACTCCGAAATTCCACGAGCTGATCAAGGATTTCCTTAAAACCTTCCCTCCCAGATTTAAAGAATTCTGTACGCTTCTTGAAAGAAACAGAATCTTTATGGACCGGACCATCGGAGCAGGAGGCATTTCTGCCGAGAGAGCATTAAGCTATGGTTTTACAGGTCCGAACCTCCGGGCTACCGGCGTCGACTATGACGTAAGAGTAGCGCAGCCTTATTCTTCTTACCAGGATTTCGATTTCATCATCCCTGTGGGAACCTCAGGAGACACCTACGACCGTTTCATGGTCCGTCAGCAGGAAATCTGGGAATCCATCAAAATCATTAAACAAGCATACGAAAATCTTCCTGAAGGACCATTCCACGCGGACGTTCCGGATTTCTACCTGCCTGAAAAGGCTGATGTTTACCAGAAGATGGAAGCATTGATCTACCACTTTAAGATCGTTATGGGCGAAACGGATGTCCCGAAAGGCGAAGTTTACCATGCGGTAGAAGGAGGAAACGGGGAACTGGGATTCTATCTGGTAAGCGACGGCGGAAGAAGCCCTTACCGACTTCATTTCAGAAGACCATGCTTTATCTACTACCAGGCTTATCCGGAGATGATTACAGGTTCTGTGATCTCCGATGCGATTGTTACCATGTGTAGTATGAACATTATTGCGGGAGAATTAGACGCATAAAACGGTAAAAAGTATAAGGTATGAAAGTACCATGTACTTGAAAAATATAAAACAGATAATAATACTTTGTACTTTGTACAATGTACATTTTACAACAAAATAAAATGAGCGAAACAATAGCTTTTAAACCGGAAAGTTTAGCATTGGTGCATAAGATGATGGCAAGATATCCTGAGGGAAGACAGAAGTCTGCCCTTATTCCTGTACTTCACCTGGCACAGAAAGAATTCGGAGGATGGTTGGATGTTCCCGTAATGGATTATGTTGCGGAATTGCTTAGCATCAAGCCCATCGAAGTATACGAAGTGGCTACTTTCTACACCATGTTCAATATGAAGCCGGTGGGTAAATATGTGCTGGAAGTATGCAGAACGGGACCTTGTATGGTGTCGGGAAGCGAAAAGATACTGAACCACATCCGGACCAAACTGAACATCAGGGACGGAGAAACTACAGAGGACGGAATGTTTACTTTAAAGCCTGCCGAATGCCTTGGTGCCTGCGGATACGCTCCGATGATGCAGCTGGGTAAATTCTTTCATGAAAATTTAACGATCGAAAAAGTAGACGAAATCCTGGATCTTTGCAGAGAAGGGCAGGTTGCTTTGGACTAATTGAATTTTAATATCAACTAAATAAGAAGCGTACCACCGGAGCCAAAAGCTATCGGCCATTCGCTAAAAGCATATAGAAATGAGTAAAAAACTTTTACTTAAAGACGCACACATCGAAGGCATCCGCTACTTTGAAACTTACCGCAAACAGGGAGGTTACACTGCCGCAGAAAAAGCCTTGAAAATGACACCGGATGAAATCCTGGAAGAAGTAAAAGCTTCGGGGCTTCGGGGACGTGGAGGAGCCGGATTCCCTACCGGGATGAAATGGAGCTTCCTGGCAAAACCGGAAGGCGTTCCGAGACACCTGGTGGTCAATGCCGATGAATCCGAGCCGGGAACATTCAAAGACCGTTACTTAATGGAATTCCTTCCTCATCTTCTGATTGAGGGAATGCTTATCTCATCTTACTGTTTAGGTTCCAACACTTCATACATCTACATCCGTGGTGAATATTCATGGATTCCGGATATTCTGGAAGAAGCAATTGAAGAGGCCAAAGCAGCAGGATTTTTAGGTAAAAATATATTAGGAACAGGTTTCGATCTTGAAATCTATGTTCAGAGAGGTGCCGGAGCCTACATCTGTGGGGAAGAAACGGCACTGCTCGAATCCCTGGAAGGAAAAAGAGGAAACCCGAGACTGAAACCGCCGTTCCCGGCTGTGAAAGGACTTTGGGAAAGACCGACGGTTGTAAACAACGTGGAATCCATTGCAGCCATCGTTCCGATTATCGATATCACCGGAGCCGAATACGCCAAAATCGGCGTAGGAAGATCTACCGGGACCAAACTTATTTCTGCCTGTGGGAACATCAACAAGCCGGGGGTTTATGAAATCGACATGACGATTACCGTTGAAGAATTCATTTATTCAGACGAATACTGTGGAGGAATTAAAGACGGAAAAAGACTGAAAGCCTGTATTCCGGGCGGAAGCTCCGTTCCGATTGTTCCTGCCAATTTATTATTGAAAACCGTAAACGGGGAACCGAGATACATGAACTACGAATCTTTGGCTGACGGTGGTTTTGCTACCGGAACCATGATGGGTTCAGGAGGATTCATCGTATTGGATGAAGACCAGTGTGTGGTAGAACATACAATGACCCTGGCAAGATTCTACAACCACGAAAGCTGCGGACAGTGTACCCCTTGCCGTGAAGGTACGGGATGGATGTACAAGATTCTTAAGAAAATCGAGAAGGGAGAAGGAAAAATGGAAGATATCGATCTGCTTTGGGACATCCAGAGAAAGATCGAAGGAAACACCATTTGCCCATTAGGTGATGCCGCGGCCTGGCCGGTAGCAGCAGCGATTCGTCACTTCAGAGACGAGTTCGAATGGCACGTGAAAAACCCTGAATTGTGTAAGACACAGAACTACGGACTGGCTCATTATGCTGATCCAATCCCTGTGGTTGAAAACAATGCTTAAGATGAAGAGTTTATTGGTTGCCGGATTAATGATGTCGGGGATTGTCTTTGGACAGATTGAAAAAGATACGATAAGAGAATTACCTCTTGAACAAGTCGTTGATGCTTTTCCCAGAGGAATTATTAATAAAAAAGAAAAGCCTTTACCGTTAAGCAAGAAAGGACAGATGTTCGCGTTCTTCGGCTGGAACAGAGGGGCTTTCAGCAACTCGGATATTCATTTCACCGGAAACGGTTATGATTTTCAGCTGAACAATGTATCGGCGAGAGACCGGCCTACGAAATTGGGAATTGTCTATATTGATCCGTCCTGGTTTACCGTAGTTCAGTATAATTTCAGAGCGGGTTATTTTATCAAAGATAATTTGGCCCTGGTTCTCGGGATCGACCACATGAAGTATGTGATGAACCAAAACCAGACCGTTGATTTTTCAGGAACGATCTCCGATCCTAAATATGCCGCGATGGTACAGAACGGACAGGTGAATTTATCGGATGAGCAGTTCCTTACCTTTGAACATACGGACGGTCTCAATTATGAAAATGTAGGCCTTGAAAAATATAAAAATCTTGTTCACAAGAAAAATGTAGACCTGGTATGGTCTTACGGAGCAGGTCTCGGTTTCATGTTTCCGAAAAGCAATGTCAAGCTTTTCGGTAATGAAAGAAGCGATCGTTTCCACGTAGCCGGTATGGCTACCGATCTGAGATCGAGCTTAAACCTGGTTTTCTGGAACCACTGGATGATCCGGGCAGAAGCCAAAGCCGGATACATCAACATGTGGGACATCAA
Organism: uncultured Chryseobacterium sp.; assembly: GCA_913777465.1. GTDB lineage: Bacteria > Bacteroidota > Bacteroidia > Flavobacteriales > Weeksellaceae > Chryseobacterium. The sequence goes on from CAJYRQ010000067.1 coordinate 40,267, forward strand.
GACCACATTGAACAACAAACCGGATAAAGCCCGTCAGGATTTTGTTTTCGGACAGGTGCTGGCTGGAATCGGATATACATTTAATACGAAAAAGTATAATTAAACAGAGCTTACTGGCTAAGGCATAAGCGAAAAGCATAGAATATGAGCGAAGAGGTTAAAAAATTTAAAATAACGATAGACGGACAGACGACCGAAGTGATGCCCGGAACTTCTATTTTGGAAGCAGCCCGACAGATCGGCGGAAAATCGGTTCCTCCGGCCATGTGCTACTACAGCAAACTGGAAACCAGCGGAGGAAGATGCAGAACCTGCCTGGTGGAAGTTTCCAAAGGATCCGAAGCAGATCCGCGTCCTATGCCGAAATTGGTCGCCAGCTGCAGAACCAATGTGATGGACGGGATGGAAGTAAAAAACCTTACTTCTGAAAAAGCACAGGAAGGCCGTAAAGCCGTAACCGAGTTTTTACTCTTGAACCACCCGTTAGACTGCCCGATCTGTGACCAGGCAGGAGAATGCCACCTTCAGGATCTTGGCTATGAGCATGGCGTGGAAAACACCAGAACGGAATTCGAAAGAAATACCTACGATGCGGATGATTTAGGTCCTCACATCAAACTGAATATGAACCGTTGCATCCTTTGCGCAAGATGCGTACTGGCTGCCAATCAGCTGACCGGCGAAAGAGAGCACGGGATCCTTTTCAGAGGAGATCACGCTGAAATTTCGACCTATCTGAATAAAGCCTTAGACAATGACTTCATCGGAAACGTAATCGACGTTTGCCCGGTAGGTGCATTAACCGACAGAACGGCCCGTTTTGCCAGCAGGGTTTGGTTTACCAAGCCGATGAACGCTTCATGCAACTGCGGGAAATGTTCCGGAAAAGCGGTAGTGTGGATGAAAGGGGACGAAATCGTAAGGGTAACGGCCAGAAAAGACCAGTGGGGCGAAGTGGAAGAATTCATCTGCGACACCTGCCGTTTTGAAAGAAAGAACCTGAGTGACTGGAATATCGAAGGCCCAAGACATATCGACCGGCATTCGGTAATTTCCCTGAACCATTACGAAAAGCCTAAAGACGAATTAAGAGTCCTGGACAATCCGATGGCGAAAGAAATCAGCGAAAAAGACGAAAAATAAAATTTGAAAATTTATTAATTTGAAAATTTGAAACGGGGAAATAATCTCAAACTTCAAATTTCAAATTTCAAACTACAATAAAATGGATTTAATTACATTTAAACTTATACTTGTATTAGCCCTTTTCCTGCTTTCGCTGACGATTGCAGCCTACTCTACCTGGGCGGAACGGAAAGTGGCCTCGATCATGCAGGACAGGATCGGTCCCAACAGAGCAGGACCTTTCGGATTACTGCAGCCTCTTGCGGATGGTGGAAAGTTTTTCTTTAAGGAAGACTTTACCCCTGCCAATGCGGAAAAATTCCTTTTCGTATTGGGCCCTGCTTTGGTGATGTTTATTTCACTGATTACCGGAGCGGTTATTCCTTGGGGTAAAAGTTTAAATATTGCCGGTACCTCTTACGATCTTCAGGTAGCCAACATCGACGTGGGGGTGCTTTTCATTATCGGAATGGCTTCCATCGGGGTTTACGGAATTATGATCGGGGGCTGGGCTTCCAACAACAAATATTCTTTATTAGGAGCCATCCGTGCTTCTTCACAGATGATTTCTTACGAATTGGCAATGGGACTGGCTTTGCTGTCCATTATCATGATGACGGGAAGTCTTGATCTTAAAGAAATCACAGCCAGCCAGACCAATGGAAAATTATGGGGCATCATTCCATGGGTTTCCGGGCTGAACTGGAATATTTTCTACCAGCCGATTGCCTTCCTGGTTTTCTTTGTCGCCGCTTTGGCAGAAACCAACCGGCACCCTTTCGATTTACCGGAGTGTGAATCCGAATTGGTAACCGGTTATTCTACCGAATATTCATCGATGAAACTGGGACTGTACATGTTCGGGGAATATGTGAACATGTTTATCTCCAACGCGTTTATGGTCGTTCTTTTCTTCGGAGGATACAACTATCCGGGAATTGAGTGGGTAACGCAGCACTGGGGAGAAAATACAGCAGGCATCCTGAGTATCGTAGCTTTCTTAATTAAGACCATCATCGGAATCCTGATCTTCATGTGGATCCGCTGGACGCTGCCGAGATTCAGATATGACCAGTTAATGCATTTGGGATGGAAAACGCTGATCCCGATGGCATTGGTAAATTTATTAATTACAGGAGCCGTAATCTTAGCTTTTGCAAACTAATTTGAGATTCGATATTTGAAATGTGAGATCCACATTGTGATTTAATTTAAATATCGAAACAAACAGAGTCTGACAGACTTATATTTTAAATGAACAATAATTAATAATTAAAGTTTGAGCAAAAAAATTTACCGCATTCTGTGAATTAATTCAGAAGTATTTTTAAATCTCAAACTTCAAATTTCAAATTATATAATGAAACTTACAAACAGATCAAAAGTTGTTTCCAATAAAGAAATGACCCTTGCTGAAAAAATCTACCTGCCTGCGATCTTTACAGGAATGGGGATTACCTTTAAGCATGCTGTAAGAACGGTGCTGAAAGGAGCTCCGGCAGTATATGCCTATCCGGAGGTGCAAAAGCCGAGAGCAGAAATCTGGAGAGGCCAGCACGTTTTGAAAAGAGACGAAGAAGGCCGTGAAAGATGTACCGCCTGCGGATTGTGTGCGGTGGCCTGCCCTGCGGAAGCCATCACCATGACGGCTGCTGAAAGAACAAAAGAGGAAAAGCATCTGTACAGAGAAGAAAAATACGCATCGGTATATGAAATCAATATGCTGCGATGCATCTTCTGCGGGATGTGCGAGGAAGCCTGCCCGAAATCGGCGATCTATCTTACCGACCGACTGGTAGATGTGGAAACCAATAGAGGGTCTTTCATCTACGGAAAAGATAAGTTGGTAGAAAAAATAAATGAAAGGATTGACATCACTGAAAGACAATCCGAGAAACAAAAAAATGCGGTAAAATAATGGATCAGTTTTTATTTTTCTTGGTGGCGTTTTTAGCAGTGGCGAGTGCGGTGTACTTCGTATTTGCCAAAAATCCTTTATATGCTATTCTGTCATTAATTGTTACGATGTTTTCAATTGCGGGCATGTACATTCTTCTGAATGCGCAGTTCCTTGCGATTATCCAGATCATTGTCTACGCCGGAGCGATCATGGTATTGTTCCTTTATATCCTCATGATGCTTAACCTTAATAAGCAAGACGAAAGTAAGAAGAGCAATACTTTAAAATTTGTAGGAGTTTTTACGGCAGGTCTTCTTTTGATCGGTGTTTTAGGCGTGTTCAGAGGGGTACAGCAAAACCATGTGGTGGTTGAAAATGCAGACCGCGGCATCGGGCTTACCAAAAATCTGGGCAGACTTTTGTTTAATGAATATGTTTTACCGTTTGAGCTTGCATCCATCCTTATTTTGGCAGGTATCGTAGGTGCGGTATTAATCGGTAAAAAAGATTTATAAAATTATGGGAGAAGTAAATACATTTATACAAAGCATCCCTCTGAATTACTTCATCATCCTTTCGTCAGTATTATTCTGTCTGGGCGTGTTGGGCGTATTGTTGAGAAAAAATGCCATTGTAATTTTGGGTTGTGTAGAGCTTATGCTGAATTCGGTAAACCTTTTACTTGCTGCTTTTTCAGCATATAAAGGAAACGGCGACGGACAACTTCTGGTTTTCTTCATTATGGTGGTGGCTGCTGCGGAAGTAGCGGTAGGTCTGGCAATTATTGCTATGCTCTATAGAAATACCCGTTCTGTTGATGTAAGTATATTTAATAAATTAAGAGGATAAGAATGGAAAATTTAGTGTATGCAATCATACTTTTACCCCTTTTAGGTTTTCTTATTAACGGTTTATTCGGGAAAAACCTTCCGAAAATCGTAGTAGGCGGCCTGGCGACGGCAATGGTTTTTGCTTCTTTCTGCATTGCAGTAAGCATTTTCCTGGGTTTCAATTCCGAAAGCCAGCCGGTTATCGTAAAAGCTTTTGAATGGTTCAGGGTAAACGGGGTTCAGATCAATTTCGGGTTTCAGATCGATCAGCTGTCTCTGATGATGGTGATGATCATTACGGGAATCGGTTCCTTAATCCACCTCTACTCTATCGGGTACATGAGCCACGACAAAGGCTTCTATAAGTTTTTCACTTACCTTAACCTGTTTATCTTCTCCATGCTCTTATTGGTGATGGGAAGCAACTATCTGATCCTTTTTATCGGATGGGAAGGCGTAGGACTGTGCTCTTACCTGTTGATCGGGTTCTGGTATACCAACGAAGAATATGGTAAAGCGGCAAGAAAAGCCTTCATCATGAACAGAATCGGTGACCTTGCGTTACTGATCGGGATTTTCATGCTGGCTTCTCAGACCAACGCTGTAGATTACCTTACCATAAAAGAAAATGCCGGGAAATTTGAACTGGACGGAAGCGTAATCATCTTTATTACGGCCAGCTTATTTATCGGGGCTACCGGTAAATCGGCCCAGGTTCCTTTATATACATGGCTTCCGGATGCGATGGCCGGTCCTACGCCTGTTTCTGCGTTAATCCACGCGGCGACGATGGTAACGGCGGGGATTTACCTGGTGGTTCGTTCAAACTTCTTATTTACTCTTGCACCGAGCGTTCAGGATATTATTTTATTCATCGGGTTTACGACGGCTGCACTGGCAGGATTCTACGCCCTGCGTCAGAATGACATCAAAAAAGTACTGGCTTACTCTACCGTTTCCCAGCTTGGATTCATGTTCATTGCATTGGGATTGGGTGCTTATACCACGGCCATGTTCCATGTTATGACGCACGCTTTCTTCAAAGCATTATTGTTCCTGGGAGCAGGTTCTGTAATCCACGCGATGAGCAACGAGCAGGATATGCGTTTCATGGGAGGACTGAAAAAATACATTCCGGTAACCCATGCTACTTTCCTGATCGGAACCCTGGCGATCTCCGGATTTCCTTTGCTGTCGGGGATGATCTCAAAAGACGAAATTCTTGTAGCTGCTTTTTCTAAAAACCCGATGTATTGGATCATGCTATTCATCTTGGCAGCAGTTACGGCAACTTATATGTTCAGACTGTATTACCTGACGTTCCACGGAACATTCAGAGGTACGGAAGAACAGAAGCACCACCTTCATGAAAGCCCGTCGAATATGACGCTGCCGTTGATCGTGCTGGCCATCCTTTCCGTAGTCGGCGGTTTCATCAACCTTCCGCATTTTATCGGACACGGCCACTACGCCAAATTAATGGAATGGCTGAAGCCGGTGCTTACCGAGGAAAGCTACAACCAAATGGAAGCTACTCTTTCAGGAGTTCCTTTCGGGACGGAAATGATCCTTTTGGGAGCAACGGTTCTGATGTTCTTCACGGTTTGGTTCCTGGTAAAAAACACTTACGTTAACAAGAAAAAGCAGGCCCTGCCGGAGGAAATGTACACCGGATGGGAGAAGCTTTCTGCGAAGAAATTATATGTTGACGAACTTTACAATGCAATTGTTGTAAAAACGGTTGAAGGATTGGGACGCGGAGGAAGAATGTTTGATAAAGGGATTCTGGACCGTTTTGTAGACTTCGTGGGCGATGGTGCTGAAGACAGCGGAAAAGCCATGAAGCGTATCCAGAACGGAAATGTAGAGAACTATATTCTTATCATGTCTTTGGCTGTAGGAATTATATTAATTGTTAACTTTTTATTACAATAATAATGTCGGGTTTGTTATTAACATTATTGCTATTACCTCTTGTAGGTTCGGGATTAGTTTTTGCCTGGAAAAACAATTCCAGCAAATATTTGGCACTAGGAATTGCGTTGGTACAGATGCTCATTACCTTCTACATTGCAGCGGATTTTGATTTTAATCCGACGGTAGACAGCGTACTGCAGCACGAAATCAACTATCCATGGTCACAATTCATGAAGAGCTCTCTTCACTTCGGGATCGATGGGATGAGTCTGCTTCTTTTATTGTTGACGAATATTTTAACGCCGGTTATTATTTTATCTTCATTTAATGAAAATGTAAGCTACAGAAATACCTTCTATGGTTTGATTTTGATGATGCAGTTTGGTCTAATCGGGGTATTCACTTCGCTGGACGGATTGCTGTTCTACATTTTCTGGGAAGTTACCTTGATTCCGATCTGGTTTATTGCCGGACTTTGGGGTCAGGAAAATAAGAGATTTGAATTCACTACGAAATTTTTCGTTTATACCTTTGTAGGATCACTGTTCATGCTGGCCGGATTGATTTACGTTTATAATCATTCAGCATCTTTTGCCCTGACTGATCTTTACAATGCCCAGCTGAACGAAACCCAGCAGACCGTAGTTTTCTGGTTTATCTTCTTTGCTTTTGCCGTAAAATTACCGGTATTCCCGTTTCATACATGGCAGCCGGATACCTATACCTATTCACCGACTCAGGGATCGATGCTTTTATCCGGGATCATGCTGAAGATGGCGATCTATGGGGTAATGCGTTACCTGTTGCCGATCACACCGCTTCCGATTGCGGGGATTTCCGGACAGATCGTAATTATCCTGGCGATTGTAGGAATTGTTCACGGGGCTCTGATTGCGATTATCCAGACCGATATGAAGAAGATCATTGCTTATTCATCCTTCTCTCACGTAGGACTGATGGTGGCGGGTATTTTTGCCTCTGCTGTAATTTCCCTGAGAGGAACGTTCAACATCGAAGGAGCCGAAGGAGCTTTGGTACAGACTTTTGCCCACGGTATCAACGTGGTGGGTCTGTTCTACTGCTGTGATATTTTATATAAGAGATTTAAATCCAGAGACATCAGACAGATGGGCGGCCTTGCAAAAGTAGCACCGAAGTTTGCCGTGTTGTTCCTGATCATCATCCTGGGTTCGATGGGTGTTCCATTGACCAACGGATTTATCGGAGAATTTATCTTGTTGAAATCTGTGTATGATTTTAACGGGTTGGCAGCAGTAATCGCCGGTCTTACGGTAATCCTTGCCGCAGTCTATCTGTTGAGATTCTATGGAAAGGCGATGTTCGGGCAGGGTGATGAAGCCGTGTTGAGTACAGCAAAAGACCTTTCGGCAGTAGAATTCTCGGTATTGGCCAGTTTAGCGGTTTTTGTGATCGTATTCGGTATTTTCCCGCAGCCGATCATCGAGATGGTGAATAGTTCGTTGAAGTTTATCTACCAATCAATGGTAAGCTAATTTGATATTTTAAGAAATGAGTGTTTTAATTATTGTTTTCCTAACGGCAGTTGTTGCGTTATTTTCAGGAGTTTTTGAACAAGGGAAATTCGCAAGATACATTGGGATTTTGGGATTAATCATCGCATTATGGGTAAGTTTCATGCCGGAACTTTCGTTCTTCGGACAGTACAGGCACATGTACGACTATACCGAAAATACGGCGCTGTTCACTAAAATATCAATCGTAACGACTTTATTGTTGTTCTTTTTAGGAGGTTTTGCATTCAGCAACCACAGAAGCCACCAATCGGAACTGTACGCTTTGATGCTTTTTGCCCTTTGTGGCGGGATTATCCTTTTCGGATACCAGAATATGGTAACTTTATTCCTGGGAATCGAGATTCTGTCTATTCCATTATATGTAATGGCAGGGGCTAACAAAACGGATCTGAGATCGAATGAAGCTTCAATCAAGTATTTCCTGATGGGTGCATTCGCGACAGGTTTCCTGTTGTTCGGGATCGCCTTTATCTACGGAAGTGTCGGAAGTTTTGATTTATATAAAATCCAGGATTTCGGAGTTTCCAATCCTAAAGACGTGATGTTTATTCTTGGGGTATTGCTTATCCTTTGTGCCCTGGCATTTAAAGTGGCCCTGGCGCCTTTCCACATGTGGAGCCCGGATGTTTATTACGGAGCCCCTTCACTGATCACCGCTTTTATGGCGAGTGTCGTGAAAATCTCAGGATTCTTTGCCCTGTTCAGATTAATGACCATCGGATTCGGCGGCGTTACTGCAGAATGGATCAACGTATTCGGAGTATTCCTGATCATCACCTTATTGTTGGCGAACGTGATGGGTCTTGCCCAGACCAACGCCAAAAGAATGCTGGCCTACTCTTCCGTTTCCCACGCAGGATACATCGGATTGGTATTCTTTGGGATGACCAGCCTTTCTACCTATAACCTGGCATTCTATTTATTTGCTTATGCTTTATCAACCGTGGGGGTTTTCATGGCCCTGATCTATGTTGAGAAGCTGAAAAGGGAAACCTCTTTCGGAGCGTTTAAAGGATTGGCAAAAACAGAACCTTTACTGGCAACCGCTGCGGCAATCTCCATGCTTTCCATGGCCGGGATTCCGTTAACTGCCGGTTTCATGGGGAAATTTGCCTTATTCTCCCAGGCGATGAACTCGAAGCACGGGGTATTCCTGGTTTTGGTAGCCGTTCTAGGATCTGCAGTTTCCATCGCTTACTACCTGAGATTAATTATTTCGATGTTCTTCTTTAAAGAAAGTTCATTTAAATCTTCAGAAAAAGTAACACTTACGTACAACATCGTAGCTGTATTTGTAATCGCTTCGATTATTGTTCTGGGTGTCTTCCCGGACCTGTTTGCAAGACAGTTTGGATTATAAAATATATTTAAATAAATAAATAAATAAATAAATAAATAAATAAATATAAAAAAGCACAGCGATCAGGCTGTGCTTTTTTATGTGAATATCGGAGGAAACTTACTCAATATCCTGATCAGGATTGGGAAATATGCAAAATTATAATTCGGACCAAAACGCTTTTTCTTTTGCGGTCTACCACTGTTTCGTGGAATATTTATTCTTTGCTCAAGGCCTGTATTAAGTAAAAGCAATTTATAAAATTCAGGTAAAATTCTTTTTAATCCCTCCGGAATAAAATGTGCCAGGCAGAAACTCATCTAAATACTGTTGTTGATCCGGGATATTCGCTGAGCTTTATTAAAAGAATGAAATGATAACACAGAATAACCATCGCAATTTTATATCGAAAAAATCACACTTATTTATGTGTCCACACCTCTAATTAATCTGACATTTTATAATAAAGCCAATCAATTGTTTCAAAATGAGACAATTGATATTTTATTACTTAAAACAGCAAAAAGTTTATATTTTAAATCTCATATGTCTTTTTTATAGTAAAATTTCAATAAAAAATACCTCATTTGTTTAAATTATAAATAAAAATTTGTGCTTTGGCATTTAAATTGGTTAATTTGCATCAACTAATAATCTATGCTAAACATAAAACTATGAGACTAATACATTTTATCGTTTACTGATAATTTTTCCAGGGAATACTTAATGCTGCTATAGAACAATATATTGTTCTGATAAGGAATTTCGCTCTATATGAAAATTAGAGTGCTGATACCTTTATGCCATAATCTTAAATATTAAAATAAATAATAATGACCATGAAAATCGTAAATCAATTTTCCCCATCTATGAAACACCGCCTGAGGCAGGTTGTGCTTTCTATCTTAGTTTTTCCATCGGCCTCTTTTGCCCAAACCAGGATTATCGTGAACCCGGGACTGGAATTCGGCGTTGCCAATGGCACGGTAGCCCAACACGATGCTAATTTCGGGTCGGCTGCTACTTTCGATCCGGGTTCAGATGTTACTTCACCCTGGTACACTTCGCATCCGGCGCAGACCGGTGTCTGTTCACCTGGTTCCGTAGGCCAGTGCCATCCTATTGAAGTATGGGGAACAGGATACAATGGCGTACCTGCCGCACAGGGAACCAATTTTGTAGAACTTAATGCCTACCAGGCATCCATGATCTACCAGAATATGTATCTCAGCAACGGCGACGATATCAATTATTCTTTCAGACACAGAGCCCGAGGAGCAACTTCCGAACAGGCCGCCATGGTGATCGAGGATGAAAACCAGATAAATATAGCGACCATTCATATGACGCCTCTGCCATCAAGTACAGCAGCATGGTCGTTCAATCAGGGAACATATACCTTTACCGGGGCTACCGGTATCTACAGGGTTGGCTTCAGGGCCCTTAACTCTGCCAACGCCGGTTTTGGAAATCTTCTGGATGACATCCGGGTTTCTTTAAAGCCGGTTATCGATTTTAAACTTTCCAATCCTCTGGCTTCCTGCGAGGGCTCAAGCCACGGATATTTGTTTATGAGAATTAACGGTGCCGTAATCGGGACAACAACAGTGGCTGTTGAGATTATAGACTCGGGTACCGGAATGGCGTTTATCAATGACAACGACATTGTTTTGACCGGGGTATCCAATTCCAACGGGACTCCTTCCGTTTCCCATACGCCGGGTACCAATATTTACCTGATAACAATACCTCCGGGTAATTATGACGGCGGTATTATTCCGGGGTATATGAGCCCCAATAATGATATAGACGGGATCGCTATCAATATCTCCTCGGTAAATGACGGTATCGATGAACCTGCCGAATCCTTTAAATTCGAAATTAAGCCGCAGGGCACAAACGGCTCTACGGATAATTTCTTTTCCGATATGTCTCCCGTTTATGGCGATACTTATTATCCTCAAACAGGCGATTATTCTATCCAGCGATGCATCTGTTATGATGATGCCAATACTTCAGGTCCCGGCATCGATTCGAAATTCGGGGTAACGCTCCTGAGAACCGGAAGAGACAGCAGCAACTGGCCCATGGTAAGAAAATCGGCATTTGCCGTCCTTGAATCCAACACCAAAGGATTTGTCATTACCCGGATGAATGCGGCACAGATCAGTGCCATCACAGCACCTCAGGACGGCATGATGGTCTACGATACCGATGCCAAATGCCTGAAGGTATACGACGGCAATGCCTGGTATTGCTTTAGCACCCCGGCATGCCCTTAATTTTTAAACCCTTGATAACTTTAATAAATAATCATGAAAAAAACAATCATGTGCCTCTTTACTGCACAAGCCCTCATTATAAATGCCCAGGTTACCATTGGTGATGCCATCGGTACGGCTTACGATAAAACATCTGTCCTTCTGGATTTTTCGGCCAATCAAAATAAGGGTATTCTCCTGCCTTATGTAAGAACACTGCCCCAGAACCCCGCGGAAGGAACCCTGGTGCTGGATGCAACAAACCCTTCCCAGGCACGGGTAAAATATTACAATGGCAGCTGGATCGACCTCAGCTCGCAGGATGCCGATATCACCACGCAGCTTTCAGATCAGCCGACCGATCTGCAGACTACGGAAATGCCGGGAGCCAAAACCATTATCGGAGCCACTTCCACTGCTGCCGACGGCGTTCTGGTTCTGGAATCGACAACCAGATCCATGATCCTGCCGATTGTGGACGATGTGCAAAACATCATCAACCCTTCACCGGGAATGATTGTCTACGTGAATAAAAGCGGATCCAAACGCCTGGCGGTTTATAACGGCAGCAAATGGTCTTTCTGGAGACCTTAGGATCAGATTCAATAAATTCATTATTTAAAAATTAGCTCAGATCATAGAAATTTAATCCGTTGTTAATGCAATCTCTTTGAAAACCTCTTATGGGGTTTTCTTTTTTTTACGCTCTTATCTCAATGCAGATCATCATTACAAATCGCGGTTTTTTCCTACCTTTACTTTAAATTTCAGCTTTGTCGGACCTTTATAAAAAAGATACCCCTTTTCAGGTTTTTATTTCGTTCAAAAAATATTTGGATGTGCTGGAACATATCCGGTACAACGACCGGCTGGAATACCGCGTCAATTATGCGGAGTCTTTAATTGAAAAAACAAAAAATTTCCGGGAACTCAGGGATGGATTCCAGGATACTTCCCTTCTGGATAAAAATGAAGACCTCATCCGGCTTTTGCTGGCCGACCTCTTTCCTACAGGCCTGACCAATAATGAAATAAAAGCGGCAGGCATTCCCCTTTCGAACATTACATTTAATTATACCGAACGGTTTAAAGCGATCCTGAAAGACGCCGGGAAAGATTTCTCCATTGAGCTGCGGAACATCGATGACGATGAATTCTATGTATTCTGCTGCTGCCTGATCCTGCAAAGCTATTTTAAAAGGGATATTAAAAGCAACCTGCCTTTTTATTATGACATCCCCAACCGGCAGGGCATCATGAAGCATTATAAAATTTCGGTAAATGCCGATTTTACCGAAGTTTATCCCACGAAAGATGCCCGGATCCCGTCAGAAGAGGTAATTGATATGCTTTTGGAAAACCTGGACGATTATAAGCTCTGGAAAAAGTATTTCCCTTCAAAATCCTGGATTCTGAAAGGGTTTTCCATTGTTTCCCTGGTCGACTGCACTTCCGAAGTCGCCTTATCCGACCTGAAATCAAGCATGATCCAGATCGATCCGGAGAACATAAAGCCGGATGAAAACCTGGTTGAAATTTTCAAGTCGTATTTTGATGTTGCCCAGCTGAGCTTCGGACTTATGCTTTTCAATAAAAAAGACCAGCGGCTGGAAAAGATGCCAATTTACGAAAACGTTTTTACCAACCATATCCTGGATTTCTGGATCAATACCTTTGATGCGGAAACCCGGAAAAAGACCTTCACCAATCTCAACTATAATTCCAGGCCTATCGTCGTTTCCAATATTGAAAACCTGGACCATCACATCAAGTCTTTGCCGTCTTTCAGTATTCTGAGGGATAACCGCATCAACAGCTTTATGGTAATCCCGATCATGAAAGACGGTGAACTGATGGCCATGATGGAGTTTACCTCTCCGATTGCCAACAGTTTTAACGGTTTAAAGCTGAAAAAGATGGAATTTTTCACGGATATGATCTTATTTTCCCTCAACCGGTTCAGCTTTGAAAAAAATTACCAGATCGAAGCCATCATCCAGCGGGAATATACCACCATCCACGACAGCGTGGTCTGGAAGTTCAGGAATGAAGCTGAAAAATACTTTAATGCTTCCCTGTCTAAGAAGATTTATACGCTCAAACAGATTTCTTTTAAAAACCTGACGCCACTTTTCGGGTTCTCGGATATCCGTTCTTCATCGGAAAAAAGGTTCCATCTGATGCTCGAGGATCTCAACCGGCAAATCGGCTGCCTCCATGATATTTTTCTGATGATCAATTCCGATTCGGAAAAATACCTGCTGGCTCTGGAGATTTTTGAGTATGAACTCAACAACGAAATCAAAGCCGATACCGAGCAGCGCTTCCAGAGGTTGCTGAGGGATGAGATCCACCCTTTCCTTCAGGGGAAACTGGAAATAAAATCATCCAGTGAAGTAAAGGCAAAAATTAAAGACTATTTTTCCCAGATTTCCATTCAGACCGATCTCTTTTATGCCGGAAGAAAAAGCCTGGATGATTCCATTACCCTGGTTAACCGGAAACTTGCCGACGTATTGGACGAAGCCCAGTTTGACGCCCAGCAGATTTTTCCGCATTATTATGAAAGATTTAAATCGGACGGGATCGAACATAATTTGTACACCGGACAGAATATTGCCCCGGAGCTTCCCTATTCTTCCAAAGTAGTGCACAGACTCAGATACTGGCAGCTGAAGACCATCTGCAATATGGAGCTGGAATTCCGCAACTTTAAAAAAGACCTTCCGGTGGATCTGGATATAGCCTCGCTGATTTTTGTGTATAATGAAAAGATCGACATTCGTTTCAGAATGGATGAAAAACGTTTTGACGTGGACGGTGCCTACAACTCCTATTATGAAATCATTAAAAAACGCCTGGATAAAGCGCACGTAAAAGATTCTGCCGACCGGATTACCTGTCCCGGGAAAATCACCGTAGTATATTTCGGCATGGAGAACCAGCGGGAATACCTCGATTACATCAGTAGGCTTCAGAAAAAAGGAATCCTTCAGAACGATACTGAATTTTTAAAGGTGGAAGACCTTCAGGGAATCACCGGGCTTCTGGCTTTAAGGGTTTCTTTGGCGCAGTAAAAAACCCATCCAAAAAGTGAACGGATTTTAAGCAACTTCTTTTTTTATTGATTCTACAGGCTCAGGAAAGCATATCCGAAAGACAGCACGGAGATAATAATCCCGGCCATGAAGATCTGATAGGTGATCGACAGCAGCCTGTATTTCCGGTCGAGCACTTTTCCCAGATAATAGAGGTCTTTCACCATGGAATCGTAGATATAATCCCGGTCTTTGATCAGGATATCCATCGCACTCTTATAGTCTTCAAAAATCATCCGGTTGAAATTCCCGAAGAACAGCAGGTTAACCTTTCGGTCGGCTACATCCTGGGCAGTAAAACGTGCTTTGGTAACATTAGGTTTTGTAGACAGGATCGCAAAGATAATTGTTAGTACGCTGGACACCAACAGAATAAAGCTTGGAATGATTAGGTGTGAATTTTTCGGGGCATCGAGCTTCGGAACCAAGACGGAAAGACAAACCGAAATAATGATGGCATTTACGGATAAAAGAATATTCGCTTTGCTGTCTGCGATATCGCTCAGCCGGGTATGGTTGCCCAAAGTCACCCTGAATAACGTATCTACACTCCGGTCGGATTTCGGTTCTTTTTCCTTTTTGCTTTCGGAAGCTTCCTTTTTGCCGTCGTCTTTCTCCAGCTTTTTCTCGATCTTTTTGATGTTTTTGTCCTTCAGCGGCTGCCAGTTCCTTTTGGCATAATCCGTATAAAAGCGGTGCTTGTTTTTAAGCATATCTAGGTTTCCCGCATTCCATTCGTCATTGGAAAAACAGCGTACGTTCGTCAGTTCCCACTCTTTCCTCAAAGCATCGGAGATATCATTGTAATCATGGCTTGCAAAATGGCTGCAGTCGGCATCTTTCACAATTTTCTCCAGAAGGTTCCGGGGCTGGTAAGTAATTTTTGTAGCCAGGATCAGCTGTGAAATCTCAGCTATGGCATTTTCAGGATAATTTTCCTTCACGAGGAAACTTTCCGCAATCTTTACGCCGGCTTCCTCATGTTCTTTGGCACATTCTATGTATCCTGTATCGTGAAACCAGAGTGCCAGCAGTACTTTCTCCTGATCTTCCTCTGAAACATCCGTATTTCTGAGAATTTCCTCAGCTTTATTTACCGTAAATGTAGTATGTATGAAATTATGATAAAAGTATACCGAAGATAGTTTATCTTTGAATAAGGTTTCAACATAATCTTTGGCTTTCTGTAAAATATTCATCACCAAAATTTTATTAATGTAAATTTATGAATTTATACTTGAAAACGCATCTAAAAAATACGTCTGTTGCACTCAGGCTGGTGCTTTCTGCCGGAGTGCTCTATTCTTGTGCCACCTATAATGTAAAAAAGGGGAAAAACTTATCCGAAGTAAACGCTTCCGGCATTAATTCCGGAAACGAATTTAAGCTTTTCCTGGTAGGTGATGCGGGCAATGCGGACGAGCCACAGGCACAGCAGACCCTTAGGATGCTGAAAAGCCAGCTGGACAGTGCAGGCAGCAACTCGATGCTGATCTTTTTAGGTGATAATATTTACCCGAAAGGAATGCCGGGAAAATCCGATAAAAATTATGAAACGGCCAGAACAAAACTGGAAGACCAGCTTGCCATCACAAAAAACTTTAAGGGCAGAACCCTGGTGATCCCCGGGAACCACGACTGGTACAGCGGGCTTGAAGGAATCAGGGCGCAGGAAGATTTCGTAAAAGATTACCTGAATGATAAAAAAGCCTTCCTGCCGAAAAATTCCTGCCCGATTGATGACATCAGCTTAACCAAAGACATCAAGCTGATTGTGATCGACTCGGAATGGGCACTGCTGAACTGGGACAAGCATCCCGGCATCAATAAGGACTGCGACATCAAAACCCGTGAAGACCTGTTTGTAGAATTTAAGGATTTAATTAATAAAAACCAGGATAAAAGGATCATCGTGGCGATGCACCACCCGCTGATCAGCAGCGGGACCCACGCAGGATTTACTTCTGCCCGATCCAACCTGTACCCTTTCAAAGGAAGAATCCCGGCACCCGGCGTGGCCAGTCTTCTGAATGTGGTAAGAAGCTCTTCGGGAGCCAGCCCGGAAGACATCAACAACAGCCGCTATGCCGACCTGGCCGGCCGAATCAGAAGCATTGTCCAGGACAAAGAAAACATCATTTTCGTATCGGGGCACGATCATAACCTGCAGTATCACAATAGCCGCAACATCCGCCAGATCATCAGCGGTGCCGGCTCCAAGGTCGATCCGGCCTCCATTAAAGAAGATACCGATTTTTCCTACGGCGGAAGCGGTTTTGCCATATTGAACCTCCGGAAAGACCAGAGTTCCGATGTGGAATATTTTTCCACCAAAGACAGTACCCTGCAAAGCCTTTCCCATATCCGGGTGATGGAGAAGCCGAAAGATTTTGTGAACAACTATCCCGATTCTTTTCCGGCAACCGTTACCTCCACAATATATCCCGAAAGGCTAACCCGGAAAGGAAAGTTTTATACCTGGCTTTGGGGCAGACATTACAGGAAATACTACAGCCTGCCGGTTGAAGCTCCCACCGCCAATATTTCCACGCTGGACGGCGGCTATACCCCATTCCGTGAGGGCGGCGGCAACCAGTCGAACAGTTTGAGGCTGAAAGCGAAGGACGGACAGGAATTCGTGATGCGCGGCGTGAAAAAAAGTGCCGTCCGGTTCCTCAACAACATGGCCTTCAGGAAAAGCACCTTTGGAAACGAGCTGGATAATACCTTCCCGGAAAGGTTCCTGCTTGATTTTTATACCACCAACCATCCTTTTACCCCTTTTGCCGTCGGGAATATGGCTGATAAGATCGATCTTTACCACAGCAATCCCAGGCTGTTTTACATCCCCAAGCAGAAAGCGTTGGGAGAATACAACCCGCATTACGGTGATGAGCTGTATATGATTGAAGAACGCTTTTCATCAGATCCGAAAACACTGGCCTCCCTGGATAATGCAAAAGACATTGTCTCAACAGACGACGTGCTGAAAAATTTTAATAAAAGCTATAAATATTCCGTCGACCGGGAAACCTACATCCGGGCACGAATCTTCGATATGCTGATCGGCGATTGGGACCGGCATGCCGACCAGTGGAAATGGGCCGAATACAAAGACGGCGATAAAGTGCTTTACAAACCGATCCCGAGGGACCGGGACCAGGCTTTCAGCAATTACGACGGGACCGCCTTTAAGGTGATCATGAATATCCCTGCCATCCGGCACATGAAGACCTTCAAAGACGATCTTAAAAATGTAAAATGGTTTTCGATGGAGCCCTATCCTCTCGATCTGGTATTCCTGAAAGGAGCCACCGCAGCGGACTGGGCGGCACAGGCAAAATATATTCAGGACCATCTTACGGATCAGGATATCGACGAAGCTTTCACAAATCTGCCGAAAGAAGTACAGGATGAAACCCTGGCCGATATTCAGCGGAAATTAAAATCAAGAAAAGCAAAACTCGGGAATTATGCTTCCCAGTATTATGATGTGCTCCAGAAAAAAGTACCATTGGTCGGAACTGTTCATCCCGATAAATTCATCATCACAAAAACAGGGAATACCGTTCATGTACAACAGTACAAATTAGATAAAAATCAGGAAAATCCGGAATTGGTTTTTGAAAAGACCTACGATGATTCCAAAACCAAAGAACTCTGGATCTACGGGCTTGAAGATGACGACATCTATGAAGTTTCCGGTGAAGGCAGACCGAAGATGAATATCCGTCTGATCGGGGGCTACAATCATGACACCTATAACATTGCCGACGGCAGCAAAGTAAAAATCTATGATTTTAAATCCCAGAAAAACACCTACAATACCCAGGATGCCTCAAAGCATATTTCTGATGATTATAATGTGAATACCTACGATTACAAACATCCGAAATACAATTTCTTTGCAGGTTATCCGAATGCGAACTTCAATCCGGATGATGGTATCATTTTAGGCGTGGTGGCCAATTACACTGTCAATAATTTTATCCGTGATCCGTATACCCAGAAACATACCCTCCGGGCGAATATGTATACCGCTACGGGCGGATTTAATGTCGGCTACAAAGGGATCTTTAAAAAGGCCATCGGCGGCTGGGATGCCGGGATTGACGCTTCGTACACCACCCCGTTTTTCGCAAGAACCTTCTTCGGGCTGGGCAATGAAACCCTCTACGACAAAGACGCAGTGGACCGTGATTATAACCGGGTAAGGATTTCACAGTTCAAATTTGCACCTTCTGTTTCCACCACCAGCTGGCACGGACTGAAACACCAGTTCCAGCTGAGTTTCGAACAGGCGAAAGTGCAGAGAAACGATGACCGCTTTATTGCCGTTTCCCCGGATGTAAACCCTGAAGTCTTCAACGGGCAGAAGTTTGCCGGAGCCAATTATACCTTCGGTTTCAGGAACCTGGACAATACGGCCTTCCCTACCCTCGGCCTGGAGCTGGCCCTGAATGCAGGATGGAAAGCAAACTTATCGGAATTCAACCAGAACTTCGCTTCGTTCCAGGGAACGCTGAATATCTTCCACCGGATTGATAAACGCGGGAAATTCGTCCTGGCCAATTCAGCCAACGCGATGATCATCAACAACAACCATTTTGAATTTTACCAGGCGGCTGCTATCGGCGGGAACAACAGGATGCGGGCTTACCGGAATGAAAGGTTTGCCGGAAAATCCTATTTTGTAAACAATACGGAAGTCCGCTGGGATTTCGGGCGCATCAAAAACAGGATCGCTCCTGCCAATATGGGCGTCCTTATCGGCTATGACCTCGGAAGGGTCTGGATGGACCGTGAATCTTCCGATAAATGGCACCAGGGCGTAGGCGCCGGATTCTGGCTCAACATCCTCGAAATGTTCTCTGCAAGGATTGATTACTTCACCGGTGAAGACGGCGGCAGGATTTCAGGCGGTGTGGGACTCGCGTTTTGATTATGAGCAATTAGCAATTAGCAATTAGCAATTAGCAATTAGCAATTAGCAATTAGCAATTAGCAATTAGCAATTAGCAATTAGCAATTAGCAATTAGCAATTAGCAATTAGCAATTAGCAATTAGCAA
>CAJYRQ010000068.1 GCA_913777465.1 uncultured Chryseobacterium sp.
CCGGCGGGATCGGCTCGTTTATCATCAACAAATCCTCAGGGGTACTCTTCGACCATGCCCACAAAGCCTGGTCTACGGTCAACGGAGTGCCGCTATTGGAAAAATACCCGCAGTACATCAATGAAAGATTGCCGGACGGCTTTTTCGAGGACCTGAAGAAATCAGGAGCGGTGGTAGTCGACGGGATCGACAAAGGCTACATGATTATTTTCTCCATCGGCGCCGTGGCTTACCTGATCGCCTGGGCCGTGATGAAAACGCTGGTGCCGAAGTATAAGGAGATTAAATAGGACAATTGCAAGTTAACCCTTCAAGGTTTCAAAAACCTTGAAGGGTTGAAGATATTCAGAAACATAAATTAAACTTTAAGTTTTGAAATATAAATGAAAGCTACTGCGGTTAAGCAGTGGCTTTTTTTATTGGGCAGTCATTTTCCCATTTAATAAAAAGAAATTCCTGGAATTATTTCCTCCGCCTGAAAAATAACTTTTACCTTTGGATATGAACAACAGGAACCGTGGGAAAAATACAGGGGATGATGAATTATTCGGAAAGGAAAAACAGCTTGACAAGCTGAAGTCGGCCGTTCAGGATATGCGTTATCTGCTCAGCCGGAACTATCCGGAAAGGGCAGCTTCAGAACTGGTAGGCAATCATTACCGCTTGAAAACCCGTCAGATCCAGGCGGTGCGTGGTGCGGCAGCCTCGGAATCCCAGACCGGCAGCAGGGCATCAAAAGAGTTTCATTGTCGGGATCTTGAAAACAAGATCATTCATTTAGATGGTTTTAATGTATTGATTTTACTGGAAAGCCTGCTTTCGGGAGCCTACATTTTCGAAGGGACGGATGGCTGTTTCCGCGATCTTTCGGGCGTACACGGAACCTATAAAAGGGTTATGCAGACCCAAACCTCCATTGAACTGGTGGCTGAATTTTTCCGGGAGTCAGGAGCGGCAGAACTGGTCTGGATCTTCGATAAGCCGGTATCCAACAGCGGGAGAATCAAGCAGATGGTCCTGGATTATGCCGCTGAGCATCATCTGAACTGGAGCGGCGGGCTGGAATTCAACCCGGATAAATTTCTGGCAGAGCATGCAGAAATTGCCGTTTCGTCTGATGCCTGGATTCTGGACCACTGTAAGAACTGGTTTAACCTGATCGGATACCTGATCCTTGAGGAAAAACTTCCTGTCAACCTGGTCAAAATGTTTTAGCTATGAATTTTAAAGAATTTATTCCTTTGTTTTCAGACGGATGGAAACAGAAATACCAGACCATTTTAGCAGAAGAACATCTGAAGTCCATAGACATACATGTTCAGAAATTTAAAGACGGGACTTTAACCTGGGATAGGCCTTTCTTTAATGAAGAAATAAAACCTGACCGGGATCAGAGTTTCCATCTGTTCATTTCTGTTCTCGAATCTGAACGTTCCCCGGAGGAAAAGGCGGCAAAGTTGGAAGAAATCGCTTTTGAACATTGGCTGGATGTGTTGGGACAGCGTCTGACTTCTGCCAGCCTGCGCGATGAGAGGGCCATTCCGCCATTACAGGCTACCCTGATTAAAGCCTGTGAACAACCGTTTAACAGTGAAATTACCATGGGCCAAAGAGCTTGGGAAAAGCACGTGGGAAGAAAGGACGACCGTTTCTGGGGCGAAGTGAAAGGCAACAACCGGCAGAAACAGCAGGTGGTTATGGATAAAATCAGCTATATCCTCAATCATAAAACCTGGTGGAATATTTTCTTTCACTATAAACACGGACTTGTGTATGAAGCAAGGGAAGCTGAAGGCCACGGCATCCGATGGAGCCACGACGGAATGCGGCTGATCGGTTTCCTGGAAATTTTTATTAATGAATAAGTGGTCGTGAATCACGTTAACGGGCTGGAATAGGGACGCCGGATGCTGGAAGTCTTTTCTGTCTATTTGACTATAGGGTATTAAATAGCGTTCTGATAGTATTTCATCCTATTCTGTAAAAAGTCGTCCCTTCAGGACTTTAATTTCATGAATGACGATCAGTTGGCTGATTTTGAATTTCTTTTTATAACCGGTTCTGCTCGGCGGTCTTGGTTCCGGTTTTAGCCTCTTTTACCTTTTGGTTCCCGAAATTATACTTTAGATTGATCATGAAATACTGGGTATCCCGGTAATCTTTAAAATACTGATTCTGGTCGGCATACCTGGTGGAAATCGTATTCTGATCCGTTCGGAAAATATCGTTGAGTACCAGTCCGGCTTCCAGACGCTTGTCGAGCATTTTCTTATTGAGGATAACACTTACTTTCTGGGAAGCACTGATATCAAAAGATCCCTGTATGGTTTTCGAATTATAAACATAGGAAATATTCAGGTCCCAGGTTTTGGCTTTATCCAGCGTAATCTGCGTGGAAATATTGGCGTTATAAAAGAAAACGTCGTTTTTATACAGAATCCTGTCGGCTCCAAAGAAGTAGTTTTCCTGGTATTCGCCCATGGCGAAGAGATTCAGTTTGCAGAAGGGTTTAACGGAAAAGCTTTTTGAAACGTTGGCCCCGATATTTTTTCCATGATCGATGTTGGTGTAATGGTAAACGGTTTCAAATGTCTCTGGATTTTGCACGGAAATTTCCATGGACGGATCTTTGATGTAGCTGAAATAGGTTTCAAAATTCCAGTCTTTGAGGGTATACGTAAGGCTCAGATTATGAATGATTGTCGATCTGAGATTGGCATCCCCTTGGAAATAAGCATACAGATTGTAATAAGACTTTGAGGGATTCAGGAAATCGTAATTCGGACGATCGATTCTTTTGCCGTAGGACAATCCTAGCTGCTGGCCATCCTTGATGCTGTACATCAGGTAAAAAGTAGGGAACAGCCCCGTTCTTACCGTCCGGTTTTCAACATCGGGATTATCGGAATCCGTTCTGATCAAAGTGGTTTCGGAGCGCAGTCCGGCTTTCATTTCCCATTTTTCCCATTTATATCCGAAAGAAAGATAGGCAGCGAAAATATTTTCACGGTAACTGAACCGATTGCTCTTTGCCGGGTCCGGAAGCAGTTCTCCCGAAGTTCCGTCCATGAAGCTGAGACCGCTTTTGTTTTTAACAAAGCTGTACTTCAATCCGCTTTCAAGCGTGAATTGATCATCGGTATACCGGTAATCCAATTGGGTCGAATACAAAGAAATATCCTGAACGTTCTGGCTGGCAAACCGGTTTTTACCGTGAGGCTGGCCTGCAAAATCCAGCAGCGTTTCCACTTCCTGGCTTTCTCTGAAGCGTTTCAGACTTGAGTTATTCGTCCAGGTCAGGTTATGATTCCCTAATTTTTTATCAAAAACCAGATAAGAATTAAAACTGTTATTAAATTCTGTTTTCTTGTTGGAGGTCAGATAATAAGATTGCAACTGATTATTATCGGTGTTGTAAATGTTTGTCGGAACACGGTAATGACCGCTGTTATTCGGCGCATTATAGCCATCAAAACCAAACTGAACAGTTGATAAGCTATCGATAATATATTGTCCGGAAAAATTATAAATGTGTTGCTCGCGCATCCTTGTTTTTCTTACCATATCGCTTTCCCAGCGTGTTTTATCCTGATCGAAAGTTACCATATCAAAATTATAGCGTACATTATTTCCGGTTATGAAACTGTAATTTCCCGTCAGCTGCCATTTGCCGGTATTATAAGACTGTGACGTCCCGATCAGCCCCCGGGCATAGGTGGCCTGGGTATAGCGTGTCGAAATTCTTCCTTTATAGCCGGAAAGTGTGTTCTGCTTCATTTTGATATTGATGATGGCGCTTCCCTGGGCTTCGTATTTTGCCGGCGGATTTGTAATCACTTCTACGGAAGAAACGTTGTTTCCGTCGGTATTTTCCAGAAGCTGTTTCAGCTGTTCCTGGCTCATCAGTGTTTTTTTATCGTTGATGGTTACCACAATCTGGGAATTTCCCCGGACGCTCAGCTCCTCGTTTTTCACCAGGATATTCGGGGTGTTTTTCAGGATTTCCCAGGCATTCAGGTTTTGCAGCGGCGTCTTGTCGATATTGAATTCCAGCCGGTCGATCTTCCTTTTCAGGATGGGTTTCTTAGCAGTTAACTTTACTTGTTCGATGTTTTTTACCGTGTCTTTTTTCAGGATGATAAATAAGGGCTCCCTGTTTTCCAGTATGATTTCATAATCTGCGTACTCCGGTTTTTTAATGCTCAGCGAAACGGGAAATGCAGCTATTCCTTCCAGGACAAAATTGCCTTCCCGGTCGGAATGCAATACCGTCTTATTTTCATTAATTTTGATTTCGGCTTCAGCAACCGGCTTTCCGTTTCCATTTTCGATATGTCCTTGAATGTTCTGGCTCCATAAAAGTACCGGAAGCAGCAATAACAACATTCTGTAAGCTTTTAATATTGATATTTTCATTAAATAATTTTCTTCAAAATTGCATCGATCTCCCGGAAAGTTTTGTTAACGAACGGTTAATGCAGGGTTAACGGCCATTTTGAAAGGAAATTGATTGTATTTTTGAAATATGAATCGGAAGAAAAGCATCACGGTTATTTTGTTTTCATTCAGCCTTATTATTTTGGTTGCATTGCAGGCGTATTACATTTACAATTCCTACCGGTTGGAAGAAAAAGATTATAACCGGCAAGCCAAAGAAATTGCTGAAAAAGTAATGGACGGAATGGATAAATTCGACACCGAAACCCATGATAGTGGCCTTGTTGGTGATTTTGAAAGGCTGAAATTAGGAATGTCTATTCAGAACGAAAAAATATTTTTTCCGGATAAATTCTATTCATCAGAAAGTCAGTACAGCAAAAAAATGGAATCTTTGCTTAAGAAGCATATAGGGAATTCCGGATTTAAAATGGCTATGAAGAACGAGATTTATTCTGTTATGGATGAACTGAAAAGTAAAGAAATACTTCCGAAAGGGCATTCGATCATCATTTTTCAATCAGTTAACAAAGTCGAAAAGCCCATAACATTGTCAAACAGTATCTGGTCCAGCCGGCAGTCCGAAACCGATACAAATCTGAATATTGATAAGCGATATAAGTATCTGGTAAAATCCCAGGCGTCTTATCAATTACTGAATATCGAAACCCTGATTTTAAAAAAGATTATTCCGCTGGTTATCATCAGCCTGCTGATTGTTATCCTGATCATTATCCTGTTCCGGAACAGCATCCGGAACCTGAACCGTCAGGAGCAGAAAATAGCCCAGCTGCACACCACCATCGATTCGATAGCCCATGAACTGAATACACCGATCACCACGCTTAAATTTTCCATTGCACGTTCTTCTGATCCGGAGTCCCGAGCATTACTGGAACGCCAGATCAGACGTCTGGAAAATATCGTGGCTTCCATCCATACCCGTGACGCCGAAGATGTTTTACTGGATAAAAAAAATCTTGAGGAGTATTTCGCTGAGGTTAAAAAACAGCATAACACAATCCGTTTTAATATTCGCATTGAGTTGTCCGAAAATAAACGCCTTGCGCAGAATGATTTCCGGCAGATGATGGATAATCTCATCGATAATTCGGCCAAATACGGAGCTGATGAAATTGAGATCGATGTAACAATAAATAAAATTACAGAATTAAAAATCTCCGACAACGGAATCGGGATTCCGGACGAAGAGCACCGGAATATTTTTGAAAAGTACTACCGGATCAGCAGAGAAGCAAATAAGCATACCAATGGCCTTGGAGTCGGACTTTTTTTAGTGAAAAGAATGGTGGATAAATATAGGGGGCATATTGAAGTAAAGTCTCAGGAAAAAGGCGTTTCATTTAAAATCACCATACCTGATGAAGCCTAAAATTTTACTGGTGGAAGACGATCCGGACCTGGGAATGGTCTTGAAGCAGTACCTGGAATTTTCAGATTTCGAAGTACGCTGGATTCCGGATCCAGGAGAAATTCTGAATGATCGGAAGTTGATAGAGGACTATCAGCTGGCTATTCTGGACATCATGCTTCCTGTGATGGATGGTTTTGAGCTTTCCCGTGAAATCAGGAAAACCTCGGGAATTCCTTTCCTGTTCTTAACGGCAAAAGGCCAGAGTATCGACCGCATTTTAGGGCTGAAACTGGGCGCGGACGATTATATCACCAAACCCTGTGAACCTGAGGAACTGATTTTGCGGATCAGAAATATCCTGAAACGGCAGCAGTATCAGGTACAAACGGTTATAAGGATGGGCAGCTATTCCTTTATCCCTTCACAGTTCCGGCTTATTTTCAAAGATAAAGTTATACAGCTCACGGAAAAGGAATCAGAATTATTGCTGTTGCTCTCGAGAAAGAACCATCAGATCATCAGCCGCAAAGAAATCTTAGAAGCCATCTGGGGCGAGAACGACTATTTTTTCGGAAGGAGCCTGGATGTCTTTATGACCCGGCTGAGAAAATACCTTCAGCATGATCCGGGGATCAGGTTTGACGCTGTACGGGGGATTGGCTTCAACATCGAATTTCCGGATTAAGAAAATTTTTTTTTGTACGTAAAAAGATTGCGCATCACCCGGATAACTTTGCCGGCGTAATAACAAAAGCAATGGAATCTTTTCATCCACATTTTACGCAGAACGAATGGGAATCCTGTCTTAAGGTATTGAATGCTTTGAAGGACGAACCTTTTCAGAATCCCGACAATCAGGTCTTTTCTGGTCTGATTACGAAAATCCATAAAAACGCCAAAAAGCAGAACCGGCAGGAAAGCTATTTCCGGATGAAATCGGAGGATCTTGAAGTTAATTCCGGATCGGTTCTGATGAAAAAGGCATTGGCAGGTGTTTCCGGCTTTTATGATGATGAAAAAGACGAAACGCAGCTTACTAAATTACAGATCCCGAAAAACTGTTACTGCTGCAATCAGAGCTATCATTACGCCCATTCTTTTTACACCAGGCTGTGCCCGAACTGTGCCGAGGAAAATTACGAAAAACGTTTTCTTGCAACGGATTTAACGGGACGGAATGCCATCTTAACAGGCGGACGGGTAAAAGTAGGTTTTGCCACTGCCTTGAAACTGTTGAGAAACGGAGCCAACCTGGTTTTAACGACCCGTTTTCCGGCACTGGCTTTGGAAACCCTGCAGAAAGAACCCGATTATGAAGACTGGAAAGACCGGCTGTGGGTCTATGGGCTGGATCTGAGAAACCTGAAAGCGATTCAGGAATTTATCGATTTTTACAAATCGAATTTCAAGACGTTGGATATTCTCATCAATAATGCCGCTCAGACGATTAAATATCCTGATGCCTATTATTTACCGATCATCAGAAAGGAAAATGAAATGCTGATGGAATTTAAAAACAATCAGCATCTGATTCCGAATCCAACCCCAGTTTCTTCAGAGATCGGACAGCTGGAATATGCGGAGAATGATGAGACGGATGTTGCTCTGACCCGTTTCGGACAGCCGGTGGACAACCGGGATAAAACAAGCTGGAACTCCACTTTGGAAGAAGTTTCGATGTATGAACTGGTAGAAGTGAATTTAATCAACCACATCGCGCCGTATTTTCTGATCAAAGAACTGAAACCTTTAATGAAGGCTTCTCCGTTTAAAGAAAAGTTCATCGTGAATGTTACTTCTTCAGAGGGTATTTTCAGCTACAGCAACAAAACCATGTTCCATCCGCATACAAATATGACGAAAGCGGCTTTGAATATGATGACGCTGACGTCGGCCAAAGATTTCGAAAAAGATCAGATTTATATGACAGCGGTGGATGTAGGATGGATATCCACCGGAGCGAAGGAAAGCTTAAGAAAGAAACAATTTGAGCAGGGGTATATCCCACCACTGGATCCGGTGGACGGTGCGGCAAGGATCCTGCATCCGATCGTGGAAGGAATCAACGGGAATTGTTACAGTGGGGTTTTACTGAAAAATTATAAAGTTAATAACTGGTAAAATATAAAAGTTAACTCAGGGAACACCCGAACGGCGACACCTGAATACACAGGTTTTAAAACCCATACTTTTTGAAAGAAACTTATAGTGATAAATGGAAAAACATTGCATCTGCTATGCAAAGTTACAGGTTCGAGCCCTGTTGAGTTTCCCAAACGGAGATCATAGTTTAACCGGAAAAATGTATTCCCTGCACGGAATAGATGCGGGTTCAAATCCCGCTGATCTCCCCAAACAGAAACGGTAGCTCAATGGAAGAGCATTGGCCTTCCCCGCCAGGGTTGCGGGTTCGAGTCCCGCCCGTTTCACAGAGCGCATCGTCTAATGGAAGGACATCGGCTTATCATGCCGGAAATGCAGGTTCGAGTCCTGTTGCGTTTTCAAAACGGAGATCATAGTACTAACAACGGAAAAATACATTCTGCTAAAATGAGTTGCGGGTTCAAATCCCGCTGATCTCCCAAAATAGAAACGGTAGCTCAAAGGAAGAGCATTGGCCTTCCAAGTCAGGGGTTGCGGGTTCGAGTCCCGCCCGTTTCACAAGGAGTGCATAGTTCTAATACGGAAGAACATTGACTTCACTGATCAGAGGTTGCAGGTTCGAGTCCTGCTGTACTCCCGGACGGAAGCAGTAATTTAATGGAAAAATAGCTCTAACCCAGAGAATTTGCGGGTTCAAATCCTGCCTGCTTCCCTTTTTAAATTTAAAATGATGAAAGAACTAAAAGAAATTTTAAATACCGTCCTCAGAGAAAAAAACGGATATATTACCTTCCTCACCGGAGCCGGGATTTCTGCGGAAAGCGGTCTGCCGACTTACCGGTCCATCGACGGGATCTGGATCAAAGGAACCAAATACCACCGTCCTGAGGAATTCGGAACTTACCGGTATTTCAGCGAAAACCAGGAAGAAGTCTGGCAGTACAACCTGTTCTGGAAAAAGATGATCGGAGAAGCCAAACCCAATTCCGGACATCTGGCCCTTACGGAAATCGAAAAGCTTCTGGGCGACCGCTTCAGGCTGATTACCCAGAATGTGGACGGGCTCCATCAGGAAGCCGGTACCCAAAAGGTTTATGAGATCCACGGAAGCAAGCACAAAGTACGCTGTTCCAAGGAATGCAGCGAGCCGTTTGGATTTCCGGAAAACATTCCGGCTAAAGAATATACCGAAGACCTGACGACGGAAGATATCGACAACTTAAAATGCAGGAAATGCGGCAACTGGCTCCGGCCGAATACTTTGTGGTTTGATGAGAGCTACAACGAAAAGAATTACCATTTCGATACGGCTTATGACATTGCCGATCATACCGATATTTTATTTGTGGTTGGAACATCGGGTTCCACAGCTCTGCCCGTAGGTATTGTGGAAACCGTAAAGATCCGTGCCAAATGGATCGTGCTCATCAATCCGGAAAGCGATACCTATTTTGATGCGATTCTTAAAGGAAGCAAAACTTTATATTCGATCCGGGAAAGCAGTTCGGTCGCGCTTCCGCAATTGAAAAATGTAATGGAAGAAATTGTAAAATAAAAATAAACAACAAAGACAATAGGGAGAATTTTAATATTTGAAAAGTTCATCTATCTTAAAATATTAACCAATCTTCTGTCTGAAACAAAGAAAAGTAAAAAAAATGAACACTTATATTGATATTGGAATTAATTTAACCAATAAACAGTTTAATCACGAACACGAAGAAATCATCAACCGTGCTCTGGATAATGGGGTAGAGCAGATGATCCTCACCGGAACCAGCGTCCGCGGAAGTAAGGAATCGGTGGAGATCGCAGAAGACTATCCCGGTATCTTGTTTTCAACAGCAGGAATCCATCCCCATGATGCAAAATCTTTTAATAATGAAAGCATCAGCGAGCTCAGGAATTTATTGAAGCAGGACCGCGTGGTCTCTGTCGGGGAATGCGGGCTGGATTTCGACCGTGATTTTTCGCCCAGGCCCGTCCAGGAGAAATGTTACCGCGTCCAGCTTGAATTATCAATTGAGGTCAGCAAGCCGCTGTTTCTCCATGAGAGGGCTGCTTTTAAAAGGTTCAACGAAATTACGGATGAGTATCTGTACCGGATTCCGAAAGCGGTAGTGCATTGTTTCACCGGAACTTTAGAAGAAGCGAAAATCTATCTGGATAAAGGATTCTACTTAGGATTTACCGGAGCGATCAGTGATCAGAACCGGTTTAAACATCTGGAGGAGGTAATCCGCTATGTCCCGCTCGACCGGATGATGATTGAGACCGATGCCCCTTTTATGCTCCCGAAAAATATGCCCAGGATGCAGAACCGCAGAAACGAACCTGCATTTCTGCCATACGTAGCGCAAACCATTGCTCATTTAAAAAAGATAAGTATTTCTGAAGTTGCCGGAGAAACAACGGAAGCGGCCCGGAATTTTTTCGGAATAGAATTTTAAATAAATAAACAGGCATTACTTAAGAAGCAGCCGGACTTTATTTTTCAGCCGGTAAAGAGGCTGGGTCTGATAATTGAGAAGACCGAATATCTCATCCGCATCTGTATAGGCATCAGGGATTTGCATGGCATTGATCGTCTTTAACTCCCGCCGTTTCATGGCTGCATAAATTACCTCGGCAAAACGGTTTCTCGCACTTTCCTTCGATGTGAATTGTGAAATCCCTTTTGCATGAAGCCTGTACAGATAAAGATTTTCCTTGATGAATGCGGGATCTCCGTGCTCAAGGATTTTGAGATACAAATCCTGGTCTACAGCGCTTTTCAGATGGTAATTAATGCCTTCCGTTTTAAGATAAGTCTCTTTCCTGAAGGTAAAAAAGTGCGAAATCTGGATCGGGCAGTTGAAGAAATACCGGTCGTTATACACTTTTTTTATACTCGAAAATACTTTAATCGGGACAAGATTTTCATTACACATGGTCATCTGTGAATAGGTGGCGACAATCTCCGGCTTGTTTTCATAAGCGGCAACGGATTTTTCCAGGGCAATGGGAGAGAGGGCATCATCAGGATCCAGGAATCCGCATAGTTTGCCTCCGGCATATTCCACGCACTTTCTTTTCGTAAAACCACAACCCTTGTTGGTTTCATTTTCATATAATTTAAACCGGGAATCCGATTGAATGATGCCTTTGATAAGGACCACGGAATTATCGGTGGAACAATCGTCCACAATAATTACTTCCCAATTTGTAAAAGTCTGAGCAATGATCGACTCATAGCACGCCCTAAAAAATTGGCCATTGTTATAATTGGCTATCAGAATTGAAAAATTTTTCAAAATGGTTTGACTTATTTCGGAGGCTAAATGTATTGCTTTTTTTATCTACATTTTTACGTTTTTAATCACTATTTATTTAAAATATTGATCATCAACAGGATATTTTTTCTAAATTAACGTGGTTCGATGGTAATTATTTGTTTTTAAGCGATTTAATGGAATTGAAGGAAAAGTGAAAATAATAAAGGCTTTAGCGTAGTGAAAAAAATCAGTTGATATTCAAAATTATGGGTAATATCCTTAGACGACAGTGCTTCCGGCATCCAGCACCTCTCTTCCATCCTTTTATGTATGTTTTGTAATTCGAATCCACTTTAAATCATTATTAAAGTCTTCTCAAAGGGCTTTTTAAGCATTATTTAAATTAAAAAGAGTGTTCTAACCAGGTAAAACACTCTTTTGATAAAGTTTAAAAGTTTGGTATTGTAAACCGGTTACAGACTTTTAATGGCAGATTCAAGAGCCAGCTCAATCATCGGCTTTAAAGCTTTTTCCCTTTGGTCGGCCGAAATATTTTCGTGCGTCGGAATAATATCCGAAACCGTAAGAATCGTTGCCGCGTTTTTTCCCAGATGCTTGGCGTTGGCAAACAATCCGAAGGCTTCCATTTCTACTGCCGGACAGTTGTATCGGGTAGCAATCGCAGGAACGGCAGGATCCTTTCTGTAGAAAATATCGCTGCTGTGGATATTGGTTGCTTTGGCAGTCAGCGAGATTTCCTTCGCCGTGTCATTAATGATACCGAAAATAGTTCCCTGATGGGAAAGGATTTCTTCTTCAATGCCCCATGCATACTTGGCATACGTGCTTTCGCTGGCGGCCTGTGCAACATTCAGAATATCGAAGACTTTCAGATCCGTCGTATAAGCACCGCAGGTTCCGATGCGGATAATGGTGTCTACTTCATATTCAGTAAACAACTCAAAAGAATAAATACCGATGCTTGGGAAGCCCATCCCACTGGCTCCTACGGTAATTTCTTTGCCTTTGTAAAGGCCGGTGTAATAGAAAATGCCCCGGGTCTGGCTAACCAGCTTTGCATTCTCCAGAAAATTCTCAGCAATATATTTGGCCCGTAACGGATCTCCGGGCTGTAAAACAACTTTGGCAATCTCTCCTTTTTGGGCACTGATGTGAATACTCATAATTTTTTATTTGAAACCGCAAAGATAAGAAAATGCTGATTGCCATACACCCTCCGAAACATGAAGCAGATTTACCATCAGATGCCTATATAATATATAAGCATAAAATACGTTGCTGAACCGTTTTCATAAACAGGACTAAAGCTTTAAGGTTTTAATCAGGTCAACTTTCCACTTTCAACTTTTCCAGCCCTAAAACTCTCCAGCTTTCCACACTCTTTTTCTTCAGGAGCTTAATCCGGCTCTCTGCTCATACTCCTCGCGCCTGGCTTCTCCATCTGCTGCCTTAACCAAACCCATCTCTTT
>CAJYRQ010000069.1 GCA_913777465.1 uncultured Chryseobacterium sp.
TAATAATCAATTGTGTATTTTAAATTAACAATACCAATTTTTAAACTAATAAGAGAGACTGTTAAGTCTCTCTTATTTCACATTCCATGAAATATATTTTGTTGTTACTGATAATACAATTTCAGCTTGTTTTTGCCCAGAACATTGAATTAGAAAATAAGGATTTAATAAATTATTATGATTTTATAAATAAGGCAGAACTTGCAATTGTAGATAACAAATTGAATGATGCTGATAATCTTTATAAGCATGCATTCCAAATTTTTAAATATCCACATGCTAAGGATATTTACAATTCAATGATTGTCGCTTTAAAAATTGGAGATCATAAAAATTCGTATTCTCAATTTAGAGCTTTGCAGTGTTTAGGTTATCCGTTTGATAAAAGCTTTATTAGAGATAATTTCAAAAGTTTTCACGCAGCATCGGAAAAATGTACTATCCATCTTAATTTAAAATATAAAAGTACTTTAGATTCTTTGTATTTAATTGACCAAAGTAGCAGAAGACTTTCTAATGGAAACTATAAAAAATATCAAAAGGAAATAACGCGTAATGACAGCATTACATCTGTGAATTTATTTAGATTGATTAAACAAAATGGATTTCCCAATGAATACAATATTGGTATATACGAAAAGTCGGATATTTCATTGCAAAAATTCTATTTTATAATCTGGCATCAATTAGCTACCAATATTTATAGCTCCCAAAAGGTAAACTTTTCTGAAGTTTTAAATGAAGCTTTAAATAGCGGCAAAATAACTCCTCAAAATGCAGCTTTTCTTTATGATCTGAACAACGGTACAAATAGTTTCTCATCCCAGCATTTTAATATTTTGGGATTTGTGACAAGCAACGGCACCGATCAACCTTTAAGGAATCAGGTCATTAGCAATACAGCGCACACTGAATGTTGCTTTGTTCATGTGTGGTTTTTTCCGGAAAAAAGAAATGAAAAAGCTAAACAGATAGTTGGTAGAATTAACGAAAGCAGAAAACGTATTGGTCTACCTGATCTTGATTCTCAATTGGCCAAAGATAAGTTTTACATAAAAAACAAAGAGTATATTTTTCAGGGTATCCCCGTGAAGCAGGAGGTGATGGAAGATAATGCCAAAGTGGAATTTTTAAAAAAGAACCTAATTAAATTACAATGATTCTGATAATAAGTGCTGATGGCGATGTGATGTCAAATAATATCTGTATCCACCTTTCAAGGCTTAACAAGGATTTTATCAGGCTTAATGAAAGCCAACTGATTACAGATGTTAATTTTGATTTTGGTCAAGATAGGTTTGAGTTCGTTATAAATGGTGATAGTTCATATAATTTAAAAGAAATCAATTCTGTTTATTATCGTAATGGCTCAATTTTCTATCAGGACTTCTCAATAAATATTGATACAGATGTACATCAGTTTTATCAGTCCGAATACCGTGCAGTTACAAAATTTATCTACTATTATTTGAATAAAAATTGTTCTCGCATATTTGGGAATCTACTGCACTCAGAAATAAACAAGTTAGAAGTTTTAGATTTGGCAAAAGACCTTGGTTTTAAGATTCCTGAAACACATATAGTGTCACATAAGCAATTACTGGATAGAATCTTAAATAGTAATTCTCAATTTATTACGAAATCAATATCTGAAATGAAACCCATTTATTTAAATAATGAACTTTTTCTGAATTACACGAAAGCAATTTCGTGTGATGATATTAACGAAAAGCCTGAAAATATTATCCCATCTCTGATTCAGGAAAGAATTAATAGTGAGTACGAAATAAGGATATTTTTCTTTCAGCAGAATATTTGGTCGATTGCAGTATTTGATCTTTTAAAAAACGCAGATGGTAGAAATGTGAATGGAAAAAAATATATCCCATACGAACTTCCGGACGGAATATGCGCTAAAATATTATTGCTGGCTAAAAATTTAAGTTTAAATTGTGGAACTATTGATATACTCAGGCAAAATGGTGAATTCTATTTTCTTGAAGTTAATCCGTTGGGGCAATTTCATGATGTAAACTATTGGGGTAATTATAAAATTGATCAACATATTGCTGAATTACTATGAGAAAAAAATTGAATCTTAACGGTGTAGAACTATGCCTGCAGGAATGGACAATATGCAACGTGGTTTCCAAAGTAAAATTGGTACGGAAACAAAACATTAAAAGTAGTAAGCTTTTAATCACCAGAGCTCCGAAAAAATACTCTACTTTATTTTAAAATGTTTTTGAAATTATTTGATTCAGTACGAATCACAGAAGGTGTTCAAAGAGCTGTAATTTTTGATACCGCTACCGGCTTCTTGAATTATATTCCAAAAAGCTTTGCTGCCTTACTTCAGAATGAAAAGGAAAATTATGCCTCTTTGATGGAGGAACTGGACCTTGAATCGAGAGATACTTTGCAGCAGTATATACAATTTGTACAGCAACATCAGTTAGGTACAATTATCAAAACAGGAGAAGAATTATCCTATTTCAAGAAGTCTTTAGATCGTCCGGTAGAAGTATCAAATGTCGATTTTTTTATCTTTGACTTACGCCCATCTGACTTTAATGAAGATATTGTACGTCAGATTAATCAGCTAAATATCAAATTTGTTCAGCTCAGAATATTGATGGAAAGTCATATTAATGATGTTATCAAATTATTCTCAAAGCTTTCTTTATTCAATAATACATCTGTGAACGAAGTCAGCATTGTACTACCTTACTGTTTTGAATTAGAGGATTGTATTATTACTGGAAATGTAATAAAGTCTACTATATTTTTACAGTTTTTATTCCACTCTTGTCCAGATAGTAGTTTTAAGACATATGGTAATATTCAAATATCGAAATTTCAAAAAGTTGTCAAAATTCCTAATGATTGCGGCTGTGTGAATCTAAAAAACTTAACAATTCAACGTTCATTTTACAATGAGGCGCTTCATCATAATACTTGTCTTAATAAGAAAATAGCAATAGATGAAAATGGTTTTATAAGAAATTGCCCTTCTATGCCAAGTAGTTTTGGGAATATTAAGGAAACATCATTATTGAAAGCATTATCACATCCTGATTTTAAGAAATATTGGAATCTTACCAAAGATGAAATTGATGTATGTAAAGATTGTGAGTTCCGTTACTTGTGTACTGATTGCAGAGCATACACAGAGAGGGGTTATGAGAATCACAAAGTAGTTGATCGATCTAAGCCTTTAAAGTGTGGTTATAGCCCATACACTGGTGTGTGGGAGGAGTGGAGCACAAATCCTCTAAAAGAACGCGCAATAAAATTTTATCATTTGGACTAAATATGTAATTACTATTCTAAGAAATATATTTCAAAAGAAAATATTTTGGCATATTTACATAACAGTTTTTTAGCTACATTCTAGTAGTTATGGATCTTAAATAAAGAGAGAAGAAAGCCTAAAAAATCATTTTTTTTGTTATTATTATGCTATTCGGCTTATAATAATAACTAGACTCTAAAGTCGGTCGTCGATATTCAAAATTCCTTGCAATATCTTAACCTAAGATGCTTCCAGCATTCAGCATCCCCTTTCCAGCCTTTTTTATTACGATTGTACTTCGAGTTCATGATAATTAAAACCTTCTGCTTCAGTTTCCGAAAACAAAAAAACCTTCCAAGAAACTGGAAGGTTTTATCGTATGTTGTGTATGTTTATCTTGCAATGTTCACTGCTCTGGTTTCCCTGATAACGGTTACTTTCACCTGTCCGGGGTAAGTAAGCTCATTCTGGATTTTTTCAGAAATGTCGTAAGACAATTGAGAAGCAACTTCGTCGTTTACTTTTCCACTTTCTACCATTACCCTTAGCTCTCTACCGGCCTGGATGGCATACGCTGAAGATACCCCGTCAAAGCTTAGTGCAGCAGACTCAAGGTCTTTCAGTCTCTGGATGTAAGATTCCAGCACCTGTCTTCTGGCGCCCGGTCTTGCCCCTGAGATTGCATCGGCCACCTGGATGATCGGCGATAACAAAGAGGTCATTTCCACCTCATCGTGGTGAGCTCCGATGGCGTTTACCACCTCTGCATTTTCACCGTATTTTTCAGCCCACTGCATACCCAGTAAAGCGTGAGGAAGCTCGGATTCCTGCTCAGGAACTTTCCCGATATCGTGTAACAGACCTGCTCTTTTCGCTAATTTTACGTTCAGTCCTAATTCAGCCGCCATAGTTGCAGCAATGTTGGCTACTTCCCTGGAGTGCTGTAATAGGTTCTGCCCGTAAGAAGAACGGTATTTCATTCGACCTACGATCTTGATCAGTTCCGGATGTAACCCGTGGATTCCAAGATCGATGATCGTTCTTTTACCTACTTCGATGATTTCTTCTTCGATCTGCTTTCTTGTTTTCTCTACCACTTCTTCGATTCTTGCCGGGTGGATTCTTCCGTCCGTTACCAATCGGTGAAGGGACAATCTGGCGATCTCTCTTCTTACCGGGTCGAAACATGAAAGAAGGATGGCTTCCGGAGTATCATCAACGATGATCTCCACACCGGTTACGGCTTCCAGGGCACGGATGTTTCTTCCTTCCCTACCGATGATTCTCCCTTTTACTTCATCAGACTCGATGTTGAATACCGATACGGAGTTTTCAATCGCCTGTTCCGTTCCGATTCTCTGAATAGTCTGGATGACGATTTTTCTAGCTTCGCTTTTCGCATTAAGCTGAGCTTCTTCCATGATGCTCTGAACGTGCGCCTGAGCTCTTGTTTTGGCTTCTGCTTTCAACGATTCTACCAGTTCGGCTTTGGCCTCTTCTGCAGAGTAGTTGGATATTTTTTCTAAAATTTCAACCTTCTTGGCTGTTGCCACGTCAAGTTCCTGCTGCTTTCTTTCCAGGATCTCTGCCTTTTTTGCATAATCCGCAATCTGCTTGTCCAGGTCTTTTTCAAGCTTTCCGGCTTTGCTGAGCTCATCGTTCAGCTTGTGTTCTTTGTCCTTGATTCTTTTCTCCACCTCCTGCATTTTCTTTTCGCGGGACTGGATGTCGGCATCATGCTGGGATTTCAGCTCCAGGAATTTTTCCTTGGCCTGGATGTTCTTTTCTTTTTTTATGGATTCGGCTTGTACGGTAGCTTTCTCTATCAGGTTTTCCGCATTTTTCTTTGCATCATCTATAATAAATTTTGCTTTGGTATTCAATGAGCTTTTGGAAAAAAGTATTCCTAACACTGCACCGATGACCAGGCAAATTACGCCGACTATTATGGCTGTTATTGTCATATCTATATATAAGTTTTAATTGTCCTCAATTTTGCATAAAAAAGCCTACAACAATTCAAAGATTGAGAGTAAACTCCTAATCAACACGATTTGAACTGATTTCCACTGTCTGTAATCCGGAGAACCGGCACGCCATTCAGTGGACATTTGTTCGGTAATTGTTTAGCGTTGAGTTTACCTTTAATGTGTTAGAATCATTGTAGGCAGTTGGCCGGGAAAAAAAATCTATTTCCCTGTTTCATTCAACGATTGACTGATCCTGGATAATCTTTCGTTGGTAGATTGTATTGTTTTATCGTAGTTCATAGACACCACCTCGGCATTAGTTCCCAGTTTCAGGGCACACATGGCCAAAGCATCCTGTTTGTCTCTCACATCGAAATTCTGTTCAAAATCCTTAATCATATTTTCAATTTGCTTCCCGACTTTGCGCAGCGTTTCTTCTTCTGCTGCCGGTACATTCAGCGGATATACCCTTCCGGCAATGTTAATGGTTATTCTTCTTACCTCCATTATAATCCACTGTTTTGAAGCTGGGCAATACAGAAATCTATTTCTTTCACCAATCGGTTGATGTGGTTTTTCATCAGCCGGTTGTGCTCAGGATTTCCGGATATTGCCGAATACAATTTTATATTTTTTTGTTCTTCTGCTAATACCTGATTTTTTTTTCTTTCCTCATCATACTTCTTCTTCAGTTCTTCATGCTCAACATTCAGTTCGGAAAATTCTTCAGTAAGATTTTTATAACTTTTCTGCAATTGTAAAATCTTTTTCTCTAATTCTGAAAAATGGTTTTCTAAATCTTGAAGCATTTCAGGTTTTCGTATATTCTAACTATTAGCAAAAATAACAAAATATTAATACTAACAAAAATAAAACGGTCTATATTTTGACGTAAAACAAAAAAGGAGACGCAAAACTGCGTCTTCCTTATGTATTTTAAGGCTATACTTATTCGAATTTAAGCACGAAGAAGATTGCTCTGGTCTGCAGCGTAGACATGGCAGACGTCCAGTACGGAGGCGTTGTGGCATTATCCGCCACGATCTCGTTGTTCATGATAAAAGTACCTCTTACTGCCGGAGTCAGCTTGAACTTGTTGAAGTAAAACTGGATCCCCATTTCAGCCGACCATGCAAAGTTATGCGTCGTAGAACGGAATACCTGCTGAAGGTTGTCGTCCGTAGAGCTTGAGTTGGACTGCAGGTTTACGATATAGTTTACCCCCGCCGCAACATACGGCCTGGAATTGTACCATCTTTGCCCGTGGAATTCCAGCAATACCGGAACATCCACCAAAGTACTCTTAATTTCCCTCACCTTATCCTTTTCCTGCAAAGGGAACGGAATAAAAGGATCGTTGGTTAAAGTACCCGCCGCATACTGGTCGTTGGACTGCGTATTAAAAGTCAACTGTCTCTGGCCGAATTGTAACCCCGGTTCTAATCGTACATCCAGATAATCGTTCAGTCTCCACTTGGCGATAAGGCCGGCACCGAAACTGTAACTCTCTTTGGATGAAACAAGATTCTGATTATTATTCATCCCGTATCTCGGATTCAGAACGATACGGTAATCCAGCCTGTTACCGTTCAGATAAAAACCCCAGCTGAATTTCTGCTCGTCGAAATCTTCCAGCTTATCCATTCTGTTACGGGTTCTGAATTGCGCGTTCGCTAAAACGGCAACATTTACTGACGCTAAAACCAGTGCTCTTAATAAAAATTTATTCATAGGGTTACTTTGTTGCTTTATAAATTGTGGCTATACCCAAACTTAGTTTTTTATATTCAACTTTTTTAAATCCTGTATCTAAAAGAATTTGTCTCATCTTTTCCCCGAAAGGAAAAGCATTTACAGAATCCGGAAGGTATGTATATGCCCTATTATCTTTGGAAACCAGTCTGCCGATGGCAGGTAAGATGTTTTTAAAATAAAACATATACAATGGCCCCATAACCCCTTCAACTTTTGAAAACTCGAGGATGTAAACACTCTTGTTATCTTTAACTACTCTTCTCAACTCTGCCAAACCTTTGGTAAGGTTTTCAAAATTCCTTACTCCAAATGCAACGGATACGGCATCGAATCTATTGTCCTCGTAAGGTAAATTCTCTGCATCCCCTTTTTGCATGGAAATTTTGCCGTCTAATTTAAGTTTTTTTATTTTAATAACGCCAACATTTAACATTTGTTGCGATAAATCCAAACCAATCACCCGGGAGCCTGTTCCCTTTTCAATGGCGATGGCCAGATCTCCCGTTCCCGTAGCCACATCCAGCACTTCCTGCGGCCGGTCATTTTTCATCCACTTCACCAATGTATTTCTCCATAAAACATCAATTTTCAGAGAAAGCACACGATTCAGAACATCGTATTTCGGTGCAATATTGTCGAACATATCCTCTACCTGACTCTTCTTGGTAGCGTCAGAATTGTAGGGTGTAATTTTGGTAATATCTTTTGTCAAAACTTAAAACTTGTAATATTCTTTATAATAATTGAGGTAATCCTGTTTTCTGAAGATCTTCGATCTGGATTCCACCTGCTGGATATTTTTGATCAGTTTATCATAATCTTCATCCACATTGTAATAGAAATCATCCGTATAGAGTTTGGTGAAACGTCTTGCACCTCCGTAATACGGTTTTCCGTCGATAATGGTTTTATCCAATGCCAAAAGTAAGGAATCTTTCTTCAGGTTGTATCCGTAATACTGATCATTGATGTAATAATCCTGGTGCGCGATATTGATCAGCCCACGGATTTTCTTCACTTCAAAAGCGGAATCGAAGAGCAGTTTTTTATTGCGGTCGAAAACCTTGATGGAGTTTCTGCCCTTATCCAGATCTACGGGAACCGTCTGTCCTCCGGCAATGATCCCTTCGGATCCGTTGTTTATTTTATAGTAAAACGTATCGGGTGTAGGATTGTCTACGACGTAATAGTTCTTTTTGGCCAGAAACAGGAAGTAGATCCCAAAGGCAACGATAAACGCCACAACTGCAATAAGTAAGCCTTTTAAGGACGGATTGTTTTTCATAGGATTGTAAAGTACAATTTCTGCAAATTTAATAATATTTTTAATTCTCCGTTATTAATATTAATTATTAACTTTGCATCTTTAAAAAATCATTTAAACGAATGCCGAATACGATCATCATTGGTTCAGGATCTTACCTTCCCAACAGAATTATCGGGAGGGATTTTTTCTTAGATTCAGAGTTTTATACTGAAGACGGGGTAAAAATCGACAAACCTGCTGAAGAAACCATTGCAAAATTTGTAGAAATCACGGAAATTGAAAACAGAAGGTTTATTGAAGACGACCTTTCCAACTCACAAATCGGTTACGAAGCTTCAAAAATAGCCATTGCAGATGCCGGCATCGATCAGGAAGAACTGGATTATATCATTTATGCCAGCAACTTCGGTGAAGTTACCGTAAACGGATATGCAGACTTTATGCCGACCATGGCTGCAAGGGTAAAAAACAAACTGGGTATTAAAAACAGGAAATGCGTTACCTACGATATGCTTTTCGGATGTCCGGGGTGGGTGGAAGCCATGATCCTTGCCGATAACTTGATTAAAGCCAAAGTAGCCAAGACCATTCTGGTAATCGGCGCTGAGACCCTGAGCCGGGTAACCGATCCGCACGACCGGAACCGGATGATCTTTGCAGACGGAGCCGGAGCGGTCGTTGTAAAAGCAACCGATGAAGAAAACGTAGGGATTATTGCCCATAATACCATCTGCGACAATGGTCTTGAGCTGGATTACCTGGCGAACGGACCATCCATCAATAAAGAATCCGACCAGACGCGGCTGTTTGTAAGAATGCAGGGAAGGAAAATCTACGAGTACGCCCTGAAAAACGTTCCTGCCGCAATTAAGGAAACAATCGAGGATGCCGGTCTTTCCCTTGAAGACATCAATAAGATCCTGATCCACCAGGCCAATGCCAAAATGGATTATGCCATGATCGAAAGACTTCACAAATTATACAACGTGAAAGATTACGACCATGCCATCTCCCCGATGACGATCCAGGATTTCGGAAATTCGTCCGTAGCGACAATTCCTACCATGTTCGATTTAATAATTAAAGGAAAAATGGAGGGTCAATCGTTTAAAGAAAAAGGTAACATTGTGATGACTTCGGTTGGTGCCGGAATGAACATTAATGCTATCGTGTACAGATTTCCTTAAAAATATATAATGTAAAAATACAGAAAGCACAGGGAATTATTCTTTGTGCTTTTTTTAAACCTGATTATGCAGAGAAATTTTTTAATCATTGCAGCCGTCTTCCTGTTGTTGGAAGTCTATATCTACCAGGCTATAAGAACTTTAACCGATAATTCATGGATTAAAATCGGATACGGAATCGTTTCACTGGCGATCTACGGATTCTTCGCTTACGAGATGGCCCATTTCAACAAAGGCGAAAGAAGCATGATGCGCGCGCAGATCATGATTTCCATTTTCCTGGTCTTTATCCTTCCCAAAATTTTTATCGTTCTGTTTCTACTGATTGATGACATCTTCAGAACCGGAAGCTATCTGATCGGACTGACGCGGCCTTCCGAAAACTTTTTCCCCGAAAGAAGAAAGTTTTTGAGCTTGTTGGGACTTGGCCTGGGCGGTGTGCTTTCCGCGCTTTTTATCGATGGGATTACCTTCGGGAAATACCGGCATAAGGTAAGAAGGGTAAGAATCAATTTTGCCAACCTTCCGAAAAGTTTCAAAGGCTACAAAATCGTTCAAATCTCCGACGTGCACAGCGGGAGCTTTTCCGATCCGGGCAAACTGGAGCACGCCATCAACCTGATCAACGAACAGAATCCTGATCTTGTGCTGTTTACCGGAGATATGGTAAACAATGTGGCGGATGAATTTAAGCCTTTCATCCCGCTGTTCTCAAAAATCAAAGCAAAAGACGGGAAATTTGCCGTGCTGGGGAACCACGATTATGCGGATTACGTAACCTGGGCTTCTGCGGATGCCAAAAAGAAAAATCTGGATAGCCTGATCGATTACGAAAGGCAGGCCGGATTCGATATGCTCCGCAATGAGCACCGCGTGATTGAGAAAAACGGTGAGAAAATATATATTCTGGGCGTTGAAAACTGGGGGCTGAAGCCATTCCCGCAATTCGGCAGACTGGACGATGCCCTGAAAGGGGTACCGGAATCAGCAGTAAAGATCTTGATGAGCCATGACCCTACCCATTTTGATTATGTCGTAAAAAAACACCCCGGGAATGTCCATCTTACCCTTTCCGGACATACACACGGCATGCAGTTCGGCCTGGATCTGAAAAACGTAAAGTGGTCACCGGTTCAGTACAGATATCCGAAGTGGGCAGATTTGTATGAAAGCGAAGGAAAAATGCTGTATGTGAACAGAGGTTTCGGTGTATTGGGTTATCCGGGAAGAGTGGGTGTCCTGCCGGAGATTACGCTTTTCGAACTGGCCTGATCAATTCAAAGTTTAAAATTCAAGATTTAAGGTTCATACTGTATCAACTTTGAATCTTGAATCTTGAATTTTAAATTAAAAAATATAATCTTTCATTCTTGCGGTGGCCATTTCATTATCATCGATCCAGCACAGGAGCCTATCGAGCTTGTCTTCGATTTTCTTTCCCGAATTCCATTTTCTGTAAAAAGGAATATCAAAACGGTATTTGCTGAAATCGGTAAACTGCCAGGAATTTAGATAAATCAATACGAAATCGTCTTTCTTCAGGGTTTCAAAAACCATATTCTTATAATATTTCATCGGCAGCATCTGAAAAACGAAATCATTATACGGCAGTTGGCTGTAGGGCGAAATACTTTCCGGAACAATACTTAATCCGTTCTCTTCAACAATTTCCGTATCCCTTTTCAGGCGCTTGAAAGGAAAAAGGATGTCGGCATGATCGATATTGGAAACGTAACCGAACCCAAGCATTTTCAGTTCTTCCTGCGGCAGCTTATGATCTTTCTGCCGGATTCCCTTGATCTGTTTCTCCAACAATTCCTCCATCCGTTTCTTGGTTTCTTCGATTTCCTGAAGTGTAGAATTTTTATTGTAAAAAGCAATTTCATGCCCTTTGGATGAAATTGCTTTTATAAGATTCTCTAATTTTTCTGCAATGGAAACTTCTACAAAAAAGCTTGCCTTTACATCATGAATATCTAAAATCCTGAGGATGGCTTTGATATTGGCCAAGGTAATCTGAATTCTTTCTTCATCGGAAACAGACGCCTTATTCTTTAAAGAAGCTTCAATATTTTCGACGTTAAAAGTAAACAGTACCATT
This sequence comes from uncultured Chryseobacterium sp., assembly GCA_913777465.1. Lineage (GTDB taxonomy): Bacteria > Bacteroidota > Bacteroidia > Flavobacteriales > Weeksellaceae > Chryseobacterium. The sequence continues at coordinate 11,576 of CAJYRQ010000069.1, forward strand.
AAATTAAATTTTAGATAAATTATATAGTAAATTATTAATCAGTTGTTAAAACAGATTTTATTTAAAGCTAAACTTGATGTATTTAACCCTTTCCTAATTTTACTTTAAGATTCTTGATCATGTCTTTTGTCATTTCAGATATTCCGAAATTGTAAGTAAGCCCCCAGTCTTTTTTAGCAACCGAATCGTCGATGGAAGCGGGCCATGAATCTGCGATGGCCTGTCGGAAATCAGGTTTGTAATCGATCTCAAATTCAGGAATCTCTTTTTTGATTTCTTCTGCCAGTTGTTTCGGAGTGAAAGACATTCCGCCTAAATTATAAGATGAACGTACGGTCAGGCTTTCTTTCGGAGCGTTCATCAACTGTAGAGTTGCATCAATGGCATCATCCATATACAGCATCGGCATTCCTGTATTTTCTGAAATAAAGCTGGTATATTTTCCCTCTTCAATCGCTTCGTAGAAAATCTCCACGGCATAATCGGTGGTTCCTCCGCCGGCCGGTGTCTTCCAGGAAATCAGTCCCGGATAACGGATACTCCTTACGTCTACTCCATGCTTGTCAAAATAATACTCGCACCATTTCTCTCCTGCCATTTTAGAAATCCCGTAAACGGTGGTAGGATTAAGAACCACATCCTGTCCTACATTTTCCTTTGGAATCCCTTTTCCGAATACGGCGATGGAGCTTGGCCAGAAAATCTTCTGAAGCAATCCTTCTTTAGCCATTTCACAAAAATGAAGCAAAGGTTCCAGATTCAGTTTCCAGGCAAAAACAGGCTGCTTTTCTGAAGTACCCGACAATAATGAGGCCAAATGATACACTGTTGTAATCTCATAATCTTTTACGATCTGTCTCACGAGCTGGGTATTGGTAACGTCCATTCTTTCGTAATGGCCGGCAGCAGTGATTCCCTTCTGCCATCGGTCCAGCCCTGAAGCGACCACATTGTCTGCTCCATGGATTTCAACAAGTCGGTTGGTAAGCTCGGTGCCGATCTGTCCTAAAGCACCTGTAATCAGTATTCTTTCCGTGTGGGATTCCATTTTAATTATATTAAGTTGATCAAAAACAAAAATAGATATTTTAAGCCCTATCTTAAAACAAAATTGTAATTTAGGTTACAAAATCTGCAAATGCAAAAGATCATCTTTTCACTTATCCTGTTTTCTACCACATTATCAGCCCAATACACCGACATCAGCATTGTAAAGGAAGTCAAGGTAAAGAACAAAGGAGTCGTAGTTTCTGCGCATCCCCTGGCCAGTGAAGCCGGAGCAAAAATCCTGAAAGCGGGCGGTAATGCTTATGATGCGATCGTCGCTACACAATATGCCCTGGCAGTCGTGTATCCACAGGCCGGAAATATCGGCGGCGGCGGATTCCTGGTCGGGGTAAAGAACAATGGTGAAAAATTCACCATCGATTACCGTGAAACCGCTCCACGAAAGGCAACGCATGATATGTATGTCGGCAAAAACGGAAAAGCCAATACGGATCTTTCACAGAACGGAAGACTCGCCGTCGGCATACCGGGAAGCGTAGCCGGATTTTTTGCCACGTTGAAATACGGCAGGCTTCCAATGAGCCAGCTGATCCAACCGGCCATTGACCTTGCTGAAAAAGGATTTGCCGTTACCGAACAGGAAGCCGGCCTGTTGAATTCCAACAAAGCCTATTTCCAGAAACACAATTCATCTGCCAATGCCTTCGTAAAAACAGATCCGTGGAAGGCGGGCGATCTTTTGGTGCAGAAAGAACTGGCCGAAACCCTGAAATTAATTCAGAGCCAAGGCCTGAAAGGTTTTTATCAGGGCAAGACTGCTGAACTTGTGGTAGCCGAAATGAAAAGAGGAAACGGCATCGTTACCCTGGAAGACCTGAAAAACTATAAAGCAGCAGAAAGAAAAGCCCTGGAATTTGATTATAAAGGAAACCGTATTGTCTCGATGCCTCTGCCGTCCAGCGGCGGGATCCTGCTGGCCCAAATGCTGAAAATGGCAGGCTATGAAAATCTGGAAAAATACCAGCAGAATAGCACAAAAGCTGTCCAGATCATGGTGGAAGTCGAAAGAAGGGCCTTTGCCGACCGGGCCGAATACATGGGCGATCCGGATTTTATCCAGGATAAAACGGCCTACCTGATTTCCGATGAATACCTGAAAAACCGGTGGAAAAGTTTCAGCTTTGCTAAAGCCACCCCAAGCTCTGAGGTTGGGAAAATAATTACCCAGCCCAAAGAATCTACGGAGACGACCCATATTTCCGTAATTGACAAAGAAGGAAATGCCGCCGCAGTTACTACGACTTTAAATGGCTTGTACGGCAGCAAAGTAGTGGTTTCCGGAGCCGGATTTTTCCTGAATAACGAGATGGATGATTTCTCCGTTAAACCCGGTGTTCCGAATATGTTCGGTGCGGTAGGCGGTGAAGCCAATTCCATCCAGCCGAACAAGAGAATGCTGTCGTCGATGACGCCTACCATCGTCCTTAAAAACGGGAAACCGTATATGGTGGTCGGAACCCCGGGCGGTACCACAATTCCAACCTCTGTGTACCAATCGGTTGTGGATGTTATTGATTTTAAATTAAACGCAAACCTTTCCGTTAACGCCCCGAAATTCCATCACCAGTGGCTTCCTGAAACCGTTGCTTTTGAGAAGAATTTCCCTGAAACCACGATTATGGAATTGGAAAAACTAGGCTACAAAACCGAAAGATGGAACCAGATCGGCAGAACGGAAATGATTTTGCTGGATGACAACGGGAATATCCATGCAGTGGCAGACGGCCGCGGTGATGACTCGGTAGCGGTGGAATAAATACCTGTTGTTTCCGATTTTTATGATTGCTAAATAAATGCCGGCCTGAAATCAGATTTGATCCACCTGTCCGAAAGTACTGTGCTGAATTTCTAACGGCCTTGTTCTATTGCAGGTAAGTTTCGACAGGTCTAAATATTTCATGACTTTTATCATTAGTCCCGCAAATTTTCTTATTTTTCGGGATTAAATTCAGACTCATTGAAAGCAAAGAAATTTTACGGGCAGCTCTATTTTCAGGTAATCGTGGCCATTATAGCCGGTATTCTTCTCGGAAGGTTTTATCCCGAACTGGGCGAAAAAATGAAGCCTTTAGGCGATGGATTCATCAAACTGGTAAAAATGATCATTGCCCCCGTGATTTTCATTACCCTCACTTTGGGAATTGCCCATATGACCGACCTTAAGAAAGTAGGCAGAATCGCTGTAAAAGCCATGATCTACTTTCTTACTTTTTCCACTCTTGCGCTGATCATCGGATTAGTTGTCGGAAATATACTGCAGCCTGGACACGGTTTGAACATCGATCCTTCCACCCTTTCGGGTGACGTTTCACAATATCAGCAGAAAGCGCATGATACGACCCTGACGGGCTTCCTGATGAACATTATCCCGGAAACCCTTTTCAGCCCGCTGGTCGGGGAAAATATCCTGCAGGTGCTTCTGGTCGCTATTTTAACAGGGGTTGCTTTGGTGCTGACCCAGGAGAAAAGCCGTAAAGTCACGGAATTTCTGCAGGACCTTTCCGCTCCGGTATTCAAAATTGTCCACATGCTGATGAAGCTGGCACCGATCGGAGCATTCGGGGCCATGGCTTTTACCATCGGAAAATATGGGCTTCATTCCGTTTTAAACCTGATCTTTTTAGTCGGTACATTTTATATCACCTCCGCCCTGTTTGTGGTTTTGGTATTGGGTGCAGTGGCCTGGTACAACGGTTTCAACATCTTCAAACTGATGTATTATCTGAAGGAAGAACTGCTGCTGGTGTTGGGAACCAGCTCTTCGGAGTCCGCCCTTCCGGGGATTATGGAGAAACTGGAAAAAGCAGGTTGTTCTAGGGCGATCGTCGGTTTTGTAGTCCCGACCGGATATTCTTTCAACCTTGACGGTACCAATATTTATATGACTTTAGCTTCCCTGTTTATTGCGCAGGCTTTAAATATCCATCTGCCCATCGAAAAGCAGATCATGCTGCTTCTGGTTGCCATGCTGAGTTCCAAAGGAGCTGCCGGTGTTACCGGAGCCGGTTTCGTCACCTTGGCCGCCACTCTGGCCGTCGTTCCCGAAATTCCCATAGCCGGAATGACCCTTATCCTGGGAATCGATAAATTCATGAGCGAATGCCGGGCTCTCACCAACGTTATCGGAAATTCCGTAGCAACGGTTGTGGTAGCCAATTGGGAAAAGCAGCTGGATAAAGACCAGTTGCAATATTGCCTGGACCATCCGGGAGAAGTGGAGAAAAAACTGGAGGTCTAAGAACACCCCGGAAGATTCGTGTTGAGATTCCTTTGAAATGACAAGCTTAATATATTTAGTACTTCTCTTTAACAGTAGTCCTATACTTTCTTTCCCGAAGAAAATCTCAACATAGTATTAGAAAGCAGCATGGAAAGATGCGCGTCTGGACTCCTGCAAAAGCCTTAGATTCAACAAAGCCAAAGGAAAAACTAAGCGTTTTATATTTTAACAGGTTAGATTGGGATTCTACAGAAATCGCAGTTTAAAAAAGCCAGAAGAGGATAATCAAATCAGAATATTCAAACTCGCAGGCTGCACCTTTATATGAATCGGGGACTTTATTTTGTTAAACTCCCCGTCCAGGTGCCAGTTTTTGGTATTGACTTTAAACCCGATTTCAGAAACAGGAAGGTAGGTGATGTAATCGTCTTCTTTCAGTTTCTTGGTAAACATTCTGAAAGCGAATAACGGCGAATAAGTAAGCGGAAATTTTTTCACCAGCACCATATCCACCAGCCCGTCGCTTTTGCTGGCATGCGGCGCAATATAGGCATTGTTGCCGAACTGACGGGTATTGGCAATATTCACCATTAAATATTTCCCGTTGTACTTTTTATATTCTTCATCAAAGAATTTCAGTTTGATGGGTTTGTAGCTGAAAAAGGTACGTAGCGATACCTTGATGTAATTTTTAAAACCCCTGGTGGTTTTTTCAAATTCTTTCACCACTTTACCGTCGAATCCGGTGCCGGAAACATTGATGGAAAGCCGGCCGTTCACTGTAAAAGTATCGATCTTCCTGGATTTTCCGGTATCGATCTTCTTTAACAGCTCATCCAGGTTTTTGCTGAACTGCGTTTCATTGGAAAACCCGTTTCCCGAACCTGCCGGAAAAATAGCCAGGACCTTATCGGTACCAATCAGATTTTTCGCTACGGTGGAGATGGTTCCATCTCCTCCGATCGCCACAAAGAGATCAACCGTTCCGAAATGGTTCCGGATGAATTCATCGGTTCCTGCAATAGAATCTGAAATGAAATACAAGGGATCTTTCACCTTCGATTTCAGTTCATTAAGAAACGGCTGATAATTTTTTTTCGCCGAAAAAGGATTGATGATGAAGGCTGTTTTTTCCATTGATGCAAAAATAAAAAATGCTTCCTGATCGGGAAGCATTAATATTAGTTAATTTTCATTCTTTTCATAAATTCAGGATTCAGCGTTCCTTTCAGATCGGTCCACGATACGGGAATGGTGATGTCTCCCGCTGCAAAAGCGGCAATTTCGTACGGGCTGTAATGGAAATAGAGATTTTTTTCATCAAAGTAGAAGTTTTCCGTTGCCGGGATCTTATCCACCAGCAGCATCTCCGAATTGTTCACCTGTCCTTTATTGTCGGTGGTTCCGCTGTTGATCTTATTGATGTTCTTCATCAGCAGTGCTTCCATACTCATTGCAGGCATCGAGGTAATGTCTTTCAACTCGACTTTCTTATTGTTTTTCAGGTCGAAAACCCTTTCCGAAAACCCATAATTATCATGCGCACCGCCTTCATAAGATCCCCACACATATCCGATGTGCAGGTAATCGTTGATATTGGATTTTACACTCATCCCGGTATCAGAATACCATTCCTGGGCAAAAGTAAGATCGGAACCCCATTCTTCTGAATCTTTCCTGATCTGGTTGAAATATTCGTTTTTGCTTTTCTGAAGGTAATTCTGGAGGCCGTTTTTGGAAAAATCGCTGATGCCTTTTCCGGTAAAGTAAATGCTGTCCAATAATTTTTTATCCTTCAGAGTGGGAAACACCAGCATCTTTGAAGTATATTTAACGGTTAGGGAATCATTTATTTTAAGTGAATCGCTAATTTTTACCGAATCTACGGTAAACCTTTCTGTTTCCGGGGCTTCAATAACATTGGTAGCGTTATTATTGTTTTCTGTTTTTTTACAGGCCGAAACCGCCAGTAAGGAAGAAAGTGCCAGCAAGGCGAGCGTATTTTTCATAATTTTTATTTTTCCTTCTTATATGCAAAAACCATTCAAAACTGAATGGTTTTCTACATATTTTGGAATTTATCGGTTTCAGGATTTTTTTACCAGGCTGATAACCTGGTTTTCCTGCTTGGAGGCCACACCCCAGATCTGCTTAAAGGCCGGATAATATTCTTTAGGATAATTCGGGCTCAGGATTTTCGTTGTGGACACCACTTCAATTTTGTTACCTTTCTGCTCTACGATATAGCTGTATTCGATTTCCTTGTCATCCGTTACGATCTTCTTGCTCTTCGGCATTTCCTCAACGGCATAGCCTTCAGGGATTTCAAATACGATCTTTTTGATCCTGGTAAAAGGGGAAATAAAATCAATCAGGTATTTCCGTTCCTCGGTCTGGTCGAATTCATTGGAGTTTTTATTCAGGAACAGCATCGGATTGATGATCATTTTCTTCCCGATTCGGTCTATCAGGTTGTCAGAAGAAAACTTCATCGTGCTTTCAAAGTCGCCGTTTTCCAATACTTTGGAGTCGATGTCGGTAAAATCGATGGAAAAGTTTTCTTTGTACTGCTTCTTGTATTTATCGGCGTTGTCATCGTAATTTTCCTTTGCAAACATCGCGTAAGTTCCGGTATCCTTATCCGAGTAGGTCCCCGAAACGCTTCCGTCGGCATTGATTTTGGCTTCTGCCGTAAGGTAGGTAAAGCTGGTTTTTGCATTTACCATAGACAGCTGCTGCACCTTATCTTTTGAAATCAGAATCCCATACTGGTTCCAGTCTCTCGGTGGCAGCTGATCGATCGAAGATTGCTTTGAAGTCGCATCATACAAATGAAATCCGTCTTTGGTCTGGATGGCTGCAATCACAAAATTCATGTTGTTGACGTTGGGTGAAGCGATGTTAATGAGTCCGTGGTTTACTGTAGAAATGGTAAGCGGATCCGCTTTGATTCCCGCCTCACGAAGCAGCATCACCAGGAAAAGATTGATTTCCGCCGCATTTCCGGTCTTGGTTTCAATCATTTTTTTGATTCCGTCTTCCACGTACAATCCCCGGTCTTTGTTCCAGGTAAAGGTATTTTTAACATAATTAAAAATAGCATTGGCTTTATCGATTTCATTGGTGATACCGGAAATTCCTGCCGGCATATTTTCTTTAGCCAGTCTGGTTTTCTTCAGCTCATCACCGAAATCTTCATTCTCATACAGTCTTTCCTTAATCTGCTCCCAGGAAGAAGAGTAAAGCTTCAGCTCCCTGAAATTCGTAGAATGCAGCTCGGCACTGATTTTCGTCCGGTAATTATCATCGTTGCTTACGAATTTTTCGGTTTTAAAGCCTTTTAAGTTTTCATATCCGAAACGGTAGGTTCTGTAGTTGGTTCCGTACATGGTTCTTTCTTCCACTTCACGGTACTTCGGGTTCAGGGAACCGGTGTAATTTACGCTGTAGGAAATATTGGAAGGGCTGTCCAGTACATATTCGGTGTATAGGGAAGGCGTATCCGTCTCGATCATAATCTCAGGGATAACGAATAAAAACGGCGAATTGACTTCATACTGGTACTCGATAACCGAACCGTTCTTCACATTAGGGAATGCAAATTTGGTAATTGAAAAATATTTGCTTTCCTTGCTTTTATACTTTGAGCTTTTGTCGACTTTAGTAGCAACGGAAATCCCGTTTTCAAGGTTATAGGTAAATGCTTTTATTTTCGAAATGGTTTCCTGGTCGCTTCCTCTCTGCAATAAAGGAATTTCAAGGTTCAGCCACTCCTCCGCCTTGTCTTTATCGTAGATTTTTACCCGGTAAAAAGCCTGTTTTACCAGATTCCCGGTGTTGGTATCGATACTGAAATGCAATGATTTGTATAAAATTTCCGCGGGGGCATTTTCATCCAGCGTCGATTTCTGCCGGGACAAATCCGCATCGTTAAATTTCGGAGGCTCAAGAAAGGCATGTTTCTGTGCGTCAATAAACGCGAAGTTCATGGAGCAGGCAGCAATTAGAAATAATTTTCTCATGTTAAATTTTAGAAATTAAAATTTTTGAATTGTCAATGTTAATCGTTTTTTTTCTGAAACTTACGTAGTCGTTGTACTTCTCTTTCGGGTACAGGCCTTTGTTGATCCTGATCGTACGGTTCACTTTCAGCTCTTCCCCGTTTTTCACAAAGCTGAGCTTATAGGTTCCGAATTCAGAATTTAAAGTAACATTTTCCGGAAGTTCCTCTACTTTATAATTTTTGGGAAGGGCGAAGCTGATCTCGTATTCATCCTCAAAAGACTGTCTCAGTTCAAATGGCAGGGCTCTTTTTTCATCGGCCTTGTATACGTTGTCCGAGTAGATCGGCACCGCTCTGAAGATCATGCTGCTTCCCGCATTTTTGGAATAATTGTTTGCTTTGAAATCAAGGTCGAATTTTGCAACGGCATTGTCTTTATCATTCAGGAAGTTCTTCATTTCAATGCTTTCGAAATGCAGGACGTTAAGAAGATTCTTTACCGCTTCGCTTCTTTCCTTAGGAGACATAGTGGATAAAACCAGATTGTTATCATACTGGATTCCCGTGTAGGCAAAATTTCCTTCGCCGGAAATGCTGTTGTCTTCATTCAGCTTTATTTTCAGCAGCTGCTTTTCTCTGCTCTGTTCCGCAGAATATACCGGGGTATCGATCAGCTCAATCCCGTTTTTACGGATGGAAAGCACATTACGGTCTGTGGTATTGTAGCTTAGATGGTTATAGGCCATCTGCTGGGAAGTGTTTTCCAGCCAGATGTTGCCTTTTTCTGTAGGAACCATCAGGATCACGTGGTTTCCGCCCATTTTCGGAAAATCCTTATCAAAGGAGACCGGTGAAGAGCTGGAATTGATTACCGAATAATACGACGGAATCCCCGCTTCATCCAGTAATGTCTTCATATAGTTGGTTAAACCTTTACAGTCGCCGTATCCTTTTTTCTGTACTTCATCCGGAAGCATCGGCTGCCATCCGCCAATTCCCAATGCCACGAAAATATACCTCGTTTTGGCCTGCATGTACTGGTAAAGCTTTTTTACTTTTTCTTCCGTGGTTCCCTGAAGGTTCAGTGCGGCAACTTCCGCTTTGATGGCCGGCGTGGATAAAGAGACCGGCTGGAGGATGCTGTTGTAATACCAGGAACCGAAATCGCTCCAGCTGCTGATGCTTCCCTGCTTGCCTTCGAGGTTGAACTTCGTCAGGGCAAAACTGACTTTCGGAAGGATTTTTACCGGCTGCGGAGACAAAAAGGCATCTTCAATCGCCGGAACATTTTTATAGGTATATATTTTTTCACCTGCGTTTTCACTTTCTGTTACTGAAGCAAAATTGTAGGCGGAAGGATAGGTTTTGGTTTTAAGCTCGATTCCGGATTTATTAATGATCTTCATCTGCGCTTCTTCCAAAGCAACACTGTTGGACCTGAACGGAATAAAATCCGGCATAAAGACCGTATTTTTTTCACTCATCTGATAGGCAAATTCAACGGTATACGGATATTGGGTCGGTGTATATGATAAGGCCATCACCCGGTTGTCCGAATAAAATGTTCCCTGATTGTTGTTGGCAAAATCCCCGAAATCCGATTTGGAAAACGATTTGATCTTTTTCCCCGATTCGTCATAAATATTGACCTTAACATCCGAAATGCTGTTGCTTTTATCGTAGGGAATGAAAACCAGCGCATTATCATCACCATCTTTGGTAAGAACGGTGGTTACCGTATAAAACTGGTACCGGATATCATCGATTTTATTGATCTGAACAGTAGTAAGATCTTTCCGGATAACGGCATCTGCATTTGTTTTAAGATTTTCAGGAATGGCAGAAACGGGAAAGTTCTGCGCATGGTACAAAGAGGCTATTGAAAGGGCTCCGACACAAAAGATTTTCATCATGGCTATTAAAATATCGCAAAAATAGCAAAATCTGTTAACTGATGAAATATTTTTTTTCGGTATTACGGATAATTCATACCTCAATAAAAAAAGACTTCATCGCTGAAGTCTTTTTTAGATATATGCAATGCAATTAAGCATCAATTTTAGCATATTTGGCATTTTTCTCGATAAATTCCCTTCTTGGCGGAACCTCATCTCCCATCAGCATAGAGAAAACATTATCCGCTTCCACAGCATTATCAATAGTTACCTGCTTCAGGATTCGGTGCTCAGGATTCAGCGTAGTTTCCCAAAGCTGTTCCGGGTTCATTTCCCCAAGACCTTTGTAACGCTGAACCTCTACTCCTCTTCCGTCCGGAGACATTTCCAAAGTAAATTCTTCACGCTCTTTTTCGTTATAGGCATACTGCTTTTTATTTCCTTTTTTCAATAAGTATAAAGGCGGCTGAGCAATATAGATATACCCGTTCTCGATCAGTTCCTTCATATACCTGAAGAAGAAGGTAAGAATCAGGGTTGAAATGTGGGAACCGTCGATATCGGCATCGGTCATGATAACGATTTTATGATATCTTAATTTTGCCATATTCAACGCTTTGCTGTCTTCTTCCGTACCTACGGAAACCCCCAAAGCGGTATAGATGTTCTTGATTTCTTCGTTGTCGTATACTTTATGAAGCATAGACTTCTCAACGTTCAGGATTTTACCTCTCAGCGGAAGGATGGCCTGGAAGAACCGGTCACGGCCCTGTTTTGCTGTTCCCCCTGCGGAATCCCCCTCTACCAGGAAGATTTCAGATTCTGCAGGATCCTTGGAGGAACAGTCTGAAAGCTTACCCGGCAGTCCGGAACCTCCCATCGGGGATTTTCGCTGCACCATTTCACGGGCTTTTTTCGCTGCCTGCCTGGCTTTCGCTGCCAATACCACTTTCTGTACGATAATTTTGGCCTCGTTAGGGTTTTCCTCCAAAAAGTTGGTCAGCATTTCCCCTACAATTTTATCTACCGCACCGGAAACTTCAGAGTTACCCAATTTTGTTTTGGTCTGCCCTTCAAACTGAGGTTCCATTACTTTTACGGAAACTACAGCCGTTAACCCCTCACGGAAGTCGTCACCGGTAATCTCCACTTTCTCTTTTGCAGGAAGCCCCAGATCATCGGCATATTTCTTCAGGGTTCTCGTTAAAGCACGTCTGAATCCGGCAAGGTGGGTTCCTCCTTCATGGGTATTGATGTTGTTGACATACGAGTGAAGGTTTTCCGTAAACGAAGTGTTGTAACGCATCGCTACTTCTACCGGAATTTCGTCCCTTTCGCCTTCCATGAAGATAACATTTTCCATGATGGACTCACGGTTCCCGTCGATATAGGCAACGAATTCCTTCAATCCTCCTTCGGAATGGAAAACTTCAGAACGGAAAGACCCGTCTTCCAGCTTTTCCCTTTCGTCGGTCAGGGTAATGGTAATGCCTTTATTTAAATAGGAAAGCTCTCTTAAACGGCTTGCCAGGGTATCGTAGTTGTAAACAAGCTCGGTGAAGATGGTATCATCCGGCTGGAAAAACTGCTTGGTTCCCCTGTTGTCGCTGTTCCCGATTTCTTCAACCTCCGTCTGTGCTTTCCCTTTGGAATAAATCTGCTGATAGATGTTTCCGTCTCTGTAAACGGTGGTCACCATCTGGTTGGATAGCGCGTTCACACACGATACCCCAACACCGTGAAGACCTCCGGAAACTTTATAGGAGTCTTTATCGAATTTACCTCCGGCCCCGATTTTGGTCATTACCACTTCAAGGGCGGATTTCTGTTCTTTTTCGTGGAAGTCTACCGGGATCCCTCTACCGTTATCGCTAACTTCGATTCCGTTTCCCTCTTTAATGCTGACGAAGATGGTGTCGCAGTATCCTGCCAACGCCTCGTCTATAGAGTTATCTACTACTTCATAAACCAAATGATGGAGACCTCTTACTCCCACATCACCAATGTACATTGAAGGACGCATACGTACGTGTTCCATCCCTTCCAATGCCTGAATACTACTCGCTGTATATTGTTTCTGACTCATATAAATATTAAAAAATCCTGCTGTATGCAGAGACCTACAAATATCGTGTTTTTTTTCGAGTTGTGAAAGTTAAAATGTGTCAAAAAACAGAGGATTTTTCAATGGGGAAAAGGGCTTATTCCATTTAAAAAACACCAAAGTTAAAACCTATTTCTCAAATGATTCCTGTTGTAAATCATATGAGGCTTTTCTAATTTATGCGTACCTTTAATTACCTAAAAATTGAATTCATGGACGACTTTCTTGCAGCCCGTGCCCAGATGGCGATGTCGCTGGGATTTCATATTATTTTTTCCTGTGTCGGTATGGTCATGCCTTTCCTGATGGCATTTGCCCACTGGAAATACCTGAAAACAAAAGACGAAGTATATAAAGGATTAACGAAAGCCTGGAGCAAAGGGGTAGCCATCCTGTTTGCCACAGGAGCCGTTTCCGGTACCATGCTTTCTTTCGAGCTCGGGCTTCTCTGGCCGCAGTTCATGAAGCACGCCGGACCGATTTTCGGAATGCCGTTCTCCCTCGAAGGAACCGCATTTTTTATTGAAGCCATTGCCATCGGTTTTTTCCTTTACGGATGGGACCGCTTCAACAAATGGTTCCACTGGTTCTGCGGATTTCTGGTCGGTTTAAGCGGCCTGGCTTCAGGAATCCTGGTGGTTGCCGCCAATGCCTGGATGAATTCGCCTGCCGGGTTTGACTACATCAATGGGGAATATATAAATATCGACCCGATCAAGGCGATGTTCAACGATGCCTGGTTTTCACAGGCACTGCACATGACGGTAGCTGCCTTTTGTGCCACCGGATTTGCCGTAGCAGGGGTGCATGCTTTCCTTGTTTTAAGAAAAAAGAATGTTGAATTCCATACCAAAGCTTTTAAAATTGCCGCAGGATTTGCTTTGATCGGTGCCTTCGGAGCGCCTCTGACCGGTGACACGGCTGCCAAATCGGTAGCCAAACGGCAGCCGATTAAGCTGGCAGCGATGGAAGCCCATTTTGAAACGGAAAAAGGAGCAGCGTTTGTGATCGGCGGTATCCCGGATGAAAAGAAGGAAGAAATAAAATATGCCATTAAGATTCCGAAGCTCCTGAGCTTCCTGGTAAGCAGCGATTTCAACAGTGAAGTGAAAGGACTGAAGGATTTTCCCAGAGACGAATGGCCGCCGGTAGCGGTAGTGCATTACGCCTTCCAGACCATGATTTTTTTCGGTGTTATCATGATTATTATCGGATCCATTTACCTGTATGCAACCTTTTTCAAAAAAGAATGGCTCACCAAAAGGTGGCTGCTGAAAACATTTTTAATTGCTACCCCTTTCGGATACATCGCCTTGGAAGCAGGATGGACGGTAACCGAAGTCGGAAGGCAGCCGTGGATCATTTACGGGATTATGCGTACCGTGGATGCCGTAACGCCGATGCCCGGCATTCAGTATTCCTTTTATTTTTTCACAGCGGTTTTCGCTTCCCTTTCCGTACTGATGGCCTTTTTGCTGAGCCGTCAGATCAAGATGGTACCGAAATTATATGATCCCAACGATCCTCAGTTTAACCCTAAAAGCAAAGAATCATGATTTACGTCGTAATAGGTTTTCTCTGGCTGTCCATCTGTCTGTACGTTATTCTGGGCGGTGCCGATTTCGGTGCGGGAATCGTCGAGCTGATGACCAGAAAAAAGAACCGCCCCAAAACACAGGTGATTATGTATGAATCCATTGCCCCGGTTTGGGAAGCCAACCACATGTGGCTGATTATTGCGGTTGTGATTTTGTTTGTCGGATTTCCTGAAGTTTACACTACCCTTTCCACTTACCTTCACATCCCGCTGGTTCTGATGCTGATCGGGATCATTGCGCGGGGGACTTCTTTTACTTTCCGCCATTACGATGCCGTGAAAGACGAATGGCAGAAAGTGTATACGCAGATTTTCTATTTTTCAAGTTTACTGACCCCGTTTTTCCTTGGGCTGATTGCTGCCGCTACAATTTCGCGCTCTATCCAGCCTGATGCCGATAATTTCCTTGATCTTTATATTTTCAGCTGGCTGAACTGGTTCGGTGCTGCGGTTGGGCTGTTTACGATATCCATCTGTGCTTATCTGGCATCAATTTTCGCTTTAAGGGAAACCTGCGACCGTATGGAACTGAAGCTGATGATCAGAAAATCCAAGCAGACCATGGTTTTTGTCGTGATTACCGGACTGCTGGTTTTTGTAACGGCTTATATTTCCGGGATCCCTCTTGTGATGTGGGTTTTTTCAAAGCCATTGGGTATTATGGCGACTACTTTTGCAACCATCTGCCTTTTTCTGATCCTGAGATCCATGCATACCGGGAAACTGCTGGCAGTACGCGCTCTGGCCGGATTTCAGGTGATTATGATTCTTGTGGCAGCTACTTATCAGCACAACCCGAACATCATCCTGTTCGGAAACGGGCAGCATCTTTCACTCCTGGAGCATCTGGCAGCCCCCAAAACCATTACAGCTTTAGGATGGGCCCTGATGCTCGGCTCAGCTTTCATCCTTCCTTTCCTGTTTTACCTGATGGTTTCATTCAGTAAGCAACGGAGACAATTGAAAGAAACGGCAAAACCCGAAACGCCGATCAAACCGTAACCAAGTAATATTTAAACAAAAACCTCTGTAATCTGATTACAGAGGTTTTTGTTTGAAATTCTTCTAATAAAGCTGAAGCCGGATTGGATTTTTTAATTTTAAAAAACAGACTCATGTCAACAAGTTTATGATAACACCTAACGTTTCTATTGATAGGATCCTGTTTCTTATCGAATAATGAAGATATTACAGGCATTCGCTGTTTTCAATGGTATTACTTTTTAAGCAGAACAATCTCCACCCTCCGGTTTTTGCTGAAATCCTCTTCCTTACGTTCGGGATAAACAACAGGATTAAGATGTCCCTGCCCGGTTGCTTTTATCCGTGAAGAATGGATGCCCTGTAATTCCAGGTATTCTTTGATGGCATTGGCTCTTGTAAAGGAGAGGTTGAATGTTTTCAGATCGAGATCTTCTCCGTCGAAATTATCATAATCGCAGCAGATATGGCCCTGCAGCTCCACTTCTACAGACGGGTTGTTTTTTAAAATGTCTGCCAGCTGGGCCAGGACTTTATTCCCTTTGGGAAGCCAGATGTGGCGGCCTCCGACAAAATTGACGTTCGGAAGGGAAAAGGTATCCCTTACTTTCATTTCGGAAACTTTCCTGCTGAAGAAACTGGCAAATGTTTTTCCGGCCCTTATTTCACCAGGCTCCATTACCTGATCAATAAATACATCCACCCTCCTGTTTTTCCGGCGCAGGTCTTCGGTGCTGTTGTCGTTGATCTGTTTTTCTTTTCCCAGACCGGTTACGCTCTGTACCTCGATATGACGGCCGATCTTTTTCTGCAGATAGGCACTTACTGCCAGGGCCCGGCTTTCCGAAAGTTTCTTATTATACTCCGAGGTCCCGGAAATATCACAGTTCCCGAAAATCCTGAATTTCAAGGTTTTGTTCAACCGGCTGATACTGTCCAGCTTTTTCTCCGAATCTCTGCTGAGTTTCGCGCTGTTGTAATCGAAATAAACGGAGGCCAGCATCTGTGCTTTGCAAAATGTGCACAGAAACATCAATATGATAAGAATTCTCATCCTATTTGTTTTGTACTAAACGGTAAATAAACGGAAATAGTTTATCATAATGCCCTGCAGAATGTCTTTTTATGATTTCACAGGCGGGAAGCTTTTTCCGACGGTAAAGAACCGGGGAATCAACATACTCTGGTGAAGCCTGTTGCGGGCAGATCAAAAAATTCCGGCGAAGCAAACTTCCGCCGGAACTGAAAATAAAATTAATTTACCAAAAAAACATCCTCTGGACATTATTTAATTTTTAACCGCTTTCTTTGAGATGACTTTTCCGGATGCAGTAGTTATCTTTACAAAATAGTTTCCTTTTACCAGTGATGAGGTATTGAACTTCGACCCTCTTCCTTTTAAAACAATCCTGCCTGTTTCATCGGCAATTTCTACCTCATTTACCGGTTCATCCGCCAATAGGGAAAGCTCGTCTTTAAAAGGATTATTGATCCGGATATCTTTATTTTTTAAAGACAATCCGTCTGCAGAGAGCACCTGCTGCTGGATCACAAATCTTGAAATGTTGTTGTCGTGCATTACGTAAATGTAATTATCCTTTACAAAAATAAATCTCAGAGAGGTATATGAGGTTCCGGTGAGCGGATAAAAAGTATTGTTGTTGATGGTTACGTTATTCCCGTTAAGAGCATAGCAGGCAATCCCCAGTTCCTGTGCTGAGTTTTCTGCGGGTACGATAATCAGGTTATTGTAAATAAGAGGCTGGCCATCGGCAGAATAGGCAGAGCCGTTGTAGGTAAATGATTTATTTCCTGTAACCACGCCGCCGGTTCCTACGGAAGTATCCAGATTACCCATGGCATTGGTTTTGGTGAAATAAATATTGTTATTCCCATTAAATTTGTTGATAAACGAACCGTCATTCTGTGAACTTTGTACACTGGAATGATAAGCTGCCGTGGAAGGAACCCCTGAATTTTTAACCTGCGCATATCCGCCCTGCCCGTAAGCAGCATCCAGGTTCCCGGTATTGATATCGACTTTCCGGATGTTGGACTGGCCGGCCGAAGGATTTATGAATTCGTACAATGCATTGTCTTTGTTAAAAATAAATTCGTAGGTGCTGTTTCCGTTCGGATCTCCGGCCACGGCAGAATTGATAGTCATGGATCCGTTCACGCCGTAAGAAGAATCGGGAGTTCCGTCGGGCAGGAATTTATGGAACGCGGTATCATCACGGAAGAAGATTTTACCGTCGGAAAGTACAATTTTATAATTCCAGTCGGTTGCCTGCATCACCGAGCCGGAAAAACTGCTGTCCGGCTGACCGTTTGAGAGATACTTTTTATTTCCGTTGGTTAAGAAGAAATTGCTGTTTGCATAAAAGTAGTAGGCTTCAAAAAAAGGAATCAGGATGTTTCCGTTGTTTCCGAAACTGGTGTCCGGCGAGCCGTCGCTGTTCAAACGGATAAACTGTGTATCGGATCCTGAAACGGAAGGATAGCTGACGAAGATTTTATTTCCCTGGAAGGTAGAATGAATGTTGGGAATCAGCAGCAGGTAATTATTGGATCCCACTCCTGAAATAGTTACGGTCCCATTGGTGCCGAAAGAAGTATCTTTTGAAATGGAAATCTGGGCATTAGCCATTGTACAGGCCAACCCTAAAAAGGTAATAATTTGTTTCATTAAAACGTGTTTTTTTATTAGCCAAAGATACAACAATTTCCGAATCCCATGATACCCATTTATAAAATATTTTTTAGTGCCTGAAAGGCCTTAACTTTTATTTTTAATTTATCCAATTCAAGACAATAAAAAAACCCGGAGATCGTCCGGGGCGTGCTTCTTTTAAAATTAAAAGCTTACCGCTTCATTCCTTTTTTGGAAACTACTTTCCCTTTTTGGGTTGTTACCTTAATAATATAGATGTCTTTTTGAAGATTTGAAGTATTGATGTTTTTTGAGGATTTGCTTTCCATCATCAATCTTCCGCCTTTATCCAGAATCTCTACAGACCTTATTTCTTCATCGGTTATCAGATTCAGTTCACTGCCAAACGGATTAACAAACTGAACCTTTATATCCGTCTCCGTTTCTTTTGACTTAAGAACTACATTTGAAATTACATATCTTTTAATGGTGTTCGGACTGATCATCAGATACAGATAATTATCTTTCGCTGAAATGAAAACTTTGTCATCTGGATTTATCATCTGCGTGGTTATCCCCGTATCCAGAAGGGTCTGGCTGTTGATTGTACTTAGGTTAGCACTGTTTACACTCATAAGAAACAATTTTCTGGGATAGCTGTCGTCCAGAACCGGTATAACGACATGATTGTCTACCACGGCAAAATCCTGGGCGTATAAAAGATTTTTCCCGTTAAGATTAGAAGGAAGTTCTATTTTCCCGTTGAAACCAAATGAAGTATCGAGCATACCGGTAGGAAGAGTCCTGGTAAGAAATTTTGCAGAAGAGAGATCATCAAACAGGTAGTTTACCAGTGAATTATCATTCATCATACAGAATTTCATTATTGTAGATGAAGATCCGGTATTGTACTGCGCATTGCCGTTAACCCCGAAGGTGGTATCGTAGTTCCCCGTCGTGTAATTCATTTTACGGAGCGACGAATTGTTCGATTCATATTCCATAATGGAATTGCCGGCATGAAAGGCGATGAATTTTTCATGATTGCTGAAAACCGTATTGGTATAGTTGGATAAAGTGCTGTTGCAGGCCATCGTCCCGTTGGTACCGAAGGCAGAATCAAGCTGTCCCGAAGGATTGAGCTGATAGATGCTGTTGGCGGTCCTGATGAGCAGATTTCCGTTCGGCAGGACTTTCCTGTAGATTTCATTGGCCTGGATTTCCGTTTGCCCGGCAGTTCCGTAGGTCATGTCTAAAGTTCCGTTGTAATGGAATTTTTTCCCCGAAAACATCATCACATCCGCAGTGCCGGAATTGTGGACGAAATCTTCGGCACCTGCCGTTGCATACGCCAGCGGACAGCCAAAGGAGCCGGCGGTTCCAAAGGATGAATCGATACTGCCATCGGTACCGAGCATGGTGATTCTGGAATCTGTGAGGTTGGCGGTGGAAACATCGAAATTCTGAACGATAATTTTGTTGTTTACAAAATGGTAAGAGAGAAATCCGCTGACACTGGGATTTAGATTAACAATGCTGTTGTTGCCGAAATTGGAATCGGATGCAAGGTTAAGTTGAGCGTTGGCGAATACCGTTACCAACGCTAACGCGGTAATAAATGATTTTTTCATAATATCTTGTTTTGTAGGTGTTTATCAAAGTTACTTATTTTTTTTCACACAAAAATGAAAAAGCAGGCAATAATTGCCTGCTTCTATATATCTGTGGTACATAAAGTTACTAAACCAGCCTCATCAAAATACTATCGTCGGTTTTTTCTACTTTTACTTTATTAAAAATGTTATGATTAAAAGTTAATAGCAGATTTCTTGTTTACTTATAAGATAATTCTATCATTCAAACACTATATAATTTCCCTCAGAAAGATCAACACTATACTTTGTCTTAAATAATACTTTCTTCTCAGATTTACTTGATTGTGGAATTTTTCTCTTAGTATATCCTCTTGGATTAACAGCCTCAAAACAAGCTAATGCATATCTCAAATCAAATTTATCAAGAAATTCACTGTAATATTTAAAAGTATTTTCTAATTGCTTATATATTTTTTTCTTATGTGTACTGAGATTATCATTTGTTGCTTTCACTTCAACAAAGTGAATTACACCTGAATTAAATAAAACAAAATCACATTGCCCTCCTTTTATACTTAACATAACACATTCATCATTTTGCACAAAATGATAATTCTCCTTAGTATTATTTTCTATATGGACATGAAAAATTTCATCACCATTTACGAAAACTCCTTTTTTCAATACTTGATGGTCATAGACAAATTTATGCTTTTCAAAGATCTCGTTCACACATACCTCTTTGTCTGGAAAAACATTTAGAAACTCATTTATCATAAAGACAATATTTTATCAAATTCATCTGCAAATTCGTCTGAAACCTGATCAATCATATTAGACTTCAGCTGGCCTAATTTATGATTCATTATTTTATATGACTTTCCGTTTCTCAGCTCGTAAGCATTAAAATTTTTAGGATTAATCCAAGATGATTTGTTAATGATCTTATTTACCTCTTTCGGCTTTTCTTTTCCTTTCTGAAATGCCAATAGCAGGTTATTAATAGAAGCAAGTATATAAGGACTATGGGTAGTTATAACCATCTTTTTCCTCTGGTAATCTACCCGCGTAAAGTCAAAAACATTTTTAATCAAATATTTAATAAGCTGGTGCTGTGTTTTCGGGTAAATATTAAGCTCTGGCTCTTCGATTACATAATTAAAATGGTAATTTTCCTTTAATGTTTTTGCATATTCTATTAACAAAATTATCGGGATAATACTTTGCATTCCCGAAGCAGATTGGATTAAATCCACCTTTTCATTATCATTATGATAAATATAAGATGTTTTTCCTTCCCTTTTATATGTAAAACTCTTGTCAATCAGGTTCAAAGGAATCTCTTTAACCACATTTAAGGCTTTTTCATATTCTTGCCCAATCTCTAACAAATGCTTTGGAATCTGAATATTATTGTTAATGAGTCCAAAGACATTCTCAGCAATGATGTGTAAAAAATTTCTTTCAGATGGAATATATTGAGAGTCAAAAAAAATATCGTAACCATACTTATGTAATAAAGAATCATAGTAATTAAGAAATTTATTCAGTATTTCTATGCTCATTTTGTCTTTTACATCTACATTAATTTTTTTAACAACAGTTTCATTAAATTCTTTCTCAATATTTTCAATATTTGTAGTTTTAATTATTTTTAAGCTCTCATTATCAATTTCTCTTAAAAATTGATAGTCCGTAAGAAAGTTTATTGCTTTATAATCTTCAAAATTACTTGAGTCGAGTATCTTGCTTTTTATTTCTTCCCTGACATTAACTTTTATTTTTTTTTTATTATAAAAAATAAAAGAATAATTTCCATATGAATAAAATAAAAATGTACTATCTGTTAAAAATTCCAGCATGCCATATTTATCTAATTCTATTTCAAAAAAATCATCATTATTCTTTCTGAAATTTTCATCTTCAAATATAGCTAACAACTTTGCAATAGTGCTTTTACCTGTAGCTTGTTTTCCAATAAGGCATAAAAAGTCCCTAACTTCAATATCAATATTAATTAGAGGTCCAAAATTTTTAACGATAAATCTTGCTGTTTGCATTATTTTTTTTATGTTAAATTAACCTCATCAAAACATTCTCATCAGTCTTTTCCACTTTCACTAGGTTGTTTTTCGTTAAAGTTTTGGAAGCCTTATCCCATTTTTTACCGGAAAGCTGGCTTCTTTCTTTCACTTCAGCAAGCGAAAACGGCCCTTCCTGGGAATTTAAAATTTCAAGAATTACCTTTTCATCTTCTCCCAATTCAATCTGCGGAACCGTCTTCTCCGGTTTCATCTGCGGGAAGAACAATACTTCCTGGATAGAAGCATTGTTGGTAAGGAACATAATCAGTCGGTCCATCCCGATTCCCAATCCTGAGGTCGGCGGCATTCCGTATTCAAGGGCTCTCAGGAAGTCCTCGTCGATAAACTGCCCTGCTTCATCATCGCCTTTCTCGGATAATTTAAGCTGATCTTCAAAACGTTCCCTCTGATCGATCGGATCATTAAGCTCGGAATAGGCATTCGCGATTTCCTTTCCGCAGACCATCAATTCAAAACGCTCCGTAAGGCCTTCTTTGCTTCGGTGCTTCTTCGTTAAAGGTGACATTTCGATCGGGTAATCGGTAATGAAAGTAGGCTGGATGAAGTTTCCTTCGCATTTCTCACCGAAAATTTCATCGATTAATTTCCCTTTCCCCATGGTTTCATTTACCTCAATACCAATTGATTTGGCAAAGTCGAATAATTCCTGTTCCGTTTTACCGGTAATATCGAAACCTGTAAATTTGAGGATCGCATCTGTCATGGAAACCCTTTCGTAAGGGGCTTTGAAATCTACTTCATAATCCCCGAAAGTCGCTTTGGTGGTTCCGTTTACCTGGATGGCACAGAATTCCAGCAACTTCTCGGTAAAATCCATCATCCAGTTGTAATCCTTATAGGCTACATAGATTTCCATAGCGGTAAATTCCGGGTTGTGGGTACGGTCCATCCCTTCATTCCTGAAGTTTTTGGAAAATTCATACACCCCGTCGAATCCGCCTACGATCAGCCTTTTCAGGTATAATTCGTTGGCAATCCTTAAATATAAAGGAATATCCAGTGCATTGTGATGGGTAATGAAAGGCCTTGCAGCGGCTCCCCCCGGGATCGACTGTAAGATCGGCGTCTCCACCTCAAAATATCCGGCATCGTTGAAGAACGTTCTCATGGCATTGAAAAGTTTCGTTCTTTTTACAAAAACTTCCTTTACCTGAGGGTTTACCGTAAGATCTACATAACGCTGTCTGTATCTCATTTCCGGATCGTTGAACGCATCGTACACCACTCCGTTTTCATCGGTTCTCGGTTGCGGAAGCGGTCTCAACGATTTGGTAAGAAGGGTAAAATCCTTCACCAAAACTGTTTTTTCACCTACCTGCGTGGTAAAAAGCTCCCCTTCTACCCCAATGATATCGCCGATATCCAAAAGGTGCTTATAGACTTCATTGTACAATGTTTTGTCTTCACCCGTGCAGATCTCATCCCTGTTGAAATACACCTGGATACGACCTGTAGAATCCTGCAATTCAGCAAAAGAAGCTTTCCCCTGAATTCTTCTGGACATCAGTCTGCCAGCAATCTTCACCTGTTTACTTTCTGCGAAATCCTGTTTTATAGATTCTGTAGTATCCGTAATAACGTATTCATCCGCCGGGAATGCATTGATTCCCATTTCAACAAGCTTGTTCAGCTTTTCTCTTCTAATGATTTCCTGTTCTGATAATTGCATTTCTTATTTTTTCTAAAAGCGTACAAATTTAGTGATTATTTATAAAATTAAGTTTAAAAAGTAGCGTAAATATGATATACCGAAAATAGCGGATATTTAAGAAAATAATTAATTACCTACCATATTATAATAAAAATTTTAAATTAAATTTAAAATATCACTTAATAATGAATTAAGAATGAATGAAATTTATTATCTTTGAATTACACCACGAATCAAAAATAAATAAAGTATGAAAAAATGACGACTTTGTTTTCCCGTATGATCAATACCTCCCGGCCGGAACTGCCGGATTATTTAATACGGGCCGGTGATTGTTAGAAGCAGCCTTCTGTACGAGCCCGGTTTTTCAGTATGATTCTAGAAACACAATGCACTAAGCACCTTACAACCCTGTAAGGTGTTTACTTTTGGTTTAAATCCAGCCAGTTCTTTTGCTCGTGCCGCGGAACAAATGTCCATGCCAGCATCCGGCTTATTTTCTGGCCCTGCGCCATTTCAATGATGCGGAATTCTGCAGTTTTTGTTTTCTTTAAAAGAGAAGTGAATTTAAAGAGATGGTCTTTTTTGGAAACCAGACACGTAAACCATAAGACCTGTAAGGAATGCAGCGCGCTCTCCCGGATCATTTTCGTAATAAATGCCAGCTCACCGCCTTCACACCAAAGTTCAGACTGCTGTCCGCCGAAATTCAGAACCGGCTTACGGACTTTCGATTTGCTCAGGTTTTTTGTTTTTCTCAGGTTGCCTTTTAAAGCGGAAGCTTCGGAATCATGGAACGGCGGGTTGCACATGGAAAAAGCAAACCGGTCTTCAGGTCCCAGGATATTTTTAAAGATATGATTTGCTTCCGGCTGTTTCTTCAGACGGATTGCCGGCAACAGATCCGGATTATGATCTAAAATCTGTCCTGCATTTCTTAAAGAATCTTCATTGATATCGGTTCCGAACATGGTCCAGCCGTATGACCGGTGCGCAATTAAAGGATATACCAGATTGGCCCCCGTACCGATGTCGAGTCCTTGTACCTTCTGACCTTCCGGGAGTTCGCTGAAAGATTCAGCCAGCAGATCGGCAATGTAATGAATGTAATCTGCCCTGCCGGGAATCGGCGGACAGAGGTTGGTATCGGGAATATCCCAGTGCTGAACCTTATAAAAGTGTAACAACAAAGCTTTGTTCAGGAGCTTAACGGCCTTCGGCAGGCTGAAATTAATCGTTACACTTTGATAAGCGTTCACAAAAACATATTGTTTCAGTTCGGGTACACCGGCCATCAGCTGATCGAAATCGTACGGATCCCGGTGGAGATTCCTGGGATGCAGGCCGGACTTTTCAGCCATGCCTTATTTTTTAAGGCTTAAAATATACTGCACCATTTTTTTTGCATCTTCTTTAGATACCTGCGGATGAGGAGACATCGGTACTCCGCCCCAGACTCCGCTGCCACCTTCAATGATCTTGGAAGCCAGCAGCTCCGTATCTTTTTCAGAATATTTATCTGCAATCTGCTGATACGAAGGCCCTATCATTTTTTCGTTCACGGCATGGCATCCGGAACAGTCCAGGGTTTCAATGATCTGATCTCCGGAAAGATTGCTTTTGCCGGGATCCGAAGCTTGGGCCATTTCTAAACCGGAACCAGCAGCAGGGGTTTCTTTTTTAGAACAGGAAAACATCAGCATGGCCATACATCCTGCTAAAAACAGATTTCTCATGATCCTGCAGTTATTTTTTGGCAGCCGTAGCCGTATCTGCTTTTGCCTGGTTAGCCGGTAAAGATTCTGCGGCATTTACCTGGGAATTTTCTGTTTTTCTGGCAGTAGAATCCACTACCGTAGGGGCATCCGGTTCAGGCAACATCGTGTTGCTGTCCTGTAAGTCATGATTGGGCTTCTTTGAGCAGCTTACCGCTACTAAACCTCCGATAAACGCGATTGCTAATACTTTTTTCATTATTTTTCCTATAAAAATTTAGACAAAAATATAAAAAATAAACGTTCAAGCTCATGATAAATGTCCATTTTAAAGATATTTTACGCAAGATTAAAATCAGGAATGATTATATTTAACGTGGATTCGAGCTACAAACCGTAATTAAAAGGCTTGAAGAGGGATGCCGGATGCTGGAGGCACTGTCGCTTAAGGATATTACCTGTAATTTTGAATATCAACTGATTTTTTTCACTACACTAAATTCTTTAAGATCTCCACTTTAATTCCATTAAACCACTTAAAAAACAATTAGTTACCATAAAATTCACGTTATTTAAGATAGATTTTTAAAATTAAAGCATGGTTTTCATTTCAAAATTCTCTTTTTCACGAGCAACCACGGTTTTCTGACAGTGGTATTTTTGTTTATAATTTTCGGTGTATTATCCGCTTTTACTAAAAGATGGGGACTGCTAATCATCACCTTGATCAAAGTTCAGACAATCGGAAAGCAAATAATTTTCAGATTAAAAATCGAAAAGGAACAGGATTTGTTGTAAGCTTTAAGATTTATTTTAATCATTTTGTTTTTCATATTAAAAAAATATATACATTTGTACCATGTTTAGTAACAGCAACAATATGTGGTGGTGGCTTTCAAACTCTTCGTCGGGTCTGAGGCTATTGTCGTGCTGTTAATCCATCTTAACGCTTCAATAATAAAACAATATACAAAGAGACTTTGACGGATACCGTTGAAGTCTTTTTTATTTAACCCTATTTAAAATAAACTGCAGATGTTCAGTAAAAAAATAAAAGTAAAAACCGTTTCAAGAAAAACCCTGGGTGATCTCCGGACGCCAATGACTATTTATCTCCAGATCCGCGACCAGTTCAGGGATACTGTTCTGCTGGAAAGCTCGGATTCTAAGAATATCGACAATAATTTCTCATTTATAGCCATCAATGCTATTGCCGGAATCGAGATTAAAACCTTAACCGATTTTGAAGTAAAGCTTCCCGGCCAGGAACCGGTAAAACAATCCATCGGCGGACGGAACATCACGGAAATCCTGCAGGATTTCGCCCATGTCTTTGATTGTAAAAGCACAAACGACCCGATTGAAAAAACGGCACAGAGCCTTTTCGGATATACCAGTTTTGAAGCCGTACAGTTTTTTGAAAACCTGAACTTCAAACCCCAGAGTCCTGAGGTGGAAATCCCTATTCTACGGTACCGGCTGTATCAGTATGTCATTGCCATCAACCATTACAATGATGAAATGCACATCATCGAAAACCAGATGGAAGGTGTAAAACCTGAACTTTACGTATTGGAAAGCCTGATTAAAAACCACAATTCCGTGATCTACCCTTTTGAAAAGGACGGCGGGGAAACTTCAAACATCACGAATGAAGAATACATCGATCTGGTAAAAACCGCCCAGAAGCACTGTATGCGGGGAGACGTCTTCCAGCTGGTTTTAAGCAGAAGGTTTGAACAGAAATTCAAAGGAGACGAATTCAATGTGTACCGGGCTCTGAGAAACATCAATCCTTCACCTTACCTTTTCTTCTTCGATTACGGAAATTATAAACTCTTCGGATCCAGCCCGGAAAGCCAGCTGATCATTAAAAACAACAAAGCCGTTATCCACCCGATTGCCGGGACTTTCAAAAGAACGGGGCATCTTGAAACCGATCTTCAGTCGATCGAAGCCCTAAAAAATGATGAAAAGGAAAATGCAGAGCACACCATGCTGGTGGATCTTGCAAGAAACGATTTGGGGAAACTCGGAAAAAACGTTACCGTAACCAAATTAAAGGAAATCCAGCTTTTTTCCCACGTCATCCACATGGTCAGCGAAGTAACGGCCGATCTGGCGGAGCAGACCAATCCTTTCGAAATGGTGGCAACCACTTTTCCCCAGGGAACTTTAAGCGGCGCCCCAAAGCACAAAGCTTTACAGTTAATCGACAAATATGAAAAAGATTCCCGTGGCTATTACGGCGGCTGTATCGGAATGATCGGTCTCGACGGCGAATGCAACCAGGCCATTATGATCCGTACTTTTTTAAGCAAGAACAACACCCTGTATTACCAGGCCGGCGCTGGACTGGTAGCGAAATCCAATCCCGAAAGCGAACTCCAGGAAGTAAACAATAAACTGAATGCGCTTAAAAAGGCGGTGGAGAAAGCGGAGAAGCTGGTTGATAGTTGATAGAAATTAGTTATTAGTTATTAGTTATTAGTTATTAGTTATTAGTTAAAATATTTATTAAAAAATTATAAAACACAAATGATGGAGTACACAAATTTAGGTGTATGGGTTGAATCAAGAAAACTTAGTAATAGTATATACGATTCAACTAAAAGTTATCCGAAAGAAGAAATATTCGGTTTAACCAATCAGATCAGAAGAGCAGCTATATCTGTTCCTTCCAATATAGCTGAAGGATGCGGAAGAAATACAGCGAAAGCAACAATACAATTTCTGTTTATTGCAAGAGGTTCATTGTATGAGTTGGAGACCCAGCTGTATTTATCTTATAATCAAAGGTATATAAATGAAAAACAATTTACAGAACTCTTAAATCAGACCATCCTTTGCAAAAAACTATTGAATGGATTTATTAATTATTACAGAAAAAAATAAAATGAAACATACAGAACCATCAACAATCAACCATATCCCATCAACCTTACCCCATCAACCATCACCCAAAGTCCTGGTATTCGATAATTACGACAGCTTTACCTATAACCTCGTTCAGATGATTGAAAGAATTCTGAATACCAAAGTGAATGTAGTGAAAAATGACCGGATTCCCCTGGCTGAAATCGATCAGTATGACAAAATCGTACTTTCTCCAGGCCCCGGAATTCCTGAAGAAGCGGGAATCTTACTGGATGTGATAAGAGAATATGCCCCTACCAAAAGCATCCTGGGCGTATGTCTTGGCCAGCAGGCCATTGCAGAGGCTTTCGGCGGAAGTTTGATCAACCTTACCGAAATTTATCATGGGGTCGCAACACCGGCAGATGTGGTAAAAGACGACACGAAAATTTTCAGGAACCTTTCCAGCGGGATTGAAGTCGGACGATACCACAGTTGGGTGGTGAACCGCGAGGATTTACCGGCAGAACTGGAAATCACCGCTGTAGATAAAGACGGCATGATCATGGCTCTGCAGCATAAAACTTATGATGTACACGGGGTCCAGTTTCACCCTGAAAGCATCCTGACCCCAGAAGGGGAAGTCATTATCCGAAATTTTTTAATTTAAGACATGACTAAAGAAGAATTCGATGCTTTTCTTACCCGGAAAGTATTTTATAAGCTGAATAACTTTACCACAAGTTCAAATGAAGGAGTGCTCGCCGTCTATTCTTATATACTTAAATATGAGGAAATAGACAGCGATCATTGGAGTGAAGGTCATGCCTCATCAGACCTTCTTCAGATCATCACTTATTATGAAGCTACGGTTTGGGATGAATTAAAAAAAGACGTCAGTAACTGGAGTGAGAATCAGATTGAACTTTTTGCGCAAAGCCTGTTAACAGCTTATCCTGAAGTTCCGGAAAGATACAAAGTCAGTGAAAGGATTGATTTTGTTTTATTTTTAATGGAGAAAAATATTCTTTACAAAAGTTTATATTCAGACTTTAGGTACTGGTGCCAATTAGACCTTAATTTGCTTTACAGGGCTGATATAAACCAACTCGCAGTACAATTGGAAATAGATAAGATTGATGAAGTACATATACTGAATGACCACGATCCTTTTGCAATAATTAAAAAATTAATGTCTTAAAAACACAAGTTATCCTCGGATTGAAATAAAAAAATTAACAGATTTAATCTTTAGAAATGAAAGAAATCCTTCAATACCTTTTCAATCACCATACGCTGTCCAAATCGCAGGCAAAGGCGATCATGATTGAAATTGCACAAAATAAATTCAACGCTACGGAAGTAACGGCCTTTGTGACCGTTTTCCTGATGCGGAATATTACCCTGCCGGAACTGGAAGGTTTCCGCGACGCCCTTTTGCAGATGGCCGTTCCGGTGAACATCGATGCAGAGGAGGCCATCGATATCGTAGGAACCGGCGGTGACGGCAAAAACACCATCAATATTTCCACCCTGGCGAGCTTTGTGGTAGCCGGTGCGGGACAGAAGGTTACCAAACACGGCAATTACGGGGCTTCCACCATCACCGGGTCGTCCAATGTGCTGGAAGCGCTGGGTTATGAATTTAAAAACAGTCCCGAACAGCTTCAGGAAGAGCTGGATAAAGCCAACATTTGCTTTTTGCACGCCCCCTATTTTCATCCGGCCCTGAAATCCGTCGGAGCGCTGAGAAAATCGTTGGGATTAAGAACTTTTTTCAATCTTCTCGGCCCGCTGGTGAATCCTGTAAAGCCGAAGTATTCGGTGATCGGCGTTTATAACCTGGAGATCGCAAGGATTTACCAGTATCTCCTGCAGAAAGACAAACGCGAGTTTACCCTGGTTCACGGGATGGACGGCTATGATGAAATCAGCCTGACAGGCGACAGCAAGATCATCAGTAAAAAGGGCGAAGCTGTTTATACCAACGAAGATCTTGGCTTTACAGCCGTAACCCCCGAAAGCATTCAGGCAGCCGGTACTCCGGAAGAAACGGCAAAAATGTTCAGGAATATCCTTGAAGGCAAGGGAACGGAAGAACAGAATTGCGTGGTGCTTGCCAATGCAGCAATTGCATTATCCTCTACCGGTAAATCCGGAAACTTTGAAGACTGCCTTTCCATGGCAAAAGACAGTTTATACGGCGGGAAAGCCTTACACAGCCTGAAATTATTGTTGAATGAATAAATGAATGGGTATGAATATTTTAGATAAAATCATCCATAGAAAAAAAGAAGAGCTGGCATTTTCGAAATCAAAAGTTTCGGTTCAGCAGCTTAAAGATTCGGAATTCTTCGGGAGAAAAAGTTTTTCATTAAAAGAGACCTTAAAAACCAAAAACGGGATTATCGCTGAATTCAAAAGGCAATCTCCGTCCAAAGGGATCATCAATGACAAAGTTTCACCGCTGGAAGTGATTTCTACTTATGCACAGTCCGGAGCCAGCGCAGTTTCGGTTCTTACGGACCGGGATTTTTTCGGCGGAAATTCCAATGATATTCTGAGCATCAGAAATCATATTCAAATTCCTGTTCTGAGAAAGGATTTTATGGTGGACGAATACCAGTTTTATGAAGCCAAATCCATCGGTGCCGATGTCATTTTATTGATTGCGGCCTGTCTTTCCCCTCAGCAGGTTCAGGAATTCACAGCACTTTCCCATGAGCTGGGATTGGAAGCCTTGCTTGAAATCCATTCGGAAGAAGAATTAAAACATATTAATCCGGATATTGATTTTGTGGGTATCAACAACAGGAACCTGAAAGATTT
>CAJYRQ010000070.1 GCA_913777465.1 uncultured Chryseobacterium sp.
ATCAAAAGTATATCTGACAACCTATGACTGCACTTATTCTCTATACGGAAGTCTTCAATATTACCAAAATATTCTTGTATGCTCATACATACAAAGATCTTATTTATTTTTCATGCGTTTGCCCTAATAATAATTCGCTAATTATATCCATTCAGAAGGAATTATAACATTATCCGGACAATTAAAATCCTTAATAACATCTAGGAATTTTTGAGTTACTCCTATTTCACCATGGTCAACAAAATTAAAAATATCTGCCCCTTTATATGAGTCATAATAGACTTGTAAATGAATTGCATTTTCTTCGCTATTTCTAATAATCAATTTTGATTTTTCTTCATTATATTTATTTAAATATGAATTACAACCTGCGCAAATTCCAATAAAATCACTTGCTATAGGTATATTTCTAACTGGAGGAGCCAAAATAGCTAAATAAACTAACGTAGGAATAGTTGTCATGTCAATATCACTATACTTTTGCTTTACTTTACTAACCTTTATTGGTGCAAAACCATTAATCCCAGCATTTACCAATGCTTCATAAAGATTTTCAGAAACAATTAAAATATTAGAAGCGCTAAGCATATCTTCTCCGTTATATCTTTCAATTTCTACCTCAACTTTCGAATATTTAATTTCTTCTTTTAACTCTTTATTACATATTTTACATTTAGGTTGTTGTACTTTTGAACTTTTCTTACCTAAATTACCTATCCAACTTTTTGAATTGAAGGTGAATATGTTCTCTTTATTATTCATTAATTAAGTAAATATTTTAAACTGTTAGTAATTGTTTCTATTTCATTTTCTGTTAGCTGTCTTCCTGCTGTCAATTCAGCTTTTCCAATATCATCTAAAGATTGCTTTATAAATACATCTGTTTTTGCGGCAAAATCAATTATTCTCTTTTTCATATTAGCATCATCAATCATATTTAACGCCTTTAACTCATCTAATTGACTATAAACCTCATTCCAAGCAATTCGGATATCTGACAAATGAAGAATTTTATTAATATTTCCTTTTGGTATCGCCCTTAAACTTTTCGGAGCATTAATTAATTCTTTTTCAAAAAGATATGCAAAATCAGAACCTTTTTCAATGAGATGATGAATAACATCATTTGAAATATCAACCTTGTTAGCTAATGCAAATATCTCACGATAATTAGGGGTTTTCGTAAATTCATTCTTATTAGAAATTTTCATTAATTTCCTTCCTTGTTCATCAATAAACTCATCTCCTTTTCTTAAGCCTTTAGAAACCTCTGCTTTATCTTTTTTAATAATGCTCATTAAATCTTCACCAGGCATCGGTCCAGACATAATCACAAACAAAGGGTTTATCTCAGCCAGGACTTCCCATCGTTTGCCTTGTATTCTGAGCAATACTTTTTTAATTCGCATCCGCTCTAAAATGTCATCAGCCAATTTACGTAAAGATTTGCTTAGTTTTCCAAGATTTTTTCCGGCCATGCCTTTAAACAGAACTTTTCCTTCTTTAATGATGAATTTACTAAAATTCATTACGGATCTTGCTCCTGCTTTAATAAGCTTTATACCACCCTTCACCAGTTGGGTAATCGCTTTTGCGGCTACTTCCACTAATTTAAATCCAAGATACATCGCCAGTTCTATCAACGCTGCTGCCAGTCCTCTGCTGAAAGCTTTGGTACCGCCTTTGATCTCTCCGGCCCATGATTTGGCAAGTCCGTCAACAAAATGAGTGGCCAATTGTGCGATTGTTACTCCAATGAATACATCTGCCAATATCGGCATAATTACCGGTAATGCCGCTGTTATCGCTCCCCCTGTAACTACTTCAGCTGCGATAAATACAACCAGTGCAGCAATAATTCCACCTACGACTTTCAGCCAGTTTTTATCCCACCATTGCTTAATGCCTGTTTTCATCATCTCCCATTTTATTTCGGCACGCTTCATAGGGGTTAAGCCATCATTGAATTTCTGCCCTGATACTTCAGGAGCGCTTTGTGATGTTTTGGCTTCTTCCATAACAGAAGACATGGTTCTGGAAGGATCATTACGCTCACCAATAGTTGCCTCTGTTTGTCCTGCTTTTTGCATTCTTTTTAATTCAGCCTGCATTTCCGGAGATAATTCTTCGAAGCTTACGACATCTACCCCCACGTTTGCATTCGTCCAGGGCGCTTTTGGCATTCCGTCATCCGAACCCTGTTCATTACCTACGGATAACAACCCCATTTGCATGGCAGCCATAAGTTCTTCAGGCGATAAAGACTCATCAAGATTTGCACCTAACAATTCTTCCATCCCGCCTTGTTTTATGGTGTCAAATGTTACTCCGAACAAAGCATCTTTTATATTTCCTAATTTTTCTAGGAGAGCAAGAATATCACCTTTTACAATCATCCCGACAACCGTTAAAATACCATCATAAACAGATTGCAGTATACCTAATAACTTGTCTACAGTTTCAGCCAGGAAATCAATCACAGCCACCACTGCTTTTTTGAAGACTTCAAAGGCCTGGTTCACCAGCTTTTCGGCGACGGCCACATATTTATCGATCCGGGCTTTCAGTCGGTCCCTGATACCGGGGAAAGCTGCCAGGGCAATGTCCAGAAAGCCTTTGATGACGGAGGCAAATGCTTTGATCAGGCTGACAATGGCTTTTCGCGCCAGTTCCAGGGCTGCCAGCACCAGGGTCTTGGCCGCTTCAAAAATAGCTTTAACGGCATCCCTGAGCTTGGTGAAAATATAGTTCAGTGCATCTTTCAGGGCGTTGATGAATGCCGAAGCTTTATCGGCTACCCAGCCGAAGAACCCCCCGCTGGCTTTCTGCTGTTCTGTTTTCTTCTGCCGGGCTTCAGCCTGGGCGGCTTCTTTCTTTTTGAGCGCCTCCGTATTGGCCTTATCGACATGTCCCTGGGCGGTGGTTTCGCCTCTGCTTTTTTCCGTCTTGATATGCCCCAGCGTAGCTTTGGCATGGTCGCCGGACTTTCTGGCAAAATCCGCTTCTGTTTGATCCAGGGCCTGCTGCCACTCAACCCTGGAGCTGTGGACGTCTGACCGGGCATCTTTTACGGTTTTCAGCTGCTTTTCATGCGACCGGTCCTTTTCTGTTCCGATCTGTGTTTCCGCCGTTTTTTCCTGTTCCAGCACCTTTTGGTCATGCTCCAGTTCGGCAGCCTTGTATTTTTCATTCTCTGTGCCGATTTTTGTCCGGATGACCGGGGCAAACTGCTCGTTAATTCCGGCTTTGTCAATACCTTCTAATTTTAGTGTTTCAAGAGGCTGTTTTTTAACCGCTTTGGCGCTTATTTTCCGCGAAGGCTTAAGGATCTCATCTTTTGGTTTCTTAATGATGTCGTTTTCACCGTAGTCTTTATGGATATCATTTTCCGCGTGATCCTTTTGGATGCCCATGTCATGAGCCGCTTCCTGCTGTTCGATAGCGAGATGCTGTGTATCGGCTTCTCCCGTCAATTGTACCCGGGTATCCTGCTGCATGGCCGCCGGAATGGCTGAGGTATCCAGTTGGATATTGCCCAATACATGCTGAGCCTGCTTTTCCAGGCCTCCGGTTTGGCCTGCTGCGTTAAAAGAATAGCTTGTCTTTTTCAGAGGCTCGCTTTGGGTAAAAGAAACTTCTTTTGATTTCGGCTTTTGAGCAACCGGCTGAAGGTTTTTTTTACCAGGTTTCACTGTTTTCTTTGCCGGACCTGCTTTACGTTTCGGTTTGGATCCGGTGAAGGCACTGCCGGATTTTGCATTCACTTTAGGAAGCCTGTTCGCCGCTTTTTCAGCCTTGTTATTGAAAAGACCGGAACTGCTGTCCTGGACGGCATTGAATTGAGCCGCCAACTCCGTAGCAGGAGCATGTGACAGGTCGGTCAGAGCGTCGTCCGTATTGCCGGAACCTGCCGGTTTTGCTTTCTGCTGAGCTTCCTTCTGTATTTTGTTTTCCCGGTAAGCCGCCGCCTGCTCCTCCAGGGTCTTTGGCAGATACGTTCCGGATTTACGGTCCTGATACTCCTGCATCTCATTGATGCTCAGGGTCGCCATATATTTTTTCTCCGCTTCTTTGGTCTCAGGGTGGTTAAGGTCTCCGGTTGCTGCCAGGCTTTCCTGAAACTTACCGTACCTGATTTCGGCACCCTGGCCGTAAATGGTCTTTGAGCCGTGGACCGGGGCGATGGTTCCGTTCAGGTTCTTCCTGTCGGAATAAGGGTTGGCCGATCCGGCCGTTACCGCGGTGCTTTCCGGTTTCTGGGTTTGTAAATTGGCAAATTCGGTTACCGGCAGGGGGACCACTACAGGCTTTTCAGGCCTCTGTTTTTTGCCCGGGCCGTGAGGATTACCGCTGCTTTTATCTAGAGGTTTTGCTGCTTTCATGGAATTGATGTTTTTATTTGAATTTGTTTTAAAGTAATATAAAGCACGGCGATATCGGCAGTGCTTTATCTACTACCGGATGATCGGAAAGGATCGGGCCGCTTCCGGCTTTGTTCCCGTGTATTTGGTTTCAGGGTTAATTTTTTTCGGAAAAATTGACTGTTTTTTATATTCAGTTTGTTAAATCAGTTGTGCCATTTTAAAGAACAGAACGATTGGAAGTTTTAATGAAATTTTTATTGGGCCTGATCCAAAAAATCACTTTAATATCCATAAATCCTGTAAGTGTCTTAACCGAAAGTACTTCCGGCATCCCGCTTCCATCTTCCAGCCTAAACTCACTTACCAGTTCACATACACAAACTTTTCCTTCCACGGCAGCTTTACCAAGCCGATGCCCCAGGCCAGCTTATCCAGCAGGATGTCCTGGGTTTTCCGTTCTACAGTGAGGATGTAATCATAATCGGTGACCACCAGTTTACCGGGACGCTGGAAAAACTCGTTCTGCAACAGGGCGGCGGATGAATTTTTCATCGGGCTCCAGTTGTGCCGGACGCTTTCGATAACGTTTTTAGCCTCGGTTTTATGTTTGCGCGACAGTTTGATGTGCCGGCTGATGGGCTGGTGCGCCGGGATATTGCACAGGAATTTCTCCAAAACCATGTCGTATTCGGGGGCATTGGTCTTTCCGGTAGCGATGTAATGCAGCAAATGGGACCCCAATTCGGGATCAAGAAGCTGTTGGGTTCTCGGATCCAGAAGTCCGCAATGCTCAAAAAAGGTTTTGATGAACGGGTGGATCAGGATAAGTCCGGCGTGTTGCACGTACTGGCCGTCATCGGGTATGGCTTCTTCAGGAATTCTTTCCTCTGATACTGCTTTTTCAAAAAGGGACTGCTCTTTCTTATAAATGGTTTCCGAAGAAGATTTTGCATTTTCCATGAGATCCGGCTGACGGATTTTCAGGATTTCTGTAATCTCCTTTTCAATTTCTTTTTCTTTAATGAAAGGAAACACTTTGGCGATGGTCTTCAGATTCTTTCGGATGGCTTCTGCCTGCAATGTTTCTGCCGCTATTAGCTTTACGATTTGCTGAACCAGATATTCCTGAAAGCTGTTTTTTGACGGATCTGAATATCCTGATACTACAGTCAGAAGTATTTGCCAGATCATCATCCGGTCGGGTGGACTGAGTCCCGGGATAGAACGGATCACCTCCGGCTCCGGGATGATTTCCTTTTTCTTATCTTTTAAAAGCACCCGGCACAATTGGGCAAGCTGAACATCCGGAAGCTGATGAATCAGGCGGTTCCGTACTTTTTGCCTGGGTAAAACGGATCTTATGATTTGCGGGAAACGGTCGGCTGAAATCAGGGTTTCAAATACCGTGGGTTCGAGGAAGTTGATTCCTTTTTTATCAGGATTCCACCACGGCATCGATCCGTGTTCCAGAAAGTAGATAAAGGTCCGGATCATTTTTTCCGTGTTTCCGACAAGATGGGCTTTGCTGCTGTTTTCCGTTTCCTGCTCAGCACTTAAGACCGGCTCTGTAATCCCCGACAATTCTTCCTTGAAATGCTGGATGATCATATTTTTCAGTTCCGTATTCAACGCACTGTTTTTGATTTCCAGATTCAGTTCCAGTTTGGGGATCTGCAGTGTCCGGTCAGGGAATTTTCGCTCCAGCGCATCAATGTATTTTTCGATTTCCGGAAAAACGTCCATCGACAAAAAGCTGCTGATATCGTCTTTGATATCATAGGCTTTTTGTTTGTTGCTGACGGTAATTTCAACGAAGACTTTCTGAATGATATGGTCCTGGTTCACGTGAAGGAGGGTTTGATTATACAAAAATGCTGGGGCCGGTGATTTTGTTTTTATTTGAATTCCCCTCCCCAGAAGCCGGCAGGGCAGAGGCTGGCTTTCGATTTTTGCTTTGCGCTCAGCCTGCATCCGCAGCCTCTGATAAAGCCTTCTTTCGGAGAATTTACCACTTCCATGGTCTGCGGGTTGATCCATTTCTGGGTATCGCAGTTGTTGCCGTTTTTCAGAGGGCAGGCATTGCAGATTTCTTCCCGGATGGAATAAATCAGTTCTTCGTTTTGATCCGCCAGTCCCAGTTTTGAGCGCAGTTCGTTAAAATGGCCGCCGATGATCTCATTGCGCTTGCCGAAAATTTTCTTAATATTCATTGGATTAGGTTTTAAATTGATGGGGTCAAAATTAAAAGAAGAAAATCCTTTAAACGAACGATACGGCCCCTCCGTTCAGTCTTTGCAGTAAAGGGAAGAGCAGGGCCTGTCTGAACCGGCGGATATCAATTTAACGTGAACCGAAATAGAAATCCGGTAATTGGCCGGGAGAGGGAGGATGGATGCCGGAAGTTTCTTTCCTATTCCAGCAAAACAGCAGCAAAACCAAACCCGGTTGGCCTGCCTGAATCTACTGCATTCCGAAGCGGGATCGCATTTGTCTGATTTCTGGTATTTTTAGGTAATGAAATAGTTGTTTGATTATAAGGGTTTTATATTTTTGTTTTCAATCGGATTTAAATAAAAATAAAAATTCCATCTACTGCAAAGACAGGTTTGGGACCCTGAAATATTTGTCTTTTGACGAACCGGAATTGTATGTTTGCACCATAATACGAAAGAACAAAATTATGATAAGCAAAGTATTGAACGTTTTAAGAGACAAGCTGAATACGGCAGACATTATTGAAGATAGTGTGGTTGTAGCAGACGTTGCCAAACATGATGACGGTACTTCGGGCCTGAGCGATAAGGTAATCATTACATTGTTGAATGTTCAGGAAGAACCCGCATTGAAAAATGCCCCGAGATACAATAAGATCATGGCAGGTGATGCAGCACTTAAATATGAAATGAGAGATCCTGCCTACATCAATCTGTATGTCATGATCTCGGCCAACAGATCGTCTTATGATATTTCACTGGCCAGTATTTCGAAAGTGATTGAAGTTATCCAGGCCAATAATGTATTAAAATACGTAGATATAAGTACTGACCGTACTAAAGATTTCAGTTTCAGAGCCGAAATGCATTCGGTTCCGTTTGAGCAGCTGAGCTATGTCTGGGGACTGTTGGGCGGAAAAGTAATGCCGTCTGTCCTGTATAAAGTAAGTGTCATCAAAATTGAGGCTGCAGGTCCAGTAGATGTTGCATCAATCGATCAGGTGGATATTAAAAGCATTACGGTCGATCAGCCCTAAAGATAAAAAACGAATAACCCTTTAATTTAAATTTAAAACATGCCAAATCCAACCACTCCGGGCGTTTCCATTCGGGAAAACGCAAGGCTCCCATATTCGGTTTCGCTATCGGAATCAGCAGTACCGGCATTTATCGGGTATACCGAACTGCAGCCTGCCGGTTATACGGAGCCTCTGAAAATCAGTTCCCTTTTAGAATATGAACAATACTTCGGGAAAGCAAAAAAAGAAAACATCCGCCTGAAAGACACGAAAGAAGGGGTAACTCTTATAGCGCCACAGGCAAAATTTCTCATGTATTATTCACTTCAGCTGTATTTTGCCAATGGCGGCGGTCCGTGTTATATCGCTTCGGTAGGAACTTACGGCTCGGAATCAGCAAACGTGCAGAAATCTGCTCTGGAAACGGGACTGGGTATGACCGATACCATAGGACAACCGCTTCTGCTTGTTTTCCCGGATGCGGTTTCCCTGACTTCCCAAGACGATTTTTATGGCCTTTACAATCAGGTAATTGCTAAAGCAGACATCGAAACTCAAAACAGATTTGCCCTATTGGATACCTATTACGGAAATTCGGTTATAAAATCAGATAACAAGAATACAGTTGAGCGGTTCAGGGACCAAATAAAAACAACCAGCCACGCTGCCGCTTACTTTCCTCATCTGGAAACCGTGCTGAACTACACTTTCGATGAAGCCCTGACGCCGATAACCCATACCGGTTTACAGGAAACCGGACAGAGCAGTGCTATTTTTTATGCAAATGAAATTGCCGCTTTGGATAGACTGAAAAGCCTGGCAAGCGACGAAATCTCAAGCGGATCCGAAAACTCTTTTGTTCTTGCCGATTTACTGGACCAGGCTATCGATATCGCCGCAAAAGTGAAAGAGACAGCAGATGTAAAGACCGGTTTAACGACGGTGATCGATAATGCAAGATATCTTTCAGATGCACTTTACAATGGGATCGTTGATGATTTTAATGAAAACAGCCCTGTTTTCAACGGAGAATTCGAAGCACTGAAAACAGCTGTTCTCAATGCAAAAGATGAGAAGGGAGATGCAGACGGAATCCTCCTCAAAGACCTGGAATCCTCCCATTCCGGATTATACCGTCAGGTGAAAGAAATCATGTGGTCTTTAAAAGTTATCCTTCCCCCGTCTTCAGCCATGGCCGGAGTATATGCAAGAACAGACCGGATGAAAGGACCTTGGAAAGCACCGGCCAATGTAAGCCTTAATTATGTAGTGGTCCCGACGGAAAAAATTTCGGATCAGGAACAGTCGGACCTCAACATCCATTCCACCGGGAAATCGATCAACGCGATCCGTAGCTTCAGTGGAAAAGGCAACCTGGTTTGGGGTGCTAGAACGCTTTCCGGAAAAGATAAAAACGAGGATGGACAGGATAATATGTGGAAGTACATACAGGTCCGCCGGTATTATGACATGATCCGATATTCACTGAACAGGGTGTTTGTGGAAAACTTCATCGATGAGCCTAACATTTCCTCTACTTGGCTGCACGCCAAAACAACAGTGGAAAACTTCCTGAACCAGCAGTGGAAAGACGGTGCCCTGGCCGGCAACACGCCGGAGGAAGCTTACCATATAGAGGCAGCAGGCGATAAAACCAAGCCGAAAACCATGAATGTAATTGTAAAGATCGCGTTGGTACGTCCGGCAGAATTCATTGTCCTGAATTTCTCTCATCAGTTACAACAATCTTAAAAAAAACAAAGGATCCGTTCAGGATAACCATTCGGAGTCCGTTCCGAGGAACAATTAATATTAACTTTAAATTTTAACAAATGAATTACAAAACCCCTGGAGTCTATGTGGAGGAGCAGACCAAATTCCCGCCTTCCATAGCACAAGTTGAAACGGCAATTCCTGCTTTTGTCGGATATACGGCAAAAGGGCCTCAGAAACCGGCGCGGATCTCTTCGATGCTGGAATATGAAAACCTTTTCGGAAAAGCGAATCCGGAAGATTTCGCTGTAGCCTTTAAAGACGGTGTTGCCACTGCAACTCAGACAAGCGTCAGCGATTATAAAATGTATTATGCCATGCAGATGTATTTTGCCAACGGCGGTGGTCCGTGCTATATCGTTTCTGTAGGAGATTATACCGATGAAGTGGCTGTAGGTACAGCTGAGGCACCAAAAACTTTATCATACGGTCTCGAACTTCTGAAAAAGGAAGACGAGCCGACGCTGATTGTTTTTCCGGATCTTCAGAGCCTGGTAAACAATACCGATGATGTTGTGGCTGCAACTGCTGCAAAAACCCTTGCAGATAATAATAAAACGGCGGCCGGTAATGCCAAGGCTGCAGCGCAGGCAGTATCGGAAGCTGTAACGGGTGCTGATGCAGAGACTGCCGGTGAGAATGCTTTTGTAAAAGCGAATACATATACGGTTACAGATGCTGGTAATCTTTCGCAGGTTGCCGTAAGACAGGCGGCCCAGGCTGTTGCAGCTGCTGCTCAAAACGCTGCAAATGCGGTAAATGCTACAGTGGCTACGGTAAAAGCTGCCGCTCAGGCTGTTGCTGACGTTTATGAAAATTATCGGATTACTGCTACAGGAAAAGCTGATGCTGCCAAAGAAGCCAGCGATGCTGCTGCTTTAAGAGTCAGTCCTGCTTCGATTGGTGAGTCTTACGCTTTGTACAACAGTGCTTTGAATCAGGCGGAATTCATGAAAGACCGTTTCGTTATTATGGACGTTCTGGGAAGTGAGGTTGCTTTCAGAGATAAAGTAAACGCATCAGGCCTGAAATACGGTGCCGCTTACTATCCGAAATTAAAAACGGTTTTAAGCTTTGAATTCGATGAGGCTGAAGTTTTGGTAACCGGTCCGTTCGGTATTAAATACCTGACTGACTTAAAATCCACCAGTTCGGATTTATACAATCAGGCTAAAAATGCGATTACCTCAAAACAGATCGTAATGGCTCCGTCGTCAGCAATGGCCGGTGTCTATGCCAAAGTAGACAGCACTTCCGGCGTATTCAAAGCACCGGCGAACGTAGGACTGAACTATGTAGTGGCACCGATGGAAAAAATTTCTCAGGATAAGCAGGACGATCTCAATGTAGATGCAACTGCCGGAAAATCCATTAATGCGATCAGGACTTTTACCGGAAAAGGAACCATGGTTTGGGGCGCAAGAACCCTGGACGGCAACAGCAACGAGTGGAGGTATGTGTCGGTAAGGCGTTTCTTCAACATGGTGGAAGAATCCGTGAAGAAATCTACCGAGCGTTTCGTTTTCGAGCCCAATACGGCCAATACCTGGGTCCGGGTACAGACCATGATCGAAAATTTCCTGAATCAGCAATGGAGAGACGGTGCATTGGCGGGAAGCAAGCCGGAAGAAGCCTATTATGTAAGCGTGGGCTTAAACAAAACCATGTCTGCCAAGGATATCCTGGAAGGAAGAATGATCATCGAAGTCGGGATGGCTGCGGTCCGTCCGGCAGAATTCATCGTGCTTCGTTTTTCCCACAAGCTGCAGGAAGCTTAAGCTTTAAACCAAAATTAAATCAACCCAAATTAAATTAAAAATATGAGTACATACCCATTAGTGAAGTTTGCCTTTGAAGTAGACTGGGGCGGAACCAAAGTAGGATTTCAGGAAGTATCGGGCCTGAATATCGAAACCGACGTGATCGAATACCGGCACGGAGCCAGCCCGGATTTCAGTAAAATGAAAATGCCTTCCATGAGAAAATATAACAATATTACGCTTAAGAGAGGAACATTTAAGGCAGATAACGAATTTTATGCCTGGTTCCAGACCATGCAGGGCAACACGGTAGAGCGCCGATCCATCACGATCTCCCTACTCGATGAAAACGGGGAACCTGCCGTAATCTGGAAGGTAAAAAATGCATTTCCTGTAAAATTACAGTCGACGGATCTTAAAGCCGAAGGCAACGAGGTCGCCATTGAAACGCTGGAATTGGCCCACGAAGGCTTAACCATTGAACATAATGCCAATTAATTTAAAAATTTTTAACCAATGACTTACAAAACACCGGGAGTCTTTATCGAAGAAATCCCAAAATTCCCACCATCCGTAGCGCAAGTTGAAACCGCTATTCCTGCTTTCGTAGGATATACCGAAAAAGGACCGAAAAACGAGCCGACCAGGATTACTTCATTGCTCGAGTACGAAGCGCTTTTCGGAAAAGCAAAGAACGAAACATTCTCTCTTACCATTGAAGACAGTGCTATTGCTGTAAGCGGTACCATGAGTTCTTTCAAAATGTATTATGCCATGCAAATGTATTTTGCCAATGGCGGCGGACCATGTTATATTGTATCGGCAAATACTTTTACAAGTGCAGGTACAAATAACAGTGTCGTAAACAATACAGTAAAAGTTGAAGAACTGAAGGCCGGTCTTGCTACTTTGGAAAAAGAAGATGAGCCTACGCTGATTGTTTTTCCGGACGCTGAAACATTAAGTATCGCCGATGCTTGTGCAGTTTACGGAAATGCTCTGGACCAGGCAGAGATGATGAAGGATCGGTTTGTCATTATGGATGTTTCAGGAAATTCTTCTGATCCTGTATCTGATTTCAGACTGAAATTAACAGCCGGAACAAGCGGCAAACGTTTAAAATACGGTGCTGCCTATTATCCGAAACTGGAAACCATTTTAAGTTACAGCTTTGAGGATAAGGATGTTGCTGTTACCAGCCTGAAAGAAAAAAATGCGGCCGGAGATCTTGTCCCTGTTTCAATACCAACGGGTGAAAATAATCTGGTATGGTTGAAAAATAACAGATCTGCGTTGTATAATATGGCAAAAGATGCAATCGAATCTAAAAGAGTTGTCATGGCACCATCGTCATCAATTGCAGGGGTTTATGCCAAAGTAGACAGCACTTCCGGGGTATTTAAAGCGCCGGCTAATGTAGGACTGAACTACGTGGTAGAACCGGTTGTAAAACTTTCTCCTGATGATCTGGACAAACTGAACGTAGATGCGGACTCCGGAAAATCCATCAATGCGATCAGAACGTTTGCCGGTAAAGGAACCATGGTTTGGGGCGCAAGAACCCTGGACGGCAACAGCAACGAATGGAGGTATGTGTCGGTAAGGCGTTTCTTCAACA
The DNA here is from genome assembly GCA_913777465.1 of uncultured Chryseobacterium sp. Lineage (GTDB taxonomy): Bacteria > Bacteroidota > Bacteroidia > Flavobacteriales > Weeksellaceae > Chryseobacterium. The sequence continues at coordinate 12,748 of CAJYRQ010000070.1, forward strand.
TGGTGGAAGAATCCGTGAAAAAAGCCACCGAACGTTTCGTTTTCGAAGCCAATACGGCCAATACCTGGGTAAAGGTACAGGCGATGATCGAGAATTTCCTGAACGAACAGTGGAAAAACGGAGCATTGGCGGGAAGCAAGCCGGAAGAAGCGTATTATGTAAGCGTAGGCTTAAACAAAACCATGTCTGCCCAGGATATCCTGGAAGGAAGAATGATCATTGAAGTCGGGATGGCTGCGGTTCGTCCTGCAGAATTTATCGTGATCCGTTTTTCCCACAAGCTGCAGGAAGCCTGAGCTTTAAACCCAAATTAAATCAACCCAAATTAAATTAAAAAAAATGAGTACATATCCATTAGTAAAGTTTGCCTTTGAAGTAGACTGGGGCGGAACCAAAGTAGGATTCCAGGAAGTATCGGGCCTTAACATCGAAACCGATGTGATCGAATACCGGCACGGAGCCAGCCCGGATTTCAGTAAGATCAAAATGACCGGTCTTCAGAAGTTCAGCAACATTACCTTTAAAAGAGGGACCTTCAAATCGGACAACGAATTTTATACCTGGTTCAAAACCATGCAGGGCAACACGGTAGAGCGCAGATCCATCACAATCTCCCTGCTCGACGAAAACGGGGAACCTGCCGTAACCTGGAAAGTGAAGAATGCGTTCCCTGTGAAATTACAGTCGACGGATCTTAAAGCGGAAGGAAATGAAGTAGCGGTGGAGACGCTGGAGATCGCGCACGAAGGTTTAACTATTGAAAATAACTAATCATGGCTGTTTTATATCCTCCCACCAGTTTCTCTTTTATCGTTAACGGGATCTCGACCACAGAGGGTATTGACTCCAGATTTCAATCGATATCCGGGTTATCGACCGATATTGCCACTGAAGAATATGCCGAAGGAGGCGAAAACAGGTTCGTCCATCAGCTTCCCCTGCGTCCCAAATACCCTAACTTAGTTCTTAAACGCGGATTGCTCGTCAGTTCAGGATTGATAAGCTGGTGCAGAAATGCGATGGAAAACTTCGAGTTTGAACCCAGGGACCTTATTGTTTCCCTAGCCGGAGGACTTCGGTCTACAGCGCCTTTAATGGTCTGGAATGTAGTAGGAGCCTATCCCGTACGCTGGGAAGTGTCGGAATTCAATGCAGAGGAAAGCAAACTGGCCGTTGAAACCATAGAGCTGAAATACCGGTATTTCACAATCCCTTCATCGCTGGCAAGCCTGGGCTTGTAATTTCTACATCAGATCCGGGCACGTGGAAGCGTGTTCTGAAAACAAAATTTTACCAAAATCATTTTTGATAAAAGACAAAAGACTGGTCTTACAGGCGGGTCTCAGTACCCTTTATGTGTCCGGATTTTAAAATAATACACGTTAAATCATTGGTTGTTAGTAATTTATTTATTAAAAATCAATTAAAACTAAACGAAATGCCAATAGAAATAAAAGAGCTTCACATTAAAATAAATGTGGACGAAAAAGCCGCCGCAACCTCAACTGCCGCCTCGATAGACGAAACGCAGATCATGCGGGCGGTCAGCGAAAGTGTGGAACAGGCCGTCAATATAGAACACCGTAAAAAAGAAAGATAATGGCAGGAGCAATTACAAAATTAAATATAGTCAGTTACACGGATTCCAGCTACAAGACTACAATAGGTAATCCTTTTTCAATTTTAATTAATCCGACAGGATATTCTTTCACCCGTAAAAATGAATTGAATCCGGATTCTGCAATAGGAGCAAGTGACAGTAATTTAAACTACATTAAAACGCTTCCTTCAGAACTTAAACTGGAATTTTTATTTGACGGAACCGGCGTTACTCAGGCAAACTCCGGGAATAAGTTAGTAAATAAGATTGCCGAAAAAGTAGGAATTAAAAAAGACGTTTTTAGAAAAAATGCTGTATCAACACAGTTAAAGGATTTTTATTCAGCTACCGGTAACTATGATGGATCCATTCACAAACCTTATAATGTAGAGCTTACCTGGGGAGAATTTCAATACAAAGGAATGCTTTCGGAATTTACAATAGACTATAAATTATTTGATAATGAAGGTAAACCATTAAGAGCCATAGGTAAAGCAACATTTCATGGATCTGTTTCCAATGAGTTGGGAGCTCTGATGGCAAATAAAAGATCCCCTGACCTCACCCATAAAAGAACTATACAGGATGGTGACACTTTGCCTTTAATGACTAAAAGGATTTACGGAGATTCCAAGTACTACCTCGAAGTGGCCAAAGCAAACAACCTGATTAATTTCAGGCAGTTGGTGCCGGGCGATGAGCTCTACTTCCCACCCATCGAAAAAATTTCATAACATGAACAACAGCGGATACATACAAACAGCAAAAAACGCGGACCTGATTACCTTTAAAGTAATGTCCGGCGGTACGGAACTACCGGGCAGGTATGGAATTACCCACATTGTCGTGGAAAAAGAAATCAACAGGATTCCCTATGCCCGTATTACCATCCTGGACGGCAGCGCGCCGGAGCAGGATTTCAAGCTGAGTAATGAAAACCTGCTGATTCCCGGGAAAGAAATCGAAATTACAGCCGGATACCATTCCGAGGAAGAGACCATCTTCAAAGGGGTTGTCGTAAAACACAACATCAAAGTAAGAAGCGGTTCTTCTTACCTGATCGTAGAATGCAGGGACAAAGCCGTGAAAATGACGCTGGGAAGAAAAAGCAAATACTTCTACGACAGCAAAGACAGCGAGGTCATGGAAGAACTCATCGGCAACAGCGGGCTGAAAGCTGAGGTTGAAGCAACTTCAAATTCCCACAAGGAACTGGTGCAGTACCGCGCTTCCGACTGGGATTTTATGCTGACCCGCGCCCAGGCCAACGGAAAGCTCTGCTTTGTTGAAAACGGAACGGTAAAAATTGCCAAACCGGATTTCAGTAAAAAAGAAGTGGAAACAGTAGTTTTCGGATCTTCTGTCCATGAGTTCGACGGCGAAATCGACGCCAGGGACCAGTTCAGTAAAATTACCGCCAAAACATGGAGCTATACAGATCAGGAACTTACCGAAGTGGAGGCCCAGGATCCGGGCATCAGCCTCAACGGAAATCTCTCATCAGGGGACCTCGCAAAAGTTTTCGGCATTGAAGACCTGCAGCTTAAGCACGGCGGAAATCTTACCCAGGGCGAACTCCAGGAATGGGGCGATGCCAAAGCAACCATCCAGCAGCTGGCCAAAACCCGGGGACGGGTAAAGTTCCAGGGAATTCCTTCCGTACTGCCCGGTGTTACCTTAACGCTTCAGGGCGTAGGAAACCGGTTCAACGGAAAAATATACGTCACCGGCGTCCGTCATGAAATTGCTGACGGAAACTGGCTGACGGATGCGCAGTTCGGACTTTCGCCGACCTGGTTTTCGGAAACTTATGATGTGAGCGAAATGCCGGGTTCAGGGATCATTCCTTCCATCAGCGGGCTGCAGATCGGTGTAGTATCGCAACTGGAGTCGGACCCTGATGGCGAAGACCGGATTCTGGTGCAGATCCCGATCATCAATAATGAAGAAGAAGGAATCTGGGCGAGAGTCGCTACCCTGGATGCAGGAGAAAACAGAGGGTCGTTCTTCCGGCCGGAAATCGGTGATGAGGTGATTATCGGGTTCATCAACGACGATCCCAATGACGCCGTTGTACTCGGCATGCTGAACAGCAGTGCCAAGCCGGCCCCGCTTACCGCTTCCGACGATAACCACGAAAAAGGATTCGTTACCCGGAGCGAAATGAAGATGATTTTCAATGACGATAAAATCTCTTACACTCTGGAAACCCCGAAAGGCAAAAAGCTGATTCTCAACGAAGACGAAGATGCCGTTAAGATTGAAGATGAGCATGCCAATAAACTGACGCTTAATAAAGACGGCATCAGCATAGAGAGTGGAAAAGACATCAGGATCAAGGCAAAAGGCGACATTAAGATGGAAGGAACCAATATCAGTATAAAAGCTTCAGCACAGTTTAAGGCGGAAGGAAGCTCGGGCTCGGAGCTTAAATCCGGAGCCGTCACCATAGTAAAAGGATCACAGGTAAAAATCAATTAATCACCATGAAACCGGCAGCAAGAATTACAGATATGCATACCTGCCCGATGGTCACGGGAAATGTGCCGCATGTGGGCGGGCCTGTCATCCCGGCAGGGGAACCGACGGTGCTCATCGGCGGAAAACCGGCCGCAAGAGTAGGGGATAAAGCCGTATGCACCGGCCCGCCGGATACCATCGCCTCAGGATCATCAAGCGTTCTGATCGGTGGGAAGCAGGCCGCAAGAATGGGAGATTCTACCGCTCACGGAGGAGTCATCACCGCAGGAGAAGCCACGGTTCTCATAGGCGGATAAGAAAATCTTCCTGAACAGGAAACCGCTGTTTACCATCATCTGAAAATATAAAAACATCCGCAAAAGAACGCCGGGAAGGCTAAAAGTTCCGGTTACGGAAGGATGTGAACCCAATAAAAACAAATAACGTATGAATATAAATACAGATTTTTTAGGAGTAGGCTGGAGCTTTCCCCCCGAATTTAACGAGACGGAAGGAGTCCTGGAAATGACCACCGATGTGGAAGACATCAACAACAGCCTGATCATCCTGCTGTCCACACGTCCGGGCGAACGCGTAATGTTCCCGGATTACGGTTGCGACCTGCAGGAGATGCTTTTCAAACCGCTGGACCTTACCCTGATCACCCAGATGAAAGGGATTGTAGAACGTGCCATTTTATATCATGAACCCAGGATAAATATTCTGAATATTGACATTGATGCCCAGGAGGAACTTCACGGGGAAGTATTGATAAAAATTGATTATGAAGTAAGAAACACCAATACCAGAAGCAATATGGTTTTCCCTTTCTACAAAGGGGAAGCTACCGAAATATAAATAAATCCGGGAGGTCCGTAGCTATGTTGAATACCATCAGACATCACATGAAGTATTGCATCTGACCATCGAAATATAACTATAAACTAATGAAAAAAACAGATACATTTTCGCATTACCGCGAAGGAAAATCACAAATGCAGCGCTTTTTAGCAGAATTGGACCCCGGCAATCTAGAATTGCACGATTTCGATCTGTTCGACTGGCTGTTGTTTGCTAATAATTTTGCCAGGCATGTCAATTATTTCCACAAAGATGATCCTGCAACACCGAAAGGAAACTGGGGGAACTTCTTCCTTGGTGATGATGGCCATACCGTTCCGCGCAGGGAAAGCGTGGAATACAAACAAATGAAAAAGCAGGTTACGGATCTTATTTCCCGGTTTGAACAGGACAGCAACCTGACGCCTCACCTGACGCTGTTCGTTTGCTTCCTGAAACTGCTGGATTTCTCCAAGAAAGCGTTCAATAACCTGACCAAAAGGCACCTGGATTTTTACTACAGCGAAATCCTGCAGATGGAGAAAAAAAATGCCAAAGCAGACCAGGTCTACGTGATTTTCGAGCTGGCAAAAAAGGCCCTTCAGGAAAGGATTCCCGACGGAACCCTGCTGGATGGCGATAAGGATGCCGACGGAAAAAAACGGATCTACAAAACCGGAGAGGAGCTTATTGCCAATCAGGCAAAAGTAGCGGAAATCAAAAGTTTCCTTAATGATAATGAAAAGCGGGAGCTGAAAATGGCTCCGGTAGCCGATACGGCGGACGGCCTTGGCGAAAAACTGCCGGAAGACAGCCGCTACTGGTGGCCGTTCGGATATAATTCGGATGAAACCGCTTCCGGAAAATCCATTTACAAGGAACTTCCGGAAGCTAAGCTGGGCTTTTCCATAGCATCTTCCTTGTTTGACCTTAAAGAAGGCGAAAGAACGGTAACGGTGGCCATCACCTTCAACAAAAATTCGGCGCAGAAACTTCAGAACCTTGCCAATGAGGATCTCGAAAGCAACATCAAAGTACTTTGCAGCGGGGAAAAAGAATGGCTGTCGGGCTTTGTCCTGAAATGCCTGAAAAATGACGGTGCACGTCTGGAACTGTCTTTCACTTTATTAAAAGACGACCCTGCCATCGTGCCTTATAATAAAAATGTGCTTGCAGAAAATTTCCGGACCGGACTTCCGGTGGTGAGATTTATGATCGAAGGGCAGAAATACTACGACGTTTACGAAGCCCTTTCGGAAAAGCCGGTAAAGGACATCGAAGTATCGGTGGATGTAAAAGGGATAAAATCCGTACAGATTGAAAATGACAACGGGGCGTTGAATTCGGAGAAACCCTATTACCCGTTCACGGCACAGCCCGTTAAAGGCTCTAATTTTTATATTAAATGCCCCGAAATGTTTTCCAAAAAATGGCAGAAGGCAGACATCTCCGTCAACTGGAAAAATACACCGGATTCTCTAAAGGATCTGTATAACGCATACGTTATCCAGCCCAACCAGAACATCAGCCTGAAAGATTTTGAAACCCTGAGAGGTTCTTCGATCGTAAGTGCCGATGCTTACTTTAAAGCAGATATTGCCTTGCTGGACAAAGAAACCTGGAATACGGCTTCCCATGATATCACGCTGTTTGACAAGGCAGAGGGCCTTTACAAAACCCGTTTTTCCGTCAGCAGCATCAGCGGTGAACCGGGTACTTCCGAGGCTTTGCGCGTGACACTGAAACAATCGTTCCTGCAGGATGTGTATCCTAAACTGTATACCCTGGCGTTATCGAGCAACCCAAAAGAGAATAAACTGATTCCCAATGAACCGTATATTCCGTTTGCCGAAGATATCGAGCTGAATTATACTGCTTATGAAACCGCCTATTCTTACCTGAGCAGGGATAAAGATGGGCTGGCTTCGAAAAATGCAGGGATGCAGGTGTACCATGAAGATGTTTTCGGGCAGTACGAAAAAGAAGTTGAAACCGTGAGCCTGGTGCCGGTGCATGAAAGCGGAGGCGAATTATACATCGGCCTGGAAGCCTTGCCGCAAACTACGGTTTCCTTACTGATCCAGATGCTGGAAGGAAGTGAAAATGCACTGGTGGATACTTTTGAAGAAAAAGAATATATCCGTTGGCACATTCTTTCAGGAAATACGTGGGTGGATTTATCCGACTACATGCTGAAAAATGAAACCCGGAAATTCCTGGAATCCGGTATTGTCAGGTTTAAAATACCGAAAGACCTCAACACCGGTCATACGGGATTTACCGACGGACTGGTATGGATCAGGGCAAAATCGAGCAGGAGCTACGATGCGGTATGTAAAATCCAGGGGATCTATACCCAGGCGGTTCGGGCGGAATTTGAAAACCATGAGAATGAGCTTTCCCATCTCGGTACCGGCCTTAAGGCTAACACCATTACGAAGCTGATCACCCGTGTTCCCCAGGTAAAATCGGTGAGCCAGCCGTACAACTCCTTCGACGGGAAATACAAAGAAACCGATCCGGAATACTACCGGAGGGTAAGCGAAAGGCTGAGGCATAAGAACCGGGCCGTTACCCAATGGGATTACGAACACCTGGTGCTGCAGGAATTCCCGGAAGTATTTAAAGTGAAATGCCTGAACCATACTTCTGAAAACTCCTACATGGCTCCGGGGCACGTTACCCTGATGGTGGTGCCGGATATCAAAAACAAAAATGCTTTTGACGTCTATCAGCCAAGAGTAAGCAGGGCCAGCCTGAGCAGGATTCAGACCTATATTAATGAATTGAATGCGATGCAGGCCCAGGTCCGGGTAGTTAACCCGAATTATAAGGAAGCGCGGGTGGAAGCGGGCGTAAGGTTCTATGAGCAGTATGACGAATCCTTTTATACCAGGCAGCTGGACGAAGATATTAAAAAATACATTTCGCCATGGGCCTTTACGGAATCCAAAGACATCGATTTCAATATCAAACTGAATGTCAATCAGCTCATCGCCTATCTGGAACAGCTGTATTATGTGGATTATATCGGTGAAATAAAAATATTTGTGAATAACGCTTTACAGAAACAGTCTTTAATTGAAGTGGATCCCAAATCGATCCTGGTCTCGGCCAAGCAGCATACAGTGGTAATGGCAGATGAGGGATGCAGGCAAAACAAATAAGAAGAAATATAATTATGTCAGAAAATAAGCACATCAGCATACCCAAAAATGTAGAAACCGGAGATCAGACCGATTTTCATTTTCTGCGCAGGACCGGTATCGAATATATAGAAAAACTGGGTGGAAAGCTCTGGACGGACTACAACTCCCACGATCCCGGGATCACCACGCTGGAAGTTTTAAGCTACGCCATTACGGATCTCGGGATGAGAATGAACCTGAATACCGCAGATCTCCTGGCTTCAAAGGATGCCGGTAAAGACATCCATTCCCAATTCCTGAAAGCAACGGAGATTTTACCTTCAAAACCCCTGAATGATCTCGATTACAGAAAGCTGTTTATCGATATCAGCCTGGAGCCGGATTTTAAAAGGCCCATCCTGAACTGCTGGCTGGTTCCCAGAACTGAAAAAATCTATGTAGACTGTAAAACAGGAACCATGGATTTCAATCCGATCGGGGAGAAGCCGCAGGACTTTACTGTAAAAGGACTTTATGACCTCTATGTAGACTATTCCGACGATCTGGATACTGAAGACAGCCGATGCAAAAGGGCTAACGTGAACTATGAGATATTGGAACGCTACCATGCCAATAGGGGGCTCTGTGAAGACCTGGTGGAAATTAAAGAAGTGCATACCCAGAAAATTGCCGTATGTGCCAGGATCGGGCTGGTGAATAAAGCCGATGAAGAACTGGTACATGCCAAGATATTGAAAACAATTAACCATTACCTGGCGCCGGAAGTACCGTTTTACTCACTGAAACAGATGCTTGACAAAGGGCTGACGACGGATGAAATTTTTGACGGCCCGCTTCTGGAAAATGGGTTTATCGATACGGAAGAACTCAGAAAAAGCCAGCTGAGAAAGGAAGTCCGTCTTTCGGATATCATCAGCGAAATCATGAAAGTCGACGGCGTAAAAGAAATCCATGAGATTTCCATTGCCGGCTGTGACAATGCTGTGAGCCAGACCAACGACTGGCTGATCTGCATCGAAAACGGTAAAAAACCGGAACTGTGCGATTTAAGCTCGTTCAGCTACAGCAAGGGCTCCCTTCCGCTGAACATCAATGAGAAAAAAGTAGAGGAATATTTAAAAACGCTTAAAAAAGAAGAAGATGTCCTTCGTGACGATGCCAAAAAAGATAAAGAGCCGGCACTGCCGAAAGGAACGGCCCACGACATCGGAAACTATGCCTCTATTCTTAATGAATTTCCGGATACCTACGGCGTCGGGATCTCAGGGATCATCGGAGATAAAACACCGGAGCGGGAGGCTTTGGCCAAACAGATGAAAGCCTACCTCTTGTTTTTTGATCAGATCCTGGCCGGCTACTTCAAACACCTTGAAAAAGTAAAAGAAGTATTGAGTATTGACGGCGGTTTGAAAAGGACCTATTTTACCCAGGCTCTAAAAAACATCAAAGGCTTTGAAGAGCTGGTTTCCGGTTATGATTCAGGCAGCGAAGATACACTTACCGATGCCCTTTACAAAGAACTGGACAACAGTGTGGAAAGAAGAAACGAAGTGCTCGATCACCTGATTGCCCGTTTTGCGGAAACCTTCAGCGATTATACGTTCGTGATGAAATCGCTGTACGGAAAATCTACCGACGAGATCGTATTAAGCAATAAAGAAAATTTTTTAAAAGAATACCAATCCTTAAGCAGGGACCGCGGGTTGGGTTACAACTATACCCTGGCTTCTGAAACGGATGTCTGGAATACCAAAAATATTTCCGGGGTACAGAAGAGGATTGCCCGTCTGCTTGGAATTAAAAATTATACCCGGAGAAGCCTTTCCCAATCTCCTGTTCTGATTATTAAAACACCCGGTATCAATGGTAAAGCCAATTATACCTGGAAAATAAAAGATGCTGACGGCGCTATTATTCTGTCCTCCGTGAATACCTATGAGATCGAATATGCGGCTACCAAAAACCTGAACGAAGCCATCTATCAGACCATCCAGATCGATGAGGAAGACCTTGAAAATGCTTTGAACGCATTTGAAAAAGACCCCGGTAAGAACAGCCTGATCGGAAATATACAAATCCGTCTTTCCGGTGGGGGCAATTATTACTTCGATATTTTGGATGATTCAGGAAACGTAATGGCCAACCATAAAAAAACCAATCCTTATTCAGGCGTGAAGGAGCTGATCACCGGAATTCAGAATATCGTAAGGTATTTTAAATACGATTTTACGGAAGAAGGTATTTTCCTGGTGGAGCATCTGATGCTGAAGCCGGTACTGAAGAACTATAAACTCATGGGAGGGATCGGCTGTATGTCGGTCGGGAAAACATTTAAGGTCATGTACGATCTCAATGTTACCGGGGCGTCCTTTATGTCGTCCTGTGAGGAAGATTGCGAAGCCGATGTTTTCGATCCTTATTCTTACCGTGTAAGCATTGTCCTTCCGGGATTTGCCTACCGTTTCCAGGATCCTGATTTCAGGCGTTATGCCGAAACGGTGATCCGCCAGGAAATTCCGGCCCATGTTTTAGCAAAAATCTGCTGGGTCGGAGACCGGATGAGCGAAGTACAGACCGCCCAAAGCGATTTGTCTGAATTTGAAACGGCTTTCAAAACCTACCTTACCGACAAATCCAGAAACAACCTTCCTGATCTGGGAAACAGCATCAAGAATTTGCTGGCTGCGCTTGCCAAACTGAATAATATCTACAGGCCGGGAAGACTTTTGGATTGCGCGGCAGACGATAACGACAGCCTGGACGGAAAAATAATCTTAGGACAATCCAACATATAAAAATTGATAATAATGAATGCTAAATTAAATAATATAACCACCCAATACAGAAAATTCAACGAAAACCAGGCGTTGACGGATGGGCAGCTGAATGAGTTCATCGACTATTTTGAAGACCAGGACCGGATGTCCAGAACCCGGCTGAGCGGGGTAGGCGTTGCGTGTGGCTTTAAACCGACTTTCGTGGATCCGGGCGTTGAACACAACGGTTCCGGGGCCGTAGATAATGATGCTGCAGGAGCGATTGTTATCACCCAGGGAACTGGGGTAACTACGGACGGCGACCTCATTACCCTGCGCCGGAAAGGAGACAGTGCCTCTGAAGCAACCATCAACTTCAGCACTGAAAATTACAGATATTACAGGGCGTACAAGGATGTGGCCTATTATGATCACTTTAAGATCAATGGAAAACAAATTCCTCTTGCAGAGTTGCTTACTAAATCTGAATATGATTCGGCAAATGATAAAAGTAATATAAAAAGCGTTCGGGAAATTGCCAACCTGAGAGATCAGGTGGTAATTCTCTATCTGGAAAGCTACTCCAACGAAGAAACTCCCTGTCAGGATGCCAACTGCGACAATACCGGTGCCGAGCAGGTATCTAATCTGAAGGTCTTACTGGCAGATTCAAAAGTGCTTGCCGAGCTTCTTGCCAAAGGGGATGCGAAAGACAGCCTTTACAAACTTCACAACGGCTACCAGGATCTTTTCGATAATTTACCGGCCATCGAAGCCAGAAGGGTGATCCTGAATTCCGGTATTGCCACGGCAGGAAACTTAAAAACCGTATTTCAGGATGCGATCGGTGAAGTAACGGCCTTCTGTAACGGTTTCAATGCCATCGCGGAAACCTTTAACGTAAGCCCGGACCTGCGGGGAGATGAACTGATAAAAAAAGTGAAACAGGTCTTAAAACCTACTGCCTCAGGTTTAGATGATTACCAGTACCGGTATGACCTGCTGAAGGACCTGATCGATACCTATAACGAGATAAAAAGTTTACTTCTTCATCTCAACGCAGAATGCTGCCCGGACATCGCTTCTTTTCCTAAACACCTGATGCTGGGAACGGTGAACGGATCCCTGGAGCTTGGAGCGCGGACCCCTTACCGCCACGCTTTTTACCACTCGCCGGTTACCACCCGTGATGATGAGAACTATGAAAGAATTGTAATGCTGGCCAACCGCTTCGTGCAGAAAGTAAAGGCATTCCAATCGTACAGAGGGCCTGTGAAAATTACCCCTTCCCATCTTCAGGTAAGATTGGGTGATAAAGCCATTCCTTACTACTATGATGTCGATCAGTCATTGCTCACTAAATGGAATTTTGAAAAAACAAAAACCGACCGGGAAACATATAATTTAAGTTATCATACAGATAACCTGGCAGGAGACGATTATGTTCAGAACCCTTTGAATTATAATATTGATAACAATGACTTCTATAGAATCGAAGGTCACCTGTACCTCCCTTATAAAACGGCATTGCAGAATATCAATGATCTCAAAGCCCAGTATGGATTGGCTTTCGATGTTATTGCACTGGTTTTGGACAAAGGTGAGAAGACCGGGGGAGATACTCCGGTTAAAGAAAAATCAGTATCGATTGAGGATCTTAGAAAGCAATTGGAGTCGATTTCCAGCGATATCAGCAAACAGAAGAAAGATTCGCAGAGTACTTTATTTAATATTTCCAGATTAGACGAAAAATTAAGGTTATTAAACAAAGCTGAATTTTCTAAAGAGGGCGAGGGTGTAACCGTTGTAAGAGAGGATCCTAAGAAAGATGATGTCGTAAGCGAGCTTTTAAGCGAGTTTTTAGAAAGAAAATCCGGACTGGAACATATGGCCGGGGTGGAGCCGGGCGGAACCTTCGTTTTGATCTATGCTTCGGAAACCGATAACCAGGTGCTTGCGGATTTCTCGCTGCCATATTTGTGCTGTTCTAAAAAAGAACCGGTATTCCTGGTACTACCTGCAAATCAGCTTTGTCAGAATGACGCTCCGGTTCCGATGACTATTGTTCCGTTGGACGGTCAGGTAAAAGCATTTGTAAATGGCGTTCAGGTACCTGCCGTAACGCAGTCCGGAGGGCAGAATTTCTTTAATCCTGCTTTGGTAAATTCAGCGTATTTCGGACAGACAATTACATTTACGGTAAACGATGATCCGGTTGATACACAAATGAAGGTATTCGAACAACCAAGTATCACCGTTAATGTGGGAGAGGTAACATATGGCGAAAATGTTAATAATCCGCAGGCAACAGTTACTTTCAGCATTACCGGTCACCAGCCTGGATATTCTTATGATTGGGATTTTGATGACAACTCATCGGATAATCCCGTACCGGATGTCAATGGGAATATTACGCATACATATTCATTGGGAGTAGCCGGTCAGGAAGATATATACAGGCCTTCTGTAACCGTTAAAAATAGAAATGGATGCAGTACCACCTGCCAGATTCCTCCTGTTACGTTAAAATTAGTCATTAATAAAAACACAAGAATATTTATCTATTTCGATTCTTCCGGATCTATGGATACCACCCTGTATCCTTTGCAAAGTATGAGGGATACCCTTCTTAAGAACAAATTATTGCCATTATATGGAAACGATTCTACGGCTTACGATGAGAAGGTAAAGGTAATTTCTAATTATACGGAAAGAACATTTGACTTTTTAAATATGGAGAATCAGCAGGCTCCGGAAGGTAATGTTATTGTTATGGTTTTCCAGGATGAAGCTAATCCAATTTACCATTCTTCATCAATTACGCCCAGAACCAGTGGATTTTCAAGCGATATCAGAACTTTAAAAAACAGGATTGCAAACAATTTCGGTACTAATAATCCGAATTATTACAGAGGAATTATGTTCCAGGTCGACGGAGATGAAAGATTCAAACAGCTGATGATGGCTGTGGAAACAGGTTCCAATGCTGCTTATCCTGCAGAATTCAATCTTCAGTCCGAAGTATCGGCAGGAAAAGTAATATTTAAGTATAATGTTCCGGATGGAGATTCGCCTGCTAATTATTTAAACAGGGTTGTTGGTGCACTCCAGGAGTTGGGTTATAATATTCCTTAATTATAGTAACAATAACTTCTCAGGTAGAAGCTTACCTGAGAAGTTATTATAAACAGCTTAACAACATCATAAAAATGAATTATAATGAATCAATTAAGTAATATAACTACCCAGTACCGCAAATTCAGTAAAGGGCAGTACATAGAGCATACCCAGTTCAACGAATTTCTGGATTTTTTTGAAGACCAGGACCGCCTGTCCAGGATAGCGCTTCAGGGTGTGGGCATTGTGTGTGGCCTTAAGCCCGGCCTTGTTTATAACAATAGGCTTTTAAGTGCCATACAGCTTTCTCAAGGCATTGCGGTAACTACAGACGGAGATCTGCTTACATTAAATGATACAAATAAAGCAAGTGAAGATTTGTATGTAAGTGATCTGAAAACCATCGATCTGCAAAATAAAGATTACACCCATTTTAAAGTATATGACAATTTCAAAGTTAAATATCCGGCATTCTATGATAATGGCAATCAGATTGAACTCTGGGAATTGGTTTCCGGCCGGGAAGCCGGCTCCGATTCTCAACCCATCAGTAAACTGTCGGACATGGCAGATAAATACCTTCTGTTGTATCTCGAAAGTTATGAGAAAGAAGTGAAGCCCTGCCGGGGGGTGGATTGTGATAACCACGGAATCCGGCAGATCCGGAATCTGAAAGTGTTGGTTACAACAAAAAACGGAATAGAAAATATCCTTAAAAAAGACAGGATACAGCGCCATGCTCTTTTTATAAAAGATATTTTAAAAGCTGAAAAACAGGAAAGGGTTATTATCGAAAGGCTGCTTTTAGATAAAGGAGCCGAAGCACAGATTTATATATCTGATGTAAAAGAATTATATCTCAAAGCACTGGAAAAGAATGACTACGGAGCGTCTGTTTTTAAAAAAATCAACGCCATTTCCCAGGTCATCGGCCTCCCTGTCCTGGATCATGAGAAATTTAAAAGTTTATTAAAACAGTATTTTAATCGGAATATCGGTTTTCAATATGCTTATGACCTGATAAGGGATTTGATGGATACCTACGCTGAAATTATAAATGTACTTCCCGGATCATTTACCGGATGTATGCCGGATTTAGCCTCTTTTCCCAAGCACGTCATGCTTGGAAAATTAAGCTCGGATATTCAGTTGGATGCCTGTAGACACCGGTTTTACAACTCTCCGGTTCTGGTTGATGAAAAACAAACCCGACAGGTAAAATTCCTGATTGAACGCTTTACGCAGCAGGTGGAGAACTTTAAATATTCGGGGCTTCAGGACGGAGCCGAAATTAAAGTTACCCCGTCGCAAAAGCTAACTTCTTTGGGAGATAAGGCCATTCCATTTTACTACAATATTACAGAAGGCTTTTTAAAAGTATGGAATTTTGATAAAACAGCAAACAGGTCATCCGGTGAAAATCGGGCATATGATACTGCTGTATTGTCATCGGCTGGGCATATACAGAATCCTGTAGATTTTAATCTGGATAAAAATACATTTTATAATATAGAAGGACATCAGGGAATGCCCTATGAGACTGCATTTGAGCAGCTGAAAGAAATCCGGGACAGGCAGCAGCTCGGATTTGATATTATGCTTTTATCTTTCGAAGAGTTAAATAACAATAAAGATCTGTTTAAAGCTTATTTCAATGAATATGTTGATAAGCATCCCGGATTGGAGCATAAACGCGGTGTCGAGCGTGGTGGTACCTTTGTCATGTTTTACGAGATCAATGGAAAGGAAATCAATATTATGGCAGATTTCTCGATTCCGTATACTTGTTGTACGCCAAAACCTAAAATTCAGCTGAGTTTGCCGGCATCCGTTGTTTGTTCCGAATCCGAATCCTTACCTTTTACAGTATTTCCTGTTAATGGTGTGGTAACTGCCCGCGTAGGAACTAATCAGCAAGGTGGCGTAGAATTCAGCAACGGAAGGTATTTCTTCAATCCGTCAGCCATAAGCCCGGCACTTCGTGGTCAGGATATTGCCTTCAATGTAAACGGGAAGCCTGTTAACTGCCGCATCAAAGTGATCGCGCAGCCTGATATAAAGATTGTTGTTGATTCCGTTTTCTATCCGGAAAGTGCATCAATGGCAACAACAGTAAACTTTATTGTTTCCGGACCTGGATTCAAAGATTATAATTACCGCTGGGATTTTCTGGATAATGGAAATGCCATAACATCAAATCCGGATATAGAAGGAAATGTACACTATACATTTTATAATCTCGACCGTGCAAAGATTCCAACGATAAAAGTGAAAGTAGAAGGCGGCGGATGTATACAGGATATCACTATTGATGATTGGTATAATGCTCCTGTTGAAGAGAATAAAGTTCCTGTTGCCATAGCTAATGCATCATCTACGAATATACAGTTGCCGACAAATTCAATAGAACTGAAAGGTTCTTCCAGCTATGATTCTGATGGAACTATAGTTTCATACTTATGGAAACAGATAGGTACTACTCCGTCAACTGCAAACATAAGTAATCCAAATATAGCTGATACAACCGCTACGGGATTGGTAGAAGGAAATTATACATTCCAATTGACGGTTAAAGATAATCTGGGAGCCATAGCGTCAGACGAAGTTAATATTACTGTAAATAAAGCTGTTAAACTTCCTTCACTTACTGAAATCGGTAATACAACAACAGGCTCAGGATCAAATGGGTCAAGAACTCAAACTTTTAAAGTAGGACCGAATGTATCAGAAGGCAATAAATTCGAGATCGAAGTTTACAGTGTTGTTCTCACAGTAATAGCTACAGCTGCCGATACTCCAAGTACGATTGCGTTGAAACTTAAAGAACTAATTATTAATACCAGCAGGCAACAATGGAATGCATTTGGAACTGCACCAACAGAAGCATTAGGATTTCCTCCTAAAGCATCATCGTTAGGTGATGTTCTGGAAATATTCCTTAATTATCAGAACCAATTTTTTGGTAATGCGTCAGTTAGTTAGTGTAATAGTAACAAAAATTATATTTAAATTATAATTAATAAAAAATAAAAATCCTCAATCAATTTGAGGATTTTTATTCACCTGAAAACAGCAGCTTGTTCACCTTCTGTTGTTTTTCCGCCTGGTACTGATGATGTTGAATAATTTCGCAACATCATCCAGGTGGATTTCAAAGTCATCATAATATTCATTCAGGGAATGAAGGGTGATGATGCCTTTTTCCACGTCGTGTTTAATGATGCGTTTCACCAGGATCCCTTTTTCTTTGTGGACGATCACAAAATCCCATTTGTCATAGTGCAGCTTGCTCATCCAGTAATCCTGTCGGATATTCCGGCATAAAATAATGTCGCCTTCCAGGTAGCTTTCGTAAGAGCCGTCATCCATACTGTCTCCTTTTACTTCAAAGCACATATATTCACCACGATGCTCTACATCATCGGTAAAAGGAATTACCGGCAGGCTTTCCATATATTCTTCGTCGGCAAACCCGTTCAGGTAACCGGCCTGGGCATACTGGTTCGCCAGCGGGACATACATTACCTTCAGCTCCGAAAATATGACGGGGGATGCACTGTTTTTCGTTTTGCGCTCTTGTTCTTCCAGCAGGTTCTTTACGAAATAAGCTGTTGTTTCCGGTATTTTCCGTTCGCCTTTTTCCCAGTACTGTACTGCTCGTGTTCCGACGCCAATCGCCTCTGCAATTTCTGCCTGCTTCATCCTGAGCTGCTTCCTGATCTGTTTGAATTCTAAATGAGTCATTTTGATACGTTTATCATTAATTATAAAAAAAGACGCAAAATATTTCTTTTTTTATTTCGTAAATACGAACATTGTTCGTATATTTGTCTCGCTAATAAGAAATAACAGCACAAATATACAGAATTATATTGATAGTTTTATATTGTTTTGATAATTAATTCCTTTATTTAAGCCGGAAAGAGAATGATAGTCAAAAAATTAAGATTAAACTTATTGCCTGATATATTTGCGGCCGGAATTTAATTTTTGTTTCAGACGGTACCCTGTAAAACAAAAAAGCAATGTGAAAAAGTAAAAAGTGCGGTTTTTAAAGCCCTGTTAAATAATTTTGTTCGTATTCAGATAGAAGACTGGTAAGGAAAGTCTCTCAGATACCTAAAGAACAGCCGGCTCCGATGCTTCACTTATTGAGCGAACGTAATAAACTGTCAATGTGTTGATAAATATTATTTATTAAACATCAGCAGCTTTATCGACTTGAACGGAAATTCAGAAAAAAGCGGCCGGCCATTTTGGTCGGAACCCCCGGGCCTTCTTCTGAAAATCAAAACAACCAATTCATCTCATCAGATATCCTCCGGAGGCTCTAACGTCAGCCTTTGCAGATCTTTTACGCATTTATTCCAATAATAAAACGTTAAAGAGCAGGCCGGATGATGGTAGAAAAAATAACTTTTAACCTTAAAGAAAATGAAACGAAGTAAAGAATTAACAGAAAAAAGAAAAGATTTTGTCAACGATTATGTAAAACGCAATCAGGACAAACAGATGAAAGTCATTGTAACGGAACTTACGGAAATGCTGTTTTTATCGGAAAGGACAATCTATAACATCATTGTCCAGGATTAGGCAGGTTTTTATAGTATGAATAATTAAAAATAATGAAATCGCTTCACGGCCGGAATTCAATAAACCAAATCCGGAAATCATATATCTTAAACCGAGAATCCTTTCCGGCTATTGAAGCGATATCTGCATCCATCCATCTCCCGGTTCCTTACATAAAAGCTGGTACACGAAATGCCTTTGCTGCCTTTAAAACAATTTCCGCTGTAATCATCAGCGCTGAGCTTTATAAAAGCATCAATGATCCTTCCTTTTAAGCCGAACAAAGGCCGTTTCGTTTTATTTACTGAAGACATCAACGCACAATGGGCAGAATATACCGCCAGGGTAATTGCGCTGCTCCGTCCGGGAGACCATCCCGTACCAAAACAATTAAAGGCTGTAACCCGACATCTTTCCCAAATTTAAATTTGCCGTTATCTTACGAAGGTAATCACCGTTTTTCTTTTGGTCCGTTGCTGTTAGGTAAAGACTTAAACATCTCCTGCTCACTAAGACAGGAACATCGATCCGATTGGGTAAAAACAATAACCACCATATCCATTTTATAACCATGAAAAAGAAAAAAAACAAAAAGAACAAAGAAAAACTGCAAAAGCCGCGTAAAGACATCAGCGAACTGATCGACGAGCTTGCCTATATCAACGAAGGTGAAAATATCCTGAACAGCAAAAAATTCTTAGAAGGTCTGTACATGCTGGAGCATGAATGAATCTCTGAAAATGCCTGAATTTTTTAAATATATAGGAAAGAATGAGTTTGGATAGTGTAAAAGCCTTATTAATCGGAACTGCCATTGCATTCTCCGGAGGATTATTAAGGGTATTGATTTCAATACAGAATAAAGAAAAGAAACAGCTCTGGGAACACTTCGTTACGTTGGCCATCGTAATGATCGTCGGTTTCACCATGAGCTACGTCATGAGCAGGGCCGACCTTCATGACAAATGGTACTCCACAGGCATATTGTTTGTACTCGGCTATGGCTACGACAAATTCCTGAAGATGATTACCACCAATCTGCCGGAATGGATCGAGAGAGCGGTAAGCCTCTACATCGAAGGCCGGTATGGCGTGAAGACCACCAGGCCGGCTGCCGGTGAGGAAGAAAAGAAAGACGATCCCGTTTAAAATAAAATTAATAATAAAAATCATGAATATCATCAGTCACAGTTTTCCTGAAAACCAGTATTACCGGGAAGTTACCGCAAAGAAAGGAATCGTGCTGCACCATACGGTGTCGGGAGATTCGGTGGAAGGAGACATCAGCTGGTGGAAATCCACAGCAGAACGGGTGGCGACGCCCATCATCATTGCCCGGGATGGCGGGATCCATCAGCTGTTTTCATCTAAGTACTGGGCGCATCATCTCGGAATTAAAAAAGCGCATTTCGCACAATTCGGGCTTCCTGAAACGAATACCCAGCGAAATAAGGAATTCATCGGCGTCGAGCTCGACAGCTGGGGTGGCCTGACCTTAAAAAATTCAAAGTATTACTCGTTCTCCGGGCAGGAAGTGGCTGCAAAGAATGTAGTGAAATATGAAAAAGAATTCAGGGGTTACCGGTTTTACGAAAAGTATACCGATGCCCAGATCGCTTCCCTGAAAGAACTTCTGGTCCACTGGGGAAAGCAGTACGGCATCTCCCTGAAATACAAAGGGAATGTCATGTTTGAATTTAATAAAAGGGCGTTGGGCGGCGAAAGCGGCATCTGGGCGCACGTCTCCTTCAGACCCGACAAATCGGATGTCCACCCGCAGCCGGAACTGATCCGCATGCTGGAATCGCTGGCATAAAAAATATCCGTGGGAGGTACTTTACTGCAGCTACAGAACCGTAGAGGCAAAAAGCTGGCAGTTCTCCCAAAAAAGTACGAATTTTAACCCTGAAAACTAAAACATGAGAACAGAACCCGAAACGGTCAGGCACGCGTGTTTCTCATCACTAAGCCGATACCGCTTCGGGTTTATTTTTTAAACCCTTCATAAAACATCCTTCACCCGCAAATCCGGTGTTCCGGATCCTGAAGGCAGCCTGTAAATCATGACCGTCGGTTATATTACAGGTATTTTAACCCAAATTTAAAATTAAAAACATCCAATCCATGGAAGCAGCACAACCTTTACATAAAGGCAGCAGTAATCCTCACGGCCCGGGCAAAAAACACAAGCCCGAAAAGCCGGTGGTGGTCCCCCTGCCGGTAACCGAAGTTGCCAATTTACAAACCCAGAAACCGGAAACCACCACCATAACGGCCGGATCGGCAAATCCCTCTTCCAACAGGATGAACCTGAACGGAACCATCGCCCCGGTCCACGGCTCAAAGACCATTTACGACCAGGGTGCCGAAATCATGTACGGCCGTTTTCAGAAAAGCCTGGCCGAAACCGGAGACCTTAACCATCCCGACACCAAAAAGCTTGAAAAAGGCTATATGTCTACCTTAAGCATCAGTCAGGTCCGGGATTACCACAACCTGAAAAACGGGACGTACCTGCCAAAGACCCTGGAGGAGCAGGCGGCGGCTTACCAGGCAGCTAAAAGCAGCTCCGAAGCAGAAGTTCCGGCAGCTTCTGGATCAGATGCTCCGGTCGAAAGCAGTCCTGTAGTGGATATTGCAGCGGAATCCGGGATGGATGAAGGATTTGCCCTTCCCGAAATCCAGGAAGACGCCGTAAGAACAACACCGACGAGTTCCAACAGTGACCCGAATTTTAACCACACCGTCGGTTTGGTTAAGACTACGGCAAAAGCAAAACGGGCTCACGCCACGAAAGAAAAAGCGGAAGCCCATGCCAATGCCGCCGCGGCCGTGCCGGCCGGAGAACGGAAATCGCAGGCAAAGGGCCGGCAGGTACAACAGCTGGACCAGCAGAAGACCGGTTCTTTCAGCGCAACCGGTTTCAAGGTAAAATTAAGGGACAAAATCAAGAGCATCAATTTACCGGCAAAACAGGGAGATGCGGAAAACTTTAAGAATCGGAATAACATCAACGCCGTCAACGGATTGATTAAACACGATGTCATGGTTTCCAAAAACAGCGTTACGGGAGGTATTGAAACGGTTGCCAGGCAACAGCCCGATGAGACGAAAGTTGCACTGCGTACGGCAACAGCTTTGCCTGATCCGAAAATAGGTTCCAAGGTCAGCATCAGAGCAACGGAGGCCATGCCGCCTAAACGGGGCGACTCCGAATTAAGCCAGCCCATTGCTAAAAGCTATAAATCCGTTGAGCAGCAGTTTGCCAAGAATCACATCACCGATGAACAGCTGGCCAAATCGAATGAGCCGGACTTTATCAATGCCCTGAATGCCAAAAAAGCAGCCAAGGCCCATGCAGAGCAGGCACCCGGAGAATTTAAAAATGCTGAAAGCAAAAAACTGGAGGCGTCCAAACGTGAAGCGCAGGGCAAAACCAACAGCACGATGGACGGGATGCACCAGAGCAGGAAAGGATTGCTGGACAGCGTAACGAACAAACAGCACAAAGCCGGTGAGAAAAATACGGCTAAACACCAGGAGGTGGTCGATAAGCTGAATGCCATTTATGCAGAGACGAAAAAAACGGTAGACGGGCAACTGGGTGATCTGGAAACCAAAGTCGCCCAGTTGTTTGACGACGGTGCCAAAAAAGCCAAAGATGCTTTTGAGATGGAAGTCACCCAAAAACTGGAAGCATACAAAGCCAGACGCTATGGCGAATGGTATGATGTCCGCGGCTACGGCAACCGGATCGAAGATGCCTGGAATAAAAAACTGCCGGACGAGGTAGACAAGTATTATAAACAGGGCAAGGATCATTTTATGACCGCAATGGACGGCGTGATCACGAAAATTGCAGAACTGGTCACCACCCGGCTGAATGCCGCCAAAGCGTCCATTACTGCCGGACGACAGAAAGTGGTTTCCTTTATTAAAAACCTTCCGGCGGATGTAAGGAAAGCCGTTAAAGGGGATATCGATGCCATCCAGGGGCAGTTTAAGGAGCTTGAGAATTCCATCAGTGATAAAGAATCCTCACTCATCGATTCACTGGCAACAAAATACAACAACGCCCTGAAGGAAGTGGACGAGCTGATTGCCGATATCAAAAAACGCAACCGCGGCTTCCTGGCAGCAGTAGAAGATGCCACGGTGGGAGTCGCAAAAACAATCATGGAAATCCGGAAGACGCTTACCGAATTACTTTCCGGAGCCGTAAGTGCCGTCATGGCAATCGTCGCGGACCCGATCGGGTTTTTATCGAATCTGATTGCCGGGGTTTCACAGGGAATCTCCAATTTCGGGACCAACATCTGGACGCACCTGAAAAACGGTTTCTTCGGATGGCTGACCGGGGCAATGAAGAATATTTCTTTCACCCTGCCGGAAGACCTGTTTTCGTTAAAAGGGATTTTCTCCATGAGCTCCCAGATCCTTGGCCTGACGTGGAACGATATCAGAAGCATCGGTTCCTCCGTGGTGGGAGAACCGGTCATGAAAGTGCTTGAAACCGGTTCCGAGAAAG
>CAJYRQ010000071.1 GCA_913777465.1 uncultured Chryseobacterium sp.
AGAAGGCTTGATAAAGACCATGAAAAAACACCTGAAAGTCAGGAATATTGGATATTATGGCAAAATTGTCAAGTTATTCTCAATAGAATTAAATAAATAGTAGAAATCTTTTTTAAACATACTCTAAGGATAAATACCTTTATGATAGGGGAAGATAGCATTCCTCCGGAATGCCGGTAATGATGGGATACAATGAACTACACAGATATGACTCCTCCGGAATCATCATATTATAAAAAAGACAATTGAAATATGCGTCTAAATATTCGGAACATTCTGGATATTTAAAATGAACCCGATTCATTCCGTAGGAATGAGATCTGTATAGAAAGATTATAAAGGATAAATCTGCATTCCGTAGGAATGTTATCTTTGCATAATGATGAAAATTAGTTAATATGCCCAATACCTCATATAGAGTTACCTTCAGGTGATTTTTGCCACAAAAGGACGTGATACCAAGGATATAATGAGCTACGCAGATATGATTCCTCCGGAAGCATTCATGTTATGAAAAAAATAATTGAATTACATTTAAAATATTTTGAATATGCGGGATATTTAAAAAGAACCTAGTCATTCCGTAGGAATGAGATCTGTGTAGCAAGATTATAAAGGATAAATCTGCATTCCGTAGGAATGCTATCTTTGCATAATGATCAAAATAAATTACTATGCCCAATACCTACACATAGATTTATATTCAGGTGGTTTTTTCCTACAACAGGACGTGACATTAAGATAAGATCTGATGTCTGTAATAATTTAGGTAAACTGCAAAGATAATAGTGATAAAAAATAATAGGTTGAGATTTTAAATTATACATATTTTTATAGTCATTCCGTAGGAATGAAATCTGTGTAGGAGAATGGTAAAGAATAAATCTGCATTCCGTAGGAATGCTATCTTTGCCATAATGATGAAAATAAATTACTATGCCCAATACCTACACACAGATTTACATTCAGGTGGTTTTTGCAACAAAAGGACGTGACATTAAGATAAGATCTAATGTCCGTAATGAAATAGAAAAATACATTTGTGGAATATTTACAGCTAAAAAACAGAAAGTATTGGCCATTTATGCCAATCCGGATCACGTCCATATTTTTTTCAGCTACAAAAATCTACAGATTGCTATTCCGGAATTGATGAAGACCGTTAAAATAGAATCAACGAATTTTATTAATAAAAGAAGATTATGTTTAGGAAAATTTTCATGGCAGGAAGGATATGGTGCCTTTTCCTACGCTAAAAGCCAGAAAGATAAAGTGATAAATTATATTTTAAACCAGGAAAAGCACCATTCAAAGAAAAGTTTCAAAGAAGAATATCTGGAAATGCTGCAAGCTTTTGAAATTGAATTTAAGAATCAATACCTTTTTGAATTTTATGATGGAGAAAGATAGCATTCCTCCGGAATGCGGATTGTCGTAGCTGGATTAGCTACACAGATATGATTCCTCTGGAATCATATGATGAAAAAAAGATAATTAAAATATTTGTCTCAAGTATTTTAAACATTTGGAATATTTAAAAATAGACTTTATTCATTCTGTAGGAATGAAATCTGTGTAGAAATATACAATCAGATAGGACATGCATTCCGTAGGAATGCTATCTTTGTAAACGCAAAAATGGCAAATGCCAGACAACATTGAAATAAAAAATAAATCTAAATAAAAACTGACATCTAATGTCTCAAAACAAAAGAATTTTCGTAGAAAAAAGAGGAATTTTCGATGTGGAAAGTCCAAAAATTTTTGATGAAGTGAAAGCGGTGGTACCCGCTGTGCAAAAAGTGAAAGTCTATAATGTGTACGACATCTTCGGGCTGAATGACGGAGAGTTTGAAAAAACAGTCAACAGTACGTTTGTGGATCCGGTAACGGATATTCTGCACGAAGAAAATCCGGCTGCCTCCATCCATTTTGCCATGGAGTTTTTGCCTGGCCAGTACGACCAGCGTGCAGATTCTGCCCAGCAGTGTATTGCTTTGCTCACAGAGAATGAGAAATCAAAAGTAAGAAGCGGAAAGCTGATTGAATTTGAAGGCGTTTCAGAATCGGATCTGGCAAAGATCAAAGACCTGCTGATCAACAAAGTGGAATCTCAGGAAAAAGACCTCTCCATTCTGGATATTCCTGCGGAAGAAACCCCTTCGAAAGTAATCATCCACGAAAATTTCATCAGTTTTGACGACGCCCAGTTGGAAGTTTTCTACAACAACCATGGATTTGCGTTAGGCCTTGATGATCTGAAATTCATTCAGGAGTACTTCAAATCCGAACAGCGGAATCCTACGGAAACTGAACTGAAGGTGCTGGATACCTACTGGAGCGACCACTGCCGCCACACGACTTTCGAGACGGAACTTTCAAACATTGAATTTGAAGGACAGTTCAGGCACACGCTGGAAACCATCTTCAACGACTATATCGAAAAAAGAAAATTCTTAGGCCGCGAGCTGAAGCCGATTTCCTTAATGGATCTGGCGACGGTTTGTGCCCGGTATTTCCATAAAACAGGCAACCTGGAAAACCTGGTGGTTTCCGATGAAATCAATGCCTGCACCATTCAGATCGAGGCGGAATACGACGGTAAAAAAGAACCTTGGTATCTGTTATTTAAAAACGAAACCCACAACCACCCGACGGAAATCGAGCCCTTCGGAGGGGCTTCAACCTGTCTGGGAGGAGCGATCAGAGATCCTTTGTCCGGACGTTCTTTTGTGTTCCAGGCGATGAGGTTAACCGGTGCGGCCGATGTGCTGGAGCCGGTAGATCAAACTTTACCTGGAAAACTCCCTCAGAAAACGATTACCAAACAGGCAGCCAACGGATATTCCTCTTACGGAAACCAGATCGGTCTGGCCACCACCATGGTTTCGGAAATTTATGATGAAGGATACAAAGCCAAGCGAATGGAAGTAGGTTTCGTAACCGGGGCTGTTCCTGTAGATTGGGTGAGAAGAGAAAAGCCGGAAGCAGGAGATTCCGTTATCATTCTTGGCGGTGCGACAGGCCGGGATGGGGTAGGAGGCGCCAGCGGAAGCTCAAAAGAGCAGGACGAAACCTCCATCCACACCATGAGTTCCGAAGTGCAGAAAGGAAATGCGGTGGAAGAACGTAAAATTCAGCGATTGTTCAGAAATCCGGAAGTGACGAGATTGATTAAAAAATCAAACGATTTCGGAGCAGGAGGGGTTTCCGTTGCCATCGGTGAAATTGCTGATTCTTTAGAAGTAAACCTGGATGTTCTGCCTTTAAAATATGAAGGACTGAATGGAACCGAACTGGCCATTTCCGAATCTCAGGAAAGAATGGCGGTTGTAGTAGATCCGAGTGATAAAGAACAGTTCATCAGATTCTGCGAAGCGGAAAACATTGTAGCGGTTGAGGTAGCGAAAGTAACCGACTCCGGAAGAATGCAGATGTTCTGGAAAGGCGATAAAATTGTAGATCTTTCAAGAGAATTCCTGGATACCAACGGTTGTTCAAAAACACAGGAAGTAAAGATTACGCATCTTGATGAAGTAAAACAGGAAACTCAGACATTCAGCGAAGAGAACTTCTTAAACATATTAAGCGATAAAAATGTAGCGTCCCAGAAAGGATTGCTGGAAATGTTCGACTCTTCCATCGGCGCGACAACCGTTGCCATGCCTTTGGGCGGAAAATACCAGCAGACCCTGATGGAAGGAAGTGTTCAGACCTTACCGATCATCGGAGCAAAAGATATCGAAACCGTTTCCCTGGCGAGCTGGGGCTTTGATGCGGAAATTTCCAGGCAGAATTCATTGCTGGGAGCTTCTTATGCCGTCGTGGAAAGTGTGGCGAAAATCGTAGCCATGGGCGGTGATTACAAAAACATCAGATTAAGTTTCCAGGAATATTTTGAAAAACTGGGACAGAACCCTGAAAAATGGGGTAAACCTTTGGCTTCGTTATTGGGAGCTTATGACGCTCAGATGAACCTTGGCCTGGCTGCCATCGGAGGTAAAGACTCCATGAGCGGAACCTACCAGGATCTGAATGTGCCGCCGACGCTGATTTCATTTGCCTGCGCCAACGGTGAAAAGAAGAACATCATTTCTCCTGAATTTAAAAAGTCCGGAAATAAAATCTATTTCTTTAACCATACCGCCCAGGAAAGCGGATTGCCAAATTATGATGCTTTAAAAACAGTTTTCGAACTGATTTTTGAAAACATCAAAGCCGGAAAAATCGTTTCGGTAAAAACCGTAAAAGAAGGCGGTGTTGCGGTTGCCCTGGCAAAAATGAGCTTCGGAAACCGTTTGGGAGCTGAGGTGACTGTTGAAGAAAATGCTTTGTTGTCTAAAAATATCGGAAGCTTAATCATCGAATCTACGGAAGAATTGAGTTCCGTTGATCTTAAGCTGATCGGGGAAGTGAAGGAGCATGCTAATATCAGAATCAATAATTCCGAATTTGCCATTGAGAAATTATTGGAAGCCAATACCGGCACCTTTGAAAACCTTTTCCCAACGGTTGAAAAAGAAAAACTGACGGTAGAATTGGATGAAAAGCTGAACTCCGTTAATCCGAGAAATATCATCATTAAAAAGCACGGTATTGCCCAGCCCAAAGTATTTGCTCCGGTATTCCCGGGAACCAACTGTGAATATGATACGCTGAATGCTTTTGCCAAAGAAGGTGCGGCCATCAGCAGTTTGCCGTTGATCAACATCAACCACCGGTTGCTGGAGGAAAGCATCGATGCGTGGGTAAAGGAAATTGCTTCTTCCCAGATTCTGGCGTTCTCAGGAGGATTCTCCGCCGGTGACGAGCCGGACGGTTCTGCCAAATTTATCGTGAATGTGCTGAAAAATGAGAAAATGAGAAATGCGGTTCACGAACTCTTGGACAGGGATGGGATGATCATCGGGATCTGTAACGGGTTCCAGGCTTTGGTGAAATCAGGATTGCTGCCTTACGGCAGAATCAAGGATCTGGATGAAAATTCGCCGACCCTTGCCCACAATGCCATCAGAAGACATATTTCCCAGATGGTAAATGTGAGAGTCGTGAATGACGAATCGCCTTGGCTCAAAGGAATGAAGGATCAGGTATTCACCATCCCGATTTCCCATGGGGAAGGACGTTTCATGGCTTCGGAATCAGAAATCCAGAAGCTGTATGAAAACGGGCAGATCGCGACCCAATACCTGGATCTCGAAGGAAACATTGCCCACGGAATGCCATTCAACCCGAACAACTCTTTATTCGGAATCGAAGGAGTGACCAGCCCGGACGGAAAAATATTCGGAAGAATGGGCCACCCGGAACGTTTCGCAGAAGGACTGATGAAAAACATCCCGACCGCAAATTACCACAACATCTTTAAAAATGGAGTGGAATACTTTAATAAGTAATCAAGTAAATAAAATAATTAAAATGCCTTTGTTGTAAAAACAGAGGCATTTTTCTTTGGGTCGTACTGGAGAAATATTTCCCGGTTTACGGAAAACCGTAATGAAAATGCTGAAAACCGCAATACCTTGCCGTCCTAAACAAGAATGTAAAACAAGACAACTTTTAACTATGAATACAAAAATTACGGTAACCGACCTGTTTCTCGGTGTCCTTGCGGTCATGCTGATCGGTGTGAGTTTTTATCAGACCTGGATGGGGCTGCAGCAGATCTTTGGAGGAAGTTCCTTCATTGTAGCCTTGGTGCTTTCCCTGATCCTTCTTTTTCTCCTTTGGCAAATCAGGCGGGCTAAGACCGGCGGAGGATCCGCGTCATCCCTGGGCTGGATCTATTTTTTCTTTGCCATCTTCTGCTTTGTCGCAAACTTTAATGCATTGTATACGCGGTTTATGAAAACCGACATTTATACGACGGAGCTGCGGGACGTGAATGAAAAATTTACCAAACTGGAAACCGACGTTGAATCCAAACTGAATTATTCGGTACCGGATGCTAAAATAAGGCAGGCCATAAGAAGCGAACTCAATCTTCTGAAAATCCAGATCAGTGATCCTAAAAATGTCGGCATCGGCCCCGAAGCCAGACAGATCCTGGCAAGAATCGAGAAAATGATCGGGAAGAAAGTCACTCCGCTTACCCCGGTAAGCGAAACTCCGGAAGGATATGCCGACCTGGCCGACAGGATGGAAGAGCAGATTGTTCAAATGGTATACAACCTGACACCCGAAGAAAAAAACCTGATGAGCGACATTAATGATGCTTCTCAACGCTGGAATAAAGAAATCCAGACCTTGTTACAATCCCCGCCTGATGCCATAAATGTAATGGCACAGGGACAGATCGATCAATCATTAACAGAATACAACCGGTTGGGAAGCAAAGCGGAATCGATCTTGGGAAGGGATAAGCTAAAATTCGAGCCGGCGCATTCGGAAACCCAGGAAGTCGGGAAAATAGGCTACGCTTTCAGCCATGCCATTAAAAACTTCGGAATGTTTCAGCTGGTCGTTCTTGCCGGATGTATTTTACTGGATTTCGGAATTATGCTGATTATCCTTTTGATGCCAACGGATCCACGGAGCGGACAAAATAATAGCAATAGTATATTAGCAACAAGAAGAGGGAAAACTTTAATAAATAGATAATAGACTATGAATACCGAATATGAAGAGCTGAAACCTTTGTCACTTGATGACGATAACGGTCTTAAGCCATTATCCCTTGGAGAAAATGATGAATACCAGACAAATTCTGTCCCGTTATCCCAGACGTTAACTACTGAAATAAAAAATAAAAATAGCAATTTTGTTTTTTTCTTTGGCAATCCACAGTCAGGAAAATCTGTCATTCTTGCATCCTTGTTATATTATCTAAGTTCACAAGTAGGAGTACTACGTCCTAAAATAGGATCCCCTAATTCCCAAGAAGCTCAGACCCTATTGTATGATTTTTATGAGAATATCCGGCAAGGTATACTACCTGAAAGAACTACGGTAGGAAAAGTGTTGGAACTGGATCTTGTTTTTGAGCCTAATAATAAATCCAAAAAGATCACACCTATTGATCTAACATTTTTAGAAGCTTCAGGAGAAGATCTCAGGGCAATTAACAGAGGAGGGAATTTTCAGAGTCATATTGCTAAATATTTAAGCTCAAACGTCCCTTTGACCTTTATAATTGTTACAAGTTATGATACTGCTCATCAGGATGATACGCTTATTAATGAATTTTTAGATGAACTTGAACGAAAAGGTAAAAATCTAAGGCCGGTAAATGTAATTTTAGTAATTTCTAAATGGGATAAATCAGGAAAAATGGATGTTGAAAATGAACAGGTGTTAGATAATTTCATAAACGATAATCTAAGAAGGACAAGCCAGCGGATCAATGCTTATGAATTAAGTAAAACGTTTTATACCATCGGCAATGTAGAATCAGATGGCAGAAATCAGAGGATTACACTTTTGAATTTAGATACCGCAGGTATACTTTCAAATTGGCTGTACAGCAGTATAACAGGGTATGATCTCAGTTATGAAGGAACCTTCTGGGAACGTTTAAAATGGAGTCTGGTCAATGGATAATAAATGTTTTATCTCAGCATTTGGAACTTTTGGAAATCCGAATGGATTCAGGCAATCTTTTTGGTTTATAAACGATAAAAATACAGCCAATAGTACAAGAACATTTGACTTGAATAGCAATGCAATAAAAGTTTTTCCCAAAAGTAAAATATATGCTATACGCAAAGAAGGAACCGAAAAAAACAGCATCATTTCTTATAGTATTTATACATATGCTAAAGAACAAAATTCAGATAGAAGCGGAACCTTTATCGGTTCAAGTATTCTGTTTATAAATAAAGTTGCCGATGAAAATATTACGATCAGATGTCTGAATGAATTTCATAATAATCTTATTAATAAAAATGTCCAGAATGATATTATTAAAGTAAGTCATTCGGATCATTTTGAAGTGAATAGACCAAAAGATTTTGATAAAATTACTTTTCACTTACGGGAAATAAATCATTTTGATAGTGTTCAGACAATACCGAAACAGCTTGTTGTATATTGCGAAACCAATCCGAATGCCTTACAGACAGTTTTGAAAAAATCAATAGATCTTCTGAATGTATTTGATACAATTTATTTTACAGACAGTTCGGAAATCGCAGAATTTGTCCATCAGAAAAACATTTTCCAGTTTGTGCAGAAAGATGGGTTTGAAAACGAAATCCGGAAACTGGCGGAAGAAAGGAAACGTAAAATCCTGGAAACGATTGCCGATTTTGAAAAGGAAAAAAGCCGTTTGGGAGACACGGAAAAGCAGGTCTGTGAAGATATGAAGGATAAAATCGGAAAAAATAAGCAGCAGCATGTGGCCAACGCCGAAAAAATAGCCGAATCCGAAAAGAATCTTACAAAGATCAGTGAAGTTTACCAGGCATTTTCACTGAAAATCGATGAGCTTGTAAATCGTTTAAAAACCGCCGACAGCACCGAATTATCGGGGATCAGACAGGCTTACAACGAGAACCGAAGTATTTTTACCGAACAGATCAGGGTCCTGAAAATACCGGACCTGGCAACGGTTTCCGACCCGAGACCGGCGTCCAGGCCGGAGCCGTTCAGGCAACAGGGAAATCAGTCTTACCGTTATGAACGCGAACGAACCGAAAATAAAGATCAGTTGGATCCTTTTAAGATAGCAACCGCTGTGCTTTCCGTTCTTTTGGTCGCTGCCATTTTATGGTTAGGATGGCTTTACTGGGAGCAGCATGAAAAAGAAAAGCAGCGCGCTGATAATCAGAATCATGAACAAACCAATCAAAATGCGTACGAAAAGGACTCCGTTGCCGCGATACCGTTGAAGGATTCTCCTGCTGTGCTTCAGCCGGAACCGAATGCAGAGGTTGACCTTCAGATTATTAATGAGATGAATCAGAAATTAACGGCCTATAAGAATATGAAGATCGATAGTGTAACCGGGTTTGTATTTAAAGCCAATCCAGAAAGTATAGAGAAGCCTTATGGAAACCAGAGGTCACAATATGCTAAAATACTTTTTGAGAAAAATAAAACAAGCTTTACAGTTGCAAACGGTGATACCATCTACATCGGCAATCTGCAGTATATACCGATGCTTAAATAAGTGAATTATTTTTTATAACTTTATGGTGATACGGCTTGGCTGATTCATTAGCAACGAAAAAATTTTACCGTTTTTCAAAAATAAAATGGAAAAAGAAAATAATAAACAAAGTGTGACGGTCATCAACGGCCGTCATTTTTCTGATCTGGAAGGGTTCTATGAGGAGGCTTCCCGGCTTTTGATGAAAGACAAAGACTGGACAATCGGAACGCTGGACGGCTTTGATGATGTTCTCTACGGATTTCAGGGCCAGATAACCTGGAAAGATTCTCAGAAATCCAAAGAGGATTTGGGATTTGATGTTACCAGAGAATTTTATGAAAACAAAATCAGGCAGGGAAAGCCGTTTAATGTGGTGTTGATCGGGCAGAAACTGGATGAGCTGACAGCAGGAAATGGGCAGACCCTATTTGACATTTTAGTGGAAATTATACAGTCCCATCAAAAGATTACATTAATTTTGGACTGATTTAATACAAAATAAATGAAGCACGGATTATTTTTCGGGGACAGCATTACATACGGAGAGTACGACGGCGTTTTTGGAGGCTGGTAGATATTCTGAAGCGGTATGCTTTACAGAAATACAATGAAGGAAGTAACGAACTGATCCTCTTTAATCTGGGAATCGGAGGAGAAACAACCGAAGGCCTGGTTAAAAGAATTTCCTACGAAACGGAGGCCAGAAATTCTGAAGAAGGAAATATCGTATTTATAGGTTACGGAGCGAATGATTTGGCCATAAAAAATGGAATGCAGGCTGTAGAACCGGAACGTTTTAAAGCCAATATTACAGCAGCCGTGCAAAAAGCAAAACAATATGCGGAAGGCATTTACCTGATCAGCATTCTTCCCGTTGCCCGAAAAATAGACGGCGTAAAAGTATCATCCGGCAAACTGAGAAGCTCAGCAGAAATTTTAAAATACAATCAGTTGCTGAAAGAGGTAGCTGATGAAAATACCTTACAGTATCTGGACTTTTATTCCGGTTTTGCAGATGATAAGGAAATCCTGCTTTCCAGAGACGGTGTTCATCCGAACGAAAAAGGATATGGGATTATAGCAGAAATGGCGATTCCGGTCATTGAAAAATACCTCTGAAACAAAAATATTAATGGTATCACTAGGAATGGGCTTCAGCCCGTTCACTTGTTTTTATTCTTCCGATTTGGCTTTAGGCTAAAATTAATCCGCGCAATGTACGCTGCTGCCTGTGCTAGTGAAAAATATATTTCCAATAGATCAGGATACCGGTTATAACGGAAATCAAAGCCATTAGCAGAACGGCTCCTGCAGCAATATCTTTAATAAAGCCAATTCTCGGATCAAATTCCGGCTGAATAATATCGCAGATTTTCTCAATTGCCGTATTGAACATTTCAGCCGCCAGTACGCCTGATGAGACCGTTAGGATCAGTATGGTATCAATGGTTGAAAGGTCTAAATAAAAAATCAGGAACAGGTTGATCAGAAACGCGGCCACCTCCAGCTGGAAATTCCTTTCACTTTTTATCATCATGAAAATCCCACGGAAAGCATTCAGGAAACTTTGATGGAGCAGTGGTTTTCGCATAATGAAAGATTATCTGCAAATATAATTAAATTCATCGTTGAAAATGCTTATCTTAGTCCGGCAAAGATATCTTAAGGATATCGGCAGGAAACAGAAATGGTTGTAAAATTCTTTTGATGGTTGTTAATAACTCTCGGAATTATTCTTTTCCATCTGTATTCTATTTATTATATTTGTAAAAACTTATTTTTAAATCTATGAAATTTATTATTTCAAGTGGAGAACTGCAGAAGGCTTTGCAAACTGTAAGTGGCGTAATATCAAGCTCTCAGTCGAGACCGATTTTAGAAAACTATCTTTTTGAATTAGACGGAACTCAGGTTACCATCACTGCATCCGATGGCGAGACGACGCTGGTAACTTCTCTTGAGGGAAAATCTGACGATACGGGTAAATTTGCCGTGCCGGCAAAGATTTTCCAGGATTTTATCAAGACTTACGGAGAACAGCCGCTTACGCTGGTCGTAAAGGATAATGCAGAAGGAACGGGAAGTCAGCTTGAGATTTTAGATGAAAAAGATAACTTTGCCGTGGCACTGGACAATGCCGACGATTATCCGGAACTGCCGGAATTCGATGCTGCCCAGAGTGTAACCATGCCTGCCGGGGTTCTATCCGAAGCGCTTACGAATACGCTTTTTGCAACAAGCAACGATTCTCTGCGGCCTGTTATGACCGGAGTACTGTTCCAGTTCGGAGAAAACGAAACCAATTTCGTATCTACGGATTCCCACAGGCTCGTGGTATACAAAAGAAAGGATCTGATGAACGCCGAACCGATGGAATTCATCATGCCGAAAAAACCGCTGAACATTTTCAAAAATATACTGGCAAGCTCAAACGAAGACGTAACCATCGAATTCAATGAGAATATGGCTAAGTTTACCTTCGGTAAGCATGTCTGGATCTGCCGGCTTATCGACGGAAAATACCCGAACTATACCGCGGTAATCCCGAAAGAAAACCCGAATGTACTGACGATCAACAGAAATCTTTTGCTGGGAGCAATCAAAAGAGCATCGATCATGTCTAATAAATCCACCAACCAGGTGCGGTTTAAATTGTCTGCCAACATCCTTCATCTTCACGCAGAAGATACGGAATATGCAAACAAAGCGGATATGCAGATTCCTTGCGACTACAACGGGGAAGACATCAACATCGGATTCAGCTCCAAATTCTTAACGGAAATGCTGACGATCCTTGGATCAGACGATATTACCATGAAAATGTCCCAGCCGAACAGACCGGGAATCATTGAACCTCTTGACGGTCTTGAAGACAATGAAAGCATCCTGATGCTGTCGATGCCGGTCATCGGATTGTAACAGCACTGTGCATAAAATACAGAAAGAGGTTTTGGTTTTCAAAGCCTCTTTTTTATATGCAAAGAATTCTGAAAGCCGGAAAAACACTTGGTACAAAGAGCTGAATAAGCCGGAAAATCAAAAAGATTCAGGTTAAAATTAAACTCTTAAAATCTGTTATAAATTTCTGTATTTCTCAAAAAAACACGACATTTGTACGCTTAAAACCGTACGATCATATTGTACAAAAATTCAAAATATATTCAATGAAAATATCAAACAACTGGCTTAAAGACTACATCAGAACGGAATTGAAAACGGAGAGAATCGGTGAGTTCCTTACGGATATTGGTCTGGAAGTTGAAGGGATAGAAAAATTTGAAAGCATAAAAGGCAGCCTGGAAGGAGTTGTAGTGGGTAGGGTTCTTACGTGCGAAAAACATCCGAATGCAGACAAACTGAAAAAGACAACCGTAGATGTAGGAAACGGGAAGGTTCTGGATATCGTATGTGGGGCTCCGAATGTGGAAGCCGGCCAGACGGTTCCGGTAGCAGTTGTCGGGACAAAAATCTATGATAAAACCGGAAACTTTTTTGAAATCAGGGAAGCCAAGATCAGAGGAGAAGTTTCTCAGGGAATGATCTGTGCCGAGGACGAGCTGGGTCTTAGCGACGATCACGGAGGCATCATGGTACTGGATGAAGAAAAGTACGAAGTTGGAAAGAATTTCGCTGATTATTTTGAACTGACTACCGATGAAGTCCTGGAAATCGGATTGACGCCGAACAGGACCGATGCCATGTCTCATTACGGGGTGGCTAGAGATCTCCACGCTTACCTTTCTACCAATAAACAGAATTCTGAATTTGAGAAAGTGTCTTCTGTGGCTCTGAATAATGAAGGTTCCCATGAGTTTACCCTGGAAGTGGAAGATTCGCAGTTGTGCCCGCGATACATCGGAGCAGTTATTGAAGACGTAAAAGTTACGGATTCTCCATCATGGCTGAAAGACCGTCTGAAAGCCATCGGTTTAAGCCCGATTAATAATGTGGTCGATATTACCAATTACATCCTTCATGGCTACGGACAGCCGCTTCACGCTTTTGATGCCGATAAGATTGCCGGTAAAAAAGTAAAAGTAGGAACCGTACAGGAAGGAACTAAATTCAAAACCCTGGATGGCGTGGAAAGAACGTTAAACGGTTCCGAAATCATCATTAAAGACGGAAATGACCAACCGATGTGTATCGCCGGAGTTTTTGGCGGTGCTGATTCCGGAGTTTCCTCAGAAACAAAAACCATCTTCCTGGAAAGTGCCTACTTCAATCCGGTAGCGGTGCGTAAAGGTGCAAAATTCCATGGCTTGAATACTGATGCTTCGTTCAGGTTTGAAAGAGGCGTAGACCCGAATATTACAAGAACAGCCATCACCCATGCAGTTAAGCTGATCCAGGAACTGGCTGACGGGAAGCTGGTAGGAGAGCTGTTGGAAGAATATCCTAAGAAAATCGAGGATCAGTATATTATCATCCGCTTTTCAAAGATCGAACAGATTTTGGGAACAAAAATCCACAGGGAAAAAGTAAAAGAAATCCTGAAAGCCCTGGAAATCCAGGTGCTGAACGAAATTCAGAACGGTTATGAGATCTCTGTACCGGCTTACCGGGCGGATGTAACCCGTGAAATCGACGTTATTGAAGAGATTTTAAGAATTTACGGGTACAATAAGATCGATGCACCGCAAAAGATATCGTTCACCCCGGTGAAGCTCAGCGCGCAGGATCAGGATGAGCTGGAAAACAGCTGGGCCAGAACGCTGCAGAGTCTAGGTTTCAATGAAGTGATGAACAATTCCTTAACTTCCGTAAAAGATGAAACGGATGCGGTAAAATTGCTCAACCCTTTGAGCAATGATCTGGCATTCATGAGAAAGTCTCTGCTGGAAGGGCTTTTACAGAACGCGATCTATAACATCAACCGGAAAAACCAGGACATCAAATTCTTCGAATTCGGAAAAATTTACCATAAAAGAGAAAAATACGAAGAAAGAAAACAGCTGGCCATCCTGGTATCCGGAAGAGACGTGGCCGAAAACTGGCTGCAGCCGAAATCCGCAACCAGCTTCTACAACCTGAAAGCCTATGTAAAAATATTGCTGGAAAAACTGGCTGTTGATTATAGCGAGGTGGCTTTATCCGACGAAAGATTCTCTGATGCACTGGCTTATGAAGTGGGCGGAAAAGCATTGGTAAGAATTGGGAAAGTAGCCCCTCAGATGATGAAAGACTTCGATATCGAACAGGAATGTTTCTATGCAGAAATCGAGCTGGAATTTGCCCAGGAGCTGCGTTCTAAAAATGAGCTTAAATTCAGGGACATCCCTAAATTCAATAAGATCAGAAGAGATCTTGCCTTACTGCTGGATAAGAATGTGAATTATCAGGATCTTTACCAGGCAGCTAAGAAGAATAAATCGCCTTATATCAAAAATATTAACCTGTTTGATGTATATGAAGGCAAAAATCTTCCTGAAGGTAAAAAGTCTTACGCAATGAGCTTTGAGCTTTTAAATGAAGAAAAAACCTTGGAAGAAAAAGAAATTGCTTCGGTAATGGATTCTTTGATAAAATCTTTCCAGAAAGAATTCAACGCAGAACTTAGAGGGTAATTTTAACCCTGTTAGAGCTAAAAGCTCTAACAGGGTTAAAAAATCCGCGGAAAGCCCGTTTACATCATAATAATTCGTAAATTTGATTTAAATCAAAAAGGAAAAAAATGAAAAATCTTTTTTTAAGTATAGGGATGGCAGCGGTTTTGGTTTCCTGTGGTGCAACGGCAGGTTCTTCTGCAAAATTAGGAAAGGCACAGCCTTCACTTTCCGGAACGAAATGGGCACTGGCTGATAACGTGAAAGGAAAAATTCCTACGCTGAATATCGACGGCGAAAAAATAAACGGGAATGCGGGATGCAACAACTACTTCGGGACTGCGAGGGTAGAGCCTTCCACAGGGAATTTCTCTGCCGGGCAGATGGGTTCCACAAGAATGGCGTGCGATAATATGAGTGTTGAAAAAAACTTCATGGATATGATGGCAAAGGCCAACAAATATGTGATTACCGGAAACGTTTTGGAATTGTACCAGGATAACCTCTTACTTCTGAAATTCAATAAAGCGGAATAAAACAAAAAAGGAACTCTGATGAGTTCCTTTTTTTATATTCGGGTCGTTATTATTCTTCCTCTTCTTCGTCGTACTTAGCCAACTCTTCATCACACCATTTAAACGCAGCTTCCACTACTTTAGTAGCTTCGTCCGCCATGGTTTCTTCATCATCACCTTCCAGATCATCCAGCCATTCAACCTCTTCTTCTTCAACGTTAAGAATGAATCTTGGATATTCTGTATGAACTACGAACAAATCCTCTGGAAATTCCGAATTATCTGCTAATAAAAACTTTGGTAATTTCATTTTTTTAATGTTTTAACTTTAAATCAAAGATAATAAAATTATTGGTATTTGTTCCTGTCAATCTTCATTTTTTGCAAAACTTTATACCTCGTCAGCGTAGTTCTCCGCAGGGTATCTTTTGGCTTGAAAGTCAGCGATACATTTGCATTTACCGTACTTATCAGTTCGGCAACCTGGATCTTATCGAGATCTTCCGTGGTTTCAAGGTAAAACTTCAGTGGAACATGATCCAATTTTTCAGACTGCAGGAATCGTTTCATTTCCCTTCTGTTTTCCAGGTAATTCCCCTTTGAAAGCCAGGTGAACAGCATCCCCGAAGCCAGGCTTAAGAAACCGATGGCATAGGCTTTAATACCCGCAGCCTGAAACAGCTTTGTAAGATAGATCAGCCAGACGGGAAGACTGAAAGGGGCAAGCAGCCGGTAATCGATCGGGTTTACGGAATAGAAATACTGAACAAAATAGGAGCAGACAATCCCGGTAACCCCTGTAAAAATAAAGAAGGTTTCGGTCTCCGAAAGTTTATGTTTTACAAATACATACAGCATCGCAGCAATATTCAAAAGCCCGATCGCATAAATGGCATAATTGATCTTTCCGCCGCCGGGGTCCGAAATATGGATAAACGGGTTGAATGTGGTACACAATCCGCGGAAAAGTTCAACAAGGAGTTTTGAAGTAGGATGGAGGCCGATTTCAAGGGCCTGCTTGATATAATTTTCATTAAAATAATCGATGAACAGAAATTTATACAGAACGACAAAAGTTCCGCCGATGATGCCGGAAATAATAAATGCCGGCGAATAATTCCTCTTAAAAAACACCAGTCCGAAAAGCCCCGTTCCGCCGATAATGAAAAGCGAGCTGTACCGGATATTATACAGCGCAATCAAGCTTAATGAAAGGTAGAACACCGCTTTGCCCTTTTCCAGCCTGCCTTCGATAACCAAGGCTGAAACATAGAGAAACAGGAAGACAAAAGGTAAAATCAGCGTTTCACTCATCGTAAATGAAAAAATGGAGAGAAAGCTGAAAAGAGAACACAGCACAACAGATTCCCTGAAAAAGAATTTCTTTTGATATGTAAATAAAACAACAGCGAAAAAAGCAAGGATCCCGATTACTTTACTGCTCCAGAATTCATCCATCCCGAAAAATGTAAAGAACCTGATGGCTGCCGGATATCCTAAAGGCGTTGTTGTATTATCAATAGTCGGTAAAACATGGGCAAACCGCATATAGCGGATAGAGTCCGGGTTTACCCGTCCTTTTTCATTGAGCAGAAAACGAAAAATGGTCATCACTAAAGTAATGATGACCAGTAATATCTGAATATTTTTTTCTTTAAATCGTATCAAGGTAATGATTGTTTGAATATGGAATCAGGTTTTGATGCCCAAATTTATAACTTATAATCCATAACCCGTCATTTATCTTTATTTTGAAAACATTTTGGCGACTTTCTCCGCTTTTTTGCTCTCGGAATAATCATAGAATCCTTCTCCTGATTTTACTCCCAGTTTTCCGGCCGTTACCATGTTCACCAGCAGAGGGTTCGGTGCATATTTAGGATTTTTGAAACCGTCGTACATCACATTCAGAATCGCCAGGCAGACATCAAGACCGATAAAATCCGCCAGCTGAAGCGGTCCCATCGGATGGGCCATTCCCAGCTTCATTACCGTGTCGATTTCTTCAACGCCGGCAACTCCGTTGTAAAGGGTTTCGATCGATTCGTTGATCATCGGCATCAGGATCCGGTTGGCCACAAAGCCTGGGTAATCGTTCACTTCCACAGGAACTTTCCCTAGTGTTTTGCTCATTTCATAAATCGCATCAAAAGTTTCTTTCGAAGTAGAGTAGCCTTTGATGATCTCCACCAGTTTCATAATGGGAACCGGGTTCATAAAGTGCATCCCGATTACCTTATCCGCCCTTTTGGTAGCTGCTGCGATCTTTGTAATGGAAATTGATGAAGTATTGGTGGCCAGGATACAGTTTTCCGGTGCGAATTCATCCATCTGTCCGAAAATTTTCAGCTTCAGTTCCTGGTTTTCAGTGGCTGCTTCCACGATAAGATCGGCATTTCCCACTGCATCCTGAAGAGCCGTAAAAGTGGTGATGTTTCCTAAAGTTTCCGATTTCTGTTCTTCCGTAAGGTTTCCCTTTGCAATTATCCGGTCAAGATTGGTAGTAATGGTTTTCAGTCCTCTGTCCAAAGCATCCTGGGATACATCCACAAGATTTACCTGAAATCCGCTTTGCGCAAAAGTGTGTGCAATACCATTTCCCATGGTCCCTGCTCCGATAACTACAATGTTTTTGATCATTTTTCCTTATTTAGTTTTAATTATTTTACTGGTTGATATCAGTGTTATATTCCTTGCATTCATCAGATCGGCTTTTTTTACGGTTTCATTTTCGTTGAAATTCACCAGGCCGGTACTTTCCGATTTCCTTGTCTTATTCTGGCTGTTCACAGCAGACTTCAGTCCTCTGATGAAGTCTGTTTTCTGTGTTTTTGAAAGGCCGTCGGTCCCGATATACAGATTGTATTCGCCTTCACGGCCAAGACCGCTCTGCTTATACACTTCAAGGCTTTTTACTTTACTTTTGGTTTTAAACTGAGCCAGATAATCCATAACCGGTTTGTCGGATGGCGTTCCGCAGCACACACTGGCATATCCTATCTGAAGATAGTTTTCGCTCTTCTGGGCAAAAAATAATACCGAGCTGAATAATCCTATGGTTGCTAATACTTTTTTCATTTTAACGGTTTTAAAATTAAGATTAAATTTTTACTTATTAAAATAATCCCAGACCGACTTTGAAATATCCGAGATCATTTTGCAGTTTACCTCTTGCGTTTCCGTTGAGTTACTGACGAATACAGCTATTGCATAATGCCTGCCATCGGGCAGGGTAATGATGGCAATTTCATTTTCAGCACCCGTCAGACCGGCATTATTCTTTCCGGAAGCTCCCGTTTTTCTCGCCACAGGGGTGCCTTTCGGAAGCTGCCCAATCAGTTTGTTCATTCCCGTAGAAGTGGAAAGCATCACATTCATCAGATAATCCGTCGATTTCCTCGAAAGCAGTTTCCCGTCGTAGAACTTTTTCAGAACATTGGTGGCGGAAACCGCAGTAGAATAATTTTCATACTGGGCATTCCAGTTCCGGTGCATGTCCTCTTCGTTATATTTAATCTGAAAACCTTTTACGCCTTTGGAATCCATAAACTTCTGAACGGTTTTTGTTCCGCCCAGCAATTTCAGGAGAATGTCGCAGCCGTTGTTGTCGCTTTTCGCTACAGTGTATTCGATAATTTCGCTTAGAGGAACCCCTGCATTGCCGTTGGGATATTTATCGCGAAGCGGCGACCAGGTATCCGGAAGCAGATTCGATGCATTTAAAACGACTTTCTGGTCAAGAGAAAGCTTTCCCTGATCCACCAAATCCAGTACCGCCACCGCAATATGAAATTTGAAGACACTCTGCATCGGAAGCTTTTTATCCCCGTTTTTATTATACTTAAAGCCGTTTTCAAAACCCAGTACCGAGATCCCGACCGTTGCTTTCTTACCCTGGATAATTGAATTGATTTTTGAATCCAAAGCCGGCTGTTGGGCAAAACCGAGTACCGATATTAAAAGGAATAAAAGGATGTTCTTCTTCATTTTTTTTAAATAGATTAGAATTTAAAGATAAGACTTTTAATTTTAAACCGGTGAACGTCGTGATCGTTTCCAGGGCAATGGTACAGATCTCCATAAATGATCCTGTTTAAGTAATGCGAGTGGCTGCAAAAACGACAAACAATAGAAATGAACAATGCTGCAAAGACATTATTTTAACGTGAATTTGACGGTAATTGTTTTTTTTAAGCAATTTAATGGAAGTGAAAGAAAAAGTGAAAATCTTAAAGACTTTAGCGCAGTGAAAAAAATTAGTTGATATTCAAAATTATGGGTAATATCCTTAAACGACAGTGCTTCCGGCATCCGGGACCCCTCTTCCAGCCTTTTAAATCTGGTTTGTAACTCGAATCCACGTTATTTTAAGGCTTTACTAAAAAAATCCCTCTTAAAAACTTAAAAGGGATTATTGATTTGATATGTTTTCTTATTTCACTTCGAAACCCTTCAGGTTTACCCCGTCGTTCTCAAAGTAAATACGGATTTTATTTTGCCCTTTTTTAAGGTTGATCCCCTTTAGAGAAGCGGTCTTCCAGATTTCATTTCCACCCGTCGGCTGCAGCGTGACCATGCCCAGCTGCTTGCCGGAAGCATCCGTAATTTTGACCTTTGAGGGCGCTGTGCCCGCATAATTTATACCGAAAGTATAAGCTTTACCGGATTTTGCATCGACGGTATACTGAAGCCATTCACCGCTCTCTGTTTTTCCGACGTAGTATTCATTGTCCTTTCCTTTATAAATATCAACGCCATCGTTTCTCAGTTGGTTTCCGGAATTCCATTCGGATCTTTTTGCCGGATCGCTTACCCAAAGGTTGATAAAGTCTTTATCCAGGTAGGCGGCACCCATTCTGCCCAGATCATAATCCGTGGCAGGGATTTTCCCGGGAGCCTGAAGGTTTTTAAAGGGTTTTGTAGAGCCGTCTGTGGTTTGTCTGAACATGGCATCGATCACGTCATTTTTAACCTCCACATTGCTGAACTTATAATGGTCAGCCATCTGCATCAGCGTTTTTTCAGCGAATTCCTTAGAAGGCTTTTCACCGCCATTTTTCCAGTAGTTCAGAAGTTTTTCATATTCAGGAGTGATTTTCACATCGGTAATTCCTGCAATGTTGTCGATCTTCTTCATAGGCCAGAAGGCGTAACCGATGTTGTGTTGATCTAAAAGCTGGATGAGCTCCGTAAACCAGACATTGGAATTTTCCCCGGTTTCCCCCAGCCAGATCGGCGCATTATGCTTTTCGCGGAGATCCAGAGCAAACTTAATCGTTGCATCATCATTGTTGTTCCAGTATTTATGGAAGCTGAATACCATATTGTTGTCCCAGAGCGGTGTTAAACCGTTGTAATTGTTTCCCCAGCCGTTTCCTTCGATTATAATAAGATGCTTTTTATCAACCGTCCGGATGGCTTCGGTAATTTCTTTCTGAAGCTTCCAAAGAGGCGCGTTGGACATTTCATCCGTTCCGTTCGGGTTTTTCCCGGTAAAATTAATGTTCGGCTCATTGATCAGGTCATAGCCCCCGATCCACGGCTCATCTTTGTACCGTTCGGCCAGCTTTTTCCAGAGGGCAATTGTTTTCTTCTGGTTTTCCTCGCTCTCCCATAGCGACGGCTTCGATTTATCATTGTCGGAAATATTCACATCGTTTCCCTGTCCGCCGGGAGCGGCGTGGAGATCCAGGATCAGGTACATTTTGTTGTCGGCACACCATTTCAGAAGGTCATCGGTCATGTCAAAGCCTTCTTTCAGCCAGGTATTCTGTCCTTTTACTGTTTCCTTTTCAATAGGCAGGGTATAAAGATTATAATGCATTGGCAGCCGGATCGAATTGAATCCTGCTTTTTTCAGGAAATCAATATCCTGCTTGGTAATTCCGTTTTTCAGGTAGGCTTTGTAGAAATTATTCATTCCGTCTTCACCAATCAGTTCTGCGATTTTTTCTTTGATCCTGTATTGCGGACCGGCGAAATCCGCTGTTTTTAGCATATAGCCTTCCTGCAGCATCCATCCTCCCAGACCGAGGCCTCTCAACTGTATATTTTCACCTTTATCATTAACAATTTTCTGACCCTGTGTTTTTAAAAGTTGTGATGTCCCAAATTGAGACAATAAAAAAGCGGATAATAGGACGGCTCGTTTCATAATGGTTTCAAATATTTAAATATTAAGGGATAATTTATTAAGGGTAATTGATGTTTACATCCATGTAAGAATCTACATTGATGGTATTGATTCTTGCAGGAATCCATTTCGCGTGTAAAACAAAATCTTTCAAATGTCTGTTGAATTGTTTTTCAAATATATTGTTTTTTTTATTCCGGAAACTACTTTCTACCGTTAAATCTTTGATTTCTCCTTTTTTAGTCAGAATAAATGAAGCTGAAGAATTAGAGTACAATTCCCTGACGGTTTTCGGAATATAGTTTTCAGGAAGAGGATACTGCAGGAAATACAACCGGCGGATTTTATCAAACTGGCCATCATAGGAAATGTCAGGAATTCTTGCCGTCATATCGCATTCGGAGTAAGAAAAGGTTTCATCCGGATGATCTTTTACAAACTGTTGCTTACCGATATAGCGTAAAGAATCAATGAACTTTTCACCAAATTTTTTCAGGATAAGTCTGTTCATTTCTTCTTCATAGCAATGTTGGTATTTATCATTTGGCGATGAAAGGCACGAAACCAAAACAGGTTTTCCGGTTTTTATGCTGTTATAATTCAGGAGTTAATAAACTCTTCTTCCCCGAGGGAATCATAACCTAACCCTGAAAAGATGGTCCAGGTGTAGTTTTTATACCTTACATCATTT
The DNA here is from genome assembly GCA_913777465.1 of uncultured Chryseobacterium sp. Classification (GTDB taxonomy): domain Bacteria; phylum Bacteroidota; class Bacteroidia; order Flavobacteriales; family Weeksellaceae; genus Chryseobacterium. Next base: position 21,977 of record CAJYRQ010000071.1, read on the forward strand.
TGAGCCTGCCTTTTTTCGGATTCACAATCTATTTCATCGCCATTCTTCTTTTCATAGCAAGAAAGAAAAATGGTCCCTGTGAAAAATATAAATAAGGCAGGCTTTATTTTCAAATTTAACGTTCTTTACTAACTGATTAATTTCATAATCTCCAAGGCTACTTTCAGCGCTTCCGTTCCGTCCCCAATGGAAACTTCCACATGCTTATCTTCGGTAATCGAATCGGCGAAAGAATTCAGTTCGTCGAGGATGGCATTATTCGGCTGGATATTCGGATATTCAAACAGGATCTGGTTTTTTTCGCCCTCTGCATTTTCAATGATCATATCGAATGGAGTAGGGGTCTCCGGCGCATCTTTCATCCGGATCACTTCCGCTTTTTTCTCCAGGAAATCTACTGAGATGTAGGCGTCTTTCTGGAAAAAACGGCTTTTTCTCATGGCCTTCATGGAAATTCTGGAAGTCGTTAAATTCGCCACGCAGCCGTTTTCAAACTCAATTCTCGCATTGGCAATATCCGGGGTTTTGCTTACGACACAGACGCCGCTGGCATGGATGTTTTTTACTTTCGATTTTACCATGCTCAGTAAAATATCGAGATCGTGGATCATCAGGTCCAGCACGACCGAAACATCCGTTCCGCGCGGATTGAACTCCGCCAGGCGGTGAATTTCAATAAACATCGGATTGTTGATGTACTCTTTGGTCGCAATAAAGGCAGGATTGTATCTTTCCACGTGTCCCACCTGTGCCTTAATGCCTTTTTCCTCACATTTTCTGAGGATTTCCTCAGCCTGTTCCAGCGTCTGGGTTACCGGTTTCTCAATAAAAAAGTGAAGGCCTTTTTCAATGGCTTTTAAAGCATAATCATAGTGATAAACAGTTGGCGTCACGATATCCAGCATATCGATCTGATCCAGTAATTCGTCAAAATTCTCGAAATACCGGTATCCGAATTCGGCTTCCAGTTTTTTACCGTTTTCCGCATCTTTATCGTGAAATCCTACAAATTCATATTTATCCGACTGATTAAGAAGCCGCAAATGGATCTTTCCCAAGTGTCCGGCACCTACCAAACCTGCTTTTAACATAGCTGTATTAAATTTCCGTAAAGATAATAAATTTAAGGTTTCAGGTGAGATGATAGATTTTAGGTCATAAAATGATGGGAATCTCTTGGAAACTTTGTTTTATTTAACTTTGATCGTGTGGTTGGAAAAACGCAGTGGTCGCAAGGCTACTTTTATGATGATAATACTTATTTTCTGTTCGCGAAGGCGTTTCACTCAGCAAATGGTAGCTATGGTTACTTATACTTTCAATAATAAGCAAAATTAAAATCTGCGTCATCTGCAAGATCTGCGTGATAATAAAATGATGATGTTAAAAAGGAAAAGGAACTTGAGGCTGTCAAATTTTCATACTGCCCATACGAATCCTGATTTTAATCAGATTAATCTTTCACATCCTGTTCATACACATTAATTTAATATACTCCTTCGGCTTTCGGGGTTGACAGGTAGTGAATGTTTTTATATTTTTGTGGAAATTATTCCGTAAACCTAATAGCGCACCATGATGCAGGACTCATTTGTACATAAAGGAAAAAGAAAGATTTTAGTAGATTATCTGCGAAACAGGATCGGAATCTCGGATGAGCATGTGCTGGCAGCAATGAATGAAGTGCCGAGGCATCTTTTTATCGAAAGTATTTTTGAAGATTTTGCCTACGAAGACCGGGCATTTCCCATTCTGGCCCACCAGACCATTTCCCATCCTTCTACGGTAGCTGAACAATCGGAACTGCTGCAGGTAAGGCCGGGCGAAAAAGTGCTGGAAATAGGAACCGGATGTGGCTACCAGACCGCGGTTTTACTGGCGATGAAAGCCCATGTTTATACGGTTGAACGGCAAAAAGACCTTTTTGATTTCTCAAAGAACAAACTCCGCGAAATGAACCTGTACCCCAAATTCCAGAGCTTCGGGGACGGTTTTGCTGGACTTCCCACTTTTGCACCCTTCGATAAGATTATCGTCACCTGCGGCGCTTCCGTATTGCCGACCGAATTGCTGAAGCAGCTGAAAGTAGGGGGTAAAATGGTAATCCCTCTGGGACCGACCGACGAGCAGGTGCTCTACCGTTTTACGAAAGCTTCCCCGACCGAATTCGAAAAAGAAGAGTTCGGCGCCTATAAATTCGTACCGATGCTGGGGAATACCAATCAGTAAGATGAGTAGTATTTATTTCCGTTTTCAGTTAAGAAATTTAAAAAACAATTAAAATCAGTACCTCATTCCGGACTGGAAGTTTGAGGCGTTGCTTTATTTTATACTGGTATTACCTATTATTTATGGTTTGCTTTTTGTTGATTCAAAGCTTTTAAAGAAAAGTAAATCCGATAATAAAATCAAGTATGAAAGTATTCATCACCAAAAGAATCCCTGAAAAAGGAATCCGGATGCTGAAAGACGCAGGGCTGGAAATTTTTATTCCCGAACACGAAAATTTATCACACGAAGAATGGCTGAATTACTGCAAAAGTACGGATCTGATCCTGAGCGTGGGCGGTGAATTCAGATACGATAAAGACTTTTTCAATGAATGTCCGGATTTAAAGGCCATTGCTTTATATTCCGTAGGTTTCGACCATGTAGATGTAAAAGCAGCTGTTGAAAAAAGGATTCCGGTAGGCAATACACCGGATGTCTTGAGCAAAGCTACTTCCGATGTCGCATTTTTACTCATGCAGTCGGTGGCGAGAAGGGCCAGCTACAATTTCGAAAAGGTAAAATCGGGAAACTGGGGCGATTTTGATCCGCTTCATGCGCTGGGACAGGAGCTGTATGGGAAAACACTGGGGATTTTCGGGTTGGGAAGGATCGGAATGGAAATGGCAAAAAAATCAAAGGCTGCCTTTGGGATGGAAATCATTTACCACAACCGCAGCCACAATGAAGAAGCCGAACAAGAGCTTGGTGCAGCATATGTTTCTTTTGATGAACTGATTGCACAGTCGGATGTCCTCAGCATTCACGCCAATTTTAAAGCAGACCAGAAAGAGCTGTTCAATGCTTCTGTTTTTGGGAAAATGAAAGAAAATGCGATCTTCATCAATACCGCAAGGGGCGGATTCCACAATCAAAAAGACCTGTATGATGCACTGGCAGAACATAAGATCTGGGGTGCCGGGCTTGATGTAACGAATCCCGAACCGATGTTTAAGGAAGATCCGATTCTTGAACTTTCCAACGTCTGCGTTCTGCCGCATATAGGATCGGCCACTGTTGAAGCAAGAACCGGAATGGCGAAAGTAGCGGCGGAAAACCTGATCGCTTTCTCAAAAGGAGAACCTATGCCGGCGTGTGTAAATCCGGAAGTGTATTCTTAATCTTTTTGGAATCTTGGAATTATTTTTGTTTTCATTTCACCAACACTAAAAAAACAACAGTATGATATCTGAAAATAGCAAACAAGAACAGGAAAGAAGACTGGAGCAAAGAGATTATACGCCCAGTGAAGATATCTTCAACCAGGAAGAGCATATTCCTCTGGACGGCAACGGAAAGCCGGTATATAATGAGAAAGAGGAAACCGATGAGGATAAGATAGACAAAGGCCTGGATATTCCCGGAGTGGAAGATGATGACGGGATGGAGGAAATCGGGGCTGAAGATGAAGAAAACAATTACTGGAGCATGAGTGATAATGACGACGATCATGAAGAGCAGAACGATGATGTTTTAACATAACATACCCTTTTTAACGACAATATGAACCTTACTTTACGAAGTAAGGTTTTTTTTATGCAATGCCTAATATTTAAATTATTGAAATACAATTTTATAT
>CAJYRQ010000072.1 GCA_913777465.1 uncultured Chryseobacterium sp.
AGAAGGCTTGATAAAGACCATGAAAAAACACCTGAAAGTCAGGAATATTGGATATTATGGCAAAATTGTCAAGTTATTCTCAATAGAATTAAATAAATAGTAGAAATCTTTTTTAAACATACTCTAAAATCTTAATTTTCTTAATCATCCTTAAACCTTTCATACCTCTCAATGTTTCAAACCGAATTCCTACATTTTTTTTTAACTTCCAGCATCCAGCATCCAGCCCAAAAAAATTTCTCAAAAGAATTCAACTAAAAACTTCCGGCATCCCCGCACCCATCTTTCAACCCTATTCCCATAGTTTTCATAAAACCCTGTCATTAGAATTTTAAAACTTCTTTAACTGAATTTTCTTCAGACAATGCGTAAATTTGGGCTACATTAAATTTAAGAACAATGCTTAATTTCGAGTTTAAAAATCCAACCAAAATACTTTTCGGAAAAGGGGAAATTGCGAAAATTTCCAAAGAAATTCCGGCAGAAGCCAACGTTTTAATGATCTACGGCGGCGGAAGCATCAGAAACAATGGGGTGTATGACCAGGTAAAAGAAGCTTTAAAAGACCATCAGGTCTATGAATTCGGCGGTGTTCCGGCGAACCCGGAATACGAGGTATTAATCAATGCCCTGAACCTGATTAAAGAAAAAAACATCACTTTCCTTCTGGCAGTAGGCGGCGGTTCCGTGATCGACGGAACAAAATTCCTTTCGGCAGCAGCAAATTATGAAGGTGAACCGTGGGAAATCCTGACGAAACCCGTACGGATCTTTGAAGGGGAAGGCATGCCTTTCGGAACGGTCTTAACCTTACCGGCTACAGGCTCCGAAATGAATTCCGGCTATGTGATCTCCAGAAGGGAAACCAATGAAAAACTGTCCACCGGCGGACCGGGGCTGTTCCCACAGTTTTCAGTACTCGATCCGGAAGTGGTACGGTCTATTCCGCCAAGACAGATCGTTAACGGATTAACGGATGCCTACACCCACGTTCTGGAACAGTACATGACGGCTCCTTCATCCGCCGATTTACAGGAAAGGATTGCAGAAAGCATTCTCATCAGCCTGCAGGAAACGGCTCCGAAAGTTTTATCCGGCGATTTCGACTATGACGCTGCAGGAAATTTCATGTGGTGCTGTACCATGGCGCTGAACGGACTGATCCAGAAAGGCGTCATTACCGACTGGGCTGTCCATGCCATGGGCCATGAATTAACGGCTTATTTCGGAATCGACCATGCACGGACTTTAGCGGTTATCGCACCATCCCATTACCGGTATAATTTCGAGGCCAAAAAAGGCAAACTCGCCCAGTATGCGGAAAGAGTCTGGGGCATCAAAGAAGGAAGCGTAGAGGAAAAAGCGGAAGCCGGCATCAAAAAACTGGAAGAATTTTTCCACAGCCTGAACATCCAAACCAGACTGTCAGAATACACAGAAGAGTATAAAGGTACGGCAGAGCGCGTAGAGAAAGCCTTTACCGAAAGAAATTGGCTTGGCCTCGGGGAATATAAAAAGCTGACACCGCAGGATGCATATAAGATTGTGGAGATGAGTTATTAAAGGAAGGAAGATGGAAGATGGGTGCTGGAAGTTTAAGTAAAATGAAGGCGACAGAGAGAACGATTTCGGCCAGCCGACCTGTATTTATGATTAAAAACCGTAAATTCAGGATATAAACTTCCTGCATCCAGCGCTCCGCTTTCCATCTTATTTACCTTTTCTGCAAACATTCGTTTAAAAAACCTTAATTTCATTATATATATATCAAATTTATTTATATTTTAGCATATTCTAAATTTGAAAAAATGAAAAAACCGTTACTTTTATTTGCCTTCTCTGCGCTAGCGCTTACTTCCTGTAAAGATGATGATATCCAAGCCTATGAAATGGATACCATGAAAGGCGATTGGAAGATTAGTAAAAAAGAAGTAATATCCGGAAAAGACGATAAGACCGCACTGAGTACAGAAGTTCCTACGGGATGCAGTATTAAAGATAATTTAGAATTCAGGACCGATTATTACACTTCATTTACCACTTATGGCGGAACGGGAACCAACTGCCAGGTGGTTGCAAAGCTTGAAGGAACCTACACCTACAATTCTGAAACGAAAGACCTGGTGGTTACTTATAAAAACAACAGCTCGGTAAGTTACCGGATCGTTGTGCTTACCAGCTCGGAGATGAGAATCAAGCAGACCTCCGACAATGTAGATCAGAACGGAGATACGATAATAGACGCAGAATATATTACCTACAAAAGATAAAAGAAGCTCCCGGATTTTTCGGGAGTTTTTTAATAAAATGAAAAAGACAATTTAATATACCCTAAAATTATTAAACAATGAAGAAGATGTTTTCAGCATTTTTACTGCTGACCTTTGCCCTTTTCTTTTCACAGGAGAAACCGATGTTCTGGCAGGATATCCAGCATTTCAAGCAGCTGGACAAGGAAAATCCGCCGGCAAAAAATGCCATCCTTTTAGTGGGGAGCTCCTCATTCACCAAATGGACGGATGTCGCCAGCTACTTTCCGGATAAAACCATTATCAACAGGGGTTTTGGCGGTTCCCGGCTTACGGATCTTAATTATTATGCCCATGATCTTCTGAACCCTTACCAGCCCAAACAAATCATTATCTACTGCGGTGAAAACGATTTTGCAGACAATGCCCAGCTGAAAGCTGATGTTGTGGTAGACCGGTTTAAGACGTTCTATAAAAAAATCAGGGCTAAATTCCCGAATATCGAAGTGGATTATATTTCCATCAAGTATTCCCCAAGCCGCGAAAATCTATGGCCGCAGATGAAAGAAGCCAATAAGAAAATTGCCGCTTTCATGAAAAAACAGCCGCGGTCGAAATTTATCGATATTACCAAAGTCATGCAGGATAAGAACGGCAATGTACGAAAAGACCTTTTTGTGGAAGATATGCTTCATATGACTCCGGAAGGCTATAAACTCTGGACTTCGGTAATGAAACCTTATATGAAATAAAATGGACAGAGCTGCCCGAAACCTGCCTATTTACAAAAAGGCTGAAGAAATCTACAAAACAGTAACCATTGTTACGGAACTGTTCCCGGAAGACAACAATTACCTTCAGAGCATCAAATCGAATATTCTTGAAGACAGCATGGTAATTCTGGCAAAGATTTCCGGAGCCGAGGCGGTAAAGCTGTACGATATCAAGATGGAAAATGCCGCCATCATCCGTAAAGCCGCCAGGGATATTATGGTCGGCGGAAATAATCTTGAAATGTTCGGCTTCGCTGATGCCAAGTATTATAAGCTGATCCGGAACCTTATCGAAGAATTCCGGGTGTTATTCGTAGATTGGGTAGCCGAATTTAATCCCAAGCATTTTATTGTGGACGATTGGGGACTGTTTAATCCACCCGGCATCACCGTTGATTATGTTCAGAGTGACGATGAACTTGATTTCTTAGATGAAGACGATGATGATGAAGTATAGATAAAAAACAAAGGCTGTTTCATGAGTAATGAAGCAGCTTTTTCCTTTTTAGCTTTTCTGATCAATTAATTTTTGCAGAAGAATTTTTTTTCTTTTCTTTGCAGCTCAAAATAATTAAATTAAAACCATGAAAAAGCTATTATTTCTCGCCGTATCGGCAGGTTTCGTTTTTACTTCATGCAGCAGTGATGATGGAGAGGATGCCAATTCCATCATAGGTACCTGGAAGCCTCTAAGTGAAAAAGCAATCTCCGGAAAAAACGGAAGTACCCTGTACAACGATCCCCACTCCACCTGCTACAAAAAAAGCACTTTTAATTTTAAATCGAACAATATCTTATCAAGTACGATTTATGATGAAAATTCAAGCGGGAATTGTGAAAACTATGGAACCGATACGTCTTCCTATTCTTATGATCCGGGAAATAAGCAACTGACCGTTGACGGCGACATCAGCGAAGTAGCGCTTCTGAACAGCAAAGAACTGCATATCGTAAGCGATTATGATGATGTAAACGGCGACGGCGTAGATGACAAGATTATTCTGGTAATGAGCAGATAAAAGAAACACCCGGGAATGCCGGGTGTTTTTTTTATTTCTTTTTCTTGGATTTTGATATCGCTTTCTGCTGTGCCCTGTTGGCTCCGAACTTTTTCGGTGCTTTCCTTTTTGAAGGTCCGCCCCAGTTTTCTTTGGTATTTTTCGCTTTCTTCTCGTGAAATGCACCGCCGCCTTCACCGATTTTTACCATCGCAGGATTTTTCATAACCACCTGCTCTTCTTCGGAAGCGATCTTTTTAGGGTTAATTTTTACCTCTGCAGGGAAATCGATGTACCGGAGCTCCTTATCCATCAGCAACTCGATATCCAGCGCCAAAGTCTCCTCTTTTTTCGTAACGAAAGTAACAGCCTTACCATCCTTATCTGCCCTACCTGTTCTACCGATCCGGTGGATGTACTGCTCCGGAATATCGGGCGTCTCAAAGTTGATGACGTGGGTAATATCCGAAATATCCAGACCTCTGGCCATTACGTCTGTTGTAATCAGTCCTTTGATTTCCTCATGCTCAAAACGTTTCATCGCTTTCAGCCTGTAGTTCTGGGATTTATTGGAGTGGATGACATCAAACTGTTCAGGGAAAAGCTCATCGATTTTCGTAAACAGCAGATCTGCATTTTTCTTGTTGTTGGTAAAGATCAATACCTTGGACATATCGGCATCCGTTTTCAGCAAATGCTCCAGCAAATTGATCTTGGTATTGAAATTCTCCACTTTATAAGCGGTCTGCTCGATTTTCTCAAGTGGCGTTCCGGATCTGGCCAGGGAAATTTCCACCGGGCTGGCGAAATACTGGTCCAGCATCTCATCTACCGCTTCCGTCATGGTTGCGGAGAACAGGATGTTCTGCCGTTTTTCCTTCATCATCTCGAAAATATGCGTCAGCTGCGGCCTGAAACCCAGGTTCAGCATTTCGTCGAATTCATCGATGATAAGTTTCTGGACTTCTTTCAGGGAGATGGCATTGTCGATGGCCAGGTCCATTACCCTTCCCGGTGTTCCGATCAGAATATCGCATCCGTTATCGAAAAGCAGTTTCTGGGTATTGATGTTTTTCCCTCCGTAGATCCCGATCACTCTTGCAGTAATATTCTCCGTCAGTTTTTCTACGATTTCCGTTACCTGAACCACCAATTCCCTTGTAGGAACCAGCACCAGCACCGTAGGATTCCCGGATTTGTTGTACTTCCAGGTCTTCAAAACAGGCAAAAGATAGGCTAAAGTCTTTCCGGTTCCCGTCTGTGCGATGCCCATGACATCGCGCCCGGAAAGGATCGGCTTTAGGCTTTTCTCCTGAATCGGCGTCGGTTCAAATAAATTCAGGTCTGCTAAAACATCAAGAATTTTAACCGGCAGGTCAAAATCTGCAAAAGTGAGTTGTTCCATTTTGCAAAGATAGGCAATTAATTTTTTAATGTTTAAAAATCTAAACTGCACGGACTGTGTAGATTTATTTAAACCCAGGTTGTAATTTCAACAATGCATCAACTAAAGTTGAAAGATGCAGCAGAAACTTCCCTGCGCTTTATCAGATAGCACACCTACGGCGTGCAACTTATGCTTCCTTTATTATGGTTACACAGATGATATTCCTACGGAATATGGATTTTTAGGGTTGATCTTAAATTGGTTTAAAATTTAAATCTAAAAATTTACCCCGCAGATTTTGCAGATGGCACAGATTTCATCTTGAAAGGCAAAGAATATCACTAATCTATCTCTTCTAAAAGATAAGCAATCGCACATTTCCGGCATTCATCGTTGCCGTTAAAACAGGTTTGCTCCGGAGGAGCAATATCTGTGTAGGAAAATAGTCGGAAAAATATTTGAACTCCAGCGGAGTTCTATCTTTTTTATAGCCGATGTTGAAATAACACATCTACGGCGTGCAACTTATGCTTCCTTTATAATTGCTAAACAGATGATATTCCTACGGAATAAAAGCTGATGGTAAAATTTAACTTCAACACGGCAGACACATAACCAAACTACTCACAACTTATTTCCTGGTAATTCTCAGCATAATCACAATCATTAAAAACACAGAGAAAATAAAACCCAATACCGCAACCAAAGACAGTTCGCCGATTCTCGGGCCGGCTTCCGAAACAAAAACGACAGCGGTGGCAATGATGTTGGCACCCAAAATCATGGCCAATATCAGATTGATGATGCTGGATTTGATCAGCTGATTGGTTTTTTCGATATTTTTGATCTCACTGGAGACGGTGAATTTATTTTTGTCCAGCTTCTGCAGGACGGAGCGCAGTTCTTTAGGGATTTCATCCACGTTATCGGTGAACATCAGCATGCGGTCCATTCCCGTTTTCATCAGGTTCTTAGGACTGATTTTTTTGGCGAATATTTTTCGGGTATAGGGATGAAGGCTTTTTACCACGTCAAGCTCCGGATTAATCGTCCTTCCTACCCCTTCGATCAGTCCGATTCCTTTAAACAGAAGATAAAAATAGTCCGGCATGTATAGGCGGTTATCCTTAAGAACATCTTTCATCTTGTTGATGATCGCCTGTGGGTTAATCTCTTTCAGCGAGGTGCTGTGGACAAAATTCAGAATATCTTCCACATCGGCCTCAAATCTCTTTTCATCGGGGATCTGGTAGCTGACGGCCATCTTTTTAAGGTAACGGACGATTTTATGCGGATTTTTTGCTACAAAACTGACGATGAGGTTTTCCAGAATTTCCTTATCGTTCGGCGGGATTTTCCCCACCGCGCCAAAATCGATAAAGACGACTTTTCCGTCTTTTTTCACCAGGATATTTCCAGCGTGCGGATCGGCGTGAAAAAAACCGTAATCCAGGATCTGCGAAACAAAGAGCCGCAAACCGGCTTCTGAAACAGGAACGGGATCAAGGTTATATTTCAGAAGCGTGGCGGTATCTGTTACTTTGATCCCATCGATAAATTCCATGCACAGGACATTGTTGTTGGAAATATCCTCGTATACTTTCGGAACATAGGTTTCTTTGCTGTTTTTGAAATTCCTCCTGAACTGTAGGATGTTTTCTTTTTCATTGATTAACGACACTTCTTCCAGCAGGGATTTCTCAAAAGTGGAGATTGCCTGCTTCAGGTTCAGCTTTTCCCCGATTTCAGAATAGGAGGACACCAGTTTTTCCAGGTCTTTGATGAGCAGCAGGTCATCTTCGATCAACGTCTGTACGTCAGGCTTTTTAATTTTTAAGATCACATCCGTTCCGTCAATCAGCACCGCTTTATACACTTGGGCGATGGAAGCCGTCGCTAAAGGTTGTTTCCGGATTTCCGCAAAGTGATCTTTCACGGAAATATTGAATTCATTTTCCAGGATCTCTTCCACATTCATTTCCACGGTTTCCACTTTGTCCTGAAGCTTCTGCAGCTCCCGGATCAGCTCGGGCGGGAGCAGGTCTTCCCTATTGCTGAAGGTCTGGCCCAGCTTGACGAAGGTAGGGCCGAGCTCTTCCAATACCAGCCGTATTCTTTCGTAGACCGTGCCTTTGGAAACCACTTCGGCGGCATTCTCTGTAGCTTCCGTCTTATTACCGCCGTTCATCCGGGCCAGCATATCTTTAAAACCGTATTTGCTCAATACGGAAATGAGTCTGGCCGACCGTTTCAATTTTCTTTGCTGCTTATCAAACATATTCCTGAAATGTAGGTGCAATTTAATTCAAAAATTATTCCCGACAGAACTTAAATTCTTACAGCAAATGTTAAATAAAACGTAATTATTTTCCCAAACTGAGTTTATGTAATGATTTTTTTTAACTTTACACTCACCAAACAGTGAAACTAACCTATAAATTTATTAAAATGAAAAATTTAAAAAAAGTATCAAGATCGGAGATGAAAAGTATTTCAGGAGGGGGACCAATCATCAATTGTTCAAACAAGTGCTGTCCGGATGACGGAAGACCAAGATGCCCAAGACTGATCTGCCCTGCAGTTGTTTGTCCGCAGGTTTTGTAATCTCCACAGATTAAGTACAATAAAAGAGGCTGTCCAAAAAGGGCAGCCTCTTTTTATACGGCTAATTTTTTAGAAAGCAAATGATGTTTTGTTTTTCTGCTCTGTCGTATTTGGAAAAGTACAACAAAAAATATTTCGATTTTTAAAA
>CAJYRQ010000073.1 GCA_913777465.1 uncultured Chryseobacterium sp.
TCAAGAAGCTTTTTTGGAAAAAATTTTTATTGACGGTCTCAATGAATCTTTTAAATATTCTGAAATTGATGGATCAGCTTATATTGATGATTCTTTTCAGGATACTAAAGTTTCTGAAAATTATGGAATCATAGAGGCTAGATACAACACATATAAAGATGAAATTGAATTTAAAAAGGATAATTTAATATATGTATTACCAAAAGAAGAAAAGTTTTCCAAAATAGATTTTTTAAAATCTAAAGAAACTTTAGTATTGATTAAATTAAATGGGAAGGAAAGCTATTTATTTGAATTGTATTATAATGGCAACAAATCTCTACTAAAAAAAGTTAAAACAATATTGAATATTCCTAATAATACCAAAAATACATATTCAGATAATTCAGCACCTTCATTTAAAACAACCACCATCTTATATGTTGGAATAAATAATGAGTTTTTAGAAGTTCCTTCTAAAAGAAAAAAGATTTATGATTTATTTCCTAATAAAAGAAAAGAGCTAGAAACGAAAGTTAAAGATAATAATATTGATCTTTACACTGATAAAGGCCTTATAGAATTTATTAAATTACTTTAACAGAATAAAATTCTATTTTTTTAGTATAATAAGTGTATTTTGTTTTTTATTTTACATCTATTTTTATTTCTTATTTTTGCTCTACAAAATCTGCCAACTAATGGTGAAGAAGATTTTGGGTAAAATATATGAAATACATCTTTTTAATCATATTCTTTCTCAGCCTTCCCATTCAGGCGCAGGTGGTAAACAAGACCGATTCCAATCAGCTTCCCAAAGAAGATACCTTGGTGGTGGATTCGGGAAAGAAGGACTCCCTGAAAATATTTAAGCCGACCATCAATGATTACCTGTACCAGAAGCAATTTTCAGAGAAAAAGGTTTTTGATACGGTGATGACTTTTGATAAGACCTATATCTTTTCGCAGTATAACAACCGGGATAATTTCGGAAGGGCCCAGGTGGCTAACATTGGGGCGGGATTCAATCCGCTGACGTATGAAGTCATTCCAGAACAGAACCTGGCTTTACTCCCGACCAATAAATCCTATTGGATTCTTGGGGTTGACGATATCAATTATTACGATGTCAAAACACCGACCGCCACCTTCATTTACCATAATGCAATGAAGAACGGAGCGGCTTTAAAATCCATGTATACCCAAAACATCGGCAAGCGTTTCAATTTTTCTCTGGAATACAGCGGACTGCGCTCGCAAGGGATGTACAGGAACTCGCTGGCTTCCAACAACAATACCTTATTTACGGGGCATTACGTTTCAAAAAAAGGAAACTATGAATTGTTTGCGCATTACCTGCACCAGAATGTCAACAATCAGGAAAACGGAGGGATTGCGGTAGACAGCCTTTTCCAGCAGGGAGATACCAACTCAAGGAACCGGCAGAACATGCAGGTCAACCTCGCGGCTTCAAGTTCGCAATTTTCTTACAGAAGATATTATCTGACGCATCAGTTTGCGCCGTTCAACTCAGAAAAAATTCCTTTCAAAATACGGCATACGATTTCTCATCAGGGAAACAAGTATTACTACAGCCAGAACGCACCGGAAGCCTATTGGTATGATGCTCCGCAGCAGCTGGTGACCGACGGGCCGCTCAGTTCAAGAAAATATTCGGATAACCTAAGCAATACGGTAAGCCTGGTTTGGGATAATGAAAAATTTAAGCTTGACGCAGGCGTCCGGTATCAGATGCTGAAATTCGGAACCACGGCAATCAATTTGCCATTGTTGCAGATTCCGACCGAGATCAAGGAAAGCCGGCTCGGAGCAGTCGGAAACTTACAGGTGAAGCTTTTCAATAAAATCCAGCTGAATTCGTTCCTGGAATTTTCAAACGGAAGCCAGTTCGGTACCTATCTGAAAACAACCAACAACTTAAAGTTCGAACCGGTGAAAGATTACTTCGTCAACGCGAAGGTGAATTTTCAGAGTGCGTACCCGTCATTCAACTACATCCTGAATACATCCGTTTACAACAATTACAATTATTACCTTCAGAATGCCCAGAATCAGACGGTTTCGGAAATCGGGGGAAGCTTGGGGTTAAAATGGTTCAGAACGGAACTCTTTGCCAACTATTACAGAATCGACAATTATACCTACTTCGACTCCAATGCAATGCCGCAGCAGAGTGGAAACCCGGTGAATATTTCGCAGATCGGAGGTGATGCCACATTCAGCTATGGCGATTTTCATCTCAATGTAAGACTGCAGTTCCAGAATGTTTTAACCAATAAAGACCTGTTGCCACTGCCTGGATTCATCGGCCGTGCCAATTTCTTTTATCAGACCAAAGCATTTAAAAAAGCAGCGGAAATCCAAACCGGAATCAAGGTGTATTATTTCTCGAAGTTTGCCTCAAGAAGATATTTCCCGATCCTTAACGAATATATCCTGCCGGATGCCAATTCATTTTCAATCGGCGGGCAGCCCATTGCCGATATCTATTTCAATATGAAAGTAAAAAAAATGTTCTTCTTTATCGAGGGGCAGCAGGTCGGGACTTTCCTTTCACACAACAAAGCTTATGCATTTCCAAGTTATCCTGTGTACGACTTCAGGCTGAATCTCGGGATTGTATGGTATTTGTTCAACTAAAATTTTACAGCGTTGAAAACGATTAATAAAATATCTTTTCAGAATATAGAAAGCATTCCTCAATTGATAAAGGATTTTCTGAATCATGATATTGAGGGTTTTGAAGAATCCACCTTTTCTTTGGATCATTTCAGAAAACAGATTCACAAAAAGCAAAATTCTTTTACGGAAGAGCAGAGACATATTTTAGCGGATGCCTTGGAAAAACAGTTAGCGCATCTTAACCTCTCGTCAAAACAGAAGGAAAATTTAAGTCATCTCAGACTTTCAAATACATTTACGATCACCACCGGGCATCAGCTCAACCTGTTTTCCGGGCCTGTTTTCTTTGTATATAAAATTTTACAGACCATTAAAACCGGCTCCTATTTAAAACAGAATTTTCCTGATTTTAATTTCGTTCCGGTTTACTGGATGGCTTCCGAGGACCATGATTTTGCGGAAATCAACCATTTCAAAACGGAGTCCGGTTTTTATGAAACCAACGAAAAGTCGGGAGGAGCGGTAGGAAGAATCACTATTAACGATACCTTTTTTATTTCTGAATTTGAAAAGGAATTTAAAGACTATGTTTTCGGTACCGAACTGATCTTAATGCTGAAAGAAGCTTATAAACCCGGCAATACCTTAACGGAAGCCATCAGGATCTTAGTCAACAGACTATTCTCAGAATTCGGATTGCTGATCCTGGATGGAGATTCAAAAGACCTGAAGACACAGATCAAAGAAACCTTTAAAGATGAGCTTCTCAATTTCAGTCTTCATGAAAATGCTCAAGATCAAGTCAACTTCCTTACGGAGAAATACGGGAAAGTTCAGGTCAACCCGCGTGAAATCAATTTATTCTACCTTTCCGATACCCGGGACCGGATTGATTTCGATGGCAAAAAATACATCCTTGTAGATAAGAATATTTCCTTTACGGAAGATGAAATTATAAATGAACTGAACAATCACCCTGAAAGATTCAGCCCGAATGCATTGATGCGTCCGGTATACCAGGAAACTATTTTACCGAACCTGGCATACATCGGGGGAAATGCAGAAATCATGTACTGGCTGGAACTGAAAGACTACTTTTCAAAAATTAATGTTCCGTTTCCTGTCCTGATTCCCCGGAATTCCATGCTGTTTCTAAAGGAGAAAACAGTAGGGAAAATCCAAAGGCTGGACCTGAAGATCGAGGACTTTTTCCGGAATTTTACGGCCGTTACCAACAATAAGATCCTCGAAAACAATGCTGTTCTTGAAGCATTGGAGCAAAAGGAAAACTTACTGACCAGGCAGTTCTCGGAATTAAAAGCCCTGGCAGAAACGACCGAAAAATCTTTCGGCAATATGGTGAAGGCGGAAGAAGTACGGCAGCTGAAATCTTTTAAAAGAATGAAAAAGCGGCTGCTCCATGCCGAAAAAATAAAAAGAAGCGAACTGCTCGAAAGGCTGGAAAACTTATTTTTAGAAGTAAACCCATCGGGCAACTGGCAGGAAAGAGTCTATAACTTCAGTGTTTTCTTTGCAGACCACGGTTACTCGTGGCTGGAAACTTGTTTAGAAGAAATGCAAATTGAGGAGTCCAAACTAATAATAGTTGCCATTTAATTTTAAAGAAGTATTTTTGTACCTATAATCACCGAATATGATAAAGAGGTTTTTTATACTATCCAGTTTATGTATGGTTTTGGGTGTCTCTGCCCAAAGATCGCATACCGTTGTAAAAGGCGATACCCCTTACAACATTGCAAAAAAATACGGACTTACGGTAGATGAACTATTGAAGATGAATCCGGCAGTGAAAGACGGAAAGCTGGCCCTGGGAGATGTTTTAACCGTTAAGAATGATAAAGGGGCTACGGCTGCTTCGAAAACGGCAGCTCCTTCAAAATCCGTGGGCACCGCCCGGACCGGCAGGATCATCCTTCAACCGAAACAGACCATCTACGGAATTACAAAACAATACAGGATTTCGGAAACCGATCTTCGAAAACTGAATCCGGAGCTGGATTCCAACATGAAAATCGGGGATGAAATCATCCTTCCTCTTGAAAGCATAAAAAAATACGGCGGAACCCAGCAGAATACTGCCGTTGTTGTTTCGACACCGGCGAAGCCTGTGGAAACGGTCGCTGGAGCACCTGCCGCTGCTTCGGAAGACGGATATACCGTTCAGCCGAAAGACAATTACTATAGAATTTCAAAGCAGTTCGATATTTCAAAAGAAGAATTGTTTGCTCTGAATCCGGGATTGGAAGAACGCGGATTAAAACCGGGCGAAACAATCAAAGTAAAAAAAGCGGGGAACAGAAGTGCCGGTGCTGATGTCTTTGAGGAAAATACCAATCCGAAGACAAGAGTTGATGCCGGAAACGAAAGATCGTCATCTGCAACAGTTACTGCGGAAGCTGATGATTACGTAACCTATACTGTTCAACAGGGAGACACCGTCTTCTCCATCGTCAACAAATTCGGAATTACCATTGATGAGCTGATTGCACTGAATCCGGAACTTTCCAAAGGACTGAGATCAGGAATGGTCTTAAAAATAAAAAAGCTGGATCCTGCCTATGTAAAGAAAAGCGGTGACGCACTGAGTGTGGTCATGATGCTTCCTTTCGGGTACAGCACAGGCGAAACCCAGTACCGTGCTATGACGCTGGATTTCCTTACGGGAGCAAAGCTTGCTATTGAAAGAAATGCCACCAACGGGCAGAAACTGGATATTAAGATCGTCGATTCGGGAAATGAAGCGTCATTTAAGAACTCGCTTACCCAGATCAATCCAAATAATACGGATCTGATCATCGGCCCGTTCTTCAAATCGAACGTTGTGGATGTTCTGGAATTTACAAAAAACCAGAAAATCCCGATTGTCGCTCCGTTTGCCAACTCTCCGGAATTATATAATTACAGCAACCTGATCATCGTGGAAACCAACGATCAGACCTATGCCGATAAAATTGTGGACGAAGTAAAATCTACTTTCTCCGATCAGAAAATATACATCGTTGCCGATGCCAAGAAGGAAAATGCCAACTACATCAAGGCAGGTCTCGAAAAAGCATTGAAAAACCCGAATATCACCATTGTCAATAGTCCTGCAGATATCCAGCTGGATAAAAACATGATGACAGGCCAGTCGGCTCCGGTCATTGCGGTTCTTGCCAACGATACCGATGCTGCCGCAGAAGGATTTGCCAACAGGGTGATTGCTTTATCCAGAGAAGTGCAAGGTGTAAAAGCATTCAGTATGTATTACGCACCGGTCTTCGAGAAAAAGGTAGATGATCTCAGCCAGGCACATCTGGTGTATCTTATGGACCGGAAGATCAATACCGAAGGCAGTTTTGAGAAGGAAATTCTTGCTGCTTATAAAAACAAATACTGCAAGACGCCTCCTAAGTTTGCCATCGTAGGCTTCGATATCGTCAACGATATGCTGACCCGGGAAAACAGGAAAGGTGAAATCTTCAGGCAAATGAATAAAGTGCAGACTCAGCTGGCAACAAAGTTTGAGTTTGTAAAAGCCAAAGCAAACGGGGCCTATGTAAACACGGGCTACCGGGTGATCAGATTACTTCCGTAAAATGATGATTAAAATCGCTTTTAACGAATATTTTTAACATTATATTTATATTTGCATAATATTTTAAATCAATACATGAAAGCACTTGTATTTCCAGGGCAGGGTTCTCAGTTCGTAGGAATGGGAAAGGAGTTGTATGATTCCAGAAAAGACATTAAGGATCTGATGGAATCGGCCAATGAAATTTTAGGGTTTGATATCCTTTCGATCATGTTCAGCGGAGCGGACGAAGACCTTAAAAAAACCGAGGTTACCCAACCTTCAATTTTTATACACTCCGTAGCTGCATTAAAAGCGGTAAACGGTTTAGGCGCTGAAATGGTAGCGGGACATTCTCTGGGAGAATTTTCAGCATTGGTGGCCAACGGCGTCCTGTCTTTCAGCGACGGGCTGAAGCTGGTTGCCGAAAGAGCAAAAGCAATGCAGGCCGCTTGTGATGCCAATCCGAGCTCTATGGCCGCAATTTTAGGATTGGAAGATGCTAAAGTTGAAGAAATATGTGCACAGATTAGCGGGATTGTGGTGCCTGCCAATTACAACTGTCCGGGACAGCTTGTAATTTCGGGTGAAACCTCCGCCGTAGAAGAGGCTTGTGCAAAACTAAAAGAAGCAGGTGCCAAAAGAGCTTTGGTACTGCCGGTAAACGGAGCATTCCATTCGCCTCTGATGCAGCCTGCACAGGAAAGACTGGCAGCTGCCATCGAGCAGACTAAATTCAGGAAGGCAATGATCCCGGTATATCAGAATATCACCACAACGGCAGTTTCCGACCCGGACGAAATCAAGAAAAACCTTATTGCCCAGCTTACAGGACCTGTAAAATGGACACAATCGGTACAGAATATGATCAAAGACGGGGCTACAAAATTTGTAGAAGTAGGACCTGGAAAAACACTACAGGGACTAATCAAGAAAATTGATGCTTCCGTAGATATGGCCTCTGCCATTTAAAATCAATTAAAAGTCATGGGCGAGATATTTTCACCGGGAAAGCTGATGCTTACTTCAGAATATTTCGCAATGGATGGAGCTCTTGTCTTAGCCGTACCTACGCGGCTGGGACAAGAGTTTTCTTTTGAAGAAATGCAGGACGGGAAATCTTTTATTTTCTGGCAGGCCTTTCATCAGGGGAAACTATGGCTGAATGCAGTGATCTGTTACCAAAGCTGGCAGGTTTTGGAAACCAACCTCCCTTCAAGCGCTGAGTTTATTTTAAAAACCTTAAAAAATGTCCAGGCGCTGTCTTCGGTTAAATTTAAACATAATCTTACCTATCATTTAACAACCAATCTCCAGTTCCCGGCCGACTATGGCCTCGGCAGCAGCTCCACCCTGATGGCCAATCTTGCGGAATGGGCAGATATTGATCCGTTCCATTTAAATAAGATAAGCCTCGGAGGAAGCGGATACGATATTGCTGTTGCCAAAGAGAAATCGGCAGTCCTGTATCAAAGCGTTCCTGAGATTAAATATGAGAAGGTAAATTTCAATCCTTTCTTTAAAGATCAGCTCATCTTTATTCACCTCAATCAGAAGCAGGACAGCCGGGAAGGAATTGCCTTTTACCGCTCAAAAAATAAGTCCCAAAAACACGTCGATGAATTTTCGGATCTTACAAGAAATATTTTACTATGTAACGAATTGGAAAATTTTTCACGGTTAATGTTAATTCATGAGCAAAAAATATCGGATTTCCTTGAAATTCCTACAGTTAAAGCCCGGTTTTTCGACGATTGTCCTGTTTTTGTAAAAAGTCTGGGGGCATGGGGCGGAGATTTTGTAATGAGTGCAAAATTTGACGGCTTTAAGGACTATTTTTGGGGAAAAGGTTTTACTACAATTTTCGACTATTCCGATTTAGTTTACTGATATTCAGTTTTTTATAAACTTGTTTTTTTATTTGTCATTCTGACTTATATCATTATATTTAAACCACTTTTAACAATTAATTAATATTAATTTTGTTAGACTCCAAAAAAGAAATAGAAATATAAGTAAAATGAAAAACACTAAAATCATCCGGGATTTAGAAAAATTAGGGATTAAAGGAAACTTTGAAGTTGTTTACAATCCGTCGTACGAGGAATTGTATCAGGCTGAAATTTCTCCTGAAAACCAGGGCTTTGAGAAAGCTGAGCTTACGGAATCTGGTGCAGTATCAGTAAAAACAGGAATTTTCACAGGTCGTTCGCCTAAAGACAGGTACATAGTTCAGGATGATGTTACAGGAGAAACCATTTTCTGGGACGGTAAAGTAAACCTGCCGACGACGCCGGAAACCTTCAGCTCTTGTAAAGAATTAGTGCTGAACCAGCTTTCTGATGCTAAAAAAATCTATGTCGTCGATTCATTCTGCGGAACCAATGCCGATACGAGACTGAAAGTACGGTTCATCGTTGAAGTAGCCTGGCAGGCGCATTTTGTGACGAACATGTTCATCCGTCCTTCCCATTACGAGCTTGAAAACTTCGGCGAACCGGATTTCACGGTAATCAACGGTTCCAAAACCACCAACCCGAACTGGAAAGAGCAGGAACTGAATTCCGAAAATTTCGTGATGTTCAACCTGACGGAAAAGCTTCAGATCATCGGAGGTACCTGGTACGGTGGAGAAATGAAAAAAGGAATGTTCGCGATGATGAACTACTACCTTCCGTTAAAAGGCATGGCTTCCATGCACTGCTCCGCCAACGTAGGCGAAGAGGGGGACGTTGCCCTTTTCTTCGGTCTTTCAGGAACAGGAAAAACCACCTTATCCGCAGATCCGAAAAGATATCTGATCGGTGACGATGAGCATGGTTGGGACAACAATGGCGTATTCAACTACGAAGGAGGATGCTACGCCAAAGTAATCGATCTTTCTGCAGAGAAAGAGCCGGATATCTTCAGAGCCATCAAAAGAGATGCGCTTTTGGAGAATGTTGTCGTAAACGACGGGGTTTCCGATTATACCGACGGATCCATTACAGAAAATACAAGGGTTTCTTATCCGATTTACCATATCAACAAAATCGTATTGCCCTCAAAAGCGGGACATGCGAAAAAGATCGTTTACCTTTCTGCGGATGCATTCGGTGTATTGCCTCCGGTTTCCATACTGGATGAAGATCAGGCGCAATACCATTTCCTTTGCGGCTATACTTCTAAATTAGCCGGAACGGAAAGGGGGATTACCGAGCCGGAACCGTCTTTCTCACCGGCGTTCGGAGAAGCTTTCCTTACCTTGCATCCGACCATGTATTCCAAAACCCTGATCGGAAAAATGAAAGAGCACGGCGCAAAAGCCTATCTGGTAAATACCGGCTGGAACGGTACCGGAAAAAGAATCTCTTTGAAAGACACCCGCGCCATCATTGATGCCATCATCGACGGTTCCATTGAAAATGCTCCGAAAACAAGAATCCCGATCATGAACCTGGAAGTTCCTACCGAATTGCCTAATGTTTCCGAAGGGATCCTGGATCCTAGGGATACTTACAGCAATGCCGGAGACTGGGAAGAGAAAGCAAGAGATCTTGCTGCCAAGTATATCAAAAACTTCGAGCAGTACTGCAACACCGAAGAAGGGAAAAAATTAATTCCTTCAGGCCCGCAGTTACAAACGCAGACCCACTAATTAAAATACAGAATCCCCGGCAAGCAAAATACCGGGGATTTTTTGATTCAAGAAGATCATCAGGTGGCTGTGCGGAACTGAAGCCACATCATCCGTGAAAATTTTTGGTTTACTTTTAACCGTGAAAATTTGCTGCAAACCGAAGGTTCGACAAAATCAAAAGTTACGAAAGTCTGTCCTGCTGCATAATAAAGTTTAATGCCGGATGTTTGATAAGCCTGCAAAAGTTTTAAAAATCTTTGATTTTTAATCTCATGTGATCTAAAATATTTTTAGCTATTCAAACTTTCTCTGTGACTCATGTGCTGGAAATACGTGCTATCATCTGTGAAAATCCGTGAAATCCGTGGAGAATTACACCAGGCTCAGCACTGCCAATCGGTACCCTTCCATCCCGAAGCCCGATAACACCGCATCCGTGTTGGTTGCCGTCACCGATTTCTGCCGGAACTCCTCCCTTTTGTAAATATTACTGATGTGAACTTCTACTTTAGGCTTGCTGATATTCTTTAAACAATCTGCAATCGCATACGAATAATGCGTATAGGCTCCGGGATTAATTACCAAGGCATCAAAATCATTCATCTGCAACCTGTTGATTAGTTCTCCTTCGATATTGGATTGGTAATATTCCAGTTCCAGCGAAGTAAATTCGGATCTCAAAACATCCAGATAATCTTCCATAGAAACAGTTCCGTAAATGTCAGGCTCTCTTATTCCCAACAGATTAAGGTTCGGGCCGTTGATGATTAAAATTTTCATCCTGTAAAATTAGCAAGTTTTTTCAATCATCATCTTAAAATTTAATGCATATATTAATTTTCAGGATTGCATAATTTTTAATGATATTTCTCATATTTAAAAATTTAACATTTTTTATAACGCTCTGTAGCTGTTATTTTTAAAATAAAATTACGTTAATTTTTCTAAAATTTATACTGTAAATTTATAAGTCTACTTGTTTTGTAGACTTTTTGTTTTTAGATTTGCACCGGCTTATAAAGAAAGATGGAGGGAACTGACCCGGTGAAATCTTAACAACCTGCATACGTAAGGTGTTACATTCAGCCTTGAAAAAGGAGAGATAAGCAGTAGGATAATCATGATCCATGATCTTATTTGCTGTCTTTTTTATAAAAGCTAAAAATTAAATTAACAGTAAAGAAAATAGATTATGATTAGCAAAAATTTAATCGGTCTTAAAACATTAATTCCTCCGGTAGCGGCATTTTTCTTTGGGATCGTGCATGTGCAGGGGCAGGAAATCAAAAAGGACACCCTTCATGAGAAGGAGATTGATGAAGTGGTAGTGGTGGCTTACGGAAAAGCAAAAAAGAACAGTTATACCGGTTCGGTGGCAACCATTTCCAGCGAAAAGATCAACAGCAGGCCGGTTACCAATATTACAAAAGCCCTGGAGGGCCAGGTGCCGGGACTTCAGGCAGTCAGCGCTTCGGGTCAGCCGGGTTCCACCGCTTCCATCAGGATCCGGGGAATCGGTTCGGTAAGTGCATCAAGCAATCCGTTGTTTGTAGTGGACGGAATCCCTTTCGACGGAAACATCAATTCCATCAGCCCGAACGATATTGAGTCCATCAGTGTTTTAAAAGATGCAACGGCAAGTTCATTGTATGGTTCCAGGGGAGCAAACGGAGTAATCATCGTTACCACAAAATCCGGCAAAAAAGGCGAAGCAAGGATAAACTTTAATATAAGCCAGGGGTTTTCAGGCAGAGCGGTAAAGGATTATGCACAGGTAACGACGGATCAGTACTTCCAGCTGTATTGGGAAGCGTTGAGGAACGGCTATCAGTCCGGCCAGATCTCCGGCCAGCAGGCTGCGCAGATGGCCACGGACAATCTGGTGAATGCTTTGGGAATCAATCCGTACGGGACACAGTATGAGAAACCTGTGGGAACAGACGGCAGACTCCTGCCGGGTGCCACTGCTTTATGGAATGACAACTGGAAGGATATCCTGCAAAGGGTAGCCTCAAGAAACCAGGCCGACCTGGATTTCAGCGGCGGAAATGAAAAGAGCAATTACTTTTTCTCACTGGGATATCTGGATGATAAAGGAATTGCCATTGAATCCGGTTTCAGGAAATACAGTACACGGTTGAAAATCAATTCCGAAGTAAAGAAATGGCTGAACGTAGGGGCCAACCTGGCGTATACCAACAGTCTCCAGCAGGCGCCGCCATCCTCCGATTCCAGAACCGATAACGTTATTAATGCGGCCCGCATTATTCCTTCGTTCTATCCGTATTACGAAAGAAATGCCGACGGTAGCTACAGGCTGGATGATAACGGGAATTACCTTTACGACTTCGGAAAATACAGGCCGACCAGTGCCTTGCAGAATGAAAATGCCGCCGCAACGCTTGCGTTGGATAAAAATGAAAACCGGGAAGACAACTTTTCCGGAAAAGGATTTGCGGAATTTACTTTCTTGCCTGAACTTAAATTCAGGTCTAACTTCTCCATTGATCTGGTGAACTACAACGGCCATTATTACACCAACCCATTGCTGGGCGAAGGTTCGGAAATCGGCGGTTCAGTTACCAAAACCAATTCCAGGACTTTGTCTTACACCACCAGCAATATTCTTACCTATGATAAAAAATTCGGGCAGCATCACATCAATGTTTTGGGAGGCCAGGAATTTTACCATTACGAGTACCAGACGATTTCGGGAAACAGGAGCCAGTTTTCACTGCCGTATTATTATGAGCCGGATGCTGCTGCTTTACTGGGAGGCTTTACAGGAAACAGCGATCAGCTAGGACTGCTGAGTTTTCTGGGAAAGGCGGAATATGATTTTAAAAATAAATATTTCATATCCGGATCAGTAAGGGCAGATGGCTCATCAAGGTTCGCTCCTGAAAACAGGTGGGGAACTTTCTGGTCTGCCGGTGCCTCATGGAAAGCTTCCAATGAAGACTTCATCAGGAACCTCAACGTTTTCAACCAGCTGACCCTCCGGGCGAGCTATGGCGGGCAGGGAAATGACAAATTGAATACCTACTACGCTTACCAGAGCCTGTATACCTTTTACAACAACCTGGGCGAAGGCGGAATCGTGGCCGGCAGACTGCCTACTCCGGACCTGAAATGGGAAACCAACCTCAACTTTAATGCAGGTCTTGAATTTTCAATTTTAAACAACAGGATCAAAGGAAATGTTGAATATTTCCAGCGTAAAAGCAAGGACCTCCTGTTCGGGATGCCTTTGGCGCCGTCATTAGGCTTCAGCGAATACCAGGCAAATATAGGAGAACTTAAAAATACGGGTTTTGAATTTTCCTTATTTACGACACCCATGAAAACCAAAGATTTCGAATGGAATGTGGATGTCAACCTGAGTACCCTGAAAAATGAAATCACCAGGCTTCCGAAAGGATCGGTGGTTACCGGAACCAAATTGTTGCAGGTCGGAGGTTCCGTTTATGATTTCTTTATCCCGGAATGGGTGGGCGTAGATCCTTCAAACGGAAAACCTCTGTGGAAAACGATTACGACCGATGCGGGTGGCAACACCGTAGAAGGAACCACTTCGGAATATGCAAAAGCTACAAAAACGCTGCAGGGTTCGTCCCTTCCTAAAGTTATAGGCGGATTCACAACCAGCCTGGCGTATAAAAACTTCGATTTTTCAACCTTGGTGTCATTTGCCATCGGCGGTAAAATCCTGGACACTGACTACACAATGCTGATGCATAACGGAAGCTCCGCAGGAAGGGCGTGGAGTGAAGAAATGCTCAACCGCTGGACCCCTGATAATCGGTATACCGACGTTCCCGCTTTAAGCACCACGACCAATAACTGGACTTCAGCCTCCTCCCGGTTTTTATATTCAGGAACTTATGCCAGAGTGAAAAATGTAAGCCTCGGATATACTTTGCCGTCGGATTATTTTGAAAAAATCGGATTGAAAAAATTCAGGATCTACATCCAGGCGGAAAATCTCCTGACTTTCTATAAACACAAAGGAATGGACCCTGAACAAACCCTGGATGGAACTACTTATTACCGATATCCGGCCATGAGAACGGTAACCTTCGGCCTGCAGGCCACCCTTTAACATTTAAAAAATTGAAAACAATGAAAAAACTGAAATATCTGTCTTTACTGATCATCACGGCTTTGTTTTTTACAGGCTGTGAAAGCGAACTGGAAACGGCACCTACCAACCAGGCCAATGAGGAAGAAGTCTTCAAGACTGCGGAAAGCGCGGAAACGATCATCAACGGGACCTGGGCGAAATTTAATGATGATGGTCCGACCTATGCCAATATCGGGTATTCCACCGTGCTGAGGACCAGCGATGCCATGGGAAGCGATGTCGCCGTCTTAACCAACAAATACGGTTTCCCGGGAGCGTATGCCTTTACCGATCTGGTGAATAATACCGGAAGCCGGCCGCTGTTCATCTGGAGCCTGTTATACTCCACGATCAATAACATGAATAATGTAATCGCCAAAATTGATGCAGCGGAAGGAAGCACAGAAAAGAAAAACCAGGTAAAAGGCCAGGCCAAGGCATTACGGGCTTTCTGTTACCTGAATCTGGCAAGCTTTTACCAGTTCAGCTACCTTAAGGATAAAACAGCCCTGACGGCTCCGGTGTATACCGAACCTACGACAACCGCATCCGTAGGAAAGAAAAGAGCCAGCCTGGAAGAAATCTATATGTTGATCAAAAGCGATTTAACCGATGCCGATCAGCTGCTTCAGCAGTATTCGAGGAATAATAAAGACAAGATTGACCGGTCGGTAGTTAATGGTTTGCTGGCAAGGGCTTACCTCAACACGGGTGAATGGACAAAAGCCGCCGCTTCGGCAAGACAGGCAAGAAACGGATACGCCCTGATGACCGCTGAAAAATACAAACAGGGCTTCAATGACATCAGCAACGGGGAATGGATCTGGGGACACGGCCAGACCCAGGAACAATCGGGCGAAAGCTATGCTTTCCATTTTCTGGACGTTTCTTCATCAGGGAGCTATTACTACAGCTTTATGGCCGATCCGTATTTCAAAGACCTTTTTGATACCAATGATATCCGCTACTCCTTGTTTTCATGGGATGGAAATCCGGGGAGAGAAGGGCTCCTGAGATATACTAAATTTAAATTCAAAGCCAACCTGATTGCCGATATCGTTTACATGAGGGCAGCGGAGATGTATCTGATTGAAGCGGAGGCAGAAGCCCGGAACGGAAACATTACCAATGCAGTCACCGTGCTGAACCAGCTGAAAGCAGCCAGGAATGCAAATGTCTACAATGGATCTCTCGCCCAGAATGAAGTCATCAAAGAAGTTCTGATCGAAAGGAGGAAGGAACTCTTCGGGGAAGGATTCGCTTTGTCGGACATCATCCGAACTCAGGGAACCGTGGTGAGAAAACCTTATACCGATGCAACCGGCCAGGCCATTAAAGTGCAGGTAACGGCGCCGGACGGAACGGTGAAAACGGTTAACGGAAGAGGGCACACCATTTTTGCTTTCCCCGATCAATCGGCCTTTGTTCCCAACAGCAGGTATTATCTCTTCTCAATCCCACAGAAAGAAATAGAGAACAATCCGAATCTGTAACTTTTTAAAAACTGAATAAAAGCCGTTGTGTATTGCAGCGGCTTTTGTATTTACAGGAAGCAGATATAAACACGGTAAAGGAAAATTAGCTACCTTTGTTGAAATGAACCTCTTGCGATTCTTACTGGCATTCTATTTCATGGCATTATCACTGATGCCGTGTGAAGATGTGCATAAAGAATCCGGTTCTGCACAGACCCGGCTTTCTTTCATGGCTGATGATTCCCATTCGAAAGACAAAGGCGATATCTGTTCCCCGCTATGCAGCTGCAATTGTTGCCAGATCACAGTAGCCACTTTTAAAATGAATGCTTTACTGGAAGTCCCGGTGAAAGTTCAGTCTCATTTTTCAAAGAAAATCCTTTTCCGTACCAACGATTTTGCCTATCAGGTGTACGATCATATCTGGCAGCCGCCTAAGATTTAACCCTTCTCATTTTTAAAATTCCTGAAACTTTGCAATTCCGTTGCAGGGTTCCAGAGGCTATTTTTACATCTGTCATTTCGAATGTCAGCCTATCATTATTTTTTCAACTTATGACTGTCTTTTTTTTAGCATCATGCTAAAAATGCCGGCTGTTTCTCAGATGCTGCATTCCAAGAAATGGCGGTCAACTATTAAAATCTTAATTTGTGTTAGATCAAATCATACAATTCAGTATCAGAAACAAAATCGTTGTTGGGATCATGACGTTGCTTCTGATCATCTGGGGCATCTGGAGTGCTTCCCGGTTACCCATTGATGCAGTACCGGATATTACCAACAATCAGGTACAGATCATCACCTCCTGCCCCGCTCTGGCAGGACAGGAAGTCGAACAGCTTGTCACTTTCCCCATCGAACAGAGCATTGCCAACATCCCCGATATCGAAGAAACCCGAAGCATTTCCAGGTTCGGGCTGTCGGTGGTAACCGTTGTTTTTAAAGAAAACGTCGATATCTATTTCGCCCGCCAGCTGATTAATGAGAAATTGAAAGAAGCGGCAGAAGAAATTCCCAAAGGAACCGGAACACCGGAGCTGGCGCCGGTAAGCACCGGGTTGGGCGAAGTTTACCAATATATTCTGCATCCGAAAAAAGGAAGCGAAAAAAAGTACGATCCTAAAGAACTCCGCAGCATGCAGGACTGGATAGTCAGAAGGCAGCTGAACGGTACGCCCGGAGTGGCGGAGGTCAACAGCTTCGGAGGGCAGTTAAAACAATATGAAGTCGCGATAGATCCCAACCGGCTGAGAGCCATGGGCGTAAGCATCACGGATATTTTTACGGCACTGGAAAAAAACAATGGGAATACCGGTGGTGCCTATATCGATAAAAAGCCAAATGCCTATTTCATCCGGGGGATCGGGATCGTAAAATCCCTGAAGGACATCAGTAATGTTCCGGTAAAAAATGAAACGGGCAGTGTCCCGATTTTTATCAAAGATGTCGCTGAGGTCCGCCTGGGAAGTGCCGTCCGGTATGGAGCCATGACGTATAACGGAAAGGTAGATGCCGTAGGAGGGGTCGTGATGATGCTGAAAGGCGCCAACAGCCATGAAGTCGTCAATAGCATCAAAGCTAAAATTCCGGTCATCCGGAAATCCCTTCCCGAAGATGTGGTGATTGAGCCGTTTCTCGACCGGACGGATCTGGTAGGAAGAGCCATGAAAACTGTTGAGAAAAACCTCATCGAAGGGGCTTTGATCGTCATTTTCGTGCTGGTGGTTTTCCTTGGAAACCTGAGGGCAGGACTCATCGTAGCTTCAGCCATTCCGCTTTCCTTATTATTTGCTTTGGGGATGATGAACGTTTTCGGCGTAAGTGCTAATTTAATGAGCCTCGGCGCCATCGACTTCGGTTTGATTGTAGACGGCGCGGTCATCATTGTGGAAGCCACCCTTCATAATTTGGGACTGAGAAAATCCACGCAGAAGCTTACCCAGACGGAAATGGATGAAGAGGTTTTCCTTTCTGCCTCAAAAATAAGAAGCAGTGCGGCTTTCGGGGAAATCATCATCCTGATCGTCTATATTCCAATCCTTACACTGGTGGGCGTGGAAGGAAAGATGTTTACCCCGATGGCCAAAACCGTAGGCTTTGCGATTTTAGGAGCATTGATTTTATCATTGACTTATATTCCGATGATGAGCGCTTTGTTTTTATCTAAAAAAATACCGGTTAAAGAAACGTTTTCCGATAAAATGATGAAAAGGCTTCAACGGTTCTATCAGCCTTTACTCCGGAAAGCTATCAGGTTCAAATATGCTGTCGTTTCTGCAACGTTGGCCGTTTTTATCATTACGCTATTTGTTTTTAAAAACATGGGCGGCGAATTTATTCCGCAGCTTCAGGAAGGGGATTACGCCTTTCATTGTATTCTTCCGCAGGGGAGTTCTTTAAGCCAGAGCATCGAAACTTCCATGCAGGCCTCAAGGATCATCAAGCGCTTCGATGAGGTGAAAATGGTCATTGGGAAAACCGGTTCCGCAGAAGTACCCACCGACCCAATGCCGCCCGAAGCTTCAGATCTGATTATCGTCCTTAAACCACAGGATGAATGGAAATCCAAAAAATCATACGAAGACCTGGCCGATGAAATAATGGAAAAGCTGGAGGTCATTCCCGGCGTGTTTTTTGAAAAGAACCAGCCAATCCAGATGCGGTTCAATGAGCTGATGACCGGCGTCCGTCAGGATGTGGCTGTGAAGATTTTCGGGGAAAATCTGGATTCCTTATCCGTATATGCGGATAAAGTCGCAAAAACAATTCAGACTGTAAAAGGAACGACGGCTCCGCAGATCGAACGCATCAGTGGGCTTCCGCAGATCAATGTGGAATACGACCGGACACGCATGGCCAATTATGGGCTGAATATTGAAGAAGTTAACGATGTCTTAAGCATAGCTTTTGCCGGGAAAAGTGCCGGGCAGGTGTTTGAAAATGAAAGGCGTTTTGATCTGGTGGTCCGCCTCGACAGCCTCCACCGGACGAATATTGACGATGTGAATAACCTGATGATTGCCACGGCTTCAGGAACCCAGATTCCGCTTTCCCAGGTTGCCGATATCAGTTATAAACTGGGTCCGGCACAGATCAGTCGGGAGGAAGGGAAGCGCAGGATCGTCATCGGGTTTAATGTAAAAGACCGGGACGTGGAAAGTGTAGTAAAGGATATCCAGGCGAAACTGGATCAGGTAAAATTGCCTTCGGGTTATTACTTTACCTATGGCGGGCAGTTTGAAAACCTGCAGGCAGCCAGCAAAAGACTGATGATTGCCGTTCCGGTTTCCCTGCTGCTGATTTTCATGCTGCTGTATTTTACCTTCCGTTCCTTTAAGCAGGCAGCTTTTATTTTCACTGCTATCCCGATGAGTGCCATCGGAGGGATTTTTGCACTAGTCATCAGAGATATGCCGTTCAGTATCAGTGCAGGAATCGGATTTATTGCCCTGTTCGGCGTAGCGGTGCTTAATGGCATTGTATTGATCGGAACTTTTAATGAACTGGAAAAAGAAGGGGAAAAAGATATCCTGCAAAGGGTGCTTGAAGGAACGAAGATCAGACTGCGGCCGGTGCTGATGACGGCTACCGTTGCTTCTCTGGGCTTTTTACCGATGGCTGTCTCTACGGGTGCCGGAGCGGAAGTTCAGAAACCGTTGGCGACTGTGGTAATCGGTGGTCTGGTGACAGCGACTTTCCTTACCCTGTTTGTGTTGCCTATGCTGTATCTTATTTTTAATAACGGAATTTCATGGAAGAAGCGGAAACCAAAACCAGTGACGACGGTCTTTGTTCTGGCTTTTATATTTTCCGGTCAGGTGATGAATGCACAGGCAAGATCCGTTTCCATTGAACAGGCGATGGACCTGGCTGCCGGCAATCATTTAAACATACAATCGAAAAACTTAAGCATCCAATCGGCGGAAGCTTTAAGAGGAACGGCGAAAGAACTTCCGAAACTTAATTTCGACGCCCAACTGGGGCAATATAACAGCCCGAAATTCGACCAGTCGTTTTCCGTTTCCCAGAGCATTCCTTTCCCGACATTATTTAAAGCAAGAAAAGAATTGATTGATGAAACCATCAGGAGCCGGCAGATTGATAAAGAAATTACGTTGAATGAACTGATGAAGCAGGTTCGGACGTATTATTATCAGATTGAATATCTGCAATACAACCAATTGAAGCTGAAAAGCCTCGACAGCCTGTACCAGGATTTCATAAGAATTGCTACCGTAAGATTTAAGGCCGGAGACATTAAGAAAATTGAAATCAACACCGCAGAAACCCAAAAAGGCGAGATCGGTCTTTTGCTGAGGCAGAACGAAGTCTATCTGAAGAATGCCTACAACAGCTTACAGATCCTTTTAAATACTTCTGAAAACGTTGAGGTTCCATTGAACAGAAACTATGAACCTCTGAAAGCGTTTAATGTATTGGACAGTACGGCAATTAAAAATAATCCTACCGTAAAATCCTTTTATCAGGAAATGGAAATCGCGGAGAAAAGCAAAAACGTTGAAAAATCTCAGGGACTTCCGGAGTTCAGTATAGGCTATACGAACCAGTCGCTGATCGGCTTTCATACACGGAACGGACAGGAGCGGTTTTACAATTCGGGAGACCGGTTTCATTCCGTAACCTTAGGGGTTGCGATCCCGCTGACGTTCGGGGCTACAAAAGCAAGGATACAATCTTTGGAATATCAGAAGCAATCGGCAGAAGCCAATGCCCGGTTCCGGGAAAAACAGCTTTCCATTCAGCTTAAAAACGCATGGAGCCAGTATGAACAGGACGTCCTGCAATATAATTATTACATGAAACAGGCCATCCCGAATGCTGAAAAAATTGTAAAAGCGGCTCAGTTAGGCTACAAAACAGGCGAAATTTCCTATGTGGAATACCTTTTCGCTTTACGGACTGCCACCGACATCCAGCTGAAATATTTGGAGTCCATTCAGCAGGTCAATCAATCGGTTATTCTCATTAATTTAATCATCAACAAATAATATGAAACCAAGATACAACATCATACCGCTTTTATTTTCAGTTGTCTTTATGTTCAGCTGCAGTAAAAAAGAATCGGTGGAAAATGCAGAAGAGAAAACGGAACAGCCGGAAGAACAACATCAGGAATCACCTCAGACCATCGCTTCTTTAACGGAAGAACAGATGAAAGCGGTCGGGATCACTTTAGGCAGCATCGAAATGAAGGAACTCACGGCCACCATAAAAGCCAACGGCCAACTGCGGGTCCCGAACAATAATAAAGCGACGGTAACTTCCCTGTACGGCGGGATCATCAGGACCCTGAACATCCAGGTCGGAAGTGCCGTGAAGAAAGGGCAGGTGATCGCTACTATTGCCAATCCGGAATTCATCAGGCTGCAGGAAGACTATTTAACCACCAACAGCCGGATTACCTACGCCGAACAGGAATACCGCAGGCAGCGGGAATTGTTCGACAATGATGCCGGAGCCCGGAAAAACCTGCAGAGTGCCGATGCGGAACTGAAAACCTTACGCACCCGAAAAGCATCGCTTTTAAGGCAGCTCCAGATGATGGGAATCAGTCCGGGTAAGATAAGCAACGGCAATATGAGATCCGGTCTGGTGATCACGGCACCGATCAGCGGAACGGTCAGCAGCATTGCTTCGCAGATCGGAAGCTATGTAGATGTCTCGTCGCCGGTTGCGGAGATTATCGACAACAATTCCATCCACCTCGATCTTCAGGTGTTTGAAAAGGACCTGCCGAAGATGAAAATAGGGCAGGTGGTGCATTTTAAACTTACCAACAACCCCGAAACGGAATATGATGCGGAAATTTACAGCATCGGCTCTTCATTTGAAAACGACAGCAAGACGATTTCCGTCCATGCCAATGTCACCGGAAACAAAATGGGACTGATCGACGGAATGAACATCACCGGGATCGTAAGCCTTAATAAAACGGTAACGCCAGCCATTCCCAATGAAGCCATCGTGGAAGCCGACGGGAAATTCTATGTATTTGTAAAGACTGATAAAAAGCCGGAAGCCCATGAAGATCATCAAAAAGAAGCCGGAAAACCCGTTGAAACAAAACCGGAAAGCCTTAACTTTGAGAAAGTGGAGGTCGTAAAAGGGTCATCCGATATGGGTTATACAGCGGTTACTCCGGTAAAAGAAATTTCGCCTGAGGCAAAAATTGCGGTAAAAGGCGCTTATTTCATCAACGCAAAACAGACCAATTCAGGAGAACATGAACATTAGAAGCAGGAATATGAAAAAAGATACCGAAAGCAGATTACTTGATAAGAATACCAAACCGACGAGCATGAGGATCCTGGTGTATGATTTTCTAAGTTCCCAGGAAGCGGCCCTGTCCTTATCTGAAGTAGAGAACCATTTTGAAAATGCCGACCGTACTACGATTTACCGTACCCTGAAAACATTTGAGGAAAAAGGAATTGTCCACAGCATCCAGGA
Source organism: uncultured Chryseobacterium sp. (assembly GCA_913777465.1). GTDB lineage: Bacteria > Bacteroidota > Bacteroidia > Flavobacteriales > Weeksellaceae > Chryseobacterium. Next base: position 21,889 of record CAJYRQ010000073.1, read on the forward strand.
AAATACTACTACGAAATACAAGCTTTGCCACGACGGCTGCAGCGAGAGCACCCATAAGGACCGGCATCTTCATTTCTACTGCAAAATCTGTAAGCAGACGACGTGCAAAGAGGAGATTTCCTTCCCGGAAACCCTGGATACGAATTTCAGGATTGATGAGATCAGGCTGTTTGCCAAAGGAATCTGTGAGCACTGCCTGGAAAGTTTGCAATAGCATTGCATTTGCTTTTCCTCTACCTTTGATTAAAATTACCGTTATGGAAGAATGCTGCAGTACAAAACCGAAAAAAGAAAATAACCACCACGAAAGCCATGATCATGACCATGGCCATTCTCATGATATCGAAGGAAAATCTGCATTTCAGATGTTTCTTCCGGCCATTGTATCTTTTGCCATTTTGTTGGGAGGGATTTTATTGGATCATATTGTAAAGTCTGACTGGTTTGCCGGCTGGATCCGGTTGTGCTGGTATCTTATCGCCTACATTCCGGTAGGCTGGCCTGTACTGAAAGAAGCTTTTGAAAGCATTAAAAACGGTGATGTTTTCTCTGAGTTTTTCCTGATGGGAATCGCTACCGTCGGTGCTTTTGCCATCGGCGAATATCCGGAAGGAGTGGCGGTGATGCTCTTTTATTCGGTAGGGGAAGTGTTTCAGGCCATGGCCGTGACGAGAGCACAGACCAACATTAAGACCCTGCTGGACCAGCGTCCCGATGAGGTAACGGTTATCCGGGATGGAAAACCGCAAACCGTAAAAGCCGAAAAAGTGAGCATCGGTGATGTCATTCAGCTGAAATCCGGGGAGAAGCTTGGGCTGGACGGTGAACTGCTGTCGGAAACCGCTTCTTTCAATACGGCGGCACTGACCGGTGAAAGCAAGCCCGATACCAAAATGAAAGGAGCAGTTGTTCTCGCAGGAATGATTAACCTGAATACCGTAAGCCAGGTAAAGGTGACGGCCGCTTACAAAGACAGCAAGCTGAGCCGGATCCTGGAAATGGTTCAGAATGCTACTTCCCAAAAGGCACCGACCGAATTGTTCATCCGGAAGTTTGCCAAAGTCTATACTCCGATTGTCGTATTCCTCGCCATCGGAATTACCTTGCTGCCTTATCTTTTTGTTGAACATTATGAATTCCGCGACTGGCTGTATCGTGCTTTGGTATTTCTGGTGATCTCCTGTCCGTGTGCTTTGGTGATTTCTATTCCGTTGGGCTATTTTGGAGGTATTGGTGCCGGAAGCCGGAACGGGATTTTGTTTAAAGGGAGCAATTTCCTGGATGTCCTGGCCACGGTCCGGCAAGTGGTGATGGACAAAACCGGGACCCTGACGGAAGGGGTTTTCAAAGTGCAGGAAGTGAATATCAATAACGGGTTTAATAAAGATGAACTGTTGAAATTAGTGAATGCTTTGGAAAGTAAAAGTTCACACCCCGTTGCAACCGCTATCCATGAATATGCAGGAGAGATTGATCATTCCGTAAAACTGGAAAATGTAGAGGAAGTTGCCGGACAGGGTCTGAAAGCAACCGCTAACGGGAAAGAACTGCTGGTCGGGAATTTCAGACTGATAGATGCGGCTGGTATCCGGTATGATTTCAATCCCGAAAATATTGTTGATACAGTTATTGCCGTAGCTTATGATCAGAAGTTTGCGGGTTATCTTACCATTGATGATGAGGTAAAGCCGGATGCAAAGGTTACTATAGATCAGTTAAAATCATTGGGCGTGACTGTTACGATGCTCAGCGGCGATAAATCTTCCGTGGTACAGCATGTTGCCGGTACGTTGGGACTTCAAAATGCATTCGGTGATCTGCTTCCTGAAGATAAAGTGAATAAAGTAAAAAAGATCAAGGCCAAAAACCAGACGGTGGCTTTTGTCGGAGACGGGGTCAATGATGCCCCGGTGGTTGCTCTGAGCGATGTGGGTATTGCGATGGGCGGGCTCGGAAGCGACGCGACGATCGAAACCGCTGATGTCGTGATCCAGGACGATAGGCCATCCAGAATTCCAATGGCCATCCGGATCGGAAAACAGACCAAAAGGATCGTCTGGCAGAATATTGCTTTGGCGTTTGTGGTAAAGGCTGTTGTGCTGATTCTCGGAGCCGGAGGACTGGCCACGATGTGGGAAGCGGTCTTCGCTGATGTCGGGGTAGCACTGCTTGCGATTTTAAATGCGGTAAGGATTCAGCGGATGAAATTTTAACAGGAGAATGGGTGTCGGAAATTGGAGTAAAATGCGGATTATTTAATCTCCCACGGATTTTCACTGATGGTTGCGTGTATCTTGCCATAAAACCTCTACACCATACTTGTCATTCCGCAAGGAATCTAAACATAGTATTAGAGAGCGGCAAATAATTCGCATTTAGATTCCGTGCCGGAATGACAATGATGTTGGAAAACAGCAGTTCAAAGCGCTATACACTTTTGTCATTGACTCTGTAGAAACTTTGGTCATGATGAAATTTTTTAAGGTTAAATGTAAACACAGATAATGAAGTGGTTTCGGCTCCGCTCAGCCACCATATGGTATTAAGAAATACCAAAAAAATCTTGATTTTTTCCTTCTGTGATCTGAAAATATGCACAAAGTTTTAAGCTTAAATCTTCTGTAACTCATGTGTCATAAATCTTTTGTGACTTTTGTGGTTAAATAGCTATTTCCCAAAATGACTTTCATCATAAAGTCACCGTAAAACGATTTTCAGTAGTATATTTGTGAGATTAAAATCGCCGGTTGAAGTTTTTTATTTCCATATTCATCATTTTTACCATCGCATTACGTCCGGTATTGCCGCTGATCGATTATGCCGTGAACTATGAATATATTGTGGACAACCTTTGTGAAAACAGGAACATTCCGCAGTCTACCTGTCATGGGAAATGTTACCTGGAAAAGGAACTTTCCAAAACGGAGAAACAGTCGAATAACGGGCAGAATATAAAACTTGCAGGACTGGATGTTTTTCTGTCTCATGACGTGCTTTCTTTTTCACTCGTGCAGTTTGACGTTGATGCTCAAAAAATTCAATCTGCTTTTAAACATTCTTATACTTCGGAATATCATTCCCGGATATTTCATCCTCCTTTGGCTGAATTCGTTTAACTGAATTTACACCTACATGATTCGGAGACCTTATCTTCCTTTAATAAGAGGGTGTTTGGTAAAAACTGTTTCAGAGTCTTGTATTTGTGATACATAAAGTTAAATTCAGTTCCTGTTTAAATTTTTTCCTAACAATTATTAATTTCAATTTCAATAAAAATGAAATCAAAACTTATTGTAATGTCATTCATGGCAGTTTCCCTCATGGCGTGTGCACAGGAAACCCCGAAAGTAAAGCATAAAAAAAAATCGACCTCTGCTTCAAAGTCGAATACCAAAAAGGTAAAATTTGCCAATGCAGCAGATCCGATCTGCCATATGCCGACCGAACCGGATATGAAAGATACGGCAGTGTATAAAAATAAAACGTACGGTTTTTGCAGTGTGTACTGCAAAGATGAATTTAAAAAGAATCCGGAGAAATATGTCCAGAAATAAAAAGCCGAACCAATCAAAAAGCAGGATTATCATTCCTTTGGCGGTCATGGCATTGCTTTTTCTGGGAATAGGAATCGGGATGGGGTATTTCAAAAAGAATCTGTACACCGTGATGAAAGTTCCGGATTTTCAGCTGACCGACCAGAACAATAAAAAGATTACCAATAAGGATATGCTTGGAAAAGTATACCTGGTGGAATTTTTTTTCAGCAGATGCCCGACCATCTGCCCGGTGATGAATACCAATATGAGGGCCATTGAAGACGAGATCAGTGATCCTGGTTTCGGGATTGTCTCCATCAGCATCGATCCGGAAAATGATACGCCGGAATTGCTGAAGGAACATGCCCAAAGAATCGGTGTAAAATCCCCGAACTGGCATTTTCTTACCGGAGACAGGGATTATATCGGCAAACTGGCGGATCAGTTCAATATTTATGTAGGGGATAAAGAAGATGAAAGCGAAAGCCTGAACCACAGCGGAATGATCGCACTGGTAGACAAAGAAGGCAATATCAGGTGCCGGTATAATAAAGACCGTATGCCGATCCTGTATTATTCCGGACTGAACTATGAAGATGCGGAAGGAAAAACGCCGAAGCTCACCGGGAAATACCATCCCGACCGGGAAATGCTGATCGAGGATATCAGGAAGCTGTTGAAATAGAAGATGGATGTCGGAAGTTAATTTAGTTTAATATTGAATTTTATATCAAACGGCTGATAAGCATTAAATTTGCTTAGAAGATCTTCGAAGATGGAGAAGGGACCTGAAGCTTAAATCTTCCGGCTTCCATCTTCCAATAAATAAAAATACAAACCACAAAAAACGAAACTTTATGAAGATTATGAAAGTAGCTGCTCTAAGTGCAGTATTTGCGGCGCAGTTTGCGCTGGCCCAGTTTAAACAGTCGCCTTTGCCGTATGCTTATGATGCATTGGAAGGGAATATCGATGCCAAGACCATGGAAATCCATTATTCCAAGCATGCGGCGGCCTATGTAGCCAATTTAAATAAGGCGATTGCCGGAACACCGCAGGAAAAGCAGACCCTGTTTGAAATTATGTCGAATGCATCGAAACTGCCGATGGCGGTAAGAAATAATGCGGGAGGCCATTACAACCACGAATTGTTCTGGACCGTTCTGACGCCGGTAAAAAACACACAGCCGTCTGCAAAACTGGCAAAGGCCATTAATGATGCTTTCGGAAGCATGGATGCTTTTAAAGAAAAAATGGCGAAAGCCGGAGCCGACCGTTTCGGATCCGGATGGGCATGGCTTTCCGTTGATAAGAACGGGAAACTTTTTGTTTCGTCAACCCCTAACCAAGACAATCCTCTAATGGATGTGGTGGAAGAAAAGGGAACTCCGATTTTTGGAATCGATGTATGGGAACATGCCTATTACCTGAAATACCAGAATAAAAGAGCCGATTACCTGACTGCCATCTGGAATGTGACCAACTGGAAGGAGATCAGCAGAAGATATGAAGAAGCAATCAGCAAGAAATAAGCAACCCATTAACCTTCACTTTGCGGCATATCCGGTTTATTCTGGGTATGCCGTAATTTTTTTTGTTCAGATCTATAAGCTGGAAAAGTGGGCAAGGGATAACGCCCTAGCCCGGATCGCAGCGGTTACCCCACAGCAGGGTTGGCGGGTTGGGAGCGGATGGATTGGCGATGGAGTGCATTGGAGTGTACCGGCGCGAGGAGTAGTAGCGGAGAGCCGGATCAAGCTCCTGAAAAATCGGTACTTTTAGCCTTTATGAAAGAATCTAAACCTAAAACCTATGAGGTTTCCTTTGAGGATAGAGCAAAAAAAAGAGATTCAAAACTGAATCTCTTTTTAAGTAGCCCGTAGGGGAATCGAACCCCTCTTACCAGAATGAAAATCTGAGGTCCTAACCGATAGACGAACGGGCCATCTGTCTTCCGCTGAATAAATAGCGTGTTAGTTTTTTGTTTTTATAAGTGTCAACTCTTATTAATTACCAGGTTAGAGTAGTAATTAAGTTTTGTAGCCCGTAGGGGAATCGAACCCCTCTTACCAGAATGAAAATCTGAGGTCCTAACCGATAGACGAACGGGCCAACTATACTTATTAAGCCAGTTTATTAACGTGCTTAGTTAATTTGCTTTTTAAGTTAGCTGCTTTGTTTTTGTGGATGATGTTTTTCTTCGCTAATCTGTCCAACAAAGAGATAACCTTTGGCAATTGTTCTGCAGCAGCAGCTTTATCTTCTTCATTTCTTAACACCTTCATTGCTGTTCTAGCAGTCTTGTGGTAGTATCTGTTACGAAGTCTTCTTACTTCGTTTTGTCTAATTCTTTTTAATGCTGATTTATGATTTGCCATATCGTTCAAATGTGAGTGCAAAAGTAAAACCTTTTTTTTAATCCTCCAAATTTATTTTAAAAAATTTTTAATTTTCTTCAGATAAATATTTTCGAAGTTTATCAATTGCCTGTTCTATTTTAATATTCTCTTCTTCTCTTTCTAATTTTTTGATGGTGCTTTTCAGCATAACCATCGCGTTGTTCCATTCTCCAGTGGTATTGGTGAAGGTAAGTCCGTCAATCGTTACTTCAAAATCGACCCTTTCTCCTTTCCGGTAAAGCCTGAAACTTATTTTATCATCACTGCCTGCAATCCCGTCTTCATTGATTTTTAAATCATAACTTTTTGGGTTAGAGTGGATTTTATTAAAAAGCAATTTCGCTTCCTGTATTTTTAAATCCGGCATGATATAAATTTGGTAGCCTATAGGAGAATCGAACTCCTGTTGCAAGGATGAAAACCTTGAGTCCTAACCACTAGACGAATAGGCCAAATTTTGAGGTTGCAAAAGTAACAATTAACTTTTTAACTTCAAAATTATTTTTTGTTATTTGAAAACTTTTTGGATAATGGTATTCTTAATCCCTTTAGCTTCAATATCTTTCTGGAGCTTCACGGCATCCTCCAATGTATAGACTTTTCCGTAGGTGTAATAGAAAACGCCGCTTTCCTTATTCCGCTCCACATCTTTCAGGGTCTGGAGAATCGGTGAATTTCCGTTCAGCTTATCGCCTACATATACTTCAATGGTGTAATAGCCTGAGTTCAGTTTCTGGTTCGGCATAAATCCGACCGCATAGGCATTCCGGAATCCGGCATCTTTAGCCGTCCTGATGTTGATGTCCCTTACGGAAGCCATGTTGGTAACGCCGTAATAGTATTTGTACTGTCCGTTTTCCTTGATCGGTAAAATATAGTTTAAGCCTTTCAGCGCAGGATCCCCGTCATTGAATTTTTGTGGAGAGCTTAGCAGAAGGATTCGGAAATCATTTTTCAGTGCGACTTCCGCCGGTTTCTCAGGTTCCGGTTTTTTTACGTTGGCTGAAATTCCGGATTTTCGGTCGATGGCTTTTTTATAATCGATGATTGCCTGGTAAATACTCTGCGAGATTTCTTCCTGCCCTTTTTCCGAAGCCAGGTAATGGCTTTCTTCCGGGTGGTTGATGAATCCGGTTTCAATAAGCACCGAAGGCATGGCATTCATCCGGAGCACGTGAAGGTTTTTCTGGAAAACCCCTCTGGAAAATCTTTTGTCTTTATTCACAAAATTATCTTCTACCAGTCCGCCCAGCAAAAGACTGGACTCAAGATATTTGCTCTGCTGGAGTTTCAGGGCAATCAGAGACTCCGGTGAACTGGCGTCATAGGATCCGAAGGTCTGCTTATCCTTTTCATCCAGAAAGATCACGTCGTTTTCCCTTTTGGCGACTTCCAGGTTGGTATCGTTCTGGTCGGGCCCCTGTACATAGGTTTCCGTTCCGTAGGCAGTCGGCCTCTTTGAGGAATTACAGTGGATGGATACAAAAAGATCCGCTTTACTCCTGTTGGCCAGGTTCGTTCTGTCCGAGAGTGAAGGGTATTCGTCGATTTTGCGGGTGTAGATTACTTTGAAATCTTTATTTTTTTCAAGCATCGCCCCGACTTTCAGGGTAATGGTGAGCGTAACGTCCTTTTCGGCAACCCTTCCGATGTCGGCGTAGGACCGGTTTGCTCCGTGATCACTTCCCCCGTGTCCCGCGTCTAAAACAACGATGAATTTCTTTTGCGAAAAAATAAAGTTGGTAAGGAGTAGGAAGAGAAATGATAAAATTATTTTAAAATTTACTTTGTGCATCTTACAGTTTTAAAAATTATATTAATTTTGAGCCTTAGTATTATACCTATAAATATAACGAAAAAATTGGTCAAAACCGTCTCCAAAAATATATTACAAATTTTAATTATCCTAATTTTTAACAGTTTTTTAGCACAGCAGACGCCTGAAAAATTGCCTGAAAATGCGGTAAATGATACCATTTCCAGAAAGGACACTGTGGTGGTAAAAAAAGAATCCCTTGAAGATGTTCTCCGTACCAAAGCGGATGTGCAGCGCCGGGATTTCCAGAAGAAAATGATCTACCTGAACAGAAACGCGCAGGTGAAGTACCAGGATATGCAGATTGATGCCGATTATATCTCCATCGATGAGCAGAAAAACATCATGTATGCCCGTGGAAAGCAGGATTCTCTGGGAAGAATTATAGAACCTGTAATTACGACCCAGGCAGGGAAGGTGTACGAAACCACAGAGTTCCAGTACAACACAAAAACCAGACAGGCCATTGCTTTTAATGCGAGGACAGAAGAAAATGAAGGGGTAATTGTCGCCAATAAGACCAAAAAATACAACGATTCGGTCTTTGCGATGAAACGCGCCATTTATACCACCGACGATTATTTTATTAAGAAAAAAGATACGGCAGCGGATTACTATCTGCGGGCTTCCAACATCAAGCTGGTAAAAACAAGGAATAAATCCTCCATCATTTCAGGGCCGATCCAGATGTATATCGAAGAAGTGCCGACACCGCTGATTATGCCTTTTGCCATCCTTCCGTTTTCAGACAAAAGATCGGCCGGTATCCTGATCCCGAGCTTCGGGGAACGGCAGGACGTCGGGTTCTTCCTGAACGGACTGGGGTATTACCAACCGATCGGGGAACATTTCGATCTCAAGGTCCTTGCGGATATTTACACCAAAGGAAGCTGGAACCTGCGGCCGGAAATGAATTACATCAAGAAGTACCGCTACTCCGGAAATTTTTCCGCCGATATCGGAACCATGGTCCGCGGAATCAAAGGGTTGGATAATTACGGGAAAACAGGAACGTACCGGATCGCCTGGAGACACACCCAGGATACTAAAGCCAATCCTTTCCTTACCTTCTCCGCTTCGGTAGATGTCGTAAGTACAAGATTTTACAACAATACGCTGAACAACAATTATATTCTTAACCAAAATGTATTAAATACCCAGCAGAACTCTACGGTAACCCTTACCAAAAGATTCCTGAAGCTGCCGGTGACGATTACCGGTACGGCTTCCTATTCACAGAACTTTGCAACCGGCCTTTCGGATCTCCGTCTGCCGCAGATGAACATTGCCATCAACCAGTTTTATCTGTTCGGTTCCAAAACAGGGGTAAGATCAGGACTGCTGGAAAACCTGACGGTGAATACCGGGATCAACTTAACGAACTTTGTTCAGACCGAGGAAGGGGAGCTTTTCAAAGCGGCCATGTGGGATAAGCTGCAGACCGGTCTTAAAAACAATATTGCTTTAGGAACCAATACCACGGTGGCCAAATATTTTACGTTCAGTTTAGGAGCAAATATCGATAATGCCCTGACGACAAAAACGATTGATAAATTTTATGATCCGATCCAGAATAAGGTCTTAACCGAAATCAATAAAGGTGTTTCCGGGTACTCTACTTTTTCCACCACGGCCAGTTTGCAGACGACTTTGTACGGAATGCTGAACTTTAAAAAAGGGTCAGCGATTGAAGCCATCAGGCACATGATGACGCCGAGTATCGGGTTTACCTATTCTCCGGATTTCGGGGGCTCGGGATTCGGGTATTTCAGAAATTATTATGATGCCAACGGAGCCTTAACGCCTTACTCCATTTTTGAAGGCGGGATCATCGGGTCTCCTTCCAGCGGACTGGTGGGTGCTCTGGGTTTCAATATCGGAAACAATGTTGAAATGAAAGTACGGTCTAAAAAAGATTCTACCGGTGTAAAAAAAATAAAACTGTTTGAATCGTTGAACCTTGCCGGAAACTACAACTTTGCTGCAAAAGACCATCCATTTTCCATTATCACGATCAACGGACAGTCGTCTTTCTTTAACAACAAACTAAGTGTAAATACCAGCTTGTCTCTCGACCCTTACCGTATTATTTATATTCCGGGGCAGGAAGCCGGGATCAGGACGGAGAATTTCGGACACTTCAGTGTACAGGGATTCAATGTCCAGATGTCGTATCCTCTAAGCAGCGAAATATTCGGCGAGAAAACGGATTACGGCAAAAAGTACAGTAAAAAAGGAGAGATCCGGAATGAAAATTATTATTTCGACGACGATAATTATGCCCATTTCGATCAGGCCTGGACTTTGAACGTCAATGCCAACTACGCTTACACCAGAACTTCGGCTTCCAGGACACCAACCAAATTAGCTTCCGTAGGGCTGGACGGAAGCATTAAACTGACCCCTTACTGGAACATCAACGGAAGTACGCATTACGATATGGTAACGCAACAGCTGGCCTACACCAGAATAGGGTTCTCAAGGGATCAGAGGAGCTTTACCATCAATTTCAACTGGGTGCCTTTCGGGCAGTATAAGGTTTATGATTTCTTTATCGGGATCAAAGCCAATATCCTGAGTGATGCGCTGAAGTACAAAGACCGAAGCTTTACCCAGCCTAATGCACCATTCTAGCATCAGATTTGATATTTGATTATAGAATATAAATTTTATATTTGCACCCAAAATAAATTCTAATGAAAAAAATAATCAACACGGAAAATGCGCCTGCAGCAATCGGACCGTATTCACAGGCGAATATGGCCAACGGGGTTCTGTATATCTCGGGTCAGATCCCGGTAGATCCTGCAACGGGCAAACTGGTAGAAGGAATCGAAAAAGAAACGCATCAGGTAATGAAAAATCTGGAAGCTGTTCTTACGGAAGCCGGAATGACTTTTAGAAATGTGGTGAAAGCAACGATTTTCCTTAAAAATATGGATGATTTTGCGGTAATGAATGACATTTATGCCTCTTACCTGGATGCAGAAAGCTATCCTGCCCGTGAAACCGTACAGGTTTCCTGCCTGCCGAAAAATGTTGATATTGAAATTTCCATGATCGCACACCAGGATTAATGAATTTTATAAGAAATACAATTGCGGTTATCGTAGGTCTTGGCATTGCAGGGCTTATTATTACTCTTGGCATCAGGATGTTTCCGCAATGGGTAACTTTCGAGGCTTTTGCTCCGTTTGAGCACTGGCAAAAATTTCTTCAGAGTATGCAGAAAGACGGTGCCTTTTTCGGCTTCCTGCTATTTATTTCGGGGCTTGGGACTACCGTTGGCGGAGTGGCAACGGCAATTATCGTTAAATATGCCAAAGTAGCCTATGCCATCCTTATCGGTTTCATTATGCTTTTTCTGGCGATGCTGGACGTTATTGTTTTCCCTTATCACCCTACCTTCTATAAAGTATCTATTTTCCTTACGTTTTTTCCTTTCTCATGGATCGGAGGAAAAATAGTAGAAGTGATTTATGAAAGGAAAAAGAAAAGAAGAATTGCCGAAAAGATAAACAGGTTATAAAAAAATAAAAAACCGCTGCAAATCCAATTTGCAGCGGTTTTTGTTAATATAGAAGTGAAAGTTTAGTTTCTTTGATTAAGGCATTTTAAAGCCTCTCTGGTAGCCTCTTCCGTAGTCGTCCATGTATTTTACCTGTACGGTTCCGGAAAATTTGTTCAGTATGTTTTCCACATCTTTTTGTGAATTCACCGGTTTGCCGTTGATCTCGGTAATGATATAGCCGTCTACGATTCCCGCTTTAGCCATTTCCCCGCCTTCGATTACGTTTTTGGCAATGATCCCGCTGTTCAGTCCGTAATAGGCTTTTGTTTTGTCATCAATGCTCTGGAAATCGGCTCCTATTTTTTCAGTTACGCTAAGATCCGCTTTTGTTCTTGTGGAAGTACCTCCTTTCTGGTCTCTCAAAGTAACGGTAGTAGTGGAAGGTTTCCCGTTTCTTGTATAAGTTACGGTAACTTTATCTCCCGGGCGTTTGCTTCCTACCGCCACCGAAAGATCGGCAAAATCGGTAATAGGTACTGTATCGATCTGGGTGATGATGTCTCCTGTTTTCAGTCCGGCGTCTTCGGCACCGCTGTTTTCTCCGAACCCTGTTACCAATACTCCGGAACCGGCTTTATAATTTGTTTTCTTTTCCTCATTATAAGCTGAAACCAACCTGTCATTAGAAAGATCTAAAGATGTTATGCCCAGGAATCCTCTCTGTACGATTCCGAATTTCTTGATATCCTCAATAATTTTTCTTGCCAGATTGGAAGGAACGGCAAATCCATACCCCTGGTAATATCCTGTCGTAGACTGGATCGCCGAGTTGATTCCGATCAGGTCTCCGTTTGTATTCACCAACGCTCCTCCTGAGTTTCCTGGATTAATGGCCGCATCCGTCTGGATAAAGCTTTCAATCGGGTTGGCTGCTTTGCCCTGGGAGCTCAGAATTCCGATCCCTCTTCCCTTAGCCGAAACAATTCCGGCAGTTACGGTAGAATTAAGACCAAGCGGGTTTCCTACCGCCAGTACCCATTGTCCTACTTCAATATTATCGGAATTTGCAAAATTTAAGAAAGGCAAACCTTTTTCTTCGATTTTCAGTAATGAAATATCAGTATTCGGGTCTGTACCTACTAAGGTTGCGATATAAGATTTTTTATTGCTTAAAACCACTTCAAGTTTGTTGGCTCCGGCTACGACGTGATTGTTGGAAATAATATATCCGTCAGGAGAAACAATTACCCCCGATCCCATTCCGGAAGGCATGTTGTCGGGGACCTGCTGCTTTTGTCTCTGCTGGCCTCTTCCTCCGAAAGGATCACCAAAGAAGAAATCGAACATATCCTGTTCCGAAGCCCTGCTGGTGGATCTGGATTGGTAATTTTTAATGGTAACTACAGCGGGAACGGTTGTTTTGGCTGCTTTTACAAAGTCATCACCCACTGCAGAAGAGTTCATCCCTGCAAACGATACATTGGAAGCTTTTGTAAAATAGGATTGGTCTGTGCTGTCGGAGTTATGATTCAGGTATTGTATTCCTCCAACGGCAGTAGCTCCTGAAATAACACCCACCACAGCAAATGGCAATAGTTTTTTTAAAGTACTCTTCATTGTATATCTTTCTTTATTTGATTAATTATTTTATTCACTTTTTCGTTTTACTCTAAAACAAATTTAATGCTAAATACGTATGCAATTAATATACATTGTTTCAATTTTAACTAAAATTTAACGGGAATAGCAATACTTTATGGATTATGTCGTAATTGTTAAAACCCGTATTAACGAATATTAAAAACTTATTAAAGACAAAATGTCATAAGTAAGATACAATTGTCATGCTAAAGGTTAAATCGTCTGTCTTTAAGAGAATGAGAGTGACAGTGCTTCCGGTTTAAAGTTTGCCGTTTAGTAAATCTAAAAAATGTTTATCTTTGCGCTTTAATTTTTCTCACTTAAAACGTTTATAGCATGCAACTGTATAACACCTTAAGCGCAGAAGAAAGAGCTCGACTTATCGATGAGGCCGGAAAAGAGCGCCTTACCCTGTCTTTCTATGCGTATGCCCGAATTGAAGATCCCAAAAAATTCCGTGACGATTTATTCATAGCCTGGAATGCCCTTGATGCATTAGGCCGTATTTATGTAGCCCATGAGGGAATCAACGCCCAGATGAGTGTTCCGGCAGAAAATTTCGAGGCCTTCCGTGATACGCTGGAGGCGTACGATTTTATGAAGGGCATCCGGCTGAATGTTGCCGTGGAGCAGGACAATCATTCTTTTTTAAAATTAACGATCAAGGTCAGAAATAAAATTGTTGCCGACGGTCTGAATGATGAGACCTTTGACATTACTAACAAAGGGGTCCACTTAAGAGCAAAGGAATTCAATGAGCTGCTTGAGGATCCGAATACGATAGTAGTGGATTTCAGAAACCATTATGAAAGTGAAGTCGGCCATTTTGAAGGGGCCATTACCCCGGATGTGGAAAACTTCAGGGAAAGCCTTCCGATCATCAATAAGCAGCTTCAGAACCACAAAGAAGATAAAAACCTTCTGATGTACTGCACAGGCGGAATCCGTTGTGAGAAAGCCAGCGCTTATTTCAAGCATCAGGGTTTCAAAAATGTATTCCAGCTGGAAGGCGGAATTATCGAATATACCCGCCAGATCAAAGAGGAAGGAATTGACAGTAAATTTATAGGGAAAAATTTTGTATTCGACCACCGGTTGGGAGAGCGCATCACGGATGATATCATCGCGCAGTGCCACCAGTGCGGAAAGCCTTGCGACAACCATACCAATTGCGCCAACGATGCGTGCCACCTGCTGTTTATCCAGTGCGACGATTGTAAAGCGGCTATGGAAAACTGCTGTTCTACGGAATGCCTGGAAACCATTCATCTGCCGTGGGACGAGCAGCTGAAGCTGAGAAAAGGCCTGCAGGTTGGAAATAAAGTGTTCCGGAAAGGGAAATCCGAAGCTTTGAAATTCAAAAAATCCGGAGACCTTCCCAATAAACCTCTGGCTAAAGCGGAAACAAAAGACATCCGTCAGAAAATAAAGATTAAGAAAACATTGATCGGAAAAGCGGAACATTATTTTACGAAGTCGAAAATTGCACAGTTCCTGATTGAAAATAATGAACTTTCTGTAGGAGACAAGGTGCTGATCTCAGGACCAACTACCGGAGAACAGGAAATTACCATTACGGAGATCCATGCCAATGGAGGACCGGTAGAAACTGCCGTAAAGGGTGACCAGATTACTTTTGAACTTCCGTTCCGGGTGCGTCTGTCTGATAAGCTTTATAAAATTTTACCTTCCGAAAACGCTTAATCATGTTGAAAGCTGAACTCAGAAAAGAATATATGCAAAAAAGAAAAGCCTTGTCTGATGATGAGGCTTTCTTCTTATCTGAAAAGATTTTCGGAAATTTCATCAATTACTTTAAACCGCTTCCGGGTCAGAAGGTTCATCTTTTTATCCCGATTCAGAAATTCAGGGAAATTGATACCAGGCTTTTTATTGATTATTTCCTCAGCCGGAATATCCGTGTTTTTGTGCCCAAAGTGGTGCAGACCGAACTGATCTCCGTTGAGATTTTTAACGATACCCGATATGAAACAAATAACTGGGGCATTTCGGAGCCGGCTTCTGATAACGATTCGGGGATTTCGGACTTTGATTTTGTGATTACCCCATTGCTTTACTGCGATGCGAAAGGGAATAGGGTAGGCTACGGTAAAGGCTTTTATGACGGATTTTTCGAAAACGTTTCCGCAGACACAAAAAAAATCGGAGTTAATTATTTTAACCCCGATGAAAATATTGATAACGTTTGGGAAAACGACATTCCCCTGGACTATCTGGTTACTCCGGACACGGTACTGTCTTTTTCAGGCTCGTCCGAATAGAATTTTACAAAATAAAACTTGAATTCTTTGTTTTTCTGATCCGGTTTTGAAACCAGCGTGTATTGGGCATTCCTTTCGAAATTTCCGATTTTCCTGTTTTTATCACCGGTGTATTCCACGCTGAATTTGGCGAAATGCAGGGTGTCTTTTTCCTTTATTTTCTGGAATACATTGATGTTGCTGACTTTTACCTTTTTTACATTCAGGCTTTCCAGCTCTTTAAATAAATCTTTAAAGGTGGTGGAATCCGATTTCTGGAAATATTTTTCAATTTTAGAATAAATGGCCGTGTCGATTTCGGTATTTTTCTGACCTGAAAGATATAACGTTGAAAGGTCCAGTACATCCTGCACTTTCTGCTTAGTAATTGAATTAATCGCCTGGGCGCTGTCCATTTTTACCGTGATATTATTGGTGTTTCTGAGCTTTTCAAGATCGCTTGGTCCTGCAGTGTCGTCTTTTTTAATGCAGGAATTCATGATAATTCCGATAAGTATCGTAAAAAATAGGAGGTTACTTATTGTTTTCATTGGTCGAGATTTTAAACTTAATAGATACGATCTTTCCTTTTTTATCTTTCTTCATTTCGATTACGTTGAGGTTTTTAAGAGAGGTCGTCGGCGTCGTTACCAGAGTGATGTAGTCCTGCTTATCCAGGGTCTCAAGCCCATAGATATCACTGTCGTAGACCTGGGTAATGACGGCATTATCGCTGATCCTTCCTTCCAGCTGTTTTCTTTTCTGCCGGATGAGCTTCAGCTGTTCTTCTGGGTTACCTCCGTTGATGTCTTTGGTAGAGAAATAATACAGCGCCATTTTATAATCATCCGGCTTCAGTTCGATGATTTCCTCTTCAGGGGCATTCTCCAGGTTTCTGCTGACTTCTAGGTATTCGTAGAAAGGAGAACTGATCTGCATTTTCAGTATCTTGTCTTTGGTAGCATACCGGAAACATTCTCCGGGTTTGATGCGGTACAGAATAGGAGATTCGTTTTCCTTGATGACTTTGATTTCAATCTCACGCTGGATGCTCATGTTCCGGTCGGCATCCGTGAAGCAATACACATACGTTTTCTGGAAGATCACATCCTTGAAGCCAAGAAGCCCTGTTGCTATGATCAGAATAGCCGTTACGAGTACCCAGGCATTCTTTCTGAAGAAATTTTTCTTAGGTTTTTCCGGCTCGGAGACCGTAATTTGAGATACAGTCTCTATTGTTTTAACCGGTTGATTATCAGTAATTGATTTTTGTAAATCGGTAATTTCAGTACTTTTATTTTCTGTTTTCACCGGAATAACATCTTCTTTCGGCAGATCAATGGATGCGGAAACCGTTTTTTCAAGCTCTTTTAAATCATCATCTTCAATTTCTTCACTTTCCTGCAGCAGTTCGCCGGCAAAAAGATGCTGTTTCTTAAATTCGTACCAGGACTCATAGCCCGCATAAATACTCAATAAGTTGAGCATGTCGATCCGGGGCAGTTTGGTTACCGGTGAATTTTTAAAATAGGTATAAAAAGATTTTTCACTGATGTTTCCTTTTGCCTTTTTTCTGAGGTCTTCTTGAAAATATATAATATCGATGCCCTTCCATTTCGAAATATCGTCATAAGAAGGGGTGTGTTCTTTCAGATATTGAGCCTGCACATCCTTTTTCAGTTGCTCAAAATGTAATAAATCTAAATCCGTCAATGTATTTTGAAGTGATTAAATTATTGATTATCAGTTATGTTTAATTGTAAAACGATTTTACAAAGGTATTACAATTATTTTTCATAAACAAATTTTCTATCTGCTATACCTTTGTCTTGTTCAAATAACGGAACAGAGAAAAGATTTTATAAAACAATATTAACAAAATTAAATTTAATTTATTATGAAAAAGTCATTATTCGTAGCTGCTATCGCTGCAATCTCTCTAGTAGCTTGTAAAAAAGGTGAAACTACTTCTACAGAAGCTTCTAAAGATTCAGTTGCTGCTGTATCTGATTCAGCTACTACAGCTATCGATTCTACAGCTGATGCTGCTAAAGATTCAATCAACACTGCTACTGAAGTTGCTAAAGATTCAGTTAAGGCTGACGCTAAAGTAGCTAAAGAAGAAATCAAAGCTGAAGAGAAAAAAGCTGAGGCTGCTAAAAAATAATTTTAGTTTAGCTAAAAAATAAAAGAACCGTTCACGTTGTGAGCGGTTTTTTTATGTCTTTTAATTTGCTTTTAATCTGGTCTTATTTAGCTTTTTTCTGCTTTAAAGTTTCATAACAGGTAATGGCCACGGCATTGCTCAGGTTCAGCGAATCGATGCTTCCGGCCATTGGGATCAGCGTATTTTTTCCTTTGCCGATCCAGAAATCACTCAGCCCGGAATGTTCGGTACCGAACAGTACAGCCGATCTCTGCTTAAAATCCCTTACGTAAAGATCCTCCGCAGTTTCATCCATGATGGTAGTATAAATGTTGAAACGGTTTTCCTGAAGGAATTCCAGGGTTTGCCGGTTTTCTGCCTGAAAGACTTCCATTCCGAAAAGGCAGCCGACACTTGAGCGGATCACGTTCGGGTTATAAAAATCGGTTTTACCGTCAGCAACAATCAGAGCATCGATGCCGAAAGCCTCACAGCTCCTTAGGATGGCGCCGAGGTTTCCCGGTTTTTCCACGCCTTCCACGATAATCACGGTAGCATCTTCCTTCGGTTTAAATGAGGATAAATCGGACTCTCGAGTCTTATAAACCCCGATGATGCCCTCAGAAGTTCCGCGATAGGCTATTTTTCCATATATTTTATCGCTGACAAGATGGGTTTTCCCTTCCGGCAGTTGTTGCTGAAAAATACTTTCGCAGACAAAAAATTCCACAGGCTCAAAACCGTACAGCTGTGCCCTTTCGTTTTCCTGCTGTCCTTCCACTACAAAAACGCCGGATTTTTTACGGAACCGGTTGTCGGTAAGGAGCTTGGTAATGTGTTTCACTTTTTCGTTCTGAAAGCTTTCTATAACCATTCTGCAAAATTAGTTAAAATTTGCAGTTAAATAAAAAACCTCAGCATTGATCTGAGGTTTCATATGCTATTCTTCCGAAGTTTCCAGGGTAATCTGCGCGTTTTCTACCAGGCTTGGCGGCAGGTCTTTTTTGTTTTTAATTCCCAGGGATTTCAGCTTCTGGGTCTGGAGGATAAGATTATCGTTTCCTGTAGAAAGCTGTTTGTAAGCTTCATTATAAACGTTTTTAGCCTGATCCAGGTTTTTTCCCACTTTTTCCAGGTTTTCCATGAAGCCGACAAATTTATCATATAATTTGGCACCCCTGTCGGCAATCTCCATCGAATTCCGGTTCTGGTATTCCCTTTTCCAGAGGTCGGCAATCAGTTTTAAGGAAGTTATTAAATTGCTGGGATTCAATAACAGGATTCTCCGGTCATAGGCATAGTTCCAAAGATTCTGGTCGGCCTGCATGGCTGCAATGTAAGCCGGCTCGCTGGGAATAAACATCATTACAAAATCCAGGGATTTGCCATAATCGTCATAGGCTTTCTGGCTGAGCTGCGTGATGTGATTTTTAATGGAAGTTAAATGTTGGTTGAGCCTCATCAGGTAAATGTCCTGGTCCGTTTCATCTACCAAATCCGTAAAGGCAGTCAATGAAACCTTGGAATCGATGATTACATTTCTTTCATCCGGATATTTCACTACGGCATCAGGCCGCATTTTTTTGCCTGAAAATTCTGAAAACAGGGCTTTGTTGTCTTCGTCCCGAAGCTCGTGCTCCAGGAAATATTCCCTTCCTTTTACCAGTCCGGATTTTTCCAGAATACTTTCCAGGATCATCTCGCCCCAGTTTCCCTGGGTTTTGCTTTCGCCTTTCAGGGCACGGGTCAGTTTTTTGGCGTCTTCGGAAATCTGCTGGTTGAGTTCGGCCAGTTCCTTTACTTTTTCGGCCAGGGAAAAACGTTCTTTGTTTTCTTTTTCATAAGCTTCATTCACCCGGTTTTTCAGGTCCGTTATTTTTTCCTGGAAAGGATCGAGGATGCTTTTTAAATTATTCTGATTCAAAGTCGTAAATCTTTCCGTCTTTTCTTCCAGGATCTTATTGGCCAGGTTCTCGAACTGCATTTTGGAATCCTCCTGAATCCTGGAGATTTCTTCTTTCTGGGTTTGCAGGGATTTCTGCAGGCTTTCATTAACGGCCGAGAGCTCTGAATTTTTAGCGAACAGCGATTGTTTTTCATCCAGAAGAATATCCGTCTGGGTGTTTTGCCGGGCAATAAATTCCTTCTGTTCCGAAAACAGCTTCTGAAGGGAAGTGTATTCCGCTGAAATTCTGGCAAATTCATTTTTAAGATCATTGAAAAGATCCGTCTGCTGGATGGTGTATTCTTTTTCCCGCTCTATCTGCCGGGTCAGTTCCCCGATTTTAAGGCCGGCATTTTCCAGGTCGGAATTGTTTTTAATATATAAACGGTTCAGTTCGTCGTAAGAATTTCTCGATATGCTGGATGATCTCAGGGCGAAATACGCAATGGCCGCTCCGATAAGCCCTCCGGCCAAACATCCGATCATTAAATAGGTTATCTCCATATTTCAAAATTACAAAAAGGAAAGGGTATTCTTTTTACGGAATCCCGTAATTTTTATTGAGGGTTAAAAATTGATTGTTCGCCTGGCTGAAATTTGTGATGATCCTCAAAATTTCAAAAGTGTATTTGGAAAATCAATTTGTTTTCCGTTATTTCATAAACTCAAATTGTAAAATTTAATCTATGAAATTCTTAAGCATAGCCGCTATTCTTTTTTCAGCGGCCATATCGGGGCAGGACTTTGCCAATTATGCAAAATATGAAAAACAAAACCAGGAAGTTATCGCCGGAAAAATTGCGCCTAACTCCATTTTTATGGGCGATTCCATTACCGAAGGCTGGGTTTCCAAAGATCCTTCGTTTTTCAAAAAGAATAATTTTGTCGGCAGGGGAATCAGCGGGCAGGTCACTTCACAGATGCTTCTGAGATTCCGGGAAGACGTTATCAACCTGAAACCGAAACGCGTCATTATTCTTGGCGGTACCAATGACATTGCTGAAAACCAGGGGCCAATTTCTTTAGACAAAGTTTTCGGGAATATTGTTTCGATGGCGGAACTGGCCAAAGCCAATAACATCAAGGTTGTTTTATGTTCCGTTCTTCCGGCTTATGATTTCGGCTGGAGAAAAGACATGCATCCCGCAGATAAAGTAATTGCGCTTAATAAAATGATTGAAGCCTACGCCAAAAAAAACAACATTCCTTATGTGGATTACCATTCCCAGATGAAGGACTCACGGAACGGCCTGGATAAAATCTATACCGAAGATGAAATCCATCCTACTGAAAAAGGATATGAAAAAATGGAAGGCATCCTGATGAAAAAGCTGGGCAAAATCTAAATAAGCATCATCAGGCTAAACATTTTTCGTGGAAGCCAGAATTTCGATATTTTTCCTGACATCGTTGCTCTCGCATTTCTTTAATTCTCTTAATAAGACGGGAGTAAGGATGTTGGGATTTATAATCTGTGAAGCAACTTTCGCGGCAGCATAATCCACAATTCCGATCACGGATTCTTTCAGAAGGTTAGGGGTGTTGGAAGTCATCACGGCGGTTGCCCATGAAGTTTCCCTTGCTTTGGAAATGGCAAAATCCAGTACCGTGTTGTCTCTTCCATTGGAGATTTTGTCAATCAGTTCTACCGGATAGCAGATTTGGTTAAGGGAATCCTGTACTTTCTGATTAATGGAGGCAATAACGTTATTGATGTTTTCAAAGTCTTTTTTCAGGGGAGCGATCTTCCGGTTGGGCATGATGGAGGCAGCAGAGATCCCCAGATCAAGATTGATGTGGGCATTCATCCCCAGAAAAATATGCTGAAGGATCAGCAGGTTTTTATTTTTAGCCGCTTCAAAGGCAATGTACCAGGAATTGGTGCACCGCTGCCCTTTTGAATAGGCATCCCAGGCTTCGAGGTATCGGGTGGCAAAGGCGATGTCCAGCAGAGTCATCCTCGGGTTATCTTCAAACTTTTTCTGCTGAATTCCTTTAAGGACCTGAGCGGTCATAATCCGGTAAGTGCAGGCAAAATAACCGGCCGGGCTTTGGTTTTCTTTAGCCCAGATAATAATCCCGTCTAATTTTTTAAGAACTTCTTCAATGGTTTTCATGGTGGTTTTTGTTTGGATAAATATAAGAAAAGCTTTTGTGAATGTTTAGGTGAATTTAGAAATTAAAAAAAGTGAGCCGGCAGACTCACTTTATTTTTTGATTAAGAGCTTGTTTAAAAAAGAAATTTAGAAATAAATTGTAAAATAAGCCAGTCAGTTGGAACTTTGTATTTCACCACAAAATCAGAGTTCATGACAAAGAAATATCTTCGCCTGACTGACCGGCAGTGGCAAGTTATGGAAAAATTTTTACCTGTTAAAACAAAAGGCCATTATGCTTTACGTGATTTGATTGATGCTATATTTTGGATTCTCCGTACAGGTTCCCAATGGCGTAATCTTCCTGAAAATTTCCCGAAATGGGAAAGTATTTATTATCATTTCCGTAAATGGGGTAAAGATAGTACTTTGGCCAGATTAAACGCGATGCTTAATAAAATGGAAAGAAAGCGTCAGGGAAAACAACAGACTCCGAGCCTTCTTTCCATTGACAGCCAGAGTATTAAGTCGGGGCCCTTAACCAAGCTGGAAAAAGGGGTTGACGGTAACAAGAAAATTAATGGAAGGAAACGTCATGTGATCACCGATACCTTAGGGCTGATCTGGGGTGTAAAGGCAGGTCCGGCCCATCAGTCAGACGGACACATAGCAAAGGATGTTGTTGAACCTCTGCTGGGCTATCTTCACCGGATAAAAAAAATCCTGGGTGACCAAGCCTATAAAAAAGGATTTATTGATTGGGTTAAAGAGCATGTCATAGGACTGGAAGTTGAGATCTCTTCTGCTCCCCCATCAGAAAAAGGATTCGTTCCTTTAAAGTGGAGATGGGTTACGGAAAGGACTTTTGGGACTTTCAATTTCTTCAGACGGCTGGATAAAGACTATGAAAAGACACCTGAAAGTCAGGAATATTGGATATTATGGCAGAATTGTCAAATTATCCTCAATAAAATCGGATAAATAATACAAATCTTTTTTAAACATACTCTAAGGCTGTATTAAAGCAGGAGCTCCGATTTCCGTCGACGGGCAGACTCCTGTATTCATTATACATGTTCCTCCCATGCAGGTATAATTTGTCATTGAGGAAGTTCCGTCAGAGCACATGATTAATGCCTCTCCATAATGGGCACACTCACTGTTGGAATAGCATTCTAAGGCAGGATACAGTGTCCCGCCAAAAACATTTTTAAGATCTTCTCTTGAAAGTTTAATTGCGCTTGAATTTTTCATGGAAATACATTTTATGATTTGGTTTATTGTTCAACATTCTTGTAATGTGGTGTTTAAACAGATGTCTAAGATAGTAAAATAATCATAAAGTGAACTTCCTGTTTACTATTTTGCTTTTGTTGTTTTTTCTGCAGCTTTACCCACAGATTGTTTATAACCTGGTAGTACTTTTGTATTAAAATAATATGTATATTTAAATCTCCATTAATGGAATTGAATAGAGGTGTCCGAAAATCTTAGAGAGTAGGAAAAACAAAACCAAACTAACCATTATGAAAAATTTAAAAACATTAAACAGGAAAGCCCTGAAAGAAATTGCAGGCGGCGCTTATGAAAACTGTGAAGTTCCTTTAGAGTACGGAGTTTGTAACCCTGGTTATACCTTCTGCAGCAATCCTTATTGTTGTGTGCTTGCCCGTAAACCGTATATCTGTATTGATTACTAAAAAAGATACAGGCTGTCCCGAATTCTGACAGCCTGTTTTATTTCCGGTAATAAATTAATTCCATGTTATTATCTCTAATTTGTAATTTTCCGCTTCTTGGATTTTGAAAGTAGAGTATAATATTGTTATCTGCCTTCTTTACAATAATCGGTTCATTATAAAACAGTTTTTCGGGAAGTTCAGCGATTGTTTTAAACTTATGGTTTTCCAGTGCAGATACGGTTGTTTTCGAGCCGTCATTGTTTGAAAGAACAGAATATAGTTTCTGATGATAAACAAAACTTGCTGCGATGATCACACCTGAAGAATCAACTAATTTTTTTGTTCCCTGATGGGTCTGTGCTTCGTATTTTCTTGTGATTACGCCCGGATAATTAGCCGGAATTTTATTGGTTAATTCCATTAATTCCGGATCTGAAATCTCCAAAATATCGGAGCTTCCAAACATATGATCCAGTGCATTCGAAACATAATACTTTCCGTTTATTTTGTTCACGGAAACCGGACAGGTGGCTATGGCATAATGAATAATTCCGTTTTGCCTGTTCTTGAAATAAATCGTACCGCCCCATTCTCCCGAACAGCTTTTCCAGACTTCATATTTTTCATCTGTATACAGCAATCCATAGTACGTAGCGGCATCTTTGAATTTTAACTGTTTTAATTCATCAACAATATTTTTCTTAACAAAACGCGTTTTAATTTCAAATACAGAATGCTCTTTTTTACATCCGCTCAAGATAAACAGGAATGCAAGAAGAGGAATGCTTTTCATTCGGATTAAAGTTAAAGATGGTTATTATGAAAACAAAATTATTTACTGCTATGATTGCTTACGCCTGAACTTCCCGGTTTTCCCGGAACGCCGTCTTTTCCTCTTACGACGACACACGAGGTCAGCAGGCTGCCGGCAATAAACATACAAATTATTTTTCTCATTCTTTAATTCTTAAAAACTCTTTCGCCAGTTCAATCATCTTCGGATCGCCGGTGTATTTTCCATGCTCGTCGGAAAGCTTTACGGTAGGGATGAGTTCTTTGTTCGGAGCCTGAACACCAATCAGCTTCATTACGATATTCATTGGTTTTAAGCCGACATCATTGGTAAGGTTGGTTCCGATACCGAAAGAAATCCCGATTTTTCCGCTGCAATAATTGGTAATTTCTTCCACTTTCTCAAGATTGAGGCCATCGGAAAAGATGATGTATTTAAATAAAGGATTGATGCCGTGTTTCTGGTAATGGGCAATGGTCTTGTCTGCAAATTCCAGTGGATCTCCGCTGTCGTGACGGACACCGTCGAAAAGCTTCGCAAACTTTTTATCGAACTGCTGAAAGAAAACATCAGTAGTATAAGTGTCTGAAAGGGCGACGCCCAGATCACCGCGGTAAACATCTACCCAATGTTCAAGGGCCAGCTCATTGGCCATTTTGAAACCGTATTCCGCGGCGTGGAACATAAACCATTCGTGGGCGTGGGTACCAATGGGTTTTACGCCGTACTTCATCGCGAAATGCACATTGGATGTCCCGATAAAGGTAGAATCTTTTTTCTGCATCAGGGCCTCCATCACCAGGTTCTGGACTTTGTGGGAGTGTCTTCTTCTGGTCCCGAATTCCGCGAAGTTTACGCCAAGCTTTGCAAGGGCATCTGCTTTTTCAAGGGTTTTGCTCATGACCACTTCATTGGAATCTCTTTCCATGTGGTTCATTTCATAATGCAGTTCGCTGATGAGGGCCAGCAAAGGAACTTCCCAAAGGATGGTCCGGTACCAGAGCCCTTCCACCGTAACGGAAAGGTCACTGCCTTCCTGATTGATCTTTACTTCAGACGGATCGTAATGGTAGCCTTCCAGAAAATCCAGGTAAGGAAGATCAATATAAGGGCAGGTCCTGGCCATGAACTTCTTTTCCTCTTTTGTCAGTTTAAGCTCTGCCATTTTATTCACGGCTTCCCGCAAGGCGGCATCGAAACCTTCGGGGAACTGGTGCTTTCCTCTGTTGATGAATTCATATTTTACAACAGAGCCGGGAAATAATTTCACCACGGCATTCTGCATGGTTATTTTATAGAAATCGTTATCCAGAATAGAGTTCAAACGTACGTTGTGCATAATTGTGTAATTTATACGCAAATTTAGTAATTAAAAATAAAATCACCTAAATGTAAGGTGATTTTTTTGATTTTTCGTGATAATATTTTAGGTTACTTCCCAAGGTAAGAGTTGTACATCCAGACTTCTTTCTCCTGTTCGGTAATATAGTCGCTCATCTGCGAGTTGGTTCCTTCATCTCCGGCTTTGTCGGTAATGTCCAGCAATTCTCTCTGAAGATCGATTACCACTTTAAAAGAATTCAGGATGTTTTCCACACTTTTGGTACCGTCGCTCACCTCCTGGCTTTCCTTAATGGTAGCCACTTGCAGGTAATCTGAATAATTGTGTGCCGGGGTAGCACCCAGCGTAAGAATTCTTTCTGCAATTTCGTCGATTTTCAGGACCAGGCTGTTGTACAATTCTTCAAACTTCGGGTGAAGCGTGAAGAACTGGTCTCCTTTAATATTCCAGTGAGAGCCTCTTGTATTTTGGTAGAATACGGAATAATTGGCTAAAAGAACATTTAGTTTTTCTGCGATTTTTGTACAGTCCTCTTCCTGAAGACCGATAATATTGGCATTTTTCATATGAGTAAGCAGTTTATTATTTTCTAAAAGCAAAATTAAGTAAATATTGTGCCGAAAAGATGGTTGGGTGATTGATGATACTTATCTTTGAGATTTTTAGAATGAATGTAAATATGAGATATTCTCCGGGTATGGGTTCGAAAAGTTTTTGGATTTCATTAGTCGTATTCTTTACAGTTTGTGCCCTCTATTATATGGTCTCAATTACAAAGACCGATGGACATTATGTATATCCTATTGATGATGCTTACATTCATCTGGCAATGGCGAAAAATTTTGCCCTTCATGAAGTATGGGGTGTTACCCGGTATGAATTTTCTTCCACCTCTTCGTCGCCTATGTTTACGGTATTATTAAGCTTTTTAATTAAAATTTTCGGAAACAATGACCAGATCCCGTTGTACGTAAATCTGATTTTCGGAGCAGGCACCGTTTATATTCTGAACCTTTATTTCAGCAGCGTATTCAATAAGATTAAATCAGTTGTTCTTTCTGTACTTTTTACGTTGTTCATTTCCGTGCTGCATCTTCAGGTTTTATCCGGAATGGAGCATGTGCTGCATGTTTTTTTATTCGCTTTAAATATTTTCTGTCTTACCCGTCCGGAAAATAAACGGGCTGTATTGGGATTTTACCTTTCTTTAATATTGATGGGTCTGGTCCGTTTTGAAAGCATGTTTTACTTTGCCGTGCTGGCTTTTATTTTTATGGTGCTTAATAAGTGGAAGAGGGCAGCGCTTATTTTAATGGCCGGTTTTATTCCGATTGCTGTTTTTTGCTATATCAACTATCGGCATGATGGGTATCTCTTTCCTAATTCGGTGGTGGTAAAAGGGACCAAGCTCGCATTCGACAGCCGCCTTCCGCATCAGCTGAAACAGATTTTCCTGGATAATTTTCTTTTCAACATAAGCTTTTATAAAATCGGGTTCTTTCCGGTACTGATCTGCCTGGTTTTAACATTCAGGGATTTTAAGCGTAAAAAGTTTCAAAATGCCGTTCAGGATCATTTTCTGCTGATCGTTATGTCAATGGTGATGATCTGCCATTCGATGTTTGCAGACCTGAAAGGGCTGTTCCGGTATGAAGCTTATCTAATGGCAGGTTTTTCTATGGCCATTATTCCCGAAGTGAAAGGCTTTGTCGAAAGTTTCGGATCTTATCTAAAAAAGGAAAAAGCGCTTTCCGTATTTATTATGATGAATGTGGTCTTATTATTCTATAAATCTTTCATCGCGCATCCGATGTTATCTGAAGGGGGGAAGAATATTTATGAACAGCAGATCCAGTCGGCAAAATTCCTGCATGCTTATTATAATGAATCAAAGGTGGTGGCCAATGACATCGGTGCCGTTACTTATTTTACGGATATCCATCTCCTGGATACTGCGGGACTGGGTTCTATAGAAACCATTCCTTTTAATGAAAATAAAAGAAAGCCCGATCCTGCATTTGAATATTTCCTTACCCGGTACACGACCGAGCGTAACTATGATATTGCCGTCATCTATGATGCATGGCTGAAGCCTTACATCCCTAAAAACTGGAAGAAGGCAGCCGTCCTGAAGATAAAAAATCCCGTTACGGTTGCAAGAGACGAAGTATCCATCTATTCTGTAGACAATACTGCTTTGGCTGAACTGAAAGAGAATATCCGGAAATTTAAATGGAACCGGAATGTTCAGGTTACCGTGGTGGATTAAAGCGTAAGTGGCTGTTAATTAATTTTTAAATAAAAATATTATTTCTCCATAACTGCTTGTTAATTAAAAAAATATTATTATTTTTGCACCCTAAAATAAAAAGCAATTAAATGCCTACTATTCAACAATTAGTAAGAAAAGGAAGAGCCACGCTTGCCAAGAAGAGCAAATCGGCTGCCCTTGATTCTTGTCCACAAAGACGAGG
>CAJYRQ010000074.1 GCA_913777465.1 uncultured Chryseobacterium sp.
TAAAAAATATTTAAATATTTGAAAATAAATATTTTAAGTAAAAAATGAGGCAAATATTAATATAAACTATATAAGTATGGGTACTTACATTAGTTTACAGGTGATTACTCATTACTTATTGCTCATCATTTATAACTTATCATTCATCATTCATAAAAAATGAACGATCATTATCTTAAAAAGCTCGACCGGGTAACCGCCATTCTGACGCAGCTGCAATCGAAGCCTGTGGTGCGGGCGCAGGATCTGGCTAAAAAATTTGAAGTGAGTGTCCGGACGATTTACCGGGATGTAAAAACCTTGGAAAATGCAGGGATTCCCATTATCGGTGAAGCCGGAAGCGGCTATTCCCTGATGGACGGATACAAACTTCCGCCGGTGATGTTCACGAAAGAAGAAGTCCTCAGTTTTATAACGGCCGAGAAACTGATGCAGAAATTTTTGCATGAAAGTCTGGGGAACCATTACCGGAACGCGATGGAAAAGGTACGTTCCGTGCTGAAATATTCGGATAAAAACCTCATTGAGAATATAGAAAAGCAGATTGATGTTTTTAATTATCATCCCAAAACAGAAGATAAGATCCGGAACATCATCCCGATGATCCTCGAAAGCATTGCTGAAAAAAAGCAGTTGACCCTGGAATACGAAACCGTAGATGGGCGGATTTCGACGAGGACGATTGAAGTCGTAGGCGTTTTCTTTGAATTCAATTATTGGTACATCATGGCTTACTGTACGTTACGAAACGATTTCAGACAGTTTAGGGTAGACCGTATTCTGAAGATTTTTAAAACCGAAAATCCTTTTTTACAGGAATACGGGCAGATCAATGAGTACCGGAAGACGCCAAATGGAAACAAAACAAGGGTCAGACTTTTGGTAGAAAAAAAAATTATCGGACATTTGGTAAATTCTAAAAAATATTACGGACTGGTGGAGGAGATTGAGCGCGACAACGGATTTGAACTGATTTTCGAAACCGATTGGATTGATGAGGGCTTCCCGCGCTGGCTGGTTACCTTTGCAGATTATGCAGAGGTACTGGAGCCGGAATTTTTAAAAGACAGCCTGAAAGTTTTAATTAAAAATATCTTAAAGAAATACTGAAAAATAATTTAACCATTTATACAAAATATTATGAAGTTATGGACACGTTTGTTTTTGATGAGTGCTATGATTTGTTCAACGGCGGTTTCGGCCTGTTCTGCATTTCTGCTGAAAGGGAAAGGGTATTGTGTGGTCGGTTTCAATGAAAACTGGAAAACCATGCCGGGAATGATTGTTGTGAACAAACGGGATGTACTGAAACGGAACATCAGCTGGGAAAACCTGACAACGGATCAGACGAAACCTGAAAAAGAATGGAAGTCCATGTACGGATCAGTGACTTTTAATCTTCTGGGATATGATTTTCCATGCTATGGCGTCAATGAAAAAGGATTGTTTCTGGTGGAATTGTACCTTGAAGAAACATCCAAAGTAAAAAATCCTTCACAACCCGATATGTTCTGGGCACAATGGATCCAGTATCAGCTGGATCATTACCAATCGGTAAAAGAAGTGGTGGATCACCTGAATTCCGGTCCGAATATCAACTGGTGGCCGAACGCGGCAGGGAGCCATTTCTTTTTAAGCGACGCTCAGGGAAATACAGCGACAATCGCTTTGCTGGACGGAAAATATAAAGTATTGACCGATAAGGAAATGCCGATGCCGCTTCTCTGCAACAATCAATACACCAAAGATTTTGAAACGGCACAGAAGTTTGATTTTTTAGGCGGCCGTGAAAAGTTTGATTTTGCCCAACAGGGAAAATGGGAAGACCGCTACAACCGGGCTTATTATATGCTGAAAAATTATCAATACGACCAAAAACCGGTGGCTTATGCCTGGAATATCCTGAATTCCATCCATGCCGGAGAGTGGCAGACAGTAATCGATCTTAAGAAAATGAATCTGACATTCCGTTCCGATCTGAAAAAAGAAATCAAAACCATCGATCTGAAAAAGCTGGACTTCTCCACAAAATCACCGGTGAAATTCCTGGATATCCATACCGGAAGCCTTGGTGAAGTCAATAAGAACTTTGAAGTGCTGACGCTTCAGAAAAATAACGAATATGTGGAAAAGGGTTTTCCCATCGGTTATGATAACAAAGAATTCGGGACCTCGGAAACTTTCACAAAGCTGAAACAGAACGTTATCAGTTTCTTTAAAAATATTCTTCCGGGTTAAAAAATAACAAAAGCTTTCAGGATTCCTGGAAGCTTTTGTATTTAAATGATTCGGGTTAGATAATTTGTCTACCGGCATTACATCACCGGAAACCGTTCCCAGAAGAAAGGAGGCTCGATGTCCAAAGCCCTCAGGTAAGTATAACCCTGTCCGCGGTGATGCACTTCATTGTCGATAAAGTATAAAATGTTCTGGTACACCGGGAACTCATATTGTCCGAACAAATTAAAGCTTTCCTGAAAACGCTCTTCTGAAATTTGGGCAAAATACCGGTTGATGGTTTCCGTTTCTTCGTCCCATTTTTTCAGGAGCTCTTCTTTGGTTTTAGGATTAAATTTCTCTTCATCGTAAGCTTCCATCTGATTTTCTACGATACCCTTGGTTCCGGGACCTCCAATGCTGATCAGTTCGACCGCCAGTTTGGCAAAAGGCCGCATACCGCCGATTGAAAATTCGAAAAGTTCTTTTTCAGGGAATGCTTCAATCACTCTTCTAGTCAGGTTCCGGTGTCCCTGCCAGTGCTCTAAAATCTGTTCTGCCGTGATGAATGGCTTCGTGGTAGTTGCTGTTGTTGTCATAATTTTTAATATGGTTTATTTTGATTGATACAAAGGTAAAACAGGGTAATGACAACAGTTTGTCAGTAGGATTTCGGGCCTGAAAATATTTTTGGTTCCTTGAAATAATTATGACGGTTTTACCGTTAAAGACTCATACTTAAGCAATGTTAGGTAGATAAATAATTTGAGAGTGGCCGGCCTTTCGGGACCGGTCATTTTTTTGTCTTGCGCAGATTTTTCAGATGCCGCAGATTTTTTTAGTTTGTAATTAATTTCCGCTTTGCTTTTCATCCCGCAGCGATTTAACATGGTATTAGAGACAAAAGTAAATAAGGTCAGACCATACAATAACATGGCTTCGGCTCCGCTCAGCCACCAGGCAGTCGTTCCTTGCAATGATGGTGACTTATAATTTTAATGTCAGTCCGGGTTTTCTTTGCAGTGCGGCGGAAAAAAATGCAGGGAACAAAGCAGGGCGGTAAGCCGCTGGATAATGCGTACGTTTCATCAGATCAGCCTGCTGATCCTTTCTTGGCTGCCTTAAATTATACATCAGGCAAGTAAGAACTTTGCGTTAAAAAATGCTTTGCTATTTTACCGTGTTTAAACGTCGCTTTTGAACCCATCTTCTTTATCTCACGCAGATTTTACAGATGCCGCAGATTTTATTAATCTTTAATTCATTTCCACTTCGCTTGTCATCCCACAGGGATCCAAACATAGTATTAGAGAAAAGCATGGAAAGATTCGCATTGGGATTCCTGCAGAATGACAAATTAAGTTGTTCATGTATTTAAATTTCTACAGTCTTTGCCATTGGATGGGCAAATCTACGACTCTGGTATAGAATTAAACATTCAAGTTAATTTCTGCATAAGTGATTATCAAAACTTCTTTTCAAAATTTGCCGCCTTTGGTTTAATAAAGTAATTTAGTACTATGAAAATTTATACGAAAACAGGCGATAAAGGCCAGACCGCCCTTTATGGCGGAACACGGGTTTCAAAAGCAAGCGCAAGAGTAGACAGCTACGGAAATATTGATGAGCTGAATTCATTCATCGGGATTGCCAAAAGCCATATTGAAGATCAGGAAGTTTTAAAGCAGTTAAAAAAAATCCAGTTCGATTTATTTACCGTCGGTTCCGAAGCGGCAACTCCGGTCGACAAACTGATGCTGGCGAATGGGAAGTCGAGGCTGCCATTGGTGATTTCGGATGTGGAAATTG
Organism: uncultured Chryseobacterium sp.; assembly: GCA_913777465.1. Classification (GTDB taxonomy): domain Bacteria; phylum Bacteroidota; class Bacteroidia; order Flavobacteriales; family Weeksellaceae; genus Chryseobacterium. The sequence continues at coordinate 4,027 of CAJYRQ010000074.1, forward strand.
AAGAACTGGAACACTGGATGGATGCTTTCGACGAAAAATTGGAACCGCTGCAGTATTTCATTCTTCCCGGCGGCGGAAAAGCAGCTACTTTCCTGCATGCAGCCCGGACCATCTGCAGAAGGGCGGAACGTTCCTTAGTCTTCTTAAATGAATCGGAAGAAGTTCGTCCCGAGCTCATCAAGTACCTGAACCGTCTTTCGGATTACCTTTTTGTGCTGGCCAGATACATTTCAAAAATCAATAACGAACCGGAAGAATACTGGAATCCGAATGAAAGATAGAGTCCTCCTCTTCATCAACGGAGATGCACCAGCCTCTTTTCCGGATCCTGAACAATACGGTTTGATCGCCTGTACCGACGGGGCGTTTCATTATCTGAGAAACCTTGATTTTCCTATGGAAAAACTGGATTTTATTTCCGGTGATTTCGATTCGCATCCGGGAAAAGAAGAAGGGATCTATGAAGAGAAATTCATTTACACTCCGGATCAGGACAAAACGGATTTTCAGAAAGCCCTGGAGATTATTACAGAAAAAGGATTTCAAAAAGTAGATGTCCTGGGTGGAAGCGGCGGCGAGCAGGATCACTTTCTGGGAAACCTGACCGTAGCCTTCGGATATAAGGAGCAGCTGGACCTGAAATTCTATGATGAATTTTCAGAGTATTATTTTATTCCGAAAAGGTTTATTCTAAATGGTGTTAAAGATAAAATGATTTCGCTGTATCCCTTTCCGTCGGTTGAAAATATTACGACCAAAGGTTTGAACTGGCCGCTGACCAATGGAAATTTGAGCATCACCTCTCGCATCGGAACCCGGAATTTTGCCGTGGAAGATGAGGTGTCCATCGAATATGAAAAAGGTGATCTCCTGATCTTTATCGGAAAAAATTATTTACAAGATCAATAGGAACGGGCTTCAGCCCGTTCACTCAGGATAAAGCTCCATTGGCTTCAGCAAAAACCTAAAATATCCGCAATGATCTGTGAAAATCTGTGAAAATCCGTGGTCTAAATAAAAATATGAAATCCTTACTAAAAATATCCTCTTTATTCGTCGCACTCCTCTGTGTTTTTTCATGCAAAATGCAACACCTTTCAACACCGGAATACGGAAAAATGGCAATATTACCGGAAATGAATATTAAAAAAGTCTACAACTTCAGGTCGGTCGGAAATATTAAAAACAAGGATGGAAGAATATTGAAAGAAGGAAAGCTGTACAGAAGCGCCAATCTTTTTAAACTGAAACCGGAATCCTTTAAAACCATCAAAGAACTGGGAATAATGGAAATTATCGACCTTCGGAATTCAAAGGAAATCGCGCAGAAACCGGACCGTCTTCCTGAAGGGATCGTTTATAAAAATGAGTCGGCGTTTGAGGATGAAGGCGACCAGCTGAACCAGGCAAGAAAACTCGTGCTGAAAGGGAAAGTAAACGGTAACGACGCTGAGAAGAGAATGCTTGATTTTTACAGGAATTATGTGACGGAACATCCTGAAGTGATCCGGAAAATCGTTACTGAAATCCTGGAGTCCGATACACCAATCTTATACCACTGCACAGCCGGGAAAGATCGGACGGGAATTATTACCGCGCTGGTTCTGACGGTGCTCAGGTTCGATCAAGAAACCGTTGTCAACGATTATCTTGTATCAAATAACTACAGGCAAAAGCTCGTGGAAAAGCGTCTCAGGCTGGCCAGGAATTTACATTTTATTTATCCGAAACTGGACATCCGCGTACTGGAAAAACTAAGCTGGGTAGAAACTGCTTATCTTAATGCCGCTTTTAATGAAATCCATAAGAAATACGGTTCAGCCGATCAGTATATTCAAAAGGTGCTGGGAATATCTGAAGAGAAACAGGCAGAATATATCCGCAAGTTCACATATTGATAATTGTATGCTGTTTTGTGAGTAAAAAGCAGGTAAAATTTATAATAATTTTAACGTTAAAAAACCAAACTTTTTTAGCAATTTTGCATTCTTAATTCACTTGTTTAGAAATGAAAATAAAGTACTCGGAACTTATTGATCAGACGTTGTATTTCCCTACCGAGGAATTCAATGTTTCTGAGAACAATTTGTTGTTCCACGACATCCCGTTGATGGACGTAGTGGAAAAATTCGGCACGCCGCTAAAGATCAGCTACCTGCCGAGAATTTCTCAGAACATCCAGAAAGCCAAGAGCTGGTTTAAGGAAGCGTTTGAGAAAACCGAATATAAGAAAAACTATACGTATTGCTACTGCACGAAATCAAGTCATTTCAAATTTGTGCTTGAAGAGGCACTGAAAAACGATATCTCTATAGAAACTTCTTCAGCGTATGATATGGATATTGTGAAATCGCTTTATACCGAAGGGAAAGTAACGAAAGATATAGAAGTCATCTGCAACGGATTCAAAACCGATGATTATCTGGCGAAAATCTCAGAAATGATCAACAGTGGTTTCGAGAATATTACGCCGATCCTGGACAATTACCGCGAACTGGACAAGCTGACGGAAAGCATTGATACAACCTTCGATATCGGAATCCGGATCGCTTCCGAGGAAGAACCGAAATTCGAATTTTACACCTCAAGGTTAGGAATCGGATACAAGGACATTATCCCGTATTACAGCCAGAAGATCGCCGAACACCCGAATGCAAGGCTGAAGATGCTTCATTTTTTCATCAACACCGGGATCAAGGATACGGCCTACTACTGGAACGAATTGTATAAGTGTCTTCGTGTCTATGCCCGTCTGAAGAAGATTGCTCCGGAAGTAAACTCGCTGAACATCGGAGGAGGATTCCCGATCAAAACTTCCTTGCAGTTCGATTACGATTACCAGTATATGGTGGAAGAAATTGTTTCCCAGATCAAAAAATTCTGTGAAGAAGAAGGGGTGGAGGAACCGAATATCTACACCGAATTCGGAAGCTTTACCGTAGGAGAAAGCGGTGCGAACATTTACAAGATTATTTCCCAGAAACGCCAGAACGACCGGGAAAAGTGGAACATGATCGATTCTTCTTTCATGACGACGCTTCCCGACACTTGGGCGATTTCAAGACACTTCATCATGCTTCCGCTTAACCGTTGGGAAGATACGTATGAAAGGGTTTTCCTGGGCGGACTAACGTGCGATTCGGACGATTATTACAATTCCGAACAACATACGAATGCCATTTACCTTCCTGTTTTCAGCGATACCAAGCCTTTGTACATCGGGTTTTTCCATACCGGCGCGTATCAGGAAATGATCGGCGGGTACGGTGGGGTGCACCATTGCCTGATGCCTCAGCCGAGACACATCCTGATCCAGAAAGATGAAAACGGTGACCTGCAATACGAGATTTTCCGTGAAAAACAGGAGCCGGAAGATATCCTGAAGATCTTGGGATATCAATAAGAATCTGATCTTAGGTATCAATAGGAACGGACTTTAGGCCGTTTTTAAAATCAAAATTCAATTCGGCTTTAGCCAAAACTTATACAAGAGGCTGTCCAAATTTTGGACAGCCTCTTGTATTTTATGGAGTTCAAAACCTCATAGGTTTCCGAAAACCTATGAGGTTTAATCAAAATACTGCGCAATCTTATCAAGTTCCAGGTCCGAATAATCGGAAACTACCGTGTCGGCCAGGGTATAATCCTGGTTTTTGGAATGCGGACTTCTGTAAGCAGCGCAGAAAATTTCGGCCCGGTGTGCCGCTAAAATACCGTTGGTGGAATCTTCAATGACCATACAGTTCTTTACCGGTTCCCCGGCCATTCCTGCGGCCAGCAGGAAAACTTCGGGATGAGGTTTGGATTCCTTCAGGTCGGCCCCGCTGATTTTCCCCATGAAATATTTTTCCAGCTCAAACTTTTCAAAAACCATATTGATGGTAGTCATTGTTGCGGAAGAGGCCAGGATCAGCTTGATTCCGTTGTCGTAATAATGCAGGATCAGTTCTTTCACGCCCGGGATGAGGTCGAAATCCTCGTCATGGTAAAAATATTCTTTAAAGTAATTTCTCTTGATTTCCGCGATCTCTTCAAAGGTCTGCTTCAGGTTGAATGTATCAATCAGCGTATCGCAGACCCTTTTTGTGGAAGCGCCTGTAAACGAAGTGTATAAATCTTCGGAAACCTCGATTCCCAGATCATTGAATGTTTTGAAATAGGCTTTTCTGTGCAGGGGTTCCGTATCCACAATCACGCCATCCATATCGAACAGCACAGCTTTTAAAGGCATATCTGAATTTTTTTTTACTAAAATACTAAACCTTTCAGAATTACCGAAAGCATTTTTCCATTAGTTTTTCAGTTTCAGGATCCAGCCGGTCATCCGGTTCAGGACTGTAGGCGAAATGGTCTGCTCGATCTCCGCATATTCGCTAAAGGCTCCGGTCTTTGCTTCCTGGAAAAGATGATTCAGGCTGGGCAGTTCTTCGGTTTTAAAATTGGGATTGCCGGCTTTTTTCAGGGATTGGCCGATTGCTTCGAGGTTTTCTTTCGAAGGAACCTGAAAGTCCAGGCTGCCGTTCACGGCGAGCACGGGTATTTTTATTTTTAAAAGATAAGTATCCGGATTAAATTTGATGAAATACCGGAACCATGGGCTGGAAGTCTGATGCTGAATATTCTGAATGGCCGTTTCATTCATCTGGCCCGCAAAATTCTTAGTTAAAAACTGCTGAAGCTCTTTTTCATAATCGTTGCCGGAATAGGTTTTAATAAAGCGGTAAATTTCGGAATTAACTTTTCTGCTTTGTCCGACCTGATCATCACTTTGACCCATCAGTTTTCCGGCCCGATCATTCTGTTGGATCAGCAGCTGATCAATCGGTGTTCCGGGAGCCGCCATCAGAACCAGGAATTTTACATTTTTGTTCATGGTGGCAACCATTGGTGCGATCATTCCGCCTTCCGAATGGCCGAGCAGCCCGATGTTCCTGTATCCTTTGGAAACAAGATAGTCAACAGCAGTATTAATATCCGTAGCAAAATTATAGGAAGTGTCGTTTGCCGTTCCTTTTGAAGAACCGCCGATGCCCCGGTCGTCAAGTCGTAAAGTGGCGATTCCTTGCTTCGCAAAATGATCGGCGATTACGGCAAAAGGCTTGTGCTCAAAAAGTTCTTCATCCCGGTTCTGGGCTCCGGAACCGGTAATCAAAACTAAAATCGGTCTGTTTTTGTCAAAATTTTCAGGCTGGGTGAGGGTTCCGGCCAAGGTATTTTTGTCTGCCGGATTTTGAAAGGTAATGTCTTCGGTGTGATAACTGAACGGCGGTTTCGGGGTCTGCGGACGGTTAAAGGCTGATCCGTTTCCGGTATCCGGCGTAAAGGTCAGCGGCAGCTGCATCCCATTCTGGGAAAACGTTCCTTCGATTTTTCCTTTGGCCAGCTTTCCTTTATAATTGGCACCCAGCATTTTCTGTTCAAAGGAAAATTCATTGTTCACAAAATCCGTTTTATCGACGGGAATGTCTTTGGCCCCCTGTTTCGGACTGTCCATCGTGGAAGAGTAAAGGCTTCCGTTCTTTTTAATGTTTAAAATCAGGGGAAGTTTCATACCCTGGAATTCAAGTTCGCATTTCCAGGACCCTTCGATGGTTTGTGCCCGGAAAAAAGAGACAAATAAAAGGGCTGCAAGTACAAATAAGGTTTTTGTTTTCATGAATTATAGGGATATTAAAAGTTTGGAAAGAATTTCAGCAATGATCAAGGCGACGGCAAAACCTACAAAATGCGGCCACTTTTTGGCATTTACGGAGGTTCTGAAGCCATTCACAAGCAGGGTAATGTAATAAGCCGTAATGGCCAGCAGCAGCATGCTGATGATGAAAAGCAGCATAAGATCCACCGGTTGAAAGTTCAGATGCTGAAGATCATTCTGGTGACTGATGACTTCATCTTCGACTTTTTTCAAAACGGGCAAAGCCGTGATCATTGCACTGATGTATTGCGGGAACCGGGATACCATCGACGTGTTAAGAATATCAATCGCTCTCGTCTTCCGGTTGATTAGTTTGCCCAGCACGAAAAACACAATAAAAATACAGGCTACGTTAATGCCGTTTTCTTTCAGGCTTGTGAGAAAATCGGTTTCGTACTGGTGCACATCCAGGACGCCGTCAAAGGTTACATTAAAAAGAGAGCCCACAAAAGAGCCCGCCAGGGTGATCAGAATACCGGATACCAAAAGCTGCTTTTCGCTGTAGATTCCGAAAGGGTTAAAGAGGAGTTTCCAGTTCATGGGTTATTTTTTAAGGGTTTCAATTTTCGTGATCAGGTCATCCATTTTGTTTCGCATAGTAGGATAGGAGAGTCCCGCCTGCTTCGCCATCTCTTTAATACTGCCGCTCGACAGGAAGAAGTTCAGAATAAATTCCTGCTCTTCACGGCCCAGCTGCAGGTACAACGGAAGCTCGTAATTGCCGTTGACGGTCGTTTCACAATGGCTGCATTTCATCTGGCTGACCTGCAAAGCAGATTCACAACTCGGACAAACTATGGGTAATTTCATTGCTGATAATTTATACAAAAGTAAAAATTATTTTAATAAAGTTAAATATAATTTTAATAAAATTTAAAAAGTGTTCAATTGTTCATCCTTTTAATTTATCTTCATTAAACATTAAACATTAAACATTAAACATTAAACATTAAACGTTAAACGTTAAACATTAAACGTTAAACATTAACATTAAACATTCCTCATTGCTCATAATCGATTACCCATCTCCAAACTTCTTCGTATCTTTGCCGAAATCATTTAATTCTAAACAAAACATGAAGACATACGCAGGAATTCCTGAAGAAAATGCATCATTGGAAAACTCGAAAGTAATGCTGGTAACCGTTCCTTACGACGGAACCTCAACCTGGGGAAAAGGGGCTGACAAAGGACCGGAACTGTTCCTGGATGCTTCCGAAAACATGGAGCTTTACGACATCGAAACGCAGACGGAACCTTATCTGGAAGGGGTGTACTTAGCCGGAGAAATTTCTGAAAATTCAACGCCGGAAGCGATGACAGAAGCCGTTTACCAGAAAACAAAAGAATTGCTGGACAATGAAGGGAAATTATTCACGCTTTTCGGGGGTGAGCATTCCGTTTCCATCGGTTCGATCCGTGCGGTAGGGGAAAAGTTTGAGAACTTAACGGTTCTTCAGCTGGATGCCCATACCGATCTCCGTCCGGAATTCCACGGTTCTACGTCCAACCATGCGTGTGCGGTTTTTGAAGCCAGCCAGAAGCACAACCTGGTGCAGGTGGGAATCCGCTCCATGGATGTTGAGGAAGCGCAGTACCTGCCGGAAGGAAGGGTATTCTTTGCCCATGAAATTGCCAACAACGAAAACTGGGTAAATGACGTATTGGAGAAAGTTTCAGGAAATGTGTACATCACCATCGACCTTGATGCGTTTGATCCTTCGCTTTGTCCTTCTACGGGAACTCCTGAGCCGGGCGGCCTGCAATGGTACCCGACACTGGAACTCCTGAGAAAAGTGTTTGAAAAATGCAACGTAGTGGCATTTGATATTGTGGAACTGATGGATTCGCCGATGGCTAAGCCAAGCGCATTTTTAGCGGCAAAGCTGTATTACAAAATGCTGGCGTACTACCATATCTATAACAACAACTAAATTCCGCAGGAAACGGATTTTTTTTGCCGCTCGTTCTTCGGAAATTTGTGAGGTAAAATAAACGAATATGTCCACACAAAGTCAGATCGATTACGAAAGAATTGCCAGAGCGATAGATTATATCCGGAGCAATTTCAGGCTTCAGCCGGGTTTGGAGGAAGTGGCGGAAGAAATCAGTCTGAGTCCGGCCCATTTTCAGAAGATGTTTTCCGACTGGGCGGGAACCAGCCCGAAGAAATTTCTGCAGTTCATCAGTCTTGAGCATGCCAAAAGTTTACTGAAGGAAGAGAAAGCGAGTTTGTTTGATGCCGCTTACGAAACCGGACTTTCGAGCACGAGCCGGCTGCATGACCTGTTTGTGAAAATCGAAGGCATGTCTCCGGCAGAATATAAAAACGGAGGAAAAAGCCTGAACATCAATTACAGCTTCTCCGGAAGCCCTTTCGGAAATGTGATTGCAGCTTCCACGGAAAAAGGAATCTGCTATCTGGCTTTCGAGAACGATAAATCCAAGGCATTGGGAGATTTACAGGTTAAATTTCCCAATGCTTCTTTTTTTGAAAAGCAGGATGATATCCAGAAAGATGCACTTTCCATTTTCAGTAAAGACTGGAGCGAGCTGAAGACCATCAAGCTTCATCTGAAAGGCACGGATTTCCAGCTAAAGGTCTGGGAGAGCCTGCTTAAGATTCCGATGGGAAAACTTTCTACTTACGGTCAGCTAGCGGGACAAATCGGACATGCTAAAGCATCAAGAGCCGTGGGAACCGCCATCGGCAGCAATCCCGTCGCCTTCCTGATTCCCTGCCATCGCGTGATCCAGTCTTCCGGGAAACTCGGCGGGTACCTGTGGGGAACCGAAAGAAAGCAGCTGATGATCGGGTGGGAGAGTTCCAGGGTTTATGCTGATTTTAAACAAGAATAGCACAGACTTTTGCACCAATAAACACAATTGTTTTAGTTTCTTTTAAAATAAATTCTGATCAATTCGTTTTAGCCAAAATCGGTTTCCATAAAAATCTGAACTTATTGATTATATTTTTTAAAATACTTTCTTCAGCTTTCTGCAAAAAACGTAAAACATTAAACCTCAAACTTTAAACTGTTATGCTCAGCCTCTTCGAAGACCCGTCAGAAAATCCTGTAAACCTGCTTCCCAAAGACGGAATTGTTTATTATTACGGGAAAATTTTCACCAAGGAAAAATCGGATTTTTACTACGATTATTTATTCAACCGGATTCCGTGGGAAAATGATGAAGCGGTTATTTTCGGAAAACTGATTATCACAAAAAGAAAGGTAGCCTGGTTCGGGGATCAGCCTTTTGAATACACGTATTCCAAACGGACAAAACATGCAAAACCCTGGACGCCGGAATTGCTGGAACTGAAGAGTAAGTGCGAAGAAGTGACTGGAGAAACCTATAATTCCTGCCTGCTGAATCTGTACCACGATGGCAGCGAAGGCATGGCTTACCACAGTGATGCCGAAAAAGACCTAAAAAAGCATGGGGCAATTGCTTCCCTAACATTCGGTGCCGAAAGGAAGTTCCTGTTCAAGCATAAAACGGAAAACGAAAAAGCAGAGGTGTTCCTCGAAAACGGAAGCCTGTTGGTGATGAAAGGAACCACCCAGGACCATTGGCTCCACCGCCTGCCCACCACCACCAAAGTGAAATCCCCGAGGGTAAACTTGACGTTCCGGACGATTAGAGAGTAGTTTTTAGCTGCTTAGAACGCCAAAACATGGGAATTTTACCGCAAAAGGCTCAAAAGATATTCATAGCGCAGAATAAAGTTAAATACTTTACGCTGAAGAAAGCACACAGAAGTTCTTTAAAAATCAAAGATTTTTATGTCTTTCGTTGAAAAGAACGGTAACTCCCGGTGATTGAAATTATTTAAGCGGATCTAATCTCAGTGGGCTTTTATAAGTGTAAAGTTTGTGCTGAGCCTGTCGAAGTAGCTTTGTGAAACTTTAACTTAAGTACTTAGTCTCAATTAGTTTACATTATTAAAAAATATTTAAATATTTGAAAATAAATATTTTAAGTAAAAAATGAGGCAAATATTAATATAAACTATATAAGTATGGGTACTTATGTGATAATAAAGCAGCATCATCTAAGAAAATCTAAGAAAATCTGAGCAGATCTGTGGGAGATTTTCTTATCATCAATACCCATTCAGACTAAATTTTTGCGTTATTTCTCTGATACTATGTTTAGATTCCCTGCGGGAATGACAGCAGCACGCTTAAAACATTTTATTGATCATTATGAATCGAATCTTTAATTTCCGTAAGAATCTCGACAGGAATCTTTCCAAACTTTCTCTAATACCATGTTTAGATTCCTGTAGAATGAAAAGCGAAGTGGAAATTAATGAATAATTAGAAAAAGCAGCATTATCTGCAAAAACTGCATTAGATAAGATAAAAAAAGGTAGCTTCGAGAACCTCAGCTACCTTTTCTATTTTGTTATTTTAAAACTTCCACTTCAACCGCACTGTCATCAAATACTTTGATAAAGGCTTTCGTGTAATCCTCTTTCGTCGCAAAGTTCGGATTGTCCATAAATTTCTGCGGATTGATCGCGAAGAGCGGGAACCAGGTAGAAGAAATCTGGATCTGGATCTTATGTCCTTTTTTAAAGGTATGCACCACATCCTGCAGCCTGAAATTCACGGCGGTCTTCTGATTCGGGATCAGGGCTTCCGCCTTTTCCCTGGAGTTCCGAAACCTTGCCGGCATAATTTCGCTGCGTACCATCTGGTGGTAATTTCCGTAGATCACCCCGTCTTTCTTTTCACCAGGTTTGAAGTCTTCGGGATAAACGTCGATCAATTTCACCGCAAAATCGGCATCGGTAGAGGAGGAGGCAATGTTTAATTTAGCCATAATTTCACCGGCCAGCGTCAGGTCTTCCGTCAGGACATCAGTGGTAAAGGTCAACACATCAGGCCTTCCTTCGGCAAACCGCTGGTCCTCCGACATATAGTTTCTCGGGGTAAAACCGTTGAAGTCCTTTAAATTGTCCGAACTTAAAACCGGATTGTTCGGATCGCTGTAATATTCCGAGAACCCTGGTCCGGCCGAGTTTTTCAGGGTGCCGCCGGACAGATAGAAATTGACTTTTTGTGCTTCTTTCGGCGGATAAGAAGCAAATTCCCTCCACTGCTTGGCCCCGGTGTCGTACATCATGGCTTCCGGTAAACCGGCATCCTGTTTCGTATTTCCTTTTAGGTAGTGGTTAAAGAATTTCGTTTCCAGATTTTTCTGGTAATAGGTCGCAATGCTATCGCCGAAATAAATCTGGTTGTGGAAATGTTTTCCCTGCTCGTAAGCCCAGGCGCCGTGGGAAAAAGGTCCCATAACAATCATATTCTTCGCTTTAGGACTTGTCTTTTCAATGGTTTTGTAGATATTCAGCGGTCCGGAAAGGTCTTCTGCATCAAACCAGCCACCGACGGTCATTACCGCATGGTTTACATTTTTAAGGTGCGGCAGCAGGCTTTTTTTCTGCCAGAACTCATCGTAGTTGGGATGGTTCATAATCTCGGTCATAAAGAAATTATTCCTGTAATATTTCTCGTAGCCATCCTTTAATGTTCCCATATCGCGGTAGAATTTCAGCCCGTCTTCTGAGGAGGCTTTGATCATCGAATCATTGTACCAGGTTTTGCTTTCAGGCTTGGTCTTCTGGACGCCGAAAACCGGGAACGTCCTGAAATAGCCCAGCATAATTTTTCCGTTGTGCAGGAAATCGTCGTTCCAGAAATCGGAGATCGGGGCCTGAGGGGAAGAAGCCACCAAAGCAGGATGCTGGGCAAGTACGCCTACCGCCGTGTAAAATCCGGGATAAGATGTTCCGTATTGGCCTGCTTTTCCGTTGTTGCCTTTGATGTTTTTCACCAGCCAGTCGATGGTATCGTAGGTATCGGTGCTCTCATCCACGTCTTTTTTCGTTTTATGATCGACCTGTGGCGTCATGTTCGTAAAGGTTCCTTCGCTCATATACCTTCCGCGGACATCCTGGTAGACGAAAATATATTTCTCGTTCATCAGATACGGGTTCGGGCCCAGTTTGGTGCGGTATTCGTTTTCACCGTACGGCGCCACGCTGTAGCAGGTCCTCTGCATCAGGAAAGGGTACTTGTTTTTGCCGGAAATATCCTTGGGAATATACACCGAAGTGAAAAGCTTTACCCCGTCACGCATCGGGATATACACTTCCTTTTTGATGAAATTGTCCTTTACAAAAGTATCGGGCTGCTTATTCTGAGCGACTGCAAAAACAAACAGGAAGGCAAACCACATGGAAAAATGTCTCTTCATTATTTAAAAAATTTTATGCTAATTTAATCATAAATTGCTTTTGATTAAATGAAGGTTTAACATAAAATCCGGAAACAGCCTTTTTGAGACAGCTATAAGGTTAGGTTTAGATCGATCCGGGGGACAGGATCAGTGGATAACTGTGTTTAAAGGTTGTTTTATCTGGCTTGGTTATTCAGGATTTCATCTGCAGCTTTAAAATGAATAATCATGCTCTCCCGGTGATTCAGTCGACAAAGAAAAACTTCCTGCATCCGGCTTCCTTCTTCCAGCCTGTTAATCCAATTTTCATAATTATTTTTCAACCACAAATACAGCGGTTTTATCAACGGTAATGACTCCGCTTTTTTCATTTTTCAGTTTAAATGAAGCCATGTGATTGTCAAATTTAAAAACGATGCTGTCATTGGTGATTTTTTTTAAATCTTTGACTTTACTTTTATCAGTAACAACCTCATTCTGTTTAATCATAATATCCTGATCTGAAAGAATAATCTGGCTTTTCTGCTCAACTATTTTTTTCTTTACCAGCTCGCGCAATGCCGGATTTTGTAAATTGATCGGTTCTATACGGTAGGAATCAACCACGTTCCAGGTTCCGCTAAAATTGTTCTTCTGGAAATAAGTGAATGACAGGCCAATCAGTACAGCTGGCAGGATAAAATACTTTTTCATATCTGTAATTTTTAAATTAAATGACGAAGTTAAAAATTTAATGATAATAAAATAGAACGGTCTTAATTACTTTCTCTTTCCGGCAAATTTATTCAGTTTCAAACACAGCGAAAACATAATATACCGTCTCAGGATCAGGTCTTCCCGGTCTTCCACATAAGTGGCGGTAATATTTCTTCTGACGCTCTGGTTCTGGTTTAAAACATCATAGACTTTCACCTTTGCCGTCAGCTGTTTTTTATAGAATGAATACCCGATGGCGGAATTCAGAAAATAGAAATCCCTTTTGAACCCCGGGGCAATGTTGGAGCTGGTGTTGTATTCGAAATCGTTTTCAAGAATCAGATTGGTGCTGAGGAAATAATTGGTGAGCTCCAGCGAAAAGGTCTGAGAGGTATTCCTGATGCTTTCCACACTGTAATTTTTATAGTTTGAAAAAGAATAATTAATGCTGTACGAAGGTTTAATGTTGATCTTATCCTTTTTATCATACAACAGGCTGATCCCGGGGTTGAAGACATACGAATTCCCCGTGTACATCCGGCCGTTGATGAAGCCGCGGCTATACCGGTAATTCAGGCCGGCTTTTGGGCTGACGGTTATTTTCTGGTTGTTCCATTTAAATGTCTTGCTGAAACCGCTTCCGACATTCGCGCTTTTGTTCCCACTGATGTTGGTGTAGGTCACAAACTGTTTCCCCGAATCATCGTAATAGGAAAATGCCGTCGTATCGTTGCTGTTGTATGTAAAAGACAGGTTAACGTAATAATTGATGTTTTTCGGGACATTGAAATTGCTGAAATAAAGGCTTGTGCGGTTGTTCCAGGCATTCTTCAGTTCGGGATTCCCCTGGTAGGTCACCAACGGATTCGATTCGTCAACATACGGGATCAGCCGCTCGGCCGCCGGGATGGTAAAGCTGGCTGAGTTGTAGATGTTCAACCTTGAATTCTGCGAAATTTTGTACTGGAGACCCGCGTTGTAATCGGGAAGGATGAAGTTCCGCTGAAGCTCGTACCGCTGTCCGTTGAAAAGGGAATTATACTTCAGATCCGTAAAATCTACATTCGCAGAAGCCCAGAAATTGTACTTCTGCTTGTTCAGCTCAACCGTCACCTGCGGCGAAAGCTGGCTGTTTTTCTGATCCGAGCTGTTGGATAACGGCAGGTTGTAGCTTGAATATTGTCCGGTTGCCGGATCAAAATCATTCACGATCCTTTCATTGAAGGTATTGGCTGAGTTGTAATTTAAACCGAAATTAATATCCAGCGAATCGGAGACCGGCTCGGTATATTTTGCATTGAAGCTATAATTGTTGTTTTGCGATTTGGTCCGGCTCAGCTGGTTCCTCAGATCTCTTTTGGCAGGATCTTCCATGCCGTTCTCATAGAAAAAAGTCTGTGAATTGTTCAGGCTTTTGTTTTTATTTTCCGTGATGGATGTATTTAAACTCGAATAAAAAGACCGTCCTTTTTTACTGAATTTTCTGGAATAATGGATGTTCGGGGTAAAAGAATGGCTTTCCGAATCCGAACGTACCGAAGAGGCACTTTCATTCAACAGCGTTTCATCTCTGAAGGTTGCTGATTTCGACGTGCTGAGATTCGCGGTTGCCGAACCGGAAAAGGCGGGAGAAAAATAAATTGTGCTCAGTGTGTCCGGCTTTATTTTGACGGATGCATTGAAGTTATACTGTTCAGCGTTGTTTTCGGCCTGGCTTTCCGAGTTGGTTTTCAGCTTGTATTCCGGCAGGAAGGTTGTTTTCGAGATTTTTGATGCGGTCTGAAGGTCGGTTTCCGTCCGGGTCAGCCCGAAAGCATCCAGGTCGGCTTCCCTGCTCAGCTGATCCGTATAGTTCAGGCCGATGATTGTGGATTTCCGGATTCCCTGACCGCCGCTTCCGGTCTGTGAGGCCCGCTGGCTGCCCCCGTTCCCGGTATCGCCCCGCGCATTGATGTTGTTGGAAGACAGCACGAGGCTGATTTTTCTTTTATCTCTGAAATAGCTCAGGAAGCCGCTGCCCTCATATCTTTTGTCGGAGCCATATCCGGCGGTGAGCCTGGAAAGGAAGCCTTTGTTTTTCTTGTCGTCGATATTGAAATTAATGGTGGTATTTTCCGATTTCGGCGGTTTGCCGGTAAGCTCTTCTTCCCGGGTTTTGGTGGTGGTAAATTGGATGTTTTTGATGATGTCGGCGGGAATATTTTTCAAAGCAATCTTTCCGTCCTTATCGAAAAAGGGCTTGCCGTTGATCATGATCTGGTCCACCTGCTTGCCGTTGGCGGTAATTTTTCCGTCGCTGTCGATCTCTACGCCACTAATGTTTTTCAAAAGTTCCTCGATGCTGCTATCGGGACGCACTTTTATAGCGGCGGCGTTGAATTCGATGGTGTCTTTTTTAATCTTGATAGGAGAGACGGTAATTTTTATTTCCTCAATATCGGTGACTTTACTTCTGTCCAGCCCGACGGTTCCGATGTCAACGGATTGATTGATTTTATCCAATTTTTTAGAATAAGAAATAAATTTATCCGCATCTATTTTTAATAAGGAAGATTCTTTAAGTTCATCCGTTTTTAACGAAAACTTCCCTTCTTTATTGGTTGAGGTATAATTGATGATCGAGGAATCTTTTTGCTTTAAAAGATAGACGGTGGCGTTTTCCAACGGTTTTTTCTCAAAATCCACCACCTTCCCGTCAATGCTGAACTTTTGTCCGTTCAGTATTAAAAATTGACATAAAAACATCAGGAACCACAGGATCTTCTTCATACGCATCTTTTGAACGTGCTAAAATATAAAAAAACATCCCTCGGAAGGGATGTCGGCAATTTAAAATAATTTTAAATCTATGGGGTTTGTGTTTTATTGCGTGCAAATTTGTTGAGTTTCATCGTGAGGGAGAACATCACGTAGCGTTTCAGGATCAGGTCGTCGCGGTCCTCAAAAAAGGTGTTGGAAATGGTTCTCCTCACGCTTTGGTTCTGGTTCAGGACATCATAGACCTTCACTTTCGCTGTGAGCTGCTTGTTGAAGAACGAATAACCGACGCTGGTATTCCAGAAATAAAAATCCCTTTTAAAGCCCGGAGCGATGTTGGTGTTGGTATTGTATTCCAGGTCGTTTCCTAAGATCAGTCTGCTTTTGAAGACATAGTTCGTAAGTTCCAGTTTCAGGATCTGGTTGCTGGTGCTTACCTCATCGATGCTGTAGTTTTTATATTTTGAAAAATTATAGCCCAGCGTATAAGACGGTTTTACCGTGAGCTTTTCCTTGATTTCATAGGTAAAGTTCAGTCCCGGATTAAAGCTGTAGTAGCTGCTGCTGAATTCCTGCCCGTTGATGAACCCTTTGCTGAAACCGTACATGGAACTGAATTTCGGGGTAATGGTGAGCTTATTTTCCTTCCACTTGAAGGTTTTGCTGAAGCTTCCCCCGAAGTTGAAGTGCTTGTTGCCGCTGATGTTGGCATAGGTTACCAGCTGCCTTCCGCTTTCGTCGAAATAGGAATAATTGATGATGTCATTATTCTTATAGGTGAATCCGGCATTCAGGTAATAATTGATGTTCTTTACCATGTTGAAATTATTGAAATACAGGTAGGTCGAATTGGTCCATGTATTTTTCAGGTCCGGGTTTCCCTGATAAGCGATCAGCGGGTTGATAACGTCGAGGTACGGTGTAAGCTGTTCGGCTGTAGGTATGCTGAAATCGGCGAAGTTGTATAAGCTTAATCTTTTATTTTGGGAAAATTCATAGTTCATTCCTACATTATAGTTGGGAAGGACGAAATTTTTCTGCAGTCCGTAATTCTGGTTGCTGAAACGGGAATTTACCTTCATATCTGAAAAGTCTGCTCTTACCGAACCCCAGCCACTGATTTTCTTTTTATTGACTTCAAAAGACAATTCGGGAGCTATCGTGTTGATCTTCTGGTTCATGCTGTTGGACAGAACCTCGTTGTAATCCGAATACTGCATGGTGGCGGCATCGAAATCGTTCACGTCCCGCCTGTTTCTCATCGTGGCTGCATTATAATTCAGGCTCAGGCTTATGTTGGCGGAGTCGGAGATGGGCTCTGTGTAACCGGTTCTGAACCGGTAATTGTTGTTCTGGTTTTTCTTCAGCGAGAATTGGTTCCGGTTGTCATTCGGCTGGGTGCCCGAATAGAAAATGTTTTCAGAACGGTTCAGCAGGTTTTCTTTATTTTCGGAAATGCTGCTGTTGAGGTTTACATTCATTTCCCTTCCTTTTTTATGGAATTTTTTCGAAAAATAAATGTTTGGATTAAAGGCATTGTTTTCAGAATCCAGGTTCGTATTGCTGTTGCTGGTGTTCAGCAGGTCGTTGTCCCGGAAGGTGGCGGCATTGGACGTGCTGAAGCTGCGGATCTCATTTCTGGAGAAAGCGGGAGAAAAATAAATGCTCGTTAAGGAATCCAGGCGGATTCTCGCCGAAACGTCAAAATTATACTGTCGGGAATCATTTCCGCCGTTGCTTTCGGAGTTTGTTTTTAAAGTGTAATCCGGAAGCAGGGTAGTCCTTGAAACTTTGGATCTGGTTTCCAGATTGTTGTTGATGTGGATCAGGCTTACATTATCCAGGTCCACATCCTTCCCGAATTTATCGCTGTAGTTGAATCCGATGGTGGTGGATTTCTGGATGCCTTTGGTATTGTTTCCGCCGGATACGTAATAGGTAGAGCTCCCGCTGGTGACCACAGAACCGCCCTGCATCAGCCAGGAATTCCTCCCCCGCCCCATACTGTCGAAAACCTCATCACTCGAAAATCCCTGGGAATTGATGTTGTTGGAAGCTGCCAGCAAGCTGATCTTGGTATCATTTTTAAAATAGCTCAGGAGGCCGCTGCCTTCATACCGCTTATCGGAGCCGTAGCCTAAAGTAAGTCTTGAAATCAGTCCCTTGTTTTTCTTTTCGTCGATATTGAAATTGATGGTGGCGTTATTGGATTTCGAGGTTTTTCCGCTCAGTTCTTCCTCTTTGGTCTTGGTTGTGGTAAACTGGATGTTTTTGATGATGTCTGCCGGAAGGTTCTGCAACGCAATTTTTCCGTTTTTATCAAAGAAAGGTTTGCCATTGATGGTAATCTGGTCAACTTCTTTTCCGTTAATGGTAATTTTGCCGTCGTTATCCATCTGCACGCCGGGAATCTGTTTCAGCAATTCCTCAATTTTACTGTCCGGACGTACCTTGATCGATGAAGCGTTGAATTCAATGGTGTCTTTTTTTACTTTAACCGGTGAAGCCGTCAGCTTCACTTCCTGGATGTTGGACACCGAATTTCTTTCAAGCTCAAGCTCCCCTAAGGAAACAGACTGCCCGATCGTTTCAAAATTTCTGGAATAGGAAATTAATTTTTCAGCGTCTACTTTCAGAATGCTCGGTTCGGAGATTTCATCCGTTTTCAGGGAAAAGTTTCCTTCCCGATTCGAGGATGTATAATTGATGATGGAGGAGTCCTTCTGTTTCAGAAGATAAATAGTAGCATTTTCAACAGGTTTTTTTTCAAAGTTCAGAACTTTTCCGTTGATGTTTAATTTCTGAGCATTCAGCATTAGAATATTCAGCAATAAAACCAGCAGCAATAAGCGTTTTCCCATGAGTTTATATGATTATCAGTGCCGCAAAATTATAGGAAAAAAAAGCCGGAACAAAGGGCCTGCAGCGTTAAATAGCGTTAATCTTTCGGGAGAAAAATTCGTTTAATTGTTAAGTTTCCATAAAAAATAAAAACACCTCTTAAAAAAAGAGATGTTTCATAATATTGAAATCAGATTCAGATTAAGCTCTTAAGTATCTTGAATAAGCATAACCTTCCTGTCCGTCGTCCGTTTTTACTTTCCACCAGTCGTCAGAAGTCTGCTCAACCAGTGTAAGGGAAGAGCCTTTTGTTACTTTTCCCACTACAGCAGCTTCGGTCGAAGGCTCCTGTCTAATGTTGAGGTTGGATTCATCCGTTGCAACGGTAAGGGAAGTCCCTGCCGAAAGTCCGGCTACCTGTACATCGATATTAATGTCCGAAGCAGAATATGTGGAATCAATTGCTCCCAAAGCATTCCATACCGCATCTTTTGCAGCGGTGTTGGACGCACTTCCCGAAACATAAAGGATTCCGTCCTGTTCCTGAACCTGAAGATTGGAAATTCCTGCAGACTGAGCCGCAGAAACCACGTTTGAATATTTATCCTGTAATGTACTCATGACTGATTATTTTGTTACGGTGTAGTTGTAATTTACTTTTCCTACTTTTAAAGCATCTACCGATTCTTTTACTTTTCTGGCATCAGAAGAAGAAATATTTCCGGTAAGCGTAAGCTCTCCGTCTACCACTTCTACTTTCACACCCGGAATATCTTTTACGGCATCCTGTACTTTCTGCTGTACTTCAGGGTTAACGGCAGATTGGGTTTCAATAGCAGGTGCAGCGGTTGCAGCAGGTGCTACGGTCGCCATATCCATCACTTCTTTTACTCCGTTGATGGCTTTCAGCTGTTTGATCATAGCGTCTTTGGCTTCCTGGGTTTCAAACGTTCCGCTCAGGTGAGCCACCCCGTCTTTTACTTCTACGGAAGCATTCGGATTAGATACCACTATTGTTGTAGCCTGTGTCTGAAGATCGGCATCAGAAACTTTTTTCTTACAGGAAACAGACCCGAAAGATACAGCGATAGCCAAAGCAGCCATAGCGATTGATTTTTTCATAGTTGTATATTTTTAATGTTAATACAATTAAATACAACAGTAAAATGTATACCAAAATGTAAAATTACAATGATTTTTTATGAAATTTCCGAAGCTCTTTTTTAAATGGATCAAATAATGATTCAAAGGCTGTTAATGGCAAAAATGAATCGGCTTATAAATGGGCTTCATTCCAATTGTAAAAATATTATATTTGCGAAACTTGAATTATTGATATGAAAGGACAAAATAAACTATTTATAGCGATTGTTGTGGCGCTGATCCTGGGGGTAGCCATCGGCGGGCTGGTGCATGTAAGCTATCCTGAAAGTGCGGAACCTTTTTCCAAAAACATCAAACTTTTGGGGACGGTCTTCATCCGGCTGGTCCAGATGATCATTGCCCCGCTGGTTTTCACGACGCTGGTGGTGGGAATTGCTAAAATGAGCGATATTAAAATGATCGGAAGGGTAGGGACGAAAGCCATGTTGTGGTTTATTTCCGCATCGCTGGTTTCCCTCTTTATCGGTCTGATGCTGGTAAACTGGCTGGAGCCGGGACATGTAACCAAGCTTCCGATCCAGGATGCTGCCTCTGCCGAGGAACTGCTGAAAACCAGCAAAGGTTTTTCGATGGAAGATTTCGTCAAGCACATTATTCCTAAAAGCCTTTTTGAAGCCTTTGCTACGAACGAAGTACTCCAGATTGTCGTATTTTCCATTATGTTCGGGATTGCCCTGGCCAATATGGGTGAAGAATATGCGCAGCCAGTCGTTAAATTATTTGATATTATTGCCCACGGAATCCTGAAAATGGTGGGCTACATCATGTGGTTTGCACCGCTGGGCGTTTTGGGAGCCATTGCCGCGGTGGTGGCCACCAACGGTTTTGAGATATTTAAAGTCTACGCCATCTATCTGAGGGATTTTTTCTTCGCCTTAGGCATTCTCTGGCTCGTACTGCTGGTGGTCGGTTACCTGATTTTAGGCAACCGTCTTTTTGAATTGCTGAGAAGAATCAAAGAGCCTTTGCTGATCGCATTCTCGACCACAAGTTCCGAAGCGGTTTTCCCGAAACTGGTGGAAGAGCTTGAAAGGTTCGGCTGCAACAACCGGGTCGTATCGTTCATCTTGCCGCTGGGTTATTCTTTTAACCTGGACGGAAGCATGATGTATATGACATTTGCTTCCATTTTTATCGCTCAGATCTATGGAATCGAAATGACGATCGGACAGCAGATCACCATGCTTCTCGTATTGATGCTGACGTCCAAAGGGATCGCCGGCGTACCGAGGGCTTCCCTGGTCATTATTGTGGCCACCTGCTCGATGTTCGGAATTCCGCCGGAAGGGATTGCCCTGATCCTGCCGATCGACCATTTCTGCGATATGGGAAGAAGCATGACAAATGTTTTGGGGAATGCTCTGGCCACTTCAGCCGTTTCCAAATGGGAAGGGCAGCTGGATAACCACGGCGGAAACTTGTAAAATGTGAATTACAGCCTATGCTGGTGAATGGTCAATAGTGAATTTTTATTTTTCATTATTGACCATTTATTTTGTGAAATATAAATGAAATTATCTTTTAGAATTTGTTGACAATGAATTTTCAAAACCATAAAAATTTAATTAAAGAAAACGGATTTACCGTTATCGACAATATCTTTTCTGATGAAGAAATTCAGCAGATCGGTACGGTGATTCAAAATATTGATACCTCGAAAGAAACCTTCCGGAAATCGCAAGACCTGTTTGCGATCCGGCAGTTTTTAAAGGAAATTCCCGGAGTGCGGAATCTGATCTTTAATGAAAAGATGAAAACCGTGATCAGGGAGATTTTCGGGAATCGGTATTTTGCAGTAAAGAGCATTTATTTTGATAAACCTGAAACCTCCAACTGGTACGTAGTTTATCATCAGGACCTGACGATTTCAGTTGATCAGAAAAAACCGCTGGAAGGATTCGGACCCTGGACCACCAAGCAGAATCAGTTTGCCGTTCAGCCGCCTTTGGAGGTCCTGGAAAACATATATACGATCCGGATCCATCTTGATGATACGGATGAAAACAACGGTGCCCTGAAAGTGGTTCCCGGATCCCACGCCAAAGGCATTTACCGCCCGGAGACCATCGACTGGACTACCGAGACCGAAGCAATCTGCCCTATCGAAAGCGGCGGAATCATGATCATGAAACCTTTGATCCTGCATGGCTCCAACCGCACCACCAACGGAAAGAGAAGAAGGGTCATCCACATCGAATTTTCCGACAGGGAATTGCCGGACGGGCTGAATTGGGCGGAAAAAATAGTGTTTGGAGATTAGTGTAAGAGACTGGGCAAAGCCCTGAAAGGGCGCGGTCAGCAGCATCGGGTGAAGCCAGATGTAAGAATCCAGGTAAAAATCATGAGCCCTGAAAGGGTGAAATCACCAAAGCCTGGTAAAAACAAAACCCTTCGGCAATTGCCGGAGGGTTTTGTTTTTACCATTGGAAAAATCAGATTATTTCATGGAAATCTCATCAATAAAAATGTAAGCATCGCCGCCTGCTCCCTGGTGCCATTCCGGAAGCTTGCCGAAATGGTAGGCCTTCACTTTTACGTAACGTGCCTGCGTCGGTAAAACATCGGTGGAGAAATCTTTCACCTGAGGGGTTTCATCTTTCGGATCCAGCGTATTGTCTACGGTTTTCAGCAGGATGAAATCCTTTCCGTTGTTGGAAACGTAATATTCCACTTTTTTAGGCATTAAAATCCATGCCCGGCTGTCCTGCAGGTAAGTGGATGATAAATGGGTAATCTGCTGAGGCGATTTCATATCGATCACCGCGTCAAAAGTCTGGCCCTGATAACCCAGCCATTCGCCTTTTCTCCAGTTGGCGTCCCCGTTGATCCCGTCAATCAAAGAAAGCTTTCCGCTGGCCGTATATTGCGGAGTCGGAGTTGAATTCACCGTAATGTCCCAATTGTTAGGCCTTCTGTTGAAATTAGCGGTAACCACAGAGCTTTTTTCACCGTTCCTTTCCGCATACGCTGAAACTTGGGTGGTTTTCATAATGGTAAACGGGCCTTTGTAAGCGGTAAATGTTTTTCTTACGTTGGCATCGCCTTCATCCAGGGTCATGTAGTAAATTTTATCATCAGGATTCAGTGCAGTGATTTCCACTTTGGTATTTAGGTCGAAGATTCTTGCTGCTGAAATCACCGGTGAGGCCGTCAGTTCGTCGTATTTATAATCCTTGAAAGATTTTGCATTTTCAAAACCCAGCTTTTTCAGTTCTTCTCTTCCTGTATTTTTGGTAATGGTTCTGGTGGTTCCGTCTTCCAGGTGAATTTTAATTTCATCAAAATAAGGTCGGGTCGTCTGCCATTCGGGAAGCCCGGGAGTTACGGCATAAATTCCCATGGTGCTGAGAATATACCAGGCGCTCATCTGGCCGCAGTCTTCGTTTCCGATCAGTCCGTCCGGTGCGTTTTTATAATAATTGTCCAGGATGAACTTTATTTTGGCATCCGTTTTTTCCGGTTTGCCCACATAATTGTAAAGGTAGGCAATATGGTGGCTCGGCTCGTTTCCCTGTGCGTACTGACCGATCAGCCCGGTGATATCTACCTGCTCCCGGCCGGTGGTCTTATCAGGTGCAGCGAAAATAGCATCGATAAACTGTTCGAATTTTTCTTTCCCCCCATGGATGGCGATCAGTCCCGGAATATCCTGCTGAACGGAGTAGGAATAGTGCCATGAATTCCCTTCTGTATAATTGTTGTTCACTTCTCTCGGCTCGAAAGGTTCGTACCAGTTTCCGTTCTTCCTCGGCTGCATGAATCCGTTTTTCGGGTTGTAGAGGTTCTTCCAGTTCTGGGAACGCTTGATGAAATACTGGTAATCTTCTTTTTTGCCTAAAATTTTAGCCATCTGGGCAATGCACCAGTCGTCGTAAGCATATTCCACGGTTTTGGAAACGCTTTCGTGCTCATCATCGATGCTGATGAAATTATTCTGCTTGTAAGCATTCAGCCCGAAAATATCCAGCATCGCCGAATGCTTGGACGCTTCAAAAGCTTTTTCATAATCAAACCCGGTAATTCCTTTGGCCATCGCATCGGCTATCACGGAAACCGCATGGTATCCGATCATACATTCCGTTTCGTTGGAAGCGAGTTCCCACACCGGCAGCTTTCCGCCTTGCTCATATTGCTTGATGAAGGTATTGATGAAATTCGAGGTTCTTTTGCGGTCGATTAATGTCATTAACGGATGTGCTCCTCTGAAAGTATCCCAAAGCGAAAATACCGAATAATAATCGAATCCTTTCGCCATATAAAATTTATTGTCGCGGCCCCTGTATTTTCCGTCCACATCCATATTGATGTTCGGCTGGGTGAACACGTGGTACATCGCCGTGTAAAAAACGGTCAGTTTATCTTTATCGGAAGATTTTACTTCGATTTTTGACAGTTCCTTATTCCAGTCTGCTACAGCCTGTTTTCTTACGGTTTCAAAATCGTTGGACGTTCCTTCCGCCAGCATGTTTTTTCCGGCACCCTCATAGCCTGTCGGAGAAATCGAAACTTTTACAGCGATCTTTTCGCCTTTTTTTACTTTTGAAGAAAAGGCCAGTGCCAGTCTGGTTCCCGTGAAAAGATTGTTTTCAGCTTTTCCGTTCACTGTTTTATTTGAAATCTTCAGCGGTTTTGAAAACTCAATTCTGGCGTAGATGTATTGGTTTGTGGCCCAGGCTTCGCTTCTTCTGAAAACTTCGATGGTTTTGCTGTCGATTACTTTTACTTCGCCTTCCAGCAGTTTATCCCGGTGGTTCAGATCCAGAATAATGTTGGCATCCCCCGCATTATTGAAGGTGTATTCATGATAGCCAACCCTTTTGGTTGTAGTTAAACGCACATCAATATTATACTTATCCAGTTTTACCGAGTAAAATCCTGCCGTTGCTTTTTCGTTTTTATGTGAAAATGAGGATGAATATTCTTTAGGGGTCAGTCCCGGTTTTCCCATGGTCGGCATCAGCATAATGTCGCCATAATCCGAAACCCCCGTTCCGTTGAGGTGGGTATGCGAAAATCCGTAAATCACGGAATCCGAATAATGGTAGCCGCTGCAGCCGTCCCAGCTTCCGTCGATTCTCGTATCGGGAGAAAGCTGTACCATCCCGAAAGGCACAATGGCACCCGGAAACGTGTGTCCGTGGCCGCCCGTCCCGATAAACGGGTTCACATATTGCGAATAATTCTGCGAAAACAGACTATGGGCAATAATCCCAAAAAGAATGATGAATACTCTTTTCATAAATAAAAATTAAAATTCCCCTAAAGTACTATAAAATTCGTTTTCACAAAAGAAAATATCTATCAGTCCTTTTACTTATTCTAAATAGCTAAAAATTACGTAAATTTGTAAACAATTTATTTAGTTTATGTTGACGAAAGAAAAGGTTCAGGATTTCCTTAAGGAAATAGAAGTTGATGATTTGGTGAACAACCTGCAGATCATGGGCGCTGATGTATATATAGACATGACGGCACACTCTCCGGCCATGCACGAAAAGAAAAAACTGGAGGCCGCCATGAAACAGGCATTTGCCAGTGAATTTGGGGAAGACGTGAATCTTAAATTAAAGATCGTTTCTCCGGAACCGAGTGAAATTCAGCAAAGTCAGATCAAAGGGAAGCAGATTCCCGGGATTCAGAATATTATCGCCATCGCTTCCGGAAAAGGAGGGGTTGGGAAGTCTACGGTTTCTGCCAATATGGCGGTAACGTTAGCAAAAATGGGCTTTAAAGTAGGTTTGCTGGACGCCGATATCTACGGACCATCCGTTCCTACGATGTTTGATACAGAAGGAGAGAAGCCGATATCCGTAGAAGTGAACGGGAAAAGCCTGATGAAGCCTGTAGAGAATTACGGGGTGAAAATGCTTTCGATCGGTTATTTCTCAGGAGCTAACCAGGCGGTGGTGTGGAGAGGCCCGATGGCTTCCAAAGCACTAAACCAGATGATCCGTGATGCGGCATGGGGTGAACTTGATTTCTTACTGATCGACCTTCCGCCGGGAACGGGGGACATCCACCTGTCCATCATCCAGGAAGTTCCGGTAACCGGTGCCGTTATTGTAAGTACGCCTCAGCACGTGGCCTTAGCCGATGTAAGAAAAGGGATCGCCATGTTCCAGATGGAAAGCATCAATATTCCGGTATTGGGTCTGATTGAAAATATGGCTTATTTTACTCCGGAAGAACTGCCGGAAAATAAATATTACATCTTCGGACAGCAGGGTGCACAATATTTGGCAGACGACCTGGGAATTCCGGTTTTGGGGGAAATACCATTGATCCAGAGCATCCGTGAGGCAGGGGATGTCGGAAGGCCGGCTGCTTTACAGGAAGATTCCAAAATCGCAGGGATCTATACCGAAACTGCCCGTAAAATGATAGAAAGCCTGGTAGAAAGAAATAAAAATCTTCCTCCGACGGAAGCTGTAAAAATTACAACAATGGCAGGATGCTCGCCAAAAGCAAAATAATCCATCCTTACATGGAAACCGAATTGAACTGAAAAATATGGAAACAAATATAGCACACGAAGATACCGTAACAAGAGTGATGGAAGCCTTAGAAAGCATCAGGCCGTTCCTGAATAAAGACGGTGGGGACATCGAGCTTATCGATGTGAAAGATAACCTGGTGTACGTAAAGCTTTTGGGGAACTGCTCCGGATGCTCCCTGAATTTTTCAACCCTGAAGCTGGGTGTTGAAAATACCATCAAGCAGCATGCACCTGAAATTGAAAGGGTAGTAAGCGTAGAATAAAAATCTAAAAATATATTTTTTGAGACAGGTCTTTTGATCTGTCTTTTTTGTTTTAAAAGACCTTCGGACTCTACAGCTTTAATTTTAAGATTAAAATCGTAAATACAGGTACAAACGGGTATATCAAGACATCCGCTTATAACCCTATTCAATAGGCCAAAAAACCATATTATTGAATGTTTAGAGACATTGTTCAGTGATAAGTGTTGCAAATTTTAACTGTATTGTTTCCCTAAAGCAGGTTTTTCATCTGTATTTTCCTTTTTTTAAGAAAATTTTAAAATATATTATGAAATTTTTATAGTAATAATTCTATCTCCGGATGAGTGTTTTATGTATTATTTTTGTTGATAAATTTATTTACATTGCTTATACAAGGGCTTTCTGTAATATACTTTTTTAATGTCCGGTTTGCCGTTGGTCCTGCCTGAAAAATAAAAATCAGAAGATTCAGAAATTATACATTCGGTATGCTTTATCAAGAATGATACGCCACCTGTAAAACGGATGAAAATCGTATAAAAATATAATATTTGGTCTGCTACTTGTTATGCCATTGTAAATTAATTCGGAAAAAGGATTTTCCTACATAGCGGGATGCCTTTTATAAGGAATATCTTATCAAAAACTAGACTATGAAAAATATACTTATTGCTGACGGTCATTATGTTGTAAGAACAGGTACTGCTTTGGTACTCGAAACAAAGCTCCAGTATTCCTGCACTATCGATTTTGCGGAAACCTACCCTGAGACAAAAGAAAAAGTTTCTAAAAAAGCATACGATCTGCTTATTATTGATATTGATATACCCCAGAGTATTTTCAAGGCCATGATCAAAGAGCTGAAAAAAAAGCAGAAGCAGCTTAAAATCCTGATTTTTTCAACATACGACGATAACGTGGGTATACAGTATATTGAAGAAGGGGCCGCAGGCTACCTCAGCAAAGGTGCATCAGAAGCGGAAATTCTTGCAGCGATTACTGCTGTCTTTGAAGAAGGGTATTATTATACCATCGATATGATGAAAAAGCTGGTGAGGCAATCTGCTGACAGCCATTCCGTAGACAGGCTTTCCAAAAGGGAATTTCAGATTTTTAAACTTTTAGCGGAAGGAAACGGGAACATCGAAATTTCCAACAGCCTGAATCTTAAAATGTCGACCATCAGTACCTATAAGAAAAAGATCTTCGAAAAGCTTCAGGTAAAGAATATCGTGGATCTGGTAAGGATTTATGATGATATGCATTAAGACAGAACATCCTGATAACTATTTATTATCAAATTGTTCTGTTTAAATCTTTAATAATTTCTTTCACCACGGTTAATACTTCCGTAGATCTTTCCCGGATGATCAGCTTATTCTTTTTATTTTTAATCAGTTCTGTAAAATAATTGTCTTCCGTGTTGATGTCTATGACAAAGGCGCCGTATTTCAGCGCCGTTTCGGCAATGGCCAGCGGAAGGTTTGTGGCACCGGAAGTCCCGATGATGAAAAGAACGCCGCTGTTTTTAGCGGTTTTTAATGCACTGAACTTTTTATTCGTTTTTTCGTCATAGTATTCGTCAAACCAGAGGATATTAGGCCGCATCCAGTGTCCGCATTGCGGGCAGGTAAGCAGTTCCGTATCTTTCAGGGTAAGGCCTTCATCAATATCTTTTCCCATGATTTCTTCCGGCATGGTCATAATGCCTTTGCAGCCGTCGGAACATTTGATTTCCCGGTTATTGCCATGGATTTCGTACAGCCTTGTATTGCCGGCGCGGCGATGGAGATTGTCGATATTCTGGGTGATGAGATGAAACCGGTCTGTCAGGATATTTTCGATTTCCACCATTTCAAGATGGCTTGGGTTGGGCATGGCCGTTTCAAACATTTTCTTCCGGAACAGGGAATACTGCCACACTTCCTCAGGATACTGCTTAAAATATTTCAGGGTCCCGAATTCCTCAGGCTTATGAAACTGGGTCCCTTTCACCCAGATGCCGTCGGTTCCGCGATAGGTCGGGATCCCGCTGTCGGATGAAATTCCGGCACCGGTTAAAAAAGTAAAAAGATTCCGCTTTTCTTTACGGTGAACCTGACGGATGATGTCTTCCAGCTGATCTTTCATGGTATTTTTTAAAAAAGTAAAACTAATCAAATTCTTATCAATAAAAAAGCCCCGGAAAAACCGGGACTTATTCAATCAACTAAATCATCATCTATTCTATTTTACAATGACCCTTTTTATATGGCCTTCAGATGTTTTTACCAGATAAACTCCGGTAGAAAGTTTTGAAGTATTGATGGTTAAAGCATTTTTTTCCTTGGTTATTAATTTTCCGGACATATCGTACAGCTCATAATCCTGTGCCCTGTTAAAATACAGCGTATTTCCTTTAGCTACCGGATTCGGGAAAATATTGAATGTGGTTTTTTCAGTCTTTACCTCACCGGCAGCCAGGGTTCCGGCACCAGTTACCTCATACATAGACAGTGTGCCGCTGATTTCATTGGCTACAATTACATATCCTTTTCCGGTGGTCGTATTGGCCGGAGCGATATAAGTGATGCCTTCCGGACCGTTATCGCCACCGTAAGCCGAAGTCATCCGCGAATGCTTATAATCCGTAAACGTCGGATTGTCCGGATCGGTAATATTATATACCATTACGCCGCCGGTTCTTTCCAAAGTGATGAAGGCGTAGGTCTGCCCATTGATGTTTCCTAAAGCGATGCCTTCCGGTTCCGGACCTTTTGCACGGCTTCTGCTTTTTACCGTATTCGATTCATTATCGGCATTGAAGATCAAAGGATAATTGGCAGCGATATACCGTTCAAAACGGTCGCCGCTGTCGTAGACGATCTGTTGGTTATCAGCATTGAAAATAGAGAACGAGCGGGCGCCCAGGGCTGCCATTTCTTCAAAATCCGCATCACCGTCCGTGTTTCCGGTAGCATTTGAAATCCTGAATCTTCCCAGGTTGTACGATGCTTTTAAAACCGATGCCTGAGGAAATACCGCCGGATCCAAAGTATAGGCATTGGCACCGACGGTTGTTCTCTCGCTGAAGCCGGAAAGATCCTTTTCATCCCCTTCGTTTGCCGTTACGATGTAATGGGTATTTCCGACTTTATAATTCTGTACTGCATCCGGGGTGTAATAGGCTTTTACCGGCCAGTTGGCAATTAAGATTTCGCCATTGTTGTCCGAAGCGTCGAATCCGTTCCCCGGTATGCTCATGTCTTTTTTGCCTAGGCCCCAGATTCCGGTAATGGTTTTTGAAGCTAAATTCACTTCAGCCACGGCATTGTTTTCCTGCAAGGTGACCCACGCTTTCTGGCTGTCTGCACTGATGGTGATATATTCCGGCTCCAGATCCTGGGAAAGCGTATTGTTGGTTCTCACTTTTCTTAAACCTGTCGCGGTAAGAGTGGCTACCTGCGAATCAAAAGCGTTGAAATTAAGTGTGGTTACATTACTCTGTGTAAGATTGGCAATGCCTCCCGAAATATCGATGATGCTGATAGTTCCTTCCGGATCCACGGTATAAGCGTCATTCGGTTCCCCTTCGTTTGCGGTCATGACCTTGGTGCCGTCGGGTGAAAAAGCAACCATATCCGGTAATGCGCCTACGGTTACCTGCTTCAGGAAATTTCCGTTGATGTCAAAGAAAACCACCGATCCGTTCTGCTGCGGATTGGTGTTCGGGGAAGCGGCTGCGATGATTCCGTTTTTCACGGCAATGCTGGTGATTCCGCCGTATGGCGCCATGTTTATCGTATTCACGACCGAAGGCTGGCCAGGGTTGCTGAAATTGATGATATCAAAAACATCCGTCATTGAGCTGATGGTAAACAGGCGCTGCGTTGCCGGGTCATGAACCACAATTTCCGTAGAGCTGGTGTTGGTTCCGGAAGGATCGAAGCTGCCGATGTAGTTCAGGCTGATTTGCTGGGAAGGAACCGGGGCGGGCTTATCGTTGTCCACAATATAAACCGTTGCATTGCTGTCCCCGGATACCGTTGCGTTTACCGGGCTTTCAAGGCTTACCACAAAATATTCCGCCTGCTGTTCTTCCAGCGTATCGTCAATGATCGGGATATTCACCGTATAGCTGGTTGTGGAAGGGGTAAGGGTAAGGGTTTGGTTGGCTAAAGTAAAATCGTTGCCGTCTGTCGTACTGAAAGGGGCTGGTTTTACAACAATATTTACCGTCGCATTGGAAGGATTGAAGACATTTATTTTGAAAGCCAGGTTTCCTGCATTTTCATTGACTTTAATAAAGTTTTTATCCATAGAAACGGATGTTCCTGCCGTTGTAAAAGTAGTGGAAGTCACTGCCGTTACCGCATTATCACTGGTATCTTCCACCATATTGGGCTTCAAAGCCAGGTAATACGTCTGGTTCGGAGCCATTCCCGAGGAAGGAATCACGGTGATTTTATTATTGGCAAAAGTAGTGGTAAAGGGAATCGGGGAACCTGAAGTATTTCCAAGGCGGAAATCTACCAGCATTTGTGCATTAGAATCGTTGATGGCCGAATTATCTGTTAACCGTACGTTTTCATTAAAAATAAGGGTAGGATTTACCGTCGTGGAAGCGTTATTTGTGTTGTTTGAAGGAAGGTAAGTTGCAGTCGGGGGTGTCGTATCCGCTGTACCAGCAGGTGCTGCATCTACCGTAAAGTTATCGAAACGGTTGTTTCCGGCCGTTCCACCGCTGCCCGCCGCGAATTCAACCTTTAATTTGAAATTCGGATTGTTGGATACGCCTGCAATACCTGAAAAATCGAACGTCACCAGTTGCGGATCTGCATCCAGCGGAGAAACAGTCTGGTAGGTTATGAAAGTAGTTCCGTCGGTAGAATATTTCCAGGTCTGCATTCCTGCACCGGATCCGGATCTCCGGGTCGTAAATTTTACCACCACGTTATTATATCCCGTAGTCGGCAAATTGAACTGCAGGCTGCCGTTGATCGGGTTATTGTATCGCAAATGGGTTCCGGAAGCATCTCCGTTTCTCGCATTTAAATTCTGAACGTTGAAGTTCTGGCCTGTTCCGCCTGCAAAATCAATGTCTGTGGTTCCATTGGCTGCAGCCGTCATCGATCCGCCCGTTAAGGTAGAAGTTGGGGTGGTAATGGCCGCTGAAGATGCATTGTTGTTAAAATTCCAATAGTGGATGAGGGAAGTCTGTCCGAAAACCGCCCCCTGAAGGAAAAATGCGGCTATAACAGAAGTCTTTAATAAGTAGTTATTAATCATTTTTACTTTACTTTAAATTTATGCAAAAATGAATCTTCTGGTTCGCAATTATTTTAAGCAAATTTTAATAAATGATTAATAAAATGTTCATCCGGCAAGGAAAGTTGAAGTAAAGCAGTCCGAATCGGAAACCTGGTTCCTGAATGTTAGACGTTAATCTAAAACCCGTAAATGCATACTGTCAGGCTGAGGCGTGTCGAAACCCTGTTGCAATTGTCTCCAATCCTGAACACGAAGCTCACAAGATTTTTACTACTAACTGTTTTTAAGTCTCACAAAGACGTTCTAATTACAGGAAATCCCAGAGATTTTCACTAATAGGTTAAATTTTTAAAGGTTAAAAAAAAGAGGAAATGAAAATCCGGTGCATACAAAGATCGTCGTTAGAATAACGATCTGAAACGGTATTCCGGTAAAGCTTATTCTATTTGGAAACCTGACCTGAAAAATGTAAATTTTTCCCCGTTAATTTCGTATTTCCTTCCAGCGGATGCTTCTGCATGTAAAAAAAACCTGAGATGGCAGTCAGGACCAATAAAATAAAAGCAACCAAAAAAATTCGTTTTAACATTTCTTTCATAGCGCTAAATTTTTAATGTCCTTGATTTCTAATGTTGAGATGGGATAGCCTTTCAGGACCGCATTGATCATTGCGACACCCAATTCATGTAAAGTTAATGATTTTGAAGGAAATACAACAGGAAAAATCGAAATAAATGGCTTAAAGAACCATTTTACATTTTTCTGGCCTTGCACTGGTTTCATAAATCCGGGGCGGAAATTATAAGCAGCCCTGAATCCAAGCTTCCTGAGGGCGTTTTCCGTTCTGCCTTTCACCCGCGCCCACATTATTTTCCCGCTCTCGGTTTTATCCGTATACACCCCGGAAATATAGTTGAAAACCATATCCGGGTTCTGGCTGAGTACAGCTTTTGCAAAATGAAGGGTCATATCATGCGTAATGACAGTATATTCTTCCTCGCTCATGCCCACGCTGCTGATTCCGGCGCAGAAAAAAACGGCATCATATCCTTTGAGGTTTTCATCAGCCGGGTCTATTTTCAGAAAATCGGAAATAAGGTATTCTTTCAGTTTGGCGTGTTTTTTTCCGGAGGGTTTCCGGCTGACACTCAGGATTTCGGAAATATTCGGATTATCAAGGCATTCCATGAGAACACCTTCACCTACCATTCCCGTCGACCCTGTAAGGATTATTTTAATTGAATTCATTTCTTATTCTTGTTAATAATACCGACGTTTGAAACTCACTTTTACTTTATGTGGTATCAAAAATTATACAAATTTGTAAAAAGGTGAATGGTCAATTGTTAATTTCTTCGAGTCAATGATCAAAAGTGAATGAGTGAATAATCAAACTGTTCTGTGTCTGCTTCTCGATCCCGTGTTGATCTCGATATGGAGAGGTTCGGATTTGGATTCCTAAAAGGATGGCCCTCTGCGTGTTTAAAAAATCAGCAGCATATCAAACATTCACTATTACCACAAAGTACATTCACCATTTTCAGCTCCCTTTTATCCAAAAGAAAACCGGTCGAACTTAATCGGCCGGTTTAAAATATGTCTAACAATTACTTCTTGTCCTGTAGTTTGCTGTAAATATTATGGATCAATCCATCGGCGACCGAGATTTTCGGGACGAATATCCTGTTAATTTCAGACCACGACATCACATTATTGAAAACCTTCAGCGCATGTACGAGAACATCGGCCCGGTCTTCACGGAGATTGTATCTGGTCATTCTTTCATCTACCGAAAGGTCATCAAATTCTTTATAGACTTTTTTAAGATGGGTAAGGGACATCGGCTTGCCGTCCTTTGTTTTGCTCATGGAAAAAACTTTATTGATGTTCCCGCCCGAACCGATGGCCACGATCGGCTTTTTGCTGTTGATGTTCTTCCGGATTTCTTCTTTCATATCCTTCCAGTTATCGGGCGTCACCAGGTTGTTCAGCAGGCGGATGGTTCCGATATTAAAGGATTTTTCGTAAATCATCTTTCCGTTTTCGTAGAAAGTAAGCTCGGTGGAACCGCCGCCCACGTCGATATACAGATACGCAAATTCATTATCGAGACCTTCGGCAATATGGTTCTCAAAAACCAGTCCTGCTTCTTCATCCCCTGAAATAATCTCGATGTTGATTCCGGAAGTTCTTTTCACCTCATTGATGATTTCCCTGCCGTTGGCCGCATCCCGCATCGCGCTGGTTGCACAGGCCCGGTAGTGTTCCACCTTGTAGATCTGCATCAGGTCGCTGAAAATTTTCATGGAATCGATCACCATTTTTTCCCTTTCTTCACCTATTTTCCCGAGCGTGAAGACATCCATCCCAAGCCTTAGGGGGATTCTCAGCAAATTCAGCTTAATGAATTCCGGTTTTTTGTTGTTGATTTTTACTTCATTGATTAACAGTCGGGCTGCATTACTTCCTATATCTATGGCTGCAATCTTCATTTCTGGTTTGTTTTGGCTTTTAAATATCGATACGTTTCAAGCTGAGAACGGCATTCCTCCTTATGGTTATGGATATATTCGTTGCTCAATTTTTTGTCTAAAATACGGGCTTTTACGTTATCTTTCAACTGGATGTCGAGAATATCTTTCAATTCTTTCTTCAGGTTTTTATCGGTGATCTTGGCTGCAGCTTCAATCCGGTAATCCAGATTCCGGGTCATCCAGTCTGCGGAGGAAATATACATATCTTCAGCGCCTTTGTTGTAGAAATACATTACCCGCGCATGTTCCAGATATTCATCCACGATGCTGATGCCTTTTATCTTTTCTTTAAAGTCTTTCTGGTTTACCGCGCAGTAGATCCCTCTTACGATCATGCTGATCACCACGCCGGCACTTGCCGCGTCATACAGCTTTTCAATCAAGGAGCGGTCGCTTACCGAATTGGCTTTGATGATCATTTCGGCACGTCTTCCGGCTTTGGCTTCTTCTATTTCCTTATCGATATGATGAACGATTTTTTCTCGCATAAACTGCGGGCATACCAAAAGGTTCTTGCAGGTTTTCAGGACAGAAAGATAATCGTCTTTCGGCTTTTTCAGCACGTTGAATACCTTATTGATGTCTGCCATGATGCCACGGTCTGCCGTCATCAGGAGATGATCACCATAGATTCTCGCGGTTTTTTCATTGAAGTTTCCGGTGCTTACAAAACCGTACTGGATGGTTTTGTTGTGGGATCTTTTCTTGATAACGCATAATTTGGCATGCACCTTTTTTCCGGGAAGGCCGATCAGTACCGTAATTCCTTCCGGTTCCAGCATTTCCTTCCATTCTAGGTTGGATTCTTCGTCGAACCTCGCCTGAAGTTCCAGCATCACCGTTACCT
This sequence comes from uncultured Chryseobacterium sp., assembly GCA_913777465.1. Taxonomy (GTDB): domain Bacteria; phylum Bacteroidota; class Bacteroidia; order Flavobacteriales; family Weeksellaceae; genus Chryseobacterium. The sequence goes on from CAJYRQ010000074.1 coordinate 38,804, forward strand.
CTTTGCCGTTCCGGGCCGCATAAATAAGGGCATTAATGATTTTGGAGCTGCTTGCCAGACGGTAAGCGGTGATCTGTATCGATTTTACATCAGGGTCCATGGCCGCTTCCCGCAGAAGGTCGATCACCGGATTGTACTTATGATAAGGGAAAGTAAGGAGAACGTCGTGTTTCAGGATGACATCCGTTACCCTTTCGCCGTGTTCGAAAGCAGGATGGGTAAAAGAAGTTCTTTCAACCGGACGCTCATATTTTTCAAATACATCAGGAAAGTCCATAAAATGCTTGAAATTATGGATCTTCCCGCCCGGGATGATGCTGTCTTTTTTTGTGAGGTTTAATTTCCGGATCAGCATTTCAAGAAGCGCTTTATCCATATCCTTATCGAAAACAAAACGGGTAGGTTTCCCTTTCCTTCTGTTTTTTAGACCTTTTTCAATCTTTTCGGCAAAATTGGTCCGGATGTCATTATCCAGGTCCAGTTCCGCATCTTTGGTTACTTTAAAAGCATTGGCCTGAAATTCATCATACCCGAAATAAGAGAAAACGTGAGGCAAATTGAACGTGATCACATCTTCCAGCAGCATGACATTTTTCTCTTCAGGATCTTCGGTAGGAAGCAGGACAAATCTTCCCACAAAGCGGGACGGAATTTCAATAATAGCGTAATTGCTGGAATACTGCCAGTCTTTTTTGCGCATCGAAACCCCAAGATAAAGGCTTTTATCCCGCATATAAGGCATCGGCGTATTTTCATGAAGCAGGATCGGGATTACATTGGATTCCACCACTTCATCAAAATATTTCCGGACAAACTCCTTTTGTTTCGGGGTTAAATTTTTTGATGTTTTAATAAAGATATGTTGTTCCGCCATTTCCGCCTGGATCTTTTTCCAGGTCTTATCGAAGTTCTGCTGCTGCCTCATGACGATCTCATTGATCTTCTGGAGGATCTTGGAAGGCGGCTGATAAAAAGATTCAGCAATTACTTTTTCCTTGAAATCCATGGCACGCTTTAATCCGGCAACCCGTACCCGGAAAAATTCGTCCAGATTATTGGAAAAAATTCCTAAAAAGCGGATTCTTAAATGCAAAGGGACCTTTTCGTCCATCGCTTCCTGCAGTACTCTTTCGTTAAAGGCCAGCCAGGTAATATCTCTCGGATTGAAATGTAGTGACATTCTCTAGTTTATAATTTATCAAAAATACAGATTTGGGGTACTGCTGAAAATCTTTTCACGTTAAGCTTTAATTAATTTTAATCGTGATCGGGAAGCAGAGCCGTGCTGCAACTTTTTAAAGTTATTAAAAAAAATCATTGGAAGCACAATGAACCAGCTATATTTTATCGGAAAACAGAACGACGGACAATAGATACCATAGAAAAGTGACAAAATTAATGAAAAGCCACCATGTAAATTAAGAAGAATGACAAAACTGCAAGATCAGCTGAAAAGCGGTTCTGATCGTTTGAAGCCATGTTTTCAGATTGTTTTGCCTTTGAAAGTAAAAATTGGAATACTGTTTTTTATCGCCGTAATGTCAATTTGTCACAAAAATTTGAATGGTATAAATATTGAGAAATACTGAGTGTATTTTAAAACTAAAATTAGAAAAAATAAAAAATATTATGAGTAAAATAATTGGAATCGACTTAGGAACAACCAACTCTTGTGTTGCTGTAATGGAGGGAAAAGACCCTGTTGTAATTCCTAACGCAGAAGGTAAAAGAACAACGCCGTCTATCGTGGCATTTACAGAAGACGGTGAAAGAAAAGTAGGGGATCCTGCCAAAAGACAGGCGGTAACCAACCCTACGAAAACGGTTTATTCAATCAAAAGATTCATCGGAACCCACTTTAAAGATGATGCTTCCGAAATCACCAGAGTACCGTACAAAGTAGTATCCGGGCCAAACGATACAGTAAAGGTAAAAATCGACGACAGAGAATATACGCCGCAGGAAATCTCAGCAATGACCCTTCAGAAAATGAAGAAAACGGCTGAAGATTATTTGGGTCAGGAAGTAACAAGAGCAGTAATCACGGTTCCGGCTTACTTTAATGATGCGCAGAGACAGGCTACGAAAGAAGCAGGTGAAATCGCAGGTCTTAAAGTAGAAAGAATCATCAACGAGCCTACGGCAGCTGCTTTGGCTTACGGTCTGGACAAAAACCACAAAGACCAGAAAATCGCAGTATATGACCTTGGAGGAGGTACCTTCGATATTTCCATCCTTGATTTGGGAGACGGTGTATTTGAAGTATTGTCTACCAACGGAGATACGCACCTGGGAGGTGATGACTTCGATGATGTAATCATCAACTGGATGGCTGACGAGTTCAAGTCTGAAGAAGGGGTAGATTTAAAATCTGATGCGATTGCATTACAGAGATTAAAAGAAGCAGCTGAAAAAGCGAAGATTGAGCTTTCTTCTTCTCCGCAGACTGAAATCAACCTTCCGTATATCACGGCTACGGCTACAGGTCCTAAGCACTTGGTAAAAACATTAACGAAAGCGAAATTCGAGCAGTTATCTGCTGACCTGGTAAGAAGATCAATGGAGCCGGTAGCGAAAGCATTGAAAGATGCAGGTTTATCAACTTCCGATATCGACGAAGTAATCCTGGTAGGGGGTTCTACAAGAATCCCGATCATCCAGGAAGAAGTGGAAAAATTCTTCGGTAAAAAACCATCGAAAGGGGTTAACCCGGATGAGGTAGTAGCGATCGGTGCTGCCATCCAGGGAGGGGTACTCACCGGTGATGTAAAAGACGTTCTTCTATTAGACGTTACACCGCTTTCTTTAGGTATCGAAACCATGGGTTCTGTTTTCACAAAATTAATTGAAGCAAACACCACGATCCCGACTAAGAAATCTGAAGTATTCTCTACAGCTTCCGATAACCAGCCAGCGGTAAGCATCAGAGTAGGACAGGGAGAAAGACCAATGTTCAACGATAACAAAGAAATCGGTAGATTCGACCTTACCGACATTCCACCGGCACCAAGAGGGGTTCCTCAGATCGAAGTGACTTTCGACATCGATGCTAACGGTATCCTGAGCGTTTCTGCTAAAGATAAAGGAACCGGTAAAGAGCAGTCGATCAAAATCCAGGCTTCTTCAGGTCTTTCCGACGAAGAAATCGAAAGAATGAAAAAAGAAGCTCAGGAAAACTCTGCAGCGGATGCGAAAAGAAAAGAAGAAGTTGAAATTTTCAACAAAGCAGACGGATTGATCTTCCAGACCGAGAAGCAGTTGAAAGAATTCGGTGATAAATTGTCTGCTGACAAAAAAGCAGCCATCGAGGCCGCTCACGGAGAATTGAAAACCGCTTTCGAAGCTAAAAATTCAGATGACGTAAAAGCGAAAACCGAAGCTTTAGACGCTGCCTGGATGGCCGCTTCCGAAGAACTGTATGCAGCAGGCCAGCAGCCTGGTGCTGATGCAGGAGCTCAACAGAATGCAGGTAATGCAGGAGGTGAAGATGTGCAGGATGCAGATTTTGAAGAAGTGAAGTAAGACTTAGACAAGTCATAAAAATAAAATCCCCAAGCGAAGGTTTGGGGATTTTTTGTTGTTATGAGGTGAGAGATTTAATTAAACCAACTTATCAATTTTTTAATGAGTGTCTGCTGGGAAAGCGCTTAATTTTAAAGAAATCGGATCAACGAATATGGACTATGAATAACAGGTAAATACTCAAATACCTTCCGGATTGCAGTAATATTGATGGTCTGTGTATGTTTTTATTTTAAAACACATACGGGAAACCGTAAGGTGAAGATCTTTTTACGGTCTAATTTTACAATCAGTCAGCAAGGCCTGTATGCAGATATTTCAAAAGCGTATGGCCCCTGTCTTTGTAAAAAATTGTAATTCAGTTAAAAGCCATGACCAGAGAAGCTCAGATCGAAGAATTTTTCATAAAAAAGCTGGAGGATCTTAAATATGTCTACCGTAGGGATATACGGGATAAACATGCACTGGAAAGGAATTTCCGTGAAAAATTTCAGATTCTCAACAATGTACAGCTTACCGATAACGAATTTGAACGTTTAAAGGCAGACATTATCAATCCGGATGTTTTTACCGCTTCAAAGATTCTGCGTGCAAGAAATTATTTTCAGCGTGAAGACGGCACTCCTTTACATTATACGCTGGTGAATATCAGAGACTGGTGCAAAAATGAATATGAGGTTATCAATCAGCTGAGAATGAATACGGATAAAAGCAGTCACCGGTATGACGTGATGATCCTCATCAACGGAATTCCCATCGTTCAGGTGGAACTGAAGACCCTGGAGCTTTCGCCCCGTAACGCCATGCAGCAGATCGTCGATTATAAAAATGATGCCGGAAACGGATATACCAATTCTCTGTTGTGTTTCATGCAGCTGTTCATTGTGAGTAACAGAACCAACACCTATTACTTCGCCAACAACAGAAATCAGCATTTCAGCTTCAATGCGGACGAACAATTCCTGCCGGTTTATCAATATGCAGACGAGCAGAATAAGAAAGTGACACATATTGATTCTTTTGCTGAGAAATTTCTTCCCAAGTGTACCCTGGGTGAACTGATCAGTAAATATATGGTGCTGGTAGAAGGCGAACAGAAAATGCTGGTGATGCGCCCGTATCAGATTTATGCAGTGAAAGCCATTGTAGACTGCATCCAGCAGAACCGCGGAAACGGTTACATCTGGCATACGACCGGAAGTGGAAAGACATTAACTTCCTTTAAAGCTTCTACACTTCTGAAAGATAATCCTGAGATCGAAAAATGTCTTTTTGTAGTAGACCGTAAAGATCTCGATCGACAGACCCGGGAAGAATTCAATAAATTTCAGGAAGGAAGCGTAGAAACCAATACCAATACCGAAGCTCTTGTCAAGAGGCTGCTTTCTACGGATTATGCCGACAAAGTGATTGTTACTACTATTCAGAAGCTGGGTCTTGCCCTGGAAGAAAACAACAGAAAAAACTACAAGGAACGTCTTCAGTCCTTAAGCAATAAGCGGATGGTTTTTATTTTTGATGAGTGCCACCGTTCACAATTCGGGGAGAATCACAAGGCCATCAAAGCATTTTTTCCCAAGGCGCAGCTTTTCGGATTTACCGGAACCCCCATTTTTACTGATAATTCAGGCTATACCGTCCGGGAAGGTGAACAGGCATTTTACAGGACAACCGATGATATTTTCGAAAAACAGTTGCACGCCTATACCATTACTCATGCCATAGAAGATAAAAACGTCCTGCGTTTTCATATTGATTATTATAAAGGGCAGGGAAGCGGAAAACTTAAACCGGGAGAAACGCTTGCCCGTCAGGCGGTGGCGGAAGCCATTTTGAAAAAGCATGATGCCTCTACCAATAACAGGCGGTTTAATGCAATTCTTGCTACTGCTTCTATCAGCAATGCCATCGAATATTACCGCCTGTTCAAAGAGATGCAGCAAAAAAAGAAAGATGAAAATCCGGATTATGAATTACTGAATATCACCTGTGTCTTTTCTCCTCCGGCAGAAGGGAATAAGGATATCCAGCAGATTCAGGAAGATCTGGAGCAGGAAAAAATGGATAACAGACAGAACCCGGATGAAAAGAAAACTGCATTGAAAATGATTATTGACGACTACAACCGGCAATACAATACAAATCATAGCATCAGTGAATTTGATTCTTATTATCAGGATGTACAGAAAAGAATAAAGCACCAGCAATACAGCAATGCAGATGATCCGCATAAAAATAAAATTGATATTACCATTGTCGTGGATATGCTGCTTACAGGTTTCGATTCCAAGTACCTCAATACGTTGTATGTAGACAAAAACCTGAAATACCATGGGCTGATCCAGGCATTTTCGCGGACCAACCGGGTGCTTACAGGAAATAAGCCGCACGGTAGTATTCTCGATTTCCGCGGGCAGCAGGAAGCTGTGAACGCCGCCATCAGTTTATTTTCCGGCGAAGATGCCGTCGGCAGAGCCAAAGAAATATGGCTGGTGGAGCCTGCACCGGTGGTCATTGAAAAATACAGGGAAGCGGTTGCCAACCTGGAGGATTTTATGGAAAAGAACGGCTTGGAGTGTGAACCGCAGGAAGTTTTTAATTTAAAAGGCGATGCCGCCAAGATTGCCTTTCTGAAGAACTTTAAAGAAGTACAGCGGCTGAAAACCCAGCTTGACCAATATACGGATTTGGATAACGGGCAGAAGGAGCATATTGACATCCTGCTGCCTGAAGATAACTTAAGATCATTCAGAAGCTCCTATATCGAAACGGCCAAACAGTTCAAGAAAATACAGCAGGAAGACGGAGAAAATGCTCCGGCAGATGTACAGCAGCTGGATTTTGAATTCATCCTTTTTGCATCCACCATTATCGATTACGATTACATCATGTCGCTCATTGCCGAAAATATGAAAAAGAAGCCGGCTAAGCAGAAAATGACCAAGATGCAGGTAATCAGCTTACTGACTTCCAGTTCCAATATGATGGAAGAGCAGGAGGATTTAACCGAATACATCAATGCTCTGGACTGGAACAGCGGACAGGATGAAAATGCATTGCGTGAAGGTTATCAGTTCTTTAAAACTGAAAAAACCAATAAGGAGCTGCTGGCTATTGCCACCAGGCATCATTTACCGGCACCGGTCCTGAAGGATTTTATCGATGAGGTGCTGAAGCGGATGATTTTCGACGGTGAGCGGTTAACCGATCTCCTGGAGCCTCTGCAGCTCAGCTGGAAAGAGCGGCGAACTAAAGAACTTTCCCTGATGTCAGATCTTTTACCTCACCTGAAAAAGCAGGCACAGGGCCGTGAGATATCAGGGCTGGCAGCCTACGAGTAATTCTTAAATACTAAAAAAATACATAACGGAACTTCTTCAGGATTTAAATTTTATTTAAAACCGAAGGAACTGTTGAAAAAATTAAAATAATCATGACACTGAAACAACAACAGCAATTGGGCAAAACCCTCTGGGAAATCGCCGGCCAGTTACGAGGAGCAATGAACGCGGATGATTTCCGGGATTATATGCTTTCCTTCTTATTCCTCCGTTATCTGTCAGACAACTATGAGGAAGCGGTAAAAAAAGAATTGGGAAGAGATTACCCTCTCTTGAAAGAAGATGATAAGCTCACGGCTTTAGGGCTCTGGTATATAGCTAATGAAGCAGACGTGCCTGATTTTGAGAAGCAGACGCGCCGGAAAATCCATTATGTTATCAAGCCGCAGCATTTATGGAGCAATATTTCCGAACTTGCCCGGACTCAGAGCGGAGATCTGCTGACAACACTAGAAGAGGGATTCCGGTACATTGAAAACGAATCTTTTGAAAGTACGTTCCAGGGATTGTTTTCGGAGATCAATCTGAATTCCGAAAAACTGGGAAGGACCGCGTCTGAAAGAAATAAAAAACTCTGCATCATTATCCAGAAAATTGCCGAAGGAATTGCAGCTTTTTCTACCGATACCGATATTTTGGGAGATGCCTATGAATACCTGATCGGACAGTTTGCAGCAGGCTCAGGAAAGAAAGCCGGTGAGTTTTACACTCCGCAGCAAATGTCTACCGTATTATCAAAGATTGTGATCCTAGACAGCCAGAATCCGGCTTTGGGAGAAAAGAAAAAACTTGAGCGGGTGCTGGATTTCACCTGTGGCTCCGGTTCTTTGCTGCTGAACGTCCGCCGGCAGCTGGAAGAAAGCGGAGGTCATATCGGAAAAATTTACGGCCAGGAGAAAAACATCACGACCTATAACCTTGCCCGTATGAATATGCTGCTGCACGGGGTAAAGGATACGGAGTTCGAGATCCACCACGGAGATACGCTTTCCAACGACTGGGATCTGCTGAACGAAATGAACCCTGCCAGAAAAACAGAGTTCGACGGCATTGTGGCTAATCCTCCTTTCAGCCTGAAATGGGAACCCGGTGAAAACCTGGCGGATGATTTCCGGTTCAAAAGTTACGGACTGGCCCCAAAGTCGGCGGCGGATTTTGCCTTCCTGATTCATGGATTCCACTATCTCTCCAATAACGGGACCATGGCCATCATCCTTCCGCACGGCGTCCTGTTCCGGAGCGGTGCCGAAGAACGGATCCGTACCAAACTGCTGAAAGACAATCATATCGATACGGTAATCGGGCTGCCTTCTAATCTGTTCTTTTCCACAGGGATTCCGGTCTGTATCCTGGTCCTGAAAAAATGTAAAAAATTCAACGATATCCTTTTCATCAATGCCAGCGAATGTTATAAGAAAGACAAGCGGCAAAACCGCCTGCGCGAAGGAGACAACGGCGAACCCGATGATATCCGTAAAATTGTCGAAACCTATCAGTTCCGGACGGAAGAAGAAAGGTATTCCCGAAGAGTACCGATGGCTGAAATCCTGGAAAACGGCTATAATCTGAATATCTCCCGATACATCAGTACCCACGTCGAAGAGGAACCGGTTGACATCCATGCAGTTATGCAGGAGATAAGGTCTCCGGAAGCCAAACGTTCCGAGTTGGATCTTGAAATCGAAGGCTATTTCAAGGAACTGGGGCTCACTTTTTAATTTTTTTTACATCCTTAATGTTTTTACTAACGAAAATTAAATTATCAAGATGACGAATGTACAACTAAAAGCAGGTAATGTTCCCAATTTGAGATTTCCCGGGTTTGAAGGGGAATGGGAAATAAAAAGGTTGGGGGAGATTGCATTATTTTCCAATGGAAAAGGACATGAAAAAGATATAGATGAAGAAGGGAAGTATATTTTAATAAATTCTAAATTCATTTCGACACAAGGAGAAGTGATTAAGAGAACTAACAAACAATTGGTTCCGTTGTTTTGTAATCAAATTGTTTTGGTAATGAGTGATTTGCCGAATGGAAAGGCATTGGCAAAATGCTTTCATATTAATAGTAATAATACTTATACATTGAATCAGAGAATTTGCTCGCTCACAATAAATAAAGATGATAGCAAATTCATATATTATTCGATTAACCGAAATGATTTTTATTTAAAATTCGATGATGGAGTAAATCAAACCAATCTAAAAAAAACGGAGGTATTAGATTGTCCCATGAATGTACCATGTATAAAAGAACAAAGTAAAATTTCTTCATTTATTGGCTTAATTGATCAGAAAATTTCAACCCAAAACAAAATAATTGAGGATCTAAAGTTCTTAAAGAATATAGTGCGCTATGATATATTTACAAAAATAACTAATGAAGCAACTAAATTTAAACACATTAAAGACATTTTAAATTAC
>CAJYRQ010000075.1 GCA_913777465.1 uncultured Chryseobacterium sp.
TTCTCTTAAAATTGTTCCTGCTTATCTAAAAGCTCTTCTGCGCTGCTGAATCCCTTTCGTTTTTCAGTGGGGCAAAGATAGAGACTTATTACCCTTCCTTCCAAATATTATTAACATAATGTTCATACAAATCCGGCTTTGTGGGTAAATAAAAGCCTTAATACTCTCGATAGACGGAGGTTAACCCCCGTGCCATACTTATCCACATTAAGGGGAAGAAAAAGAAAGAGGCTGGGATTAAGGAGTAGCAGGGGAATCAAAGAGAGATTAAGGTATAAACCGGGAAGAAAAAGGGATTGGAAGGTTCCTGGAAAAGAATTCGCGGTCTGAAAAAAGAGAAAAGCATAGTTAAAATTAAAAGATGATGGGATTAACTGGAAACAGCAGGCGTGTACAAACCTTCAAGGTTTTCAAAACCTTGAAGGTTTAACGGAAATCAAATAAAAATAAAACGGTAATTCTTTATTTGACAGGAGCTTAGAATTATGCCTTCTGTGCTGTAAGGATTTTAAATGCGGACTGCAGGTTCACCGGGCTCTGCCCGGTGGTATCGTAAGTCTCCAGCTTCGGGGCTTATAGTATGAAATACTTTCAGAAAGGTTTTCTTATTATATGATCGGTATTCATTATAAGGTAAATGATTAAGGAATGTTTCTGAAAAAAGGCAAATGCCCTAGCCCGGATAGGAACGGCATCCTTTTGGGTTGCAGATGGCATGATGGGAAGGCCGGAACCCAAAAGATACAGTGGATAGCCGGATCAAGCTTCTGAAAAAAAAGGATGTGTGGACGGGATTACAATAACCTCATTAAATTGACACTGTTGGTAAATGCATTACAGGACATTATTTATAAAGTCTTTTTTTATAAGGAAAATAATTCCCGTGATTTTGCAAGAGTCTTGTTTGGACCGGTAATACAATCCACAGCCTTCCCGATGACACAGGGGTTAATGGCTATGCGAAACTTATATCATTACCCATACAGAGAGGCTTTGGTAAATATAAATAGTAATGAAGCATAAATTAATCTATACAGAACCCAGGAGTTAGTAATTAAAATTTCCGGAATTATTTCATTTAAATTAAGCTGAATAAATACCGCTAATTCTGCTACCACAAAAAATCGTCTTGCTTTTTTTGATGAAAAATGGTATCTTGTAAATCTTACAATATACAGATAGAATTTAATGCTAGAAAAGAAAGAACATAATTACGAAAAGGCCGTTTTGGTGGGTGTGGTAACGCAGCATCAGGATGAGGACAAGCTTCAGGAATATATGGACGAGCTTGAGTTTTTAGCCTTCACGGCCGGTGCCAGTGTAGACCGCCGTTTTACCCAGAAATTAACCCAGCCCGACTCCAAAACCTTTATCGGTAGCGGAAAAGCGCAGGAAATTAAAGAATACGTAAAAGAACATGCCATCGGCACCGTCATTTTTGATGATGAGCTCTCCCCTTCCCAGCTGAAAAACCTGGAACGGGAAATGGAAGTAAAGATCCTGGACCGGACCAACCTGATCCTGGATATTTTTGCTCAGCGGGCCACGACGTCTTATGCAAGAACGCAGGTTGAACTGGCCCAATACCAATATCTTTTACCAAGGCTGACCCGAATGTGGACTCACCTTGAGCGTCAGAAAGGGGGAATCGGGATGAGAGGTCCCGGTGAAACGGAGATCGAGACCGACAGACGGATCATCCGCGACCGGATCTCCTTACTGAAAGACAAGCTGAAAACCATCGACAAGCAAATGGCCACCCAGAGAAACAACAGAGGGAAAGTAGTAAGAGCCGCTTTGGTAGGATATACCAACGTTGGGAAATCCACGCTGATGAACGCTTTATCGAAGTCTGAAGTTTTTGCCGAAAATAAATTGTTCGCAACGCTGGATACGACGGTAAGAAAAGTGGTGATCGGAAATCTTCCGTTCCTTTTAACGGATACGGTAGGTTTTATCAGGAAATTACCGACCCAGCTGGTGGAATCCTTCAAGTCTACGCTGGATGAAGTTCGTGAAGCGGATCTCCTGATCCATGTGGTGGATATTTCCCACGAAAGCTTTGAGGACCATATTGATTCCGTAAACCAAATCCTGATGGAGATCAATGCCCACCAGAAGCCGATGATCATGGTCTTCAATAAAATCGACGATTTCAGCTATCAAAAAAAGGATGAAGATGATCTGACGCCTTCGACAAGAAAAAACATTTCCCTGGAGGAATGGAAAAATACATGGATGGCCAAATCCAAATATCCGACCGTATTTATTTCGGCACTGACGAAAGAAAATTTCCCCGAAATGAAGAAACTGATCTATGACGAGGTGATGAAGATCCATATTTCCCGGTTCCCGTACAATGATTTCCTCTTCGAGTATTTCGATAACGACGAGGAAGAAGAAAAGCAAAAAGAATAGATGAAACATCACTTTTTCCTGTTATTAATTTTCATTTCGGTTTTCAGTTTCAGTCAGAAGCTGAAAACCGATCTGAAGACGATCGAGAAAGATCTGAAAAACGAGAAATCCGCCTATAATTACGAGAAGCTTATTTTTAAATACAAAGCTTATCCGAGATCACTGGATACCATCGAAGCACGGTACCTTTACTACGGAAGGAATTTTAAAAAAGACCCCGTCCTTACTACCGATCCGGATTTTAAAAGTTTAGCGGAGGCATTCAAGAACAACAATTACCAGGACTGCATCCGGCAAGGTAAAATCCTTTACGACAAAGACCCGACCAACCTGGATATCCTCCTGATCCTTCTGAAAGCCTATGACTATCAAAAAGACGGTGATAATTTCATGTATCACCTGAGCCAGTTCAGGGCTTTAACGGACGGCATGAAATCCTCCGGCGACGGCAAAACCGAAAAAACCCCGTACCTCGTCAATACCGTAGGCGACGAATACATCCTGCTGAATATCTTAAACATCGGGCAGGATTATACAAGAGGATCAAAATCTGTGAGAGACGGCATTCTCGACATCTGGGAAAAAGACAGCAACAAAGTTTATATTAAAGTACTTTATATCGATTATTAAAAAATTAAACTAAAAACAAAGCTTAGTGGAATTATATTATTCATTTTCAGCTCTTATCGTTCTAGCATCCATATTTTCATACCTTAATTACAGATTTCTCAAACTTCCGAGCACTATCGGAATTATGGTCATTGCCATCGTGGTTTCCATCTTCCTGGTTTCTTTCGGGGAAACGGTTTTACCGAAAACCTACGGGCACCTTCACAACCTGATGACCGGCATCGACTTTACCGAAGTCCTTATGGGTGCCATGCTTAATTTCCTGCTGTTTGCGGGAGGAATCCACATCAACATCAACGACCTCAGGGAACAGTTTATACCGGTGATGATATTTTCCACAGTGGGCGTTGTCATTTCCACCTTCGTAGTGGGCTTCGGGATGTATTACTTACTGCCGTATGTCGGCCTTCCTCTGCCGTTTATTTATTGCCTGCTGTTCGGGGCGCTGATCTCCCCTACCGATCCGGTGGCCGTTCTCAGTATTCTGAAACAGGCCAATGTTTCAAAATCGCTGGAAACGAAAGTGGCCGGGGAATCGCTTTTCAATGACGGGATGGCGGTTGTGGTTTTTACCGTTGTATTGCAGCTGGCCATCGGAAAGGAAATAGACCTTACGGTGGAAAGCATCGGGCTGCTTTTGCTTAAAGAAGCGGGCGGCGGAATTTTATTAGGGGTCGTTTTAGGATGGGTGACTTCACGGCTGATGCGCGAAGTGGATGATTATATTATTTCCGTACTGGTAACGCTTTCCGTAGTAATGGGAGGCTACCTGATCGCCCGGCAGATGCATATCTCCGGACCGCTGACCATGGTGGCAGCCGGATTATTTATGGGAAATTTCAATGTAAAATTCAAAATGAAATCCATCACCCAGGACTATCTGATTAAATTCTGGGAGTTGATCGATGAAATCCTGAATGCGGTACTGTTCCTCTTTATCGGCTTTGAATTGCTGATGATCAAAGATTTGAGCCATTTTATGATTCCGGGGCTGGCAGCCATTGTGATCGTATTGCTGGCCAGGGTAATTTCCATTTGGGGGCCTACGAAATTCATGAAACGTACTTTCAGTCCGCAAACCGTTAAGGTATTGATCTGGGGCGGGATCCGGGGCGGGGTTTCCATTGCTCTGGCGATGTCTATTCCCAAAAACGAATACAGTGAAATTATTCTCAGCATCACCTACTGCGTGGTTGTATTTTCCATTATTGTACAAGGGCTTACGATTGCGAAAGTTGCCAATCCGAATAAGATTGCTATCGAGGAAGAAAAACTGGAAAGTGTTGCTTTAAAAGAGAATAAATAATTTAAATCAAATGCATCCGACGGCTAAAAATTCTGTTATTGAAGAGATCAGGGAAGCGCTAACAAGTCTTGCCGTTCATGAAAAAGCAGCATTTTTCCCGAAATTTTTTAAAACGGGAAAAGGGGAATATGGCGAGGGCGATCTGTTTTTAGGCGTAAAAGTTCCGGATCAGCGGTTGGTGGCCAAAGAATATTATGAAAAAATTTCCCTGGAGGAATTAAGCCTTCTTCTGTCGTCCGGATATCATGAGCACCGCCTGACCGCGCTTTTTATGTTGATTTTTAAATTTGAAAAAACGAAAGATAAAACCGTACAGGAAAGCATCGTTGCATTTTACCTGAACCATCTTCAGTACATCAACAACTGGGACCTGGTGGATTCAAGCTGTTATAAACTTCTGGGCCGGTACTGCTTTGAAAATCAGCGGGAAGACCTGCTGAGAAATCTTTCAGGTTCCGAACCGATGTGGCACAAAAGGATAGCCGTTGTCGGGACCATGCATTATGTAAAGAAAGGAACTTTTGAGCTGACAAAAGAATTCGTTACGCAGAATTTAAAGCATCCCCACGACCTGATGCATAAGGCCAACGGCTGGCTGCTCCGGGAGATGGGACAGAAAAATCCTGAAGAACTTATTGATTACCTAAACAGATCTTACCGGGAAATGCCCAGGACCTGCCTGAGATATGCCATTGAAAAACTGGATGAAGACCTGCGGCAGGATTATATGAAAGGCCGGATCTGAAAAAATTAAACCATTATGAAAAACTTTTTTAAGCATATGCTCCTGTTACTGCCGCTCTTACTGCTGACCAGCTGTTTCGACATCCTGGAAAAGGCAAATGTAAAAGCGGACGGCAGCGGCGAATATACCATCATCCTCAACGCGAGCAAGAGCAAAACCCGGCTGGCCTCCATTTCAAAAATGGAAACCATCAACGGAAAAAAGGTTCCGAAAAGACCGGAAATTGAAGCGAAGATCAATGAAGCGGCCCGGATTTTCAGAGCGATGCCGGGACTCTCCAATGTAAAGACCTCCATGGATTTTGATAATTACATCATCAAATTAAGCTGCACTTTCAAAAGGATCGAAAACATCAACGCCGGACTGGAACAGCTTAAGGCTAAAAACATCATCGGCAAAATGGTTCCGACGCAGATTTACAGCCAGAATATAGCCGGCAAATCATTCACGCGTAATAAAATCAATACCTTCAGAAGCAATTACGATAAAATGAGCAAGACGGATAAGGAAATCTTCAATGATGCCCGGTATATTTCCGTGCTGCAGTTTGAAAGCTCCGTAAAATCACAGACCAACAATGCTTATTCCCTTTCGCCGAATAGAAAAGCGGTGAAGCTGGAAGTTCCCGTCTTGGATCTTATCCTTCAGAAAAAACTGTTACAGAATACCATTTTCTTTCAATAAACCGACCCTATCCCATGAAATCTCTTTTACAAAAAATACCGTTTCTCGTTTTCCTGTTTTCAGGACTGATCTCCGTTTTTGCCCAGCAACGCATGAAACTCCCGAAAGATGCCCTGTTTTATATGGAAATCAACGGCAAACAGCTGGACAAGAAAGTGAACTGGGAAAAATTCAACCCTTTGCTGCAGGAAGTTGCCAGAAAAGGCAAAACCAAGCCGAACTGGACGGACTACTCGAAAACCGGGATCAAATACGATGCGACGCAATACCATTATGCAGTACTGAACGATTCCGTGCAGGCTTATACGGCACATTTCATCCTGAATAACCAGGGAAAATTTCAGGAGTTCATCAATTCTGTAAAAAAAGAAGGGCTTGAAATTACTAAAAAGGACAACTATTCTTATGTAAATCTCGACAATGACGTATTTGTTGCCTGGAACGGAAACCGTGCCGTCCTGAAGACCGTTAATTACAACAAACCCTACGACTGGGAAGACGATATCGACCTTGACAGCGCAAGATCAATAATCGACAGCGTTGCAGCGGCTGCTACCGACAGCGTTTATGCCGGACCTGAAACGGACAGTGCCTATGTGGAAAAGGCTTTTGATTATAAAGAAGAGATCGGATATCTGAAAGAAGATATTCAATCGCTCGAAGAAAGCATCAAAGAAAACCATGCTGAAATTGCCCGGATCCGGAAGGATATCAAGTACCTGGAAAAGCACCATCATTATCCGGAAGAAAAGAACGGATCCACCGATAAGAATTATTCCGATAAAGATTCTGAAATCCTTCCTCCGCCCATGCCCGAAGATATGGAAGAGGAGGATCCCGCAGCAGACGAAATGTACCGGAAAAAGCTTGATTCCATGAATATCGAAAAGTTCAGGATGGAGAAAAAGATTGCGGAAGCTGCCTTTGATGAATATTTCGATTCCGCTCCTGAACTGGAGATCCCGGACGTAATGACGGCTTACCGTGACGGAAATTCCGATGTTTTTGTTTACCTGGATTATGCGGGTATCATGAAGAGCGGGGTCTATGGAAATATGATGAAAAGGTATGAATTCGGGCAGTTCTTTACGAATCTTTACAATTCAAACTATTCCTACAACCTGTATTTTGATAAGGATAAGGTAAGGCTGGTGAACAATTACCGGCACAACAACCCGGACATCCAGAAAAGTATTGCCGCAGTATATAAAGGAAAGAAGAATAAAAAACTGACGGCCCTCATCAACGATAAAAGCGTAGGCTACTACGCCATCAACGTAGACGGAAGCAAGTATTTCGATATGCTGTATACCTTCCTGAAAAACTCCGGAGAGACGGATTACCGGAATGAGGCGGAACTGATCATGGAAACCATGAAGATTGCTTTGGATGAAGAGGCCATCGCCAAAATCGCACCAGGAAACGGAATTTTTGTGCTGAACGAACTGAGATCAAAAACCGTAAGCTATACCGATTTCGAATACGATGACGATTTTAATGAAAAGGAAGTCCAGAAGACCAAGGAAGTGGTGATGCCGGATTTTACCTTTGCTTTTGCAACGGACAACGAAAGCTACTGGAACCGCATCTTAACTTTGCTGACCACCAATAAAAAAACGTCGAAGAACTTTTCCAAAAACGGAAGCTTCTATGTATTTAAAGATGAAAACAGCCAGGGCTATTTTGATCAATTTTTTTTCACGGTGAAGGACGGTATCGTTTACGTAACCTCATCGCCGGACAATACCGTACCGAAGAACCAGTCTGAAACATCGAAAATGTGGGCAAAAGATTCGGCGAAGCATCCTTCGTCGGGAAGGTTTGATATGCAGAAGCTGCTGGGCGGACTGGAAAAAGAGTTTAAAAGCGTACCGGGAAGGAAAACCCTCGACCTCATCCGGAAAAATGTAGGCGAGGTGTATTTCAAAACGGAGGAAAAAGGCCACATGATAGAAACGGAAGTCAATTACCAGATCCGGAATTCCTCCGAAAACAGCCTGATGTATTTCTTTGATCTGTTCGACGAGATTTACAAAATCAACGAATCCGAAAAGAAAACGCCGGTCCTGTAATGAAAAAATATATCGCCCCGGCTTTTCTGCTGATCGCAGCAACGGTCTATTTTGTATTCTACCATCAGGATAAAGCATTGAAGTTTGTACCTGAAAATACAGACATCCTGATCCTGGTCGATACGAAAAAATGCACGCGGCAATATATCTCAGGGATTCTTGAATATCCTTCATTAATAACGGAAAAAGACAAAGCCGGGCGTGAATCCGTCTCTTTAAAAGACACAGGGTTAAAGGTTCTTGATTTTATACAGATTTTCCACCTTCAGGGAAGTCCGATTTCCCAATGGTACAGTGTTTTTGAAATTAAGGATGAGCAGAAGCTTTTGAATTACCTGAAACGGCAGAAATTTATCGGCATCGGCAAAAGAACCTTTAAAAAGGATTTTATTTTCCTGACAATTTCAGACGGCAAGTGCCTGGTTGGAACTTCAGATTCCGGCTTTAAAATGATTCCCGGCTCAATCAGGTCCGGAAAAAACGATTATCAGGCAGATTCTTTTATTGACGGAAGCACGGGAAGCCTGTCTTTTATTTCAGGTCGGGGAACCCGTAATTTTTCCATTGATCTGAATGATCATGATATTGAGATCAGAAACGCCTTCAGCGAATACCATGCGGATTCTGTCCTGCATCATCTGGAAAAGAAGACAGATTTTCTCAATGCCGAATTGGATAAAGAAAACATTAATCGAATCGCAGGGTTTTTCGGTATTGATTTTACCGGGGATACCGGAATTGAATCTTTACAGGCCACTGCAAAGCTTGCAGAAGTGAATGACACCATCATTACCTATGGCTACGACGATCATTTTGATGAAATTGAAAAAAAGACGGTTCAGAAGATCTTACAGCCGGATTATGCCATGACCCTCCACTCCACCCATCCTGAAAAAATCATCCGCTATTTCCGGGAGAAGAAATGGATGAATGACCGGAATGAGTTTACGGCGATTCCTTTTCAGCCGAACAAGGTGATCGAAAATAAAAACAGCATCGAAATAATCTCAGTGCGAAATCCTGTAAAGCTGCCGTCTGGATTGAAAACCAATTATATTTTTATAAAAAACAATCCGTTATGGTTGCCCGGATGGAAGACCGGATCTCCGGCAGAAAAGAAGATCGTCTCCCAACTGGAATACCTTTTTTATGTCAACAGGAATGATGAGCATTATGTGAAATTACAGTTCAAAAAAGAAAAACGGCCTTTGATTTTAAGACCATAAACAGAATACCGGCTCAAAATTTCATTTAATTACAAAAGATATTATGGAATCCTCAACTATTGCCCTACTTAAAACAGGTACCCACTATTTCCTTCACTTTATTTTTCCGGTATTCATCGCCCTGGTTTTCTACCGGGAACACTGGAAAAAAGTGTATCTCATCCTCCTGGCCACGATGCTGGTGGATCTCGACCATCTTTTCGCAGACCCGATTTTCGATCCGGACCGGGCCAGCGTGGGATTTCATTTCCTTCATTCCTATTATGCCATTGCGGTGTATTTTTTGATGCTGTTTTTCAAAGGAAATATCAGGATTATCGGCATCGGGCTGCTGTTTCACATGCTGACGGACCTGCAGGATTTTTATTTGTGGCCGCACTGATGCTTTTTTTAACTGCAACAGTTACAGAAGATATTCATACTGCAAAAAAGCTGAATGCTTCCTGTCACGAAAAGTGCACAAAAGTTTAAAAATCTTTGATTTTTGATTTATGCCTTCTTCTGTTGCTGGTTTATGCACCGTGGAACCTGAAATAAGTTTCCATTAATATTTCCTTCAGGTATTTTAAAAACCATTGATTTTTTGTATTTTACAAAGGCTTATGAAATTAAAAGAACTTTTACATTATACGTATATTTTCCCGGTTCTGGCCGTGGGCTATTATTTTTCCGGACTGATGGGAACGGGCGTGGTATTCGATATCATTGCAGGCATTTTATTAACGGGCAGCGTGCTTTCGGCGGTTCATCATGCTGAAGTAGTGGCCCATAAAGTCGGGGAACCTTTCGGTACGATTATCCTGGCCCTCTGCATCACCATTCTTGAAGTGGCACTAATCATTTCTCTGATGGTCGCCGGAGGAGAACAGGCCATTACCCTGGCGAGGGACACTGTTTTTGCGGCAGTGATGCTCATCCTGAACGGGATCCTGGGAATCTGCATCCTGGTAGGCGGGGTAAAATATTACGAACAGTTCTTTGCAAGGACGTCCGCCACCACTTACCTGGTGAGTATTGTTTCGATCCTGATTTTAACGCTGGTGCTTCCGAATTTCACATCCAGCGTCAACGGCCCTTTCTACAACCAGGCCCAGCTGATCTTCGTGTCAATTGCCTGCCTGGTGATTTACGGGGTATTCCTTATGGTTCAGACCATCCGGCACCGGAATTATTTCATCACGCCGGAAGAACATCCAGAGGAGCATTATGCGCCTTCGGTAAAAAAGACAACGGTAAGCTTTATATTTTTAGTGATCTGCCTGGCGATTGTCGTGGTAATGGCGAAAGGGCTTTCCTCTACCATTGAAGGTATGGTGCAGAGCTTAGGAGCTCCGAAATCTTTGGTGGGCGTTATTATTGCGGCGGTCGTTTTGCTTCCGGAAGGCGTTGCAGCGATCCGGGCGGCACGAAACAACCAGATCCAGTCGAGCCTCAACCTGGCGCTGGGTTCGGCACTGGCGAGTATCGGCTTAACAATTCCCGCCGTTTCCGTAGTGTGTATTCTTTACGATATTCCGTTGGTTCTCGGACTGGATAAAAAAGACGTCATCCTGCTTTCCCTTTCGGTATTCATCGTGATGCTCTCGTTAAGCCGCGGAAAAACGAACATCCTCTACGGAACGGTATTGCTGGTGAACCTGGCGGCCTACATTTTTACGGTGATTGTGCCTTAAGAGGGAAGCTGGGTGCCGGGTGCTGGAAGTTTTCCGTTTAAATATTACCGGCAGTCTCAAATAATGGGGGCTTTAGTACAAATGAGAGAACAGGCTGGAAGAGGGATGCCGGATGCGGGAAGGTTCTTTTGACAAAACTATTATTAAAGGTGTTTTTTGTTAAAGTCAATCTGTTTAGATCCTGAGCTATTCGCAGCTCTTATTTTGTAAAACTTGACATCACAAATATCATCGGTTCGTTTACATTCATAACATTAAACCGAATTTTAAATTCAGTTCTGAACTTTAAACTTATAACGCTGAACCTTAAACTTTAAACTTTTACAGCCTTCTGGCCAGGTCCATTTTGAAAGCCATCAGCTTAGCGATGTTTTCGGCTTTATAAATGGCCTGATCCGCATCCTCTCCGGCGAAATACTCCCCGACGGTTGCCGTCCAAAGCTTCAGCCAGCGGTCGAAATGCTTCTGCTCCATCGCCCGGATCTCATTGATCGGGAAATGCGCGCCCATCGGATTCCCCTTGTACGACATCTGCCCAAACAAAACCGATTCCCAGAATGCGTACATCTTCGGCAAATGTTTGTCCCAGTCTACTTTGGCAATCTCATTAAAGAAAAAGCCGATCTCCCCATCCTTAACCACTTTATCGTAAAACGAATTTACCAGAAGCTCAACATCCTCTCTCGATTCCAATTTTTTCATGATTCAAAGGTAGGGTAAAAAGTGGGTTGTGAGGTGGGTTGTGGGATGATGTGTTTCGGATAAGAAAGGTTTAAGGAAAATTTTAAAGCTCTGGAATGAGAAAGAAAATATTAATCATTGATAATCGAACCGGTCTTCATCAGCGTACCAATAAGTGTCTAAGGCTGTGACTAATGTTCCATTTTCATAGGCTTCTAGTTGTTTTTCCAACATTCCTGCAGTACCAAATTGAACTACTCTACCTATTCTTTTTTCCACTAAAAAAGAGGCATTACCTACTAATGTTTTACTAAGATTTCCTGTTAAAAGAAATTCTTTTGACTGATAGTCGTAAATATTTCCATAAGGTTTTTTAATCGTACGATCATTTAATATTACTACTTCAATATCCGATCCTCCAAAATGTTCTGCTCTGCTTTTCAAATAACGTTCTGCTATTGTTAGCATTTCTTGGTCTGTTAACATGATTATTTATAATTCTTACAATTTCTAAACTAATAAAATAATGAATACAGCAGAAAAATTTCTGCTGTATTCGTTTGTAAAGATTATGGATGATTATTTATAATCGAAACGGTCTTCATCTGGATACCAGTAACGAGTTAATGCTGGTACTAATGCACCATTTTCATAATCTTCAATATAGCTTTCCAGCGAACCTGCCGTACCAAAACCAACTACCCTCCCAGAGTTTTTTTCTACTAAAAAAGGAGAATGCCCTGCCAAAGATTTATTAAAATTGCCTGTTAATACATATTCTTTCGACTGATAATCATAAATATTACCATACGGTTTTTTGATCGTTAAGTCAGTCAGTATTACGACTTCAATATCCGATCCTCCAAATTGTTCTGCTCTACTTTTCAAATAACGTTCTGCTATCACTAGCATTTCCTGATCTGTTAACATAAGTTTTTAAAGATATTATAAGTATTTATGTGATAGATATCCTTTAATTTATTTATTCCATCCCGAATACTTTTCCGAAGGAATCCATAATTTTTTTGGGGGATCAAATGCTAAATATCCTTGGCTGTAATCATCCCGCAATAGATTCTGTATCACTGATTTAGATCTTTAGAAATCAAAAAAATCTCTTCTCCTAATAAATAAACTTTTCCATTTTTATCACAAGTCTCCATATAACAGCCAGGAAAAAAATAGGCAAAAGGATAAAACAGTATTCCGGAAATATTGAAATTTTCATCATAATCCTCATCATTTTCAAATCCTGCATAACCCAAGGATATTTGAAGTAAATTTCTCACTTGTGATTGACGACTTTTATAATCTTCAACCTCTAAATTTCCATACTCGCTTAAAAATTCTTTTAATAATGACGGAAAATTTTAATATCTTAAAATATTTGAATTTTCATAAAGAGAACTCACATCTCTATTTTCGTACCATCCTGCTTTTATGAATTGTTCTTGTATATTTTCTTGAAATTTCATATCACACATTTTTTGCGCCACTCCAAAACTTTTTCTAATAGTTCCATATCCTTTTATAAAGATAGATAATGTTTAAAGAAAAGCCACACGAAAGGATTCGTGCGGCAGCGGGAAGTAATTGTTATTTAATATATTGTTCAATATTATTAATTTGAAAAGGAAAATTAACCTTCATATCTTTTAACTACCCATCCCTTTAATATTCTATTTAAATAATTGGTATTGTTAATTTAAAATGCACAATTGATTATTAAGTTTTAAGAATAATAATTTTAATGAATTTTCCAGCATATACTGTTTTTTGGAATAGCATTTTGTCTTTCTTTTGAATCTTGCCAAATAATGCCTGATTCTTGAATTGTAAC
>CAJYRQ010000076.1 GCA_913777465.1 uncultured Chryseobacterium sp.
CCAGCCCAATTTCACTCAACCGGGTAGATTTTGTTTTGTAGACAATATCGTGAATAAAGAGTATAAGTTTGCAGGAAAAGAGAATCCTGATCCGTACAAGGGACAGGTGGTCGTCCTTATCAATGAATATACGGTAAGTGCGGAGGAAATGTGGGCCATGGTTTTCAAGAAAGTCCCCAATGTTATTTTTGTAGGCAGCCAGACCGCAGGAGCCGACGGCAATAAAACGTTCATTAAACTGACTGACGGCAATAAGATCATTTTTTCTGGACTGGGTATTTATTATCCGGACGGAGGGGAAACCCAGCGTATTGGTATAAAACCGGATGTCGTAGTACGTCCCACGATCCAGAGCACCCGTAACAAGGAAGATCTTCTTCTTTTAAAAGCGCTGGAAGTAATTGATCAGAAAAAATAAATCAGCACTTAGTAAATCGGACTTACATTTAACCTTATTAATGAGTTATAATGCTTGATAGCACTAAAAACCCTCACAGGTTTTGAAAACCTGTGAGGGTTGAACTTCAAAAAACAAAGCCACCGGTTATAGTGGCTTTGAAGTATAAAAAATAATCCTGGTTTAAATTTACTGTTTAATAAACTTTTTCTGAACGGATTTATCTCCGGATAGGGAAATTTCTACCAGATACATTCCTGCAGGAAGATGGCCGATATCGATACGGTTTTTACCGGAACGTAACGTCGTTTCTCTGATCACCAGGCTGCCTTTGGCATCGAATACGGAAGCTGCGCCCGAAGTTTTCAGGTCGATGAAAATTTCATTCCTTGCCGGACTTGGATAGAGGCTTGGTTCGTTCTTATCGGCAAGAAGATTTTCGGTAGCCAGTGTCGTAAAGCTTAACGGAAGTATCGATGCGGTGTAGGTATTCTCTTCAGTTAAATACGCTCTGAAAGGATTGATCATCGGCTCGCTTCCTGCTGCTACTTTAGAGAATTGCGGCGTTCCGTTGACGGTCTGCAAAACATAGCTGTTCGCCGGAACTTTAATGGTGTTGTACACCCCGTTCATCTGGTTGACGGTAATGGCTTTCGGCGTGGAAACATTTCCGGTTCCCTGGAAGGTAACGGCTCCGGTAGCATTGACCAGCACCGGGGTATTGGCCGGAATGGTTCCGTTGGTAATCGCCGTGCAGCTGATTCCGGTAGCACTTGGCATCAGCTGATAAACGCTCACGCCGGACGGAATTGTAGCCGTGAAAGGCAGAAGCAGCATTTCAAATCCGTTAAAGGTACGGGAATACGACGCTGCCGCAGACGTAAAGGTAAACGGAACCTGGAAATCTTTACCCTGATCTGAAAGAACCAGATTAGAGGCAGCAGTTCCGGAGATCACATTATTGCCGGAGGAAGTTACTGAAGCCGGTACATAATAGATGCTGTTGGAATTGACACTTACCGGCTGCCAGTTGTTAGCAGAAGTTGTTCCAGTCGTATTCCTGAAATCAACCGAAGTATAATAGCCGTTTTCCAGCGCATCCATCAGATTGCTGTCACCATCGGAATAAGAGCCTGCAAATTTGGAAGCCACTTCGTTGCCTACATTGAAATAGACGTCGCCTAAGTTCAGGGTAAGCACAGAGCCGTAGTTGGAGTTCCGTAGTCCCAAGATCCCTTTGCATCCATCCGTTAATACCTGTCTTGAAATATCGAGTGTAATATCGAAATTGCCGCCTGCCGGGAAGGTGATCTTTCCGTAATTATAAGATTTTGTCAGCCCCTGGCTGTTGATGTAATACAGCGTGGTATTGTCCGAATAACTTTGCCCTGCCGTTGTAAAGCTGTTGACATGCATTACCATTTTGTTGTAACGGTCATTCAGCTGCAGGTAGCCGTTGGCTGCGGTCATATTGGTGCTGATCAGCGGGCTCGCGTTGGAGAAGGTAGCCGTCGTATTGCTGATGTTGTAGCCTGTCCCGAAAGAAGCATTCGTCGGCGTCATGGTTTCGATCTTATTGTACCGGATGTCGCTTCCGGTCATCTGGGAAACCGGACGGTCGGCACTTTTATTAAAAACAAAAGTCATTACGCTGGACGCATTAATCGTCACTCCCGGACGGAAGGTCTGAGCCATCGTCACCGGTGTGGTCGCCATATTATTCTGTGCATCGGTAAGCACTTTGGTTCCCGAAGTGGAATAAAACGGAAGATCCACTTTCAGGTTATAGGCATTTGCCGAAGGATTGATCACCATCAGCACCACCTGGTTCCCATCCAGGGAAATATAGGAAGATCCCTGAAGAACGCCTGTATTGTCGCCCCATGTTGCGGCGATCCGTGTTTTTCCGGTGGTGTATTTGGCATAATGGGAAAGGATGTAACCTCTTTTGGTCATTACCCCGGTAGTTGTTCCGTTGGTTCCGTCACCCATTAGGGCATAGTAGCGTTTGGCGGCATAGTGGATCCAAGCATTTACATTGCCGAGCATGGCATTATTGACGCTGGAAGCAAAATTAAAGGCATCCAGGTTCCAGCTGAAATCGCGAGGGGTTCCGGTAGAGGGGTTCCAGTTGATCAGGTATTCCGTCTGCCAGATTTCTTTGTTGTTGTTCTGGAACTGTTTGTAGGCAGACTGCATCAGCCCGTACTGGTGACCGCCATAGACTTCAAAATTATCCATGGTGGCCTGGTTGAGCATGGCGTTGGCAAAATTATCTGTAAAACCTACACTTTCGGGAGCAATCACTTTACAATTGATCAGCTGGCCGTAATCGCGTACAAAAGTGGCAATTTGCGTGGGGGTCCAGATGCATCCCTGATACTGAGCCATTTCATCCGGTTCGTTCTGGATGGAAATATAATCCAGTGTTACCCCGTTGGTCTGGAGATAAGTAACGAAACTGTTAAGGTAAAGGGCATAATCCTGATAATTGGCGGTTTTAAGGGAACCTACCTGCTGTACGCCGTTAGCATCGGTATATACCGCGTTCACATGGTTGTTGGTTTTCCAGGCAGCCGGCATGGTCCACGGACTGGCAAAGATCGTTAATCCCATCGACTTGGCGAGCTGGGCCGTCGCCAGCACGGAGCTCCAGTTGTTGCTGTCTTCCGGGATGTAGAGCCTCATGATGTTGTAGCCTGCCTGGCTGTTGGCTCCCCAAAGGGTCTGGATTTCCGAAGTCGTCATGTGGTTGTACCCGAACTGCGGGCTGCAGACAAACCCGCCGAAACCCGTAACTTTCTGGTAGGTTGTGTTTTTGTTGATTCTTACCGTAGTAAGCTGTCCGGATGCGCTGATGCCTGTAAATACACAGGCGGCAGCCAGAGCGATGCGATGAGCAAGTTTTTTCATAGTCTTATTGTTCTGGGTTAAGCTCCAGCAAGCGCTGAAGAATATTTCATAGCTGTTTCTAAATGATGAATGCTGAATTTTTTCACTGAGAAACCTTCCTGATCTTTGGAAAGTCAGGCTGAGTGTTCAAAAAAGTTGTGGAAATATTCCTTACGTATTTCTGATCCCTTTCAGGAAATAATTAAATACGGAAGAATAAGTAGAGTCATGAATTCATAATATTCTGTTGTTTGGTTGTGTCTGTATATTTTATTTTTCGGTAACGCATTTTATTGCCGGAACCTCTTATCGAACACCTTTCTTCATTATGAGAAAATCGCAATGATACTGTATCACAGGCGAATTAAAATATAGTCTTCATCAAAAAAACTCAATAAGTGTGAAATTATATTTCATTATGAACAAAATTTCACATTCCGTTAAAAACAAATATAACATTCTATCTGAAATAAATGTATAAATTACACTTTATTTTTTCAAAATGGTTTAACCCTGTGATTTACCAAATGTAAACCGAAATATATTCAACTCATAATCAAAAACATAAATATCATCAATTCAATGATTTAAACTTAATATATTTCGATTTTAAAAGTATCAAACAGGACATTTTTGGCATCAGAAACTCTATTTTTCAGTAAAAGATTTAACCGAAAACAGGGTCTGTCACCACAAATTGCACAATACAATGAAATATTATGTCAGATTAAAATTGATGTACAGGATGAGCATTAATCAGGATTTCTTTATTCATTTAAAGCCAAACAATCATCATAGAAAAACTGCCATCAAATGATTTTAACGGAAGTTCGTTTTTGATTGAATCCACGATCTGCTGAATGGCAACTACAGTTTATTTTAAACAGTCTTTTCCTGAAACGGATCGACACTGATTTCGATCATCAGCTTTTCAGATTACTCTCTTTCGCTTTGTCTTTTAAATTATTAAAGGTATTTTTCAGCATTAAAATCTTTCGCGATTCCACTATCGATTCCTTTCTCAATTGCATTTTTCAGGATTTGAATTTTGTTTTCTGTCGTCTGTTTCATTTTTGTCAAAAAATCAATAGATTAAAGTTATCGAATTTTCCTGTTTAATTAAAAAGTCTGTTTAAGCTCAATTGTAAAACCTGTAAAACAGATTATTCTCTAAACCACCCCGTCAAAAATTCTTTGAATTTTCCCCACCCCTCCCGGCCGGAGGGGAATGTTTGCCGTTCTTAATTTTTAGTTTATCCCATTGAGCTTTGTGAACTCCCAGAAATTTTTATTATAAATGTTTCATTATTTCTATTTAATGAATTTAATAGCTTAAATTAAATTTGAATAATAAAGTTGATTAATCCAAAATAAAAATTTACTTCAGAAACATATGAAATTTCCTAATTCTCACAATTCTTCCTGTTCTTAACCACAATTCCCCTCGTCGGAGGGGTGGATCTGGCCAAAGGCCGGAGACGGGGTGGTTATTAAGTAAGAATAGGTTAAATCAAGGGAACATCCCGGAACCAACCCGTCAAAATTCTTTGAATTCGTCACCTCTCCAGAGGAGGAGAATATTCGTATTACTAATATTTTTTAATCCGATTGGTTTAGTGAATTTATTTAGAAATTTTTTATTTAAAAAAACACAAAACAGCAGATAATGAAAACTATTCTAACCTATATCCATGGAATTCCTATCCGAATACATTACATAAAAAGTTACCATACAATCCAAAATTAAAACAGCTTACTTCCGATAAGCGAAAGGCTGGTTTTCTGGGTGAGGTATTATTCTGGAAACAAGTGCGTGCCAAAGAATTTCATCAGATCGATTTTGATCGACAGAAGATCATTGGAAATTACATTGTTGATTTTTATGTAAGGACTCTCGGGTTGGTCATTGAAATTGATGGTTGGAGTCATGAAAATAATCAGGTCGCTGATGAATTAAGACAAAAATATCTTGAATCTCTGGGACTGAAGGTTTTCAGGATCGCAGATTTCGATGTAAGAAATAATATAAGTGTAGTCATGAAAGACCTGGAGGATTTTATAGTTTCGCATTATAATGTTGATTAATCCAGAATAAAATTTACTTCAAAAACAAATGAAATCTTCTTATTCTTACCACTTTTCCTATTCTTAACCGCAATTTCCCTCGTCGGAGGGGTGGATCCGGCCAATGGCCGGAGATGGGGTGGTCATTAAGAAAGAATATAGGTTAAATCAAGGCAACAACCCGAAACCACCCCGTCAAAAATTCTTTGAATTTTCGCCACCCCTCCGGCCCGGAGGGGAATGTTTGCCGTTCTTAATTTTTAGTTTATCCCATTGAGCGTTGTGAACTCCCAGAAATTTTTATTATAAATGTCTCATTATTTCTATTTAATGAATTTAATAGCTTAAAATTAAGTTTGCATTATAAATTTGATTAATTCAAAATAAAAATTTACTTCAAAACATAGAAATTTTCTAATTCTCACTACTTTTGCTATTCTTAACCGCAATTCCCCTCGTCGGAGGGGTGGATACGGCCAAAGGCCGGAGACGGGGTGGTCGTTAAGCAATAATATAGATTAAATCAAGGCGACAAGATGAAACCACCCCGTCGAAAATTCTTTGAATCTTCGCCACCCCTCTGTATCGGTGAGGAATTCTCATACCGCTGACTATTAAAATTTTAATTATCAACAAACTTTTGTGTCTTTGACTTCATTAAACTTTTGCTTGTAATTGAAAAGGAAATTTAGACAATTTTGAAATTACCAAAAGAAAAACCACCGGAAAAATCCGATGGTTTCACATTTTATAAAATTATTTTCCGGTGTAATCACTTTCTGGGGCACCGAGATAGCTCGGTTTCAGTCCGCCGGTATCGATCAGGATCTTCTCCAGTACGATTCCCGGTTCCAGCACCCTGAACCGCAGCGTATGCTTTCCGGGCTGTGAAATCTGGTGTTTGGTGATCGATCGGATGATGTGTTCCGATTGCCATCTTCCCAATTCTCCTTTGTAATGGCCGTTGAAATTCACCACCTGCGGAGCTTGCCCATCGAATGAGATTTCGTAACGCAGTCCTTTGTTGTGATTGAAATTCAACGTCGGAGCCAGCAGCAACTGGATTTCAAATTCACCTTTAGACTCGAAATTCATATCGTATTCCAGATACACGTTTTCGTCAGCTTTCGGATAAGCATTTTGCGGAAAGGTCGTTACGCCGGATTTGGTTTTTCCGAAATCGGGAATGACTTCCCAATGGATACGATCCGAATTATGCATCCGGGCAAAGTGTTCCGCTTCTATCGAAATATAGCCGTTCTTCTCCTGGAAAACCTTTTCCTTCGGAATATCCGCCTCGGAAACATACGTTACTTCAGGCATGATGTTTTCCTTTCCGTCTGCCCAGGTTTTATAACCGATCCTCATCTGATCCATCATGTGCTTCCATTTTCCGCCGGCCATCACATCGTTGTACTGATGGTCCAGATAGGTATTCCTCTCGAAATATTCTTTGGCTTTGTCGCCATAATAGTTTGCCTTCAGATCAAATTTCGCAGCTAACTCCCGGTTTTTAGCAACAGCATAATACATTTCATACAAATTGCTGCACGCATCAATCGGATACAGCACCAGCTGGTAATAGGCATCCTGATATTCCGCCGGAATGTCCTCTTTCAAACGCAAGGCTTTCAATGCCAAAGCGCGGTAATCATTGAGAACCGTTTCAAACTCATTGTAATTCTCAAGGCTGTAGGTTTTCCAGTTCAGGGTTTCAGGTGTTACCCTGCGGTTATATTTTGCATACGTATTGATCATTTCCGCAATTTCTTTCGCGTGTTTTTCACCGAACTGCTGGGCGGACCAATTTTCGGTATACTGGAACAGGTTATTGGCATTGAACTGTTTCGGGTTCCAGGCCATGTCCAGGAAAAAGCTGATCGGGAATTCCATCGGTTTCAGGTCACCGACGTTCACTACCCAAACCTTATCCACCTTATGTTCATAGGAAAGGTTCATCTGCTCCCAGACGCGCTGGATCGGACTGATGTTGATCCATTTGGAGTTTCTCGGTCCGCCCACATAATCGAAGTGGTAGTACATTCCGTAACCGCCTTTGTGTAATGGTTTTGACAGGTCCGGAAGTTTTCTCACGTTGCCCCAGTTGTCGTCGCAGAACAGCAGAATCACATCATCCGGTACCCGCATTCCTTTGTCGTAATAATCCTGAACTTCTTTATACAAAGCCCAGACCTGCGGTGTTCTTTCCGGTTTTTTCCCGGTGACATCGGCAATGATCTTCCGTTGGTCTTTCACGATTTTCTCAAGTAAGGAAATATTGGTACCCTCTCCCATCGCTTCATCACCGTCACCCCGCATGCCTACCGTTACCAGCTTTTCCCAATTCCTGCTTCTTTCCAATCCGGATTTCCAGAATTTTTGCAGGACCTCAGCGTTTTTAGAATAATCCCAGACATTCGGCAGGTTGTTTCTCTTGATGTACCGGTGCCAGTCGGTTTGTGCCAGGGCCATCGGTTCGTGGTGGGAAGTTCCCATCACGATGCCCATTTCATTGGCCAATGGTCCGCTCAAAGCATCATCGTCATAAAACGCTTTCCCCCACATGGCCGGCCAGATGTAGTTTCCTTTCATCCGCAGAATCAGTTCAAATACTTTCTCATAAAATTTTGAATTGATGCCGCCGAAAGTCGCCCTGGCCCAGCTTCCTAATGAAGGTTCTTCATCGTTTAAGAAAATCCCGCGGTATTCAACGGCAGGCTCTCCGTCGGTATAGATCCCTTTTTTAAAGTATACATTTTCCTTTTTCTCAACCGGAACATCCGCCCAGTAATACCAGGGCGAAACGCCGATCTGCTGCGACATTTCATAGATGCCGTAAATGGTTCCCCTTTTGTCGCTTCCCGCAATCACAATCGCTTCGGAAACACCGGGAAAAGGATTGCTTATGTTTTGAATGATAAATTTTTCATTTTTTCCCAAAATGGATTTTCCGTCAATTTTCTTTTGCTTAATTAAAGCATCGATGGTCTCGCTCTTACCTGCCTCGCCGATGATGATCAGCATCCCGTTGACCCCGGAATTCTGGGAAGTGAGATGAGGCTGAATGCCGGTAACTTTCTGGAAATCGGACTGAAGGTTCGCCACAGCACGGAGAATCCCTTTGTCCGAATCGCTATCCGAAAACAGCGTCAGTCCTGAACTGCCTTCTTTCAATACCATCGAATTTTCCGTCTTCACAAAAGAAATAAACGGGTCGGCGGCTTTCACCATGGTTGTAAAAACCAAAGTGACCAAAAGAGAAAAATAGTTGAATATCGTCTTCATAATCGTTATTTATTGCGTATTTATTTAATATTTAGGGTAAACCAAAACTTACCAGTCATCGGTTCTGAACGGCGATGCCAGCAGACCTTCTGCATTTTCCAGATTCGCCTCTTCGGGATTGTTGCTCCATGCATACCGCACGGCCACAGGGTTTTTGATTTCCTTGCTGCTGACCACAACTGTATTGCCTTTGATTTTGGCTTCGGCCCAGACAAACTTTTTATCGCTTCCGGCAATGGCAAAATGTTTCAGTGCTCCGTTTCTGCTTTTCAATCCTTTTCCTACGTTGTCGAATGAAAGGATCACCGTTGAATTTTCTACCTTCATCGACTTAAAGACAGGGCCGCTGCTGACCAGCTCTTCACCGTATACCAGTTTCCGGGCAGCCAGGAGCAGGCGTTTTGCCATATCTTTTTTATTGAGCGGATGAATGTCATTCCACTCCCCGAGATCATAATTCACGCTCATTGCCGTGTACGGAACGGTTTGTGAGGTTTTAAACTGAGCTTCGCGGATTCCCGCCCACCCGCTTGGTGCGTTGGGATCGTTTGTTTTTTCCATAAAGTTGGGAAGCTGAACGAGTAAAAACGGCATCTGCTCCCATTGAAATACTTCCCGCCAGTTTTCAATCAGATTTTTCAGTAAACCGGCATAGTTTTCAGGCTGACCGGCGTTGCTTTCCCCCTGGTACCAGATGGCTCCCCTGACTTTGTAGTCGCGGATCGGGTAAATCATCCCGTTGTACAATCCGGAAGGCGTGTTCCGCAGGTTTTTCAGCTTTGATTTATAGTCTTCATTTTTACTCATATCCCGGCCGATGTTGTATTTCCACTTGCCCGTCAGATCAACCACAACACCGTCTCCTACGATTTTATAAGGTTTATCGGCAACAAATTCACCGTTCCCGAAGTTGGACGTCAGCTGGATGGCAATGGTATTTTTCCCCTGTTTCAATATTCCGCCGGGAATATCATATTTCCTTGGCGGATACGTATATGAGGTGGCGCCTACGAATTTTCCGTTTACGAAAACTGAGTCGCTGTCGACCATGACGCCCAGGTACAGCCGGGCAAATTTCCCGTCCATGGAAGCCGGAAGCTCAAAATTTTTCCTGAACCAGACGGTACCTTTCGCCTGGATGCCGTTGTTTTTCCATTTTCCGGGAACTTTTGCTTTTTGCCAGTCTGCATCGTTAAAATCCTTCTGATTCCAAAGATTCCTTCCTTTATCGAGTTTTGAGGAATTGAGCGCAGCCAATGCCTGCTTATCAATCAGATCATTGGGAAAATTTTTGAGATGCTCCTGGCTGATCCAACTCTGAATGGCCGAACCGCCCAGACTGGAAACCAGCATGCCCTGTGGAATTTTGGTATGTTGATAGGCCTCAAGTGCGTAAAAATAAGCAAAGGCGGTCCAGTTCATGACTTCCGAAGCCGTTCCTGTAAACCATTTTCCGCCGGGTGCTATATTCTCCTTAACGGATTCAACGCTGTTCTGGGTAGGCACTTTGAAATACCGGATTTTATTGAAATCCGAAACATTGATTTCCGGAAAACGGTCGGTTAACCGGGCAATCGGCGTTTCCATATTCGACTGTCCCGAAGCGAGCCAGACATCGCCCACCAGGATATCCCGGATTGTAATTTCGTTAATTTCCATCACGAACGGACCTCCCGCTTTCTGCGGTTTCAGTTGCACAGACCATTTCCCGTCTTTGTCCGGTGAAGTATTGTAGGTTTCATTCCGGAACCTAATGGTAATGTTTTCGCCCTGGCCCGCCCAGCCCCAGATCTTAAGTTCCACATCACGCTGCAGCACCATTTTATCACTAACCAGATCCGGGAGTTTTATTTTCCCGAACGCCGGCTGATGACTGAAAAAAACCATCAGAAAAGTCAGTTTAAATAGAATGAATGGTCTGAAGTACCCGGTTTTCATGTTGAATGTATTTTAAATTTAACATCAGGATTAATGAATCACAAATCCGCCTTTGGATTGGATTTCTATTTTTAATTCCCCGTTTTTATTAATGGTCACTGATTTTTCGGAAGTCATCCCTTTTGCATCATCATTGATGAATTTTACCGTCTTTCCTGCCAGCATCGGAAGTTTCAGCGTTAATTTCTGAGCGTTGTCTTCAGCATTTACGCCGGCAACATACCATTGGTTCTGGTGTCTTCTGGCAATAACAGAATATTTCCCGGGATAGCCGTCGATGAAAACCGTTTCGTCCCACAAGGTCGGGATTTCTTTCATAAAATCAAGCTCGAATTTCGGAGCATCGGTCAGGTTATTCGGCATGACGGCAAACATCTGGATCGGATTCTGGAACAGCACCGCCGTGGCCAATTGGAAACCATCGGTTGTATACCGTTTATTTTTTTCCGTATTGGATTTGGTTAAATATTTATTGAGAAAGGTTCCGCCGAATTCCATACTTCCGACCGTGTTCCGGATGAATGGGTGAAGTGACGCAAAAAAGGCTTCCTGCTTCCGGACATCTTCTGAGAAATACAGCATTTCAGACGCCAGGACAGCTTCGCTTCCGGCGTAATTCGGGTACATGACTTCCCAGCCTCTCGGTAAAGTGGCCCCGTGGAAAATAATGGTAATCCCGAATTCGTTGGCATCGGAAAGGATATCTTCATACAAGCGCATCGTCTCCTGTTTATCACCACCGAAGAAATCCACTTTCAGCCCTTTGATGCCGATTTCTTTCAGCCACTTCATTTCTTTTTTGCGTTCGATGGCAGAGCTCATTTTATTCCTCGGACCCATCGGTGCATCATTCGCCGCTCCGTTGGAATTATACCAAAGCATAACGCCTACATTTTTAGATCGTGCATACTGAACGAGTTCCCTCATCCGTTCTTTACCGATATTTTTATCCCAAAGCGCATCCATCAGGATGAACTGGTAGTTCATGGCCGCGGCCAGGTCGATGAATTTCTTCTGGTCGTCGTAATTCATGCTGTTGTCCTGCCACAGGATCCAGCTCCAGGTCGATTTTCCGAAACCGTATTTTTGCGTAGGCGCATACATCGGCTCCACAACATCGAAGGGAACGGTGGTTTCTACAATCGGTTTCAAGGACTCACCGATAGTAATGGTCCTCCACGGTGTTGTTCCCGGCAGTGAAATGGCCGCTCCGGTGCTTCCGAAACCGTTGTTTTCCGCCATATTCGGGTACGCCACCTGGTAGAGATTTTTTTCGGCGGTTGTATCGAGATGGGACGCGCAGTACAGGCTGTTCACACCGGTTTCAGACAGTAAAATCCAGCCGTCGTTCCCGATATGGAACAGTCCCGGGAAAACGTAACCGTAATCCGCTTTTGTTCCCAGTTCCGCATCTGCTTTATAGCCGCTTTCATAGCTTGGGGCGGTTCTCGCGAAACCGGTCATCGGCTTCATCATCGGAGAAAGGAACGTCGTGGTTTGGGAAGGAAAACGATATCCCGTTATTTCCGACTGTACCACAGCGCTTAAACGGTCTTTCATTGGCTGAAGATCATACCTGAAAGCGATGTTGTTGTTGCTTACCTGAAAATCTATACCAAGCTGGTATTGGTCGGCATTGGTAAAATGAACGGCCAGGGTATTGGCGTTGTAAGCCACCTGAGATTTTTTGATTTTTTCGTTGGTGTAGGTTTTTGAGACCCGGTCTGTTTTGCTGTCGGCAAATTTCAGGTTTTGGGAAAAGTCGGATTCGTTGGTTACAAGGCCCAACGGGGATTTTTCCAGCATGGCTTTTCCCTGGAAGGTTACCTTGTACAGCGCTTTCCCGTTTTCCGAATAGACGCTCAGTTTCAGTTTTCCATCAGGGCTCGAGACTTCGGCAACCTGCGCTTTCACGGTGTTCATCAGGAGAATACCCAGCGTAAATGATAGTTTTAAAAAAAGTTTATTCATAATCAGTTATTTTCAAGAAAAGTCCAGTAATCGAAAAACATCACATCCTTTGCTGCTTTCCCATTGAATATAAAATACAGGTCGTGAACCCCGGTGATTTTTTCTTTCAATTGGGTTTTCACGGTTTCCCAACGGTCGTCGCCTCCGGTGAGCGGTACTTTTACCGTAGCAATCACCGGCCCGGTAAGGCTGTC
>CAJYRQ010000077.1 GCA_913777465.1 uncultured Chryseobacterium sp.
GTTTAAATTCCTGTATTTATCAATAATACAGGAGTTTTTTATTATAATTTTAATTCATATTAAAAATGTATTCGGAGCAGAAGTTGAGTTTACCAAGATGAAGAAACTCTACGAATGAAAATAATCTGGTATCATTAAATTTCCGTAATCAGCAAAAACTTACAATAATCAGCTGATCATATTGCACTACAGAACCGTACCAAAATAATTTATCATAAAAGAGTGAAAAAAACCGCTAATTATTTTGCGGTTAAAATTATTGTACTATCTTTGTAATATAATATTCACGTAATAGTGATAATTAATATTGAAAGCGTTGCAGAAATTCCTGTAATTTCTGGAGCCTTTGGATAATAAATCACAATGTTAGTTTAAACAAAATGAATTAAAATTTCCAATTAGAAAGCGCAGGAGATCTTTAAACAAAACGGTACAATCATGAAAACTTGAAAGTCGTCGGAAGGTATAATATCGTTTCATTACCAACCTTTCGGTGAATATCAGTTAGTTTTTATAATAACAAGTTGGAACGTAATTCATTTTGTTTTTTTTTACTTTATGAAGCTTAGACCCAATCACATTAAAATAAATATTTTCACACCAAATCACGAAATATTAAATAATTATCATCGAAGTAAAGTAATTTCTTCAAATAACAGTTTTATAAGGGGAACCGCATGGAGATTAGATCTTTGTGCGGTTTTTTTATGAAATTTTACTCCATTTGTTTTTACCTTTGTAATATCTAAGGTAATAATTCTTAATGATCTGATTATCCGGTCTTGCAAGTAAAGGATCGGCTTCCAGGATTTTTTCCACGGTATTCTTTGTCGCCCTGATAATTGCCGAATCGTTTACCAGATCCAGTTTTTTAAAATCAACAATACCGCTTTGCTGCGTTCCCAGGATGTCTCCGGGGCCCCGGAGCTGCATATCGACCTCAGAAATTTTAAAGCCGTCGGTACTTTCCACCATCGTTTTGATGCGGGTTCTGCTGTCTTTGGATAATTTATCGGAAGTCATCAGGATGCAGTAGCTCTGCTCGGCGCCCCGGCCTACGCGTCCCCGCAGCTGGTGAAGTTGTGAAAGGCCGAATCTTTCAGAACTTTCGATAACCATCACGGAAGCATTCGGAACATTTACCCCGACTTCAATTACAGTAGTGGCCACCATGATCTGGGCATTGCCGGAAGCAAAATACGTCATCGCTGCATCTTTTTCATCGGGTTTCATTTTCCCGTGAAGCATTGTCACGTTGTACTTTGAAAAATTATCCATAATATTTTCCATTCCTTCCATCAGATTTCTGTAATCCAGGGTTTCGGATTCTTCAATCAGAGGATAGACGAAATAAATCTGACGTCCTTTCAGGATTTCCTCACGACAGAAATCGTAGACGTAAGCCCGGTCTTTTTCTCTTCTGTGCGCCGTAATGATCGGCTTTCGTCCGATCGGAAGCTCATCAATCACCGAAACATCAAGATCCGAGTAAAAGCTCATGGCCAGGGTCCGCGGGATGGGAGTGGCCGTCATGACCAGGATATGTGGCGGAATTTTATTTTTTGCCCAGAGTTTTGCCCGCTGGGCAACACCGAAGCGGTGCTGTTCATCAATAATGGCAAGTCCTAAATTTTTAAATTTTACTTTATCCTCCAAAATCGCATGGGTTCCTACTAGAATAGAAAGTTCCCCGGATTCCAGTTCGTTATGAATAACATTACGCTCGGATTTTTTGCTGGAACCCGTTAAAAGCCGGACACTGACTTCCGTATTTTCCAGAAGCTCTTTAATACCATTATAATGCTGCTGGGCCAGAATTTCGGTCGGCGCCATGATGCAGCTCTGGAAACCGTTATCTTTGGCAATCAGCATCGTGAGAAGTGCGACCATGGTTTTACCCGAACCTACATCTCCCTGCAACAGCCTGTTCATCTGGATTGGCCGTTTCATATCCATACGGATCTCCTTCAGTACTCTTTTCTGAGCTCCGGTGAGCTCAAACGGAAGATGATTTTCATAAAAATCATTGAAATAATCTCCGATTACCGGAAAAGGATTCCCCGCGCTATGGGTCTTATGATGAAGTTTCTTCAAACCGAATCCCAACTGGAAAAAGAAGGACTCCTCAAATTTCAAACGGTAATTGGCCATTTCAAAATGCTCCATGTCCTTTGGAAAATGAATGTTAAGATAGGTATGCTGTCTCGATAAAAACTTAAAAGCTTTCATCAGATATTCCGGAAAATTCTCATAGATCAGATTCGGGATTTCCTTACAGATATTTTTGATAACTACCTGAAAGAACCTTTGATTCAGTCCCCGCTTGGTTAATTTTTCCGAGCTTGGATAGATGGGTCTCAGCCTTTTTTCCGTATCTTTCTTTTCTTCCGCTTCAATTTCCGGATGCGGCATGGAAAACTGGTGGTTGAAAACATTCACTTTTCCGAAAATAAAAACCTCTTTATTCACCGGAAGCTGCTCTTTCAGCCATTTTGAGTATTGAAACCAGACAAGATCCATCGAACCGGTATCATCATTGAATTTGGCCGAAAGCCTCTTGGTTTTTCCGGTCTGTATTTCCTGGATATTGGTAATCCGTCCTCTAAGCTGCACATCGGTCGCCAGATCGCTCAGTTCGGCAATCTTATGTACTTTGCTTTTATCAAGATAGCGGATGGGGAAAAAGTTCAGAAGGTCTTCCACTGTAGAAATTCCCAACACACTTTTGATGAGCTTGGCTTTTTCGGGACCGATCCCTTTCACGTATTCTATGGAAGTTTCTAACGTCATTTTTAAAGAACCACGAATTTCGGGAAAAATTAGAAATTAAAAAAGACTTTCAGGTCTGAAAGTCTTGTCGCGTTAATCTTTTATTTTAGATTTAAATTTTTTCTGGTAATCTTCCCACTGTTCCCGGGAACGGATTTTTTTGAAAAGGTCTTTGCAGATGAATTCAAGATAAGGCTCCAGTTCTCTGGCTGAAAGCTCGCCCTGCAGAATCGTAATCGGATTTCCTTTTTCATCCAGGAATACGGTGCTCGGAACGGCTCCTACGTTCATAAACTGGGTAAATTCATGCAAGGAGTTTCGTCCTTTCCGGTGTTCCCTGTTATCATTGGAAAACTTCCTTCTAAAAATTTCAATGGTTTTCTTTTCTTCCGCATTAAATTTTACAGGATAATAATTTTCATTTAAAATATCGGCAATTACCTGATGTCCGTAGGTTTTTTTATCCATGATTTTGCACGGGCCGCACCAGTCTGCATAAAAATCGATCAGGATCTTTTTGGGATTTACTTTCTGGGCTTTCAGGGCTTCTTCAATCGTCATCCACTTTACCTGTGCAAAACTGAATGTCATCAAAAACAGGAAAAGTATGCTTATCACTTTCTTCATGATTTGGTATTTTAGGTAAAAGTAAGCATTTGCACCGTTCTATTTTACATCCTGCATCAGTTTTTTTACAAGAGGAGAGATGATAATCAAGACAACTCCGGCAATCACGGCATATAATCCCAGTTGTTTATATCCGTCGGTATACGTAATCAGGGCGTCATAATTGGTAGAACCTTCTTTCGCCGTTGCTAGGCCTGCCCCGATAATTCCTGCGACATACTGGCCGTAAGCGGAAGCCAGAAACCACATGCCCATCATCATTCCCTGAAGGTTTTTGGTGGAGAGCTTCGTCATGATCGACAACCCGATAGGAGATAGACAGAGCTCTCCCAAAGTAATGACCAGTAATGCGATGGTGAAAAAGTTAAGCGAAGTAATCCCCTGCAGGTTGGCAAAAAATTTTGTCGCAAATAAAATATAGTATCCCAGGCCAAGGAAGATAAATCCTAATCCGAATTTGATAATAGTATTCGGTTCAATTTTTCTTTTATTCAGCCAGATCCACAACAGTCCGATCAGCGGGGCAAGGAAGATGATGAAAAACGCCCCTCCGGAATTGTTGACCCCATTCGGATCAAGGCCTAATAAATCTTTATTTAAATTTTTAGCTGCAAAAATGCTTAGAGAACCTCCGCTTTGTTCGTAAATTCCCCAGAATAAGATGGAGAACAGGATGAAAACGAGTGCTGCCCAGAGTTTTTTACGCTCCGAAGGTGTTACTTTGGACATTTCATAAAATAAATAGATCAGCGTCAAAGGTCCCACGGTCCACATAAAATAATCGGTATATTCCGTTTTGGCCACCATTACCATAATGATCGGAACAAAGATCAACGATAAAACATAAACCCCGTATTCTATCCATTTCGGGATAGCAGCCGATTTCGTTTCATTTTCAGGATGTCCCGGCTGAAGACCAATCGGACCCAGCATTTTTTGGGTAAAAACAAAATTGATTAAGCTTATAACCATAACAACAGCTGCAAGTCCGAAAGCAACATTCCATCGTAAAGCTTCAGGAATGAGATGATCCAAAATCTCACCTTTCCCGATGGCAATGCAAAGATATCCTCCTAAGAGCGCGCCAAGGTTAATTCCCGCGTAGAAAAGCGAAAATCCGGCATCAGCTCTCGAATCGTTGGGTTTGTACAGCTGGCCGACCATCGATGAAATATTCGGTTTAAAAAAGCCGGTACCAACAACGGTAAACGCAATTCCTAAAAAGAAAAACTGGTGGGGATCTGCGGCAAGAATCAAACTTCCGATAATCATCAGAAGCCCGCCCCAGAACAGGGATTTCCTGAAACCTAAAATCTTATCGGCAAATAAACCCCCGATAAAGGTAAAAGCATATACAAAAGCCTGGGTAGCGCCGTATTGAAGATTGGCCTCCCCTTCATGGAAATTAAGCTGGGAAATCATGAAGAAGACCAGCATCCCTCTCATCCCGTAGAAACAGAAGCGTTCCCACATTTCAGAAAAGAAAAGGCTCCAGATCTGCTTTGGGTATTTTCCTTTAAAATTCTGTATTTCGTCTAAAGTTAAATTCATAGTTGTATGATGGAATTTTTAATTAAAAGTTGGATGGTTTATCCTGATCGGATTCAACGAATGTATGTTTGAGTTAAATTCATGTTATGCTGAACCGGTTCGTTGATATAGTAATTGATTTTTTGTGAATTCTTAAGCTTTATTAATAATCGATAGTGGGTCCAGCTCAATTGTTGACGCAATGCGTCACATATTGGAAATACCTGATAAAAAGTTCGCATGTTTCTCAGGTTGCTTTCATCAAACCCTTTCCAGAATTTAAGCGTCAGCTTTTTTGAAAGATTTTTAAAGGTATATTTTCCGTATAAAATGCGCTTTTTTCCTTTCTGCTCATCCTCCACAATCAGTTTCCCGATCTGCCAATAGGTAAGCAGCAGGGTGGAATTGGCCACACGGAACATCTTTTCGCGCGACTGTATAATAATCTCTTTTACCGACTGAAATAAAAGGTCCTCAGAAATTTCCATCATACGAAAATAAAAAAAACCTCTGACTTGGCAGAGGTTTACAATATATTTTATTTTTAATGCAGATTAGTTTACACCATGCATCATCTTCTTCAGAATCGGAGAGATCAAAGCAAGGATTACCGCTGCAATTCCACACAGCACAACGAATACCATGAAAAATTCAAATAAGTTATGGATCTCAAATCCTACGAAAGTCGGGTTTTCCAAAGGCAATTGCGCTTTTTCAAAAGCGGCTACCTGTTCAGCATTCAGGGTTACTTTTTTATCCAGAACATCCTGAAGGTTCACGCCGATTTCCTGAGCTTTAGAGAATTTATCTCCTGTAGCCGGAATCAATGCTCCCAATGAACCTGCCAAAGCATATCCGGCAGCATTGGAAATGAAGAATACCCCATACAACAATGAAGCGAATCTTTTAGGAGCCAGCTTACCTACCAACGATAAACCGATCGGCGAAAGGCAAAGCTCACCGCAAGTCTGGATGAAATATAATAGCATTAACCATTTGATGGCTAATAATCCTGAGTTTCCAAGATCTTTTACGTTATGCGCGATAATGAAGTAACTTAAAGCAATCAGTGCAAGACCCATCGCCTGTTTCATCGGAGAAACCGGCTCTTTTCCTTTAGCTCTCAGTTTATCCCAAAGCAAGCTGAAAGGAACTGCCAGGGCAACAACGAAGATCCCGTTAAAGATCTGCACCATAGAAGGCGGCATATTCCAACCCAGGATATTTCTGTCGGTCTGGTTATCTGCAATAAAGGTTAGTGAAGAACCTGCCTGCTCGAAAGCGGCCCAGAAGAAAATGATAAAAAAGGATACGATATAGATTACCCAGATTCTCTGTCTTTCCACTTTGTTTTCGGCAGAACTCATGATCAGGAATGCCAGGGAAATACCGGCTGCGTAGATGAAAGGATAAATAATTCCTTTGATCAGCTGTCCCATTTCTACTGCTTTGAAGCCGAATTCACCTACCAGAAGATAACGGAAAACAAAAAATAGAATAACAAACAAGACGCCTGTAATACCTAAGGCTGCTCCTGAGAACTTAGCCGTTTGAGTCTCTCCTTCTTCAAAATCTGCACTGGTATTATTTTTCGGTAGTCCACCAATCGGTCTTCCTTCCGGGGTAACTACATATTTGTTTTTAAGAATAAAGAACGTAATGGTACCGATCACCATGGCAATGGATGCTGCAAGGAATCCCCATTTGAAAGCGAAAATATCCCTTACGCCGGTAGTGGCATCTTTCACGTCACCTACGTATGGACAGATGAACTGGCCCAGGAATGCCCCGATGTTGATCCCCATGTAGAAGATGGTAAATGCAGAATCTAATTTAGATTTTTCCTGCTTCGGGTACAAGCTTCCTACCATTGAAGAAATATTCGGCTTAAAGAATCCGTTACCGAAAATGATAATGAATAAAGCCAGCCACATGAATGTTTTTGCGCTGTCCAGGCTTCCTGAAAATGTTGAGGCACTGATGAAAAGCAGAAACTGCCCGATGGCCATTAAAGATCCGCCGATCAGGATGGCATTCCG
This sequence comes from uncultured Chryseobacterium sp., assembly GCA_913777465.1. Classification (GTDB taxonomy): domain Bacteria; phylum Bacteroidota; class Bacteroidia; order Flavobacteriales; family Weeksellaceae; genus Chryseobacterium. The sequence continues at coordinate 6,966 of CAJYRQ010000077.1, forward strand.
GTTACCGATATATTTGTCGGCAATAAAACCACCTAAAAGCGGCGTAAGATAACATAAGGCGAGGAATCCGCCATAGATGATTGCTGCATCAGCTTCTTTTATCAATAGGGAATTTACCATAAAGAGCGTCAAAAGGGCTCTCATCCCGTAAAAATTGAAACGCTCCCACATTTCGGTTCCGAAAAGCACCCATAATCCTTTTGGATGTTTGGAACCTTTATTCTCCACAAATTCATCCTGTTTCGGACTTAATGCATCAATATTATCCATTTTCTATTGTTAATTTTTGTTAAGACTGACAAATATAGTTTTTTTTGTGTTTTCGGCAAGGTTTTAATTTTATAATTAAATAAAAAAGCTGCATAACAAATATGCAGCCCGATTCTTATATGAAAAACAGCGATTAATGCCCTTTTTCTTTCATGATTGTATTGAGTCTTTTCAGCATGGATACGCCCAGAAGGGTAGCAAAGATCAACAGAGCGAAATTCACCAGGAAATAATTCATTTTATTGTCATAGCTGTACCACGTGCTCGCCAGGATTCCCGAGAGTTTGTTTCCGACTGAGTTGGCCAGGAAGAATCCACCCATCATCAGAGCGGTAATTCTCGCAGGAGAAAGTTTAGAAACAAAAGACAACCCCATCGGCGAAAGGCACAGTTCCCCGATGGTAATGACACCGTAACCTGCGACCAACCACCACGGCGAAACTTTCACCGCACCATTATCTCCGGACCAGACGGCCAACACCATGACCAGACAGGACAATGCGGAAATAAAAAGTCCGAGAACAATTTTCGTCGGTGTCAGAGGTTCTTTTCCTTTTCTTCTCAACAGTGCCCAGAAACCGACAATCACCGGAGTTAAAGCAATCACCCAAAACGGATTGATCGACTGAAACAATTCGGTATTGTAGAGGTAGACTTTCTTTGCCGGATTACTTTCCAGTTCAGTACGCTGTTCAGGAGCTATGTTTTTAAAATAAACATCCTTGCCCTGAACTTTAATGGCTTTTCCGTCTTTGTCTTTCTGCGACTGGAACTGATCGTCGTACACCGGGACTTCCTTATCTTCATAGCTTTTCCCGTCTACCATATAAATGCTTTCCAATGGCTTTTCCATAGCGGCCGGAACACTTCGGTCGGTGTAATAATTCGCCCATCTCGTTAAAGCAGTTCCGTTCTGCTTGAAAACCGCCCAGAAAAACATGCTGATCATGAAAACCGACAGCAGTGCCCCGATGGATGATTTTTCTTCCGGCTTCGCTTTGAAATAGAGTGAACCGTAAAAGTAAATTACCGGGATACACGCAAAGATAAAGGCATCGGTACTGTCGCTGCCGAAGATGTTTCCGGGGATAACCCATCCGATAACGCCGGCGATAATGGCAGGTAAAAAAACCTTAAGCATAATTTCGGAAAGCTTGGTGTCGCCCTCCTGTACCGGCTTCATCTGGGCAGCATGAAGGTAATGTTTCCGCCCGACCGTAAAGATGACCAGCCCGACCAGCATCCCGACTCCGGCGGTAATAAACGCTTCGCCCCAACCGAATTTATTCCGCATAAAGGCTGCGATAATATTGCAGATAAAAGCCCCGATATTGATCCCCATGTAAAAAATATTGTACCCGGAATCTTTATTGGCCTTATAGGGTTCTTCAGAATACAGGTTTCCGAGGAGGGTAGAAATGGTTGGTTTGAAGAAACCGTTCCCAATGATAATCAGAGCCAGAGAGGAATAAAATAACTTCAGGTCTTTGAAAACACCCATCCCGATATATCCGGCAGCCATGAGGATTCCTCCGATGTAAATGGATTTAATATATCCCAGGACACGGTCGGCCAGGAATCCGCCGATGAAGGGCGTTAAATAGGTCAGTGCAATGTAAGTCCCGAAAATATCGTCTGCCGTTTTATCAGGAAGCCCGAGGCCGCCTTTTGCACCGGTAGGCTCAATCACATACAAAACAAAAATTCCGAGGATAAGGTAGTAACCGAAACGTTCCCACATTTCCGTAAAGAAGAGGAAAGGCAATCCCTTAGGATGTTTAGTCTTCATAGGTTCAAATTTCAAATTTCACAAATATAGAATTTTAAAAATAATAATCGGATTTTATTAACTTTGGATAAAATTAAGATCAGATTATGAATACTGTATTTCACTTATCCTCAGCAGATGAAATTAATGAGGATTTAATTAAAAGCATAAAAGCTGCTTATAAAAAGAAACCCATTTCAATAACTATTGAAGAAGATATTTTTATTCCTCAATGGCAGAAAGAAGAGGTAAAAAGAAGAGCTGAATATGCAAAAGAAAATCCTGAATCACTTGTAAATTTTGATGACTTTATTGAAAATTTTGAAAGAAAATTATCAAATGAAAATCGCTAAAACAGTAATTTCAGAAAATGCTGATTTTGATTTAAATGAAATTGCAGAATGGTACAATGCAATAAACAAAAAACTGATTTGGATATTCTTAAAAGATTTTAAAGAAAAGGTAAAATATATTGCCGAGAATCCTCTGTCTTGTGAAATCAGATATGGAAATTTCAGAATTGCTTATTTAAAAAAGTTTCCCTTTGGAATCCATTATTCCTACAATAAACAGGAAAATACCATCGAAATATATTCAATCTTCCACACTTCTCGAAATCCAGAGCAGTGGAAAAACAGAAAATAAAAATCCGAATTTCAGTAAGAAACTCGGATTTTTTATTTATAATTTGTTTAAAGTTACAGATTCTCCAAAATAAAATCAGTCATTTTCTGATACAGCTGAGGCCTGGTCTGCCCGCCGTAAATGCCGTGGTTTTTATCCGGATAGGCCATGAAGTCGAACTGTTTTTTGTTCTGGATCAAGGCTTCCGAAAACTCCATAGAATTCTGGAAATGCACGTTGTCATCAGCCGTACCGTGAATCAGCAGGAATTTCCCTTTCAGTAAATTCGCGTATTCGGTCGGGGAGTTTTTATCGTAACCGTCCGGGTTCTCCTGAGGCGTTCTCATGAATCTTTCCGTATAAACGGAATCGTAATATCTCCAGTTGGTCACCGGTGCTACCGCGATTCCCATTTTAAAGACATCGGCTCCTTTGGTCATGGCAAGGCTGGTCATATACCCTCCGAAGCTCCATCCGAACATTCCGATTCTGGTTTTATCGATGTACGATTGGTTCCCGAACCATTTGGCAGCGGTAATCTGGTCTTCAATCTCATATTTACCAAGATCCATATAGGTAACTTTCTTGAATTTAGCACCCTTATACCCGGTTCCACGGCCGTCTACACAAGCAACCACATAACCTTTTTGCGCCAGCATTTCAAACCAGATCCCGTTTCCGTTGTCCCAGGAATTGGAAACCTGCTGGGAGCCCGGGCCTGAATACTGGAACATGAACAAAGGATATTTCTTGTTTTTATCAAAGTTTTTAGGCTTGATGATCCACGCATTCATCTGGTCTCCCACAGCGTTCGGAATGGTAATGAACTCTTTTTCCATAAAGCTGTCCGCTTTTAATTTCTGAAGCTGGGCGTCGTTGTTCTGAAGCTCTTTTACCACTTTTCCGTTGCCGTCTTTCAGAACAAAAGTATACGGTTTGGCAGCGGTGGACGAGGTTTCAATAAAATAATTATAGTTTTTGCTGAAATTGGCGGAGTTGTTTCCTTCTGCATTGGAAATCAGCTGGGATTTTCCGTTTTCGATATTTACCTTGGAAACCACTTTGTTGATGCTTCCCTTTTCTGTGGTCTGAACGTAAATTTCCTTTGATTTCGGATTAAACCCATAATAATCGGTTACCTCCCAATTGCCTTTGGTTACCTGCTTTTTCAGCTTACCGTCTTTGTCGTACCAGTATAAATGGCGGTTCCCGTCTCTTTCTGAAGCCCATAAGAAAGAATCGTCTTCCAGGAATTCCAGCGTCGGACTGTCGGTATCGATCCATTTTTCATCGGTTTCAGTAAATAATTTCTGTACCGCTCCGGTTTTGGTATTTACTTTTAGTACATCTGAAGCATTCTGAATCCTCCCGGAAGTAATCAGGACGATTTCATCCGCTTTTGCAGTCTGGAATACATTCGGGATATAGTAATTTTTAAATGATCCTAAATTCAACGGCATCGTCTTCCCATTGTCCAGACGGTATAATTGCGCGGAAACAACCGAATTTTTTTCTCCTGCTTTAGGATACTTGTAACGCATTTCCGTAGGGTAGAGGGTCTTTCCGTAAAGAGGAATGTAAATTTCCGGAACCTGGCTTTCGTCGGATTTTACAAAAACAATGGCATCGGAGTTCTTCGTCCACTCATACTGTCTGGCGTGCCCGAACTCTTCTTCATACACCCAATCTGCTAACCCGTTGAGAATGGAGTTTTTCTTTCCGTCCGTTGTAATCTGCGTAATTTTTCCGGTATTCAGGTCCTGATAGAACAGGTTGTTGTCTGCAATAAAAGCCACCTTTGTTGCGTCCGGGGAAAATCTCGGTTCCTGTACGGTATTCCCGTTATTCAGGCTGGTTACTTTTCCTGATTTCAGGTCTTTTACCTCAAATTTACCCAGAAAGGAATGCCTGTAAATTGGCTGGCTTTCTTTCAGTAAAAGAATTTTGGATTCGTCGTCCGAAAACTCATAGCTTTCAAACTGTCCGTCTACGATATTTCCTTCTTTCTGGGAAGTTTTGTAGGAGTATTTGGCGATGCCGCCCTGTTCGATCACCAGGTAGTTTTCACCGTTTTTCATCGAAGTAATGCCGGCAATACCTTTTCCGCGGTAATATCCTGAATATATTTTATCTAAAGTGATTTCCTGGGCAGACATGCTTTGAAATGCTGCTGCTATGGTAAGGGTGAGTAAGAATTTTTTCATTTCTAATTTTAAAGAATTCAAATATAATAATTTTATAAGTGTCTGAAAAAAGCATTTTGTGACAAGTCCTTTGGCAAAAAAATTGAATAGGTTTAAAAACATTAAAATCAAATAATCATTATGGAAAGGAATGCTTACGATCAGGAACTGAACAGATACGAACTGGACGATCAGATATTATATACCGGTTTTTCGAGTTATCAGGATGCCGAAGAATATGCACGGAACAAAGGCGGAAAATTGGTGGAAGTCGGATTCAGGGACGGAAACGATAATCCTGCGATTACTACGGAAGGCGGATTGCTTGAGAAAAAAGTACACTATTTTGTAGATGCGGGAGATGAATATCAGTTTATCCATTCTTCGGACCCGGGATTCAGGGAATATGCGGATGAACTGCAGAAAATAAAGGCCAAGCAGCTCCAGTCTCCACCGGATGAACGTTATCTGGCCAATTTCGAAATTGAAAATACGGAAGACCCGATTGTGGTGATAAAAAACGGGCATTTTGAGTCGGTAACTTCAAGGGAGCGGTCAAAATACTTAAAGCAGGCGCACGTTTACGAAATCGCAGTTTCTTTGCCAAAATCTTAAAACAATATATCATGGGCAAGACAAAATATTCAGAAAAAGCTCAGGACAAAGTAGGAAAAGTAATGCACGAATTCAAGGAAGGGAAGTTAAAATCTTCTTCCGGAGAAAAAGTAACAAGCAGAAAGCAGGCAGTTGCCATCGGTATTTCTGAAGCAAGAGAAGAAGGCTTGAAAGTGCCTAAAGAAAAGAAGAAAAAAGATTAATCAATTATTATTTAAAGCTGTTTTACTGAGGTAGAGCAGCTTTTTTGTTAAACCACCCTGAAGATACAAAGAAAAAAGAATTCAACAAATGGATACAAGGACTCAGCTGATGATTTGCAGATTATTTTTGAAATAGAATCGGCGGAGCCTTTGGCTCCGCCGATTTGTCTTTTATGATCAAATGTTTTTCTATTGCTGATTATAAAGAAGCCTGTAATACTCATCTGCCATCCGGTCGCTGTTGAACTGATCTTTTACATCATCCATTGAATTATACTGGATTTTTCTCCATTGATCTCGCTGATCGTAATAAGTCGGAAGAATTTCATTTTCAAGAATCTCATATAGCTTATTCAGGTCATAATTATCCTGTTCATAGACACTCATGTTCTCATAATCGCACTTGGGAACTACAAAAGAATTCTCGCCATGTCTGGCAAATTCAGGAATCCATCCGTCATCCGTAGAAAGATTCACCGAGCCGTTCATGGCAGCCGTCATTCCTGACGTTCCCGAAGCTTCCCTTGGTACACGAGGGTTGTTGAGCCAAAGGTCGGAACCCTGTTTCAGGGATTTGCTCAGAGAAAGCTCATATCCGGTAAGCACCGCAAGGTGTTTGTTGTTTTTGCTTTCTTCCACCAGGGAATTGAAGGTGGAAATGGCCGAATAATCCATGGGGTAAGGTTTTCCCGCCCAGATCATCTGTATCGGATATTTGGGGTGGTTCAGCAATTTATAAAACCGGTTTTTATCATGCAGAAGGAGATCGGCACGTTTATATCCGGCAAACCTTCTGGCCCAGACGATCGTGAAAATTTCCGGGTCGAATAAATTTCCGGTCTGGTCGGCTACAATCTTGAACAATTTCTTTTTCAAATGTTTTTTACGGTTGTCGAAAGCCGTTTCATCATTTTCATCTTTTGCCCTGTACAACGGTTCGTCGGCCCAATACTTAAAGTCCTGTGCGTTCGTAACCGAGGTAATTTCACAAATCCCGGGATATTTGCTCCACATGGCTCTGGACACTTCGCCGTGCAGCTGGGAAACCCCATTGGCTTCCCTTGCCATTCTTAGGGCGCACAAAGAATGGTTGAAACGGTCGTCATCCGAACCTTCAATTCGTTTTACCTCATTCATAGTTAGTCCCGAAAAATACGACATGTCATGGCAAAGCCTCAAATTATGCTTTTCGTTTCCGGCTTCCTCCGGTGTATGGGTGGTAAAAACCAGTTTTTTTTTAACTTTATCCAGGTTACCATTGTATTTTTTCAGCAGGTGGAATGCTGCAGGTAGTCCGTGGGCTTCATTCAGATGGTAGACTTCCCGTTCAATATTCATTTCGTCCAGCAACTGGGCACCGCCTTTTCCAAGAAGGATATACTGAGCCAGCTTGGTGGCTTCATTCGCATCATACAACTTGTGGCAGATGGTTTTTGAAACATGATCGTTTTCGGGAACGTCCGTAGAAAGGAAAAACATCGGTGCCGTGTGGAAAATCTCAGGATCGAGATACCAGACCTTTACCCATACCGGGGCACTGTGAATTTCAATCTGAAACTTGAAACCGGTGTCTTCCAGGAAACTGTACATTTTTTTTGTCCAGGTGGGCTGTAGGGTCTGGTCGTGGTTCCTGGCCTGGTCATAATAACCGAACTTCCAGAGAATTCCGATCCCGATAAGGTCCTGTTTCAGGTTATAGGCACTTCTCATGTGCGAACCTGCCAGAAAGCCGAGGCCGCCCGAATATATTTTCAACACCTGATCAATGGCAAATTCCATTGAGAAATACGCTACTTTCTCAGCGTATTTCGGATTGACCTCAAACGGTACTTTAAAATTTTTAAAATCCATGCATAATAGTTTATAAGTGAGGAGGCAAAGGTATTATTATGAACATAAACTTTATATTAATTAATTTATAAATTAAATCTTAAGTGCATTCCGAATAATTTTTTTCTTTACCTTTATTAAGTAATTTTTTGATAATCAAAACTTCATAAGCTGAAACGGGAGTTTTATGTGTTCCATAACCATTTATTTCAGGCACATGAAAAAGACATTTTCTGATGAAGATTTAATTAAAAATCTGAGCTTATATTATCTGAACCGGCATCTGAAAAAGAAGCCGATCGAGAAATATCACCGTACCATAGATGCTTCCCCGCTTCACGACCGGGAAAAGTACAAAAAGAAAGCCGAAATCTTATTGCTCAATTCTTTCATGCATCATTTTCCCGAAGTGAAGTTTGAAGATCTCACCTGTGAAAGCCCGGATTTCATAGCAAAATTTAACGATAAAAAAATCGGAATCGAGCTTACCGAGGTTATCAATCATCTTGAAATGAAGAAGATGGAGAGCAATCTCAATAAAATTTTCCGTCAGGCAGAAATACTATTGGAACAGGAGGACACTACGAAATATCGTGGTGTTTATTTTTTAGAATTCCGCTCCGGGATAAGGCTGGATACCCTGGAAAACCAGCAGGAAATTATCCTGAATATTTACAAAAGCATCAAAAAGAGCAAGCCTGCAGGTGATGTAAAAGCGATCCGTAAATCTTTCCACCGCAGGAATGTTTTCATTACCCATGAATATAATATGAATCTCTTTGATGAGCTGTGTTCTGAGAAAATTGTGGAACTCATTGAAAAAAAGAACGAAAAGTTTCCGTATTATGATACTTCGGTAGACGAATGCTGGCTCGTTATCGTTTCCGATATGAATTCAATTGCTTCCAGATATACTTTTATCCGCGATAAAGAACACCTGCAGCAGGTAAAAAGCCCTTTCCATAAGATTTTTCATCTTGAGAATCTTTGCGGAAATATTACAAGCATCAAATAGATGTTATATTAATCATACTATTTTGTGGTATTTGTTGAATTATTAATGTTTATTCGTGATTTTTGTTTTTGAATTGTTTATATTTGATACACAATAAATCGCTTTATTCAATTAATAATCAAAACTCCGATGGTATGAAGAAATCTATATTCCTTTTCTTTTTTATCGTTTCCCATATGATTTTTGCCCAGGCAGACTGTGCTACGGCTCTTTCCGTATGCGGAAACTCGAACATTACCTATTCCCCGAACGGCATTGGAGCCGTAAATGAAAATCTGGGCGGCTGCCTGTCTACCGGTGAGCATAACTCAATCTGGTATAAATTTACCATTGCGACGGGCGGAACCCTTACGTTCGACCTGGTGCCCACCTCTTCCGATGCGGATTACGACTGGGCCATCTACGGGCCGAATGTAAACTGCGGAAACCTCGGCGCCCCCATCCGCTGCAATGCCGCCACGGTAATCGGCGTAGGAGCTTCCACCGGAATGAATATGACGAGTACCATTACCAATGCAGCCGGAGGCTCTCTCACTCCTTACTGCCAATATCTCGACGTACTGCCGGGCCAGACTTATTATCTGTATATCGATAATTGGGTGGATGTCTTTAATCCTACCATGGCGCCGTTTTCCCTGACCTGGGGTGGCACGGCAACCCTGGCTTCTCCTTTTACGGATCCGACGATCCAGACGCAGCCTTTTAATCCACCGGGCATACCGGCTGCAAACCCTGCGAATCCGAGGGAAATCACCATCTGCCAGAATCCGTTGGTCTTTAATTTCAGTACGCTGTCTGCCGGAATTCTGAATGGTAATACCAATTTCCAGATCAGCTACCACAGTTCACAGAACGATGCCCTTTCGGGAGCCAACCCGATTCTGACACCTATAACGGTGAATAACACAACAACTTATTATTACAGTATCCATTATCAGGATCCTGCCAACCCGAATAATCCGATCAATTCATGCCGGCAGGTGGGGGCTTTTAAATTTAAATACGGAAATATTTCCGTTAATAATGTTACCCTTTTTAGCTGTAATAACAATAATGCAGGCACCGCAACTTTCGATCTTACTTCGGCGGCGGTTTCCAGTGATCCTTCAGCGACCAGGCAGTATTACCGTACGCTTTCCGATCTTAATGCCGGAATAAACCCGATTACCCCGGCCAATGCTTTTGTATCCGCCGAAGGAATGGTGTATGTAAAAGTGACTTCCCAATACGGTTGTACGGCTATCGCCCAGATCACCCTGAAATTTCACCCTGCGATTGTAGTAACGGAAGTTACCTTGAGATCGTGTGCTATCGAAGTTACTCCTTCTATGGCTTTGTTTAACTTATCAACTGCAGCCGTAACCTCACAAACACTGCCGAAGAAATACTATAAATCGCTGGCTGATGCACAATCCGGAAGTAATGAGATCATTGGCTTTTTAAATTACATCGCTCCAAACAGTGCAGTATATGTGAAAATAACCGATACCAACGGCTGTTATGCCATTGCGAAAGTTAACCTGATCGTGATTCCGCCGGTCTATTCCACCGTTTTAAAAGATAAGACCATCTGTATCGAAGACAAAACGATGCTGGATGCAGGTCCCGGGTTTACCGCGTATGAATGGAGTACCGGTGCGACTACTCAAACCGTAAGTAATGTAGGTGTCGGAACCTACTGGGTAAAGCTGAAAACAGGAGAATGTACGGCAATTCAGACAGTAAAAATATACCCTTCCGAACAGCCTGTGATTTCGGATGTAGATATTAAGAATAATACCGTTACCATCAATGTAAAAGGCGGTACCGCTCCTTACCAGTATTCTATGGACGGTGTAAAATGGCAGGACTCCAATACATTTGTCAATGTCCCGCGCGGCGATAATCACATTTATGTAAAAGATGCGTATGACTGCGATCCGATTGATATAAACATCGTTGTTCCGAACCTGGTGAATGTAATTACTCCGAACGGGGATGGCGTAAATGATGTGATCGACTATTCCGCATTGGGAAATAAGCAGAACCTGGTATTCACTATTTTCGACCGTTACGGGAACAAGATGTTTGAAGCCAACCGGTTCCACGCCTACCAGTGGGATGGCACCACCGGAGGAAAAAAAGTCAAGACCGGTACCTATTGGTATTCCGTTTCCTGGAATGAGAACGATAAGAAAAATACATTGTTCAAATACTCAGGCTGGGTCATGGTGAAAAACCGGGAATAATTTCATAATTAAATAGAAAGAACCGTCATCTCATGGCGGTTTTGTTTTTGTGAAATCCTTATCTTGGTTGTTTAAATATATTCCCATGAAAGATCTTTTTATCAAACGTTTTGAATACTATAAAATACTGGGCGATCAGGCCTTCGCACAGCTTTCGGAAGAAGAGATTTTCTGGCATCCCAATGAGGAAAGCAATTCCGTAGCCCTTATTGTAAAACATATTGCGGGAAATATGCTCTCGCGGTGGACGAATTTTTTAACGGAAGACGGAGAGAAATCCTGGAGGAAGCGTGATGAAGAATTTATAAGTACTTTTACGACAAAAGCTGAAGTTCTTGAATCCTGGGAGAAAGGCTGGGCCTGCCTTTTTGAAGCGTTGGATCAGATTAATGAAGAAAATCTGTATGCCACCATTTATATCAGAAGTGAGGCACATTCTGTTATAGATGCCGTTTTCAGACAGCTGGCGCACTATCCTTACCATATCGGGCAGATTGTTTACATTGCCAAAATGCTTAAAAATGAGAATTGGAAAACCCTTTCCATTGCCAGAAAGAAATCCGGGGAATTCAATGCCGGGATGGAAAGCAGGTTTTCAGGAAAGGAGTTTGAGGAAAATTCTTCACCAGTCTGCTACCAGGACAGCCCGGAAATCCGGGATGAATTTAAGCAATAGAATGAATCGATTTCAGATTCATATTAAAATGATTATCTTTGCACCCACAAAATTCAGAATCAATAAATGTCTCAATATCACAGAACTGCCGCATTCCATACCCTAGGCTGCAAATTAAATTTTGCGGAAACATCTACCATTGCCCGTCAATTAACGGATGCCGGTTATGAGAAGGTGGGGTTTGATGATAAGGCCAATGTGTACGTCATCAATACGTGCTCGGTTACTGAAAATGCAGACCGGGAATGTAAGCTTCACGTAAAAAGAGCGATGAAAGCCAACCCGGAAGGGCTGGTGGTCATTGTCGGCTGCTACGCCCAGCTGAAGCCCGAAGAAATTTCGCAGATCGAAGGGGTAGACCTGGTTTTGGGAGCTAAGGAAAAATTCAATATCCTGAGTTATCTTGACGATCTTGAAAAATCCGAAGCCGAAGGCATCGTTCATTCGTGCGAGATCGAGGAAACCGATTTCTTCATCGGAAGCTATTCCATCGGCGACAGAACCCGGGCTTTCCTGAAGGTCCAGGATGGCTGCGACTATAAATGCACTTACTGCACCATTCCTCTGGCAAGAGGGATTTCCCGTTCCGACACCATCGAAAACGTTCTTAAAAATGCAACGGAAATTGCAGCCAGAGACATTAAAGAAATTGTTTTAACGGGCGTCAATATCGGTGATTACGGAAAAGGAGAATTCGGCAACAAAAGACATGAGCATACCTTTTTGGATTTAATTTCGGAGCTTGATCAGGTGCAGGGCATCGAAAGGATCCGGATTTCTTCTATTGAACCTAATTTGTTAAAAGACGAGAGCATTGAGCTGGTTTCTAAGAGCAAAAGCTTTGTTCCGCATTTCCATATTCCGCTGCAATCGGGAAGCGATGACCTGCTGAAAAAAATGAAGCGACGTTATTTAACGAAACTGTATTACGACCGGGTCCATAAGATCCGCGAAGTGATGCCGCATGCGGCTGTCGGAGTCGATGTGATTGTCGGTTTTCCGGGAGAAACAGAAGAAAGGTTTATGGAGACCTATAATTTCCTGAATGAACTTCCGATTACTTATCTTCATGTTTTTACCTATTCCGAAAGGGAAAATACCGAAGCGGCAGACATGGAAGGTGTTGTTCCGACCCCGGAAAGAAAAAGACGCAACAAAATGCTCAGAATCTTATCCGAAAAGAAAAAGATGGCCTTTTACCAGACACAGCTCGGAAAGACACTTCCGGTATTGTGGGAGCATGAAAACAAAGACGGGAAAATGTTCGGCTTTACTGAAAATTATGTAAGGGTGCAGAAAGATTTCGATCTGTCTTCCGTCAACCAGATCGAATGGCTGAAGCTGGAGAAAATCGAAGCGGACGGTACAGTTTCCGTGATGAACTCTTTTCAAAGTTTCCTGGAGAAGATTTAAAATGACGTAGGTACGATAAGGACAATTAAAATATCAAGAAAATGGGCTTAAAGTCCATTTTTCTTTTGAGGCATAATGATTGGCTTTAGCCTAATGTATTACAGGTTTTTCAGAAGCAATTACAGCTGCACTCACAGACATCAGGCTGAAGCTAAGGGCTATCTGGTTTTCGTCTCGCTTAATCTCAAAGGTTTTAAATTGTTATTATCGAATACACAGCCTAAAATTCTAAGTACAAAATGATAGTTTATATGTCGCTACCATATTTCTTTAGACTTTTTTCATGCTAATACGAATTTAACGGCATTTACAGTAAAAATAAAAGAGGGTAGCCTCATTTTTCATGGATGCTTTTGAGCCTATTCAAATTAAATTTCTTTAACTTTGAGTAAATTCAACTTGATATGAGAGATAAATTTTTGCTGTGGGGAGCCGTTGTTCTTGTGGTTTCCTGGGCGGTTGCTTTTCTGATAAAGGCCGATTGGTGGATACCTTTTTTCCTGACCATCATTTATGCCATCGGTGTCTATAATGTTACCCAAAGCAAGCATGCTATTCTAAGAAACTTTCCGGTACTGGGCTACTTCCGGTATTTTTTTGAAAGCATTTCACCGGAAATGCAGCAGTATTTTATTGAGCGGGAAACCGACGGGAAGCCTTTTCCCAGAAACCAGCGTTCCGCCGTTTACAGACGGGCCAAAAATCTGAGCGATACGGTGCCTTTCGGGACCCAATTGGAGGTGAATCACCGGAAATACGAAGGGATCAAGCATTCCATCTATGCAAAGTCTCCCCTGGAAGAACTGCCGAGGGTATGGGTAGGAGGGGAGCAGTGTGCTCAACCTTATCATGCGTCGCTGTTTAACATTTCCGCGATGAGCTTCGGGGCTTTGAGCGACAGGGCGCAGATCTCCCTGAACCGCGGTGCAAAAAAAGGAAATTTCTATCATAATACGGGCGAAGGAGGAATTTCCCCGCATCATCTGGAAGGCGGAGACCTTTGCTGGCAGATCGGAACCGGATATTTCGGGTGCCGCGATGATGAAGGAAAATTCAACCCTGAACTGTTTAAAAAATATTCCACCATCCCTGCCGTGAAAATGGTGGAGATCAAATTGTCACAGGGTGCAAAACCCGGTCACGGAGGGGTACTTCCGGCTGTTAAGAATACGCCGGAGATTGCGAAAATCCGCCACGTCACACCGGGAATGACCATTCTTTCACCGCCATCCCATACTGCTTTTTCGGATGCGGCAGGGTTACTGAGGTTTGTTCAGCAGTTAAGGGAACTTTCAGGAGGAAAGCCGGTGGGGTTCAAATTATGCATCGGCGATACTAAAGAGTTCGAGGACATCTGTGTGCAGATGAATGTGCTGAAAATCTATCCTGATTTTATTACCATCGACGGTGCGGAAGGAGGTACCGGGGCTGCGCCGCCGGAATTTTCAGATGGTGTCGGGATGCCGTTGGAGCCTGCCCTGATTTTTGTAAACCGGACGCTTAACAATTATAATGTAAGAAAGAAATTGAGGGTAATTGCCAGCGGAAAGGTTTTAACAAGTCTGGATATTCTGAGAGCCATTGCCATGGGGGCCGATATGTGCAACAACGCGAGAGGATTTATGTTTTCTTTAGGCTGCATCCAGGCATTGCGGTGCAATAACAATAAATGCCCAACGGGTGTGGCAACCCAGGACAAAATGCTGATCAAAGGACTGGATGTTACGGACAAAGCGGAACGGGTTTACCATTTCCATAAAAATACACTGCATACCTGCAACGAACTTATTGCTGCTGCGGGAAGAAGTTCGTATGAAGAAGTGGATGCCACCATGTTTATGAGAGGCGATGAATTCGATCATCTTTCGGATCTGTATTTCCCTGATATTTTAGGAAACGTAAAACATAAAGCCAGATTTTAAGAAAGAACATAAAAAAAGCACTTCGTCATGAAGTGCTTTTGTTTTATTGATCGCTTGTCGGCCTTACGTTGGCTTTATAAATCTGGAAATTAAATACAAAAGAAGTATTTTTCAGGGAGTATCCTATATAATTGTAATGGTCGCTTCTTCCGAAAGCCGCTCTGGACGGTACAATGATTACGCCCTGTAAATTGTAAGCATCCCCGTCTGCCATATTCTGGAATCCCTTGAAATACTTCAGGCCTTCCTGAAGACCTTCGATTTCGTAATAGCTTCTCTGTTTCGCTGCATCTGTTGTACCTGCATTTAAAACAGCTTTTTTAACGTAGTAAAACATCGGATCCGTTACAGGAGAAGCGCTGCCGTTGATGGTGTTCAGTAAAGCCCCGGAGGTATTGAATGCAATATTGCCATCGGTATTGGTAGCCAGATAGTAATTGGCTCTCATCATCGTTCTGATCTGGGTTGCCGAAGCAGATTCAGAGTTGGTATCCAACGTAACTCCTGATGAAGGCTGTGCCCCGTTTCTTACGATGTAAATAACACCGGAAGGAAGGGTAACCGGACTAAGTTCCGACAGTTTCTTCTGGCTGTCATCAGAAGCATCCGTTGAGCTGAAAGCTTTTATATTTCCCTGTGCATCCAGATAATTGTCGTTCATAAACTTCTGAATGGCCTGATCATCGTATGAATTTCTTACTGCAACATCATCCGGTTCTACAAAGGTTTCTACCTGATCATCCTTTTTACATGCGGTAAAACACAGCGTGCCGGCAAGGATATATAAAAATATTTTTTTCATTTTTAAAAAAAGTTTAATTACTTTACAAATAATATAACGACAAAAGTATAAAAAAATATGAGAATAGATAAATTTTTATGGAGCATTCGTTTTTATAAAACCAGAACCATTGCTACTGAGGAGATTAAAAAGAACAGAGTGTCTATCGGAGCCTCTGTGGTAAAATCTTCCAAAGAGGTAAAAGAAGGCGATGTTATTAAAATCCGTAAGAATCAGATCGATTATAAAATTAAAGTGATCCAGATTCCCAAAAGCAGGCTTGGAGCAAAGCTTGTTCCGCTGCACATCAAAGATGTTACCGATCAGGAACAGTACGAATTGCTGAAAATGCGTAAAATGTCCCAGGATTATTACCGCAACAGAGGAGAGGGAAGGCCAACCAAAAAAGACCGGAGGGATATGGACGGCTATGTGGAAAACGATGTTGATTCTGATTTTACAGACTGGGACGATTTCTTTGGGGAAACAGGAGACGGCCAAGAAAACGAAGATTAAGGGAAAAGCTCTAGAGATAGAGCTTTTCTGCTATTTCATTTACAATATCTTCGGGACTTCGCTGGTCGGTATTTACGTGATACTGGGCTTTGCTGTAAAAAGGATTTCGCTCGAATAAATGCTTCGCGATAAATTCTGCCAGGTTTTCATCATCAATAGTAGCAATCAGCGGCCGTTTCTCTTTCTGTTTGGAAAGCCGTGCGGTCAGGGTGCCTACTGAAGCTCTCAGGAAAACGCTTTTTGAATTATGGTTGATGATTTCCATATTATTATAATACACCGGTGTTCCGCCGCCCAGGCTTAAAACCAAATTTTCTTCGGAGGCGAGGATTTCTTCCAGGGTTTCCCTTTCCAGCTTGCGAAAGTAGATTTCACCCTTTTTTTCAAAGATTTCAGGGATGGTAAGTTTGTTCCTTCTGGAAATCTCTTTATCCAGGTCAATCAGTTTAAATCCGAGTTTGTCGCTTAATATTTTGGAAATGTGAGATTTGCCGCTTCCCATGTATCCGATGAGTGAAATTATCATGAATTTTTTTTAAACAAATTTGCAAAAAAGTTTTGAGATAAAGAAAAAACTCATATCTTTGCACCACTAAAAACGAGGGACATTATTACAGTGTTAATCGTTGATACAGTGGCCGACTCGGTAGCTCAGCTGGTAGAGCAATACACTTTTAATGTATGGGTCCTGGGTTCGAATCCCAGCCGGGTCACAAGCAAAAAA